>NZ_CP063982.1:2102886-2803849 GCF_022811525.1 Orrella daihaiensis | reverse complement strand
TGCTTGCCACCTCAAAAGTCATTTAGCAGCAGTGTGTGTTCTGTTTGCAGCGAGGAAAACGGTTAATGGCGGAAAGAAACGCTGCGTACAGTCAGGCACTGCCTGATATCTGTACGCTAACCACCCATACGCATTGAGTTTTGCAAAACACAGCACACAGAAAAAACATCTTTAATCGCTGTGGCAAAAAGACACGACAGCATTGTCATCACGGTTTTACGCACGATGCACACACGGTTTTCTCTACGATTACAAACGGTTAGCACGGTTAGTCACGATTACGGGTGGCGCAGGTGCGGATGTTTTGATTGGTGGCGATGGCGCAGATACCTTTATCCTTGCCAACGTTGCCAACGTTAAAGCTACAGCCGACAACATTCTCGACTTCACCACAAGTGACAACATTGCCATCCAGGCTTTTGGTGAGTTTAGTTTGCATCAAGCGAATGGCGATGCTTTCTTTGGCACTTTCGCTGGTGTTGTATCAACGGTTAACATTGCAGACGGCGCTGCGAATTTGGCTACGAAAAACGCCAACGTCATTGCTATCCACGCCAACACGGCTGACTTGGCAGTGGGCTATGAGAACATTGGCGCACTGCAAACTGCAGTGGATGGGGCCGCGATTACAGAAATTGATGGTGGTTCCTTCGCTGACGGGGATGAACTTTTGATTGTTTGGTTTAACACCACCGACAATGCGTATGAACTAGGTATCATTACCGTCGAAGGCGGCAACGGCTTCGATGGTGCAGACGAAACCTATGAGAAGTTGCTTGAAGTCGATGTTGTTGGCACGCTCACTCTTGCTGAGGTTGCCGCGTCGATTGACTTCATCAGCTAACCAGATAGCATCAAACTCCCATAGCATTTCCCTCGATCGTGCTGCGTCTGAAGGCAGCGACGGTGCGTCGCGCTTGCCACACCTAACAAGGTCTAATGCAGTCGTAAACGAATCAAGTCTATGACTAAGTAGATAAGGTTTCCTTTTTAAGGAAGTCTACTCTTGATGCGCTGAAATCTGTTCGCCATAATGTGAGCCATCTATTTCAGGTGTGTTTTCACTGTGTCATCTTCCCGACGCATCGCTCATCTCGACATGGATGCATTTTTTGCGTCAGTCGAGTTGTTGCGTTACCCCGAATTGCGTGGCCGTCCCGTGGTGGTGGGCGGCAGACGAGTGCCTGCGCCTGAAGGCAATGTTGGTAATCGGGTGTTTGGGCGTTTGGGCGACTATGTTGGGCGTGGGGTGGTGACAACATCTACCTATGAGGCGCGTGCCTTCGGGGTGTTCTCTGGGATGGGTTTGATGCAGTCGGCACGACTGGCCCCCGATGCGGTATTGCTACCGGCAGATTTTGAGGCGTATCGAGATTACTCGCGTCGGTTTAAGCAGGCCGTGCTGTCGGTGGTGCCAGTGATCGAGGATCGCGGTATTGATGAGATCTATCTAGACCTGACCGAGTTTGATGAACCCAGTGCAGTCATTGCGGATAGGATTAAACAGGCGGTGCGTGATGCTACCGGCTTGAGTTGCTCGATCGGTATCTCGCCGAACAAGCTGTTGTCGAAGATTTGCTCTGATCTGGATAAACCAGACGGGCTGACGGTGCTGTTAATGTCTGACTTGGCAGATCGAATTTGGCCGTTGCCAGTGAGCAAAGTCAATGGCATAGGCCCCAAAGCCACTCAGAAGCTAAAAAGTTTGGGGATTGAGTCGATTGGTCAGTTGGCACAGGTTCCAGTGGGAGAGCTGCAGTCTCAGTTTGGCGCTCACTATGGACGATGGTTGCACGAGGCTGCCCATGGCATGGATGACCGACCGCTTGAGACCAGCCGTCAGCCTAAGTCACTGAGTCGTGAGACCACGTTTGAACGCAATTTGCATGTACGTCATGATCGGACCGAATTAACGGCCATTGTGGACAATCTGTGTTTACGTGTGGCCGATGATTTGCAACGCAAGTCGTTGGCTTGTCGCACCGTAGGGTTAAAGGTGAAGTTTGCTGATTTTTCTGTGGTGACGCGCGATGTCAGTGTGCAGGTGCCTCTGCAGGGGGCTCGGCAACTGCGTGAAGCACTGGCCGATTGCTTAAAGCGCATCGACTGGCACGACCGGATCCGTCTGCTTGGCGTACGTGCCAGTGGATTGACAGACCAACAGGACGTGCTCAGTCAACCATCGCAACTCGATCTGTGGCGGACGTAACAGTTGTTTTGAGGTGAAAGGGCTTTCAATGGTCGCTCTGGCAAGCCGCAGCTTGCCACAGTGAGAATCGTTACAATCTGATGGTTTGGTTTGCAGGCAAGCGGATTTGTTTGTTTAGCCAACGAGTAAGCCTAGGATTCGCCCGTGAAAAACCTCCTGCCTTTGATCAAACATCCGATCGAGCATGCTATTCGCTACGTCGCCAGAAGACCTGGCTTGAAGGAGCGTTTACGACCGCTGGTGGCCCGCATACCGTTTGTCTATCGCTGGGTAGTCGAGCGGCGCACCCGTCAAATCAGGGCGGATTTTCTGAAGGCCTGGATGAAACGCGACAACCCGCAAGTGCAGATCGCAGGCCAGAGCGGTTTTCATTTGTCGGCAGTGCCGGCACGCAGCACCGATGAAGTCTTGCAAGCGATTCGCAAAGAGCTTGGGCAGAGCCGAGGGGAGTCGGATGCAGGTTGAGTCGCAGGTTCAGGTTGATTATGCCGGGTTGAAGGTGGCTCTGCTCACGGCAGGTCCGAGTGCTGGGCCAGTGGGTGGTGCGGAACGATTTTTCGAGGGTTTGTATGAGGGGTTGCAGTTAATTGGTTGCGCCGTGCAACGCATTAATTTGCCTGCGGATGAGCCTGATTTCAAAACTATTCTGCGTAACTACACCGCTTGCCAAGCGTTGGATTTGAGTGCCTTCGATGTAGTCATTTCGACTAAAGCACCATCTTATGTTGTCGAGCATCCTGCTCATGTTGTGTATTTGGTTCACACTGTTCGGTCATTCGACGACATGTTTGATTCGCAATTTACGCAACCCACAGCAGAACTGTACGAGCAGCGCGCTAGGTTGCATCGCCTTGAGCTTATGCCCATGAAGCAGGCCAGAGCTAGGTTTGCGATTGGTCAGGAGATTGCCGATCGTCTCTACCGCTGGCGTGGTCTATCTGCCGGCGTCATCCATCCGCCTTTGGTATTAGAGGGATTTGAGCAGGGTGTCTGTGGAGATTATTTTTTTCTGCCGGGAC
This sequence comes from Orrella daihaiensis, assembly GCF_022811525.1. Classification (NCBI taxonomy): domain Bacteria; kingdom Pseudomonadati; phylum Pseudomonadota; class Betaproteobacteria; order Burkholderiales; family Alcaligenaceae; genus Orrella; species Orrella daihaiensis. The sequence continues at coordinate 2,800,621 of NZ_CP063982.1, read as the reverse complement.
GCTTGCATCACTGGAAGCGGATTGACCTGATCATTGAGGCGGTCAAACAGTCGTCTTACCCCTTCAAATTCAAGATCGCCGGCACGGGTGATGATCTCGAGCGCTTGCGATCAATCGCAGGTGATGATGACCGGATTGAGTTCTTGGGGCGGATTAGTGACGAGGACTTGGTGCAACTGTATGCCAACGCACTCGCTGTTCCTTTCGTGCCAATTCATGAGGACTACGGTTACATCACGCTTGAAGCGTTTGCTTCAGGCAAACCGGTGGTGACCTGTAGTGACTCGGGTGAGCCTGCCCGGATTGTGCAACACCGTGTCAATGGCTTGATTGCCGCTCCCAATGCTGATGCGGTTCGGCAGGCGTTGGAGGCCTTGTATGACGATCGTGAGGCAGCTTCTCGCATGGGGGCTGCTGGTTTGCAGTGGGTGAGCGCCATGCCGGATTGGCCCGCTGTGGCTCGTGAGTTGGTGCAGGCCGGACTCAGTGGTACACCCATGACCTACGACCAAGGCACAAGCGTGTGCGTTTTGGACATGCAACCGATCGATCCACCAGTGGGCGGGGGACGATTGCGTCTTTTGGGGCTTTATCACAATCTCAGTGATGATGGCAGCTGTACATATGTCGGCACTTATGACTGGCCAGGCGAGTCATATCGCTCGCACATGCTTAGCAATACCTTACGTGAAATCGATGTGCCCTTAAGTGATGAGCATCACCAGGCAGCCGCTCAGATGGCGCGTGAAGCAGGTGGTACCAATGTTATTGATTTGATGTTTAGTCAGCAGGCGAGTTTGTCGCCACAGTATGTTCAGACTGCCCGAGACAACGTTAGCCAGGCTGATGTAGCGATCTTCTCCCACCCATGGATATTTCCATTGGTTCAGGACTGCTTGCGTCCCGATCAAGTCGTGATCTACGACTCTCACAATGTGGAGGGCTATCTGCGAGCGCAGTTGCTCGATGAAAGCGATCCAGTCCAAGCCAAGGTTTTGCGGCAAGTGGTCGATGATGAGAATTTAGTCGGCAACGCCGCGCACTGGATTCTGGCCTGTTCACATGAGGATCTTTTGCGGTTTAACCGTATCTATGGCTTTGCGCTCGACAAAATGCGGGTCGTCCCCAACGGCGTGATGGCGTTTGCCGAGCCTTTGCCAACTTTGGAAGACAAGACCCGTGCACGCGCAGCTTTCGGTTTGTCGGGCGATTCATTGGTGGGTATTTTTATTGGCAGTCCTTATGGCCCCAACCTTGAGGCGGCAGAATTTATCAATGAGGAACTGGCACCTTTGGTGCCGGATGTGACCCTGGTGATTGCTGGCGGGGTAGGCATGGGCATGAAGGCCAGCTACCCCAACGTGCGAATTACTGGACGATTGTCTGAGACAGATAAGCAACAGTGGTTACAAGCTAGTGACTTTGCCGTGAACCCCATGATGTCAGGCTCTGGCACCAACATCAAGATGTTTGATTTCATGGCCATGTGTTTGCCGACCGTGACCACGGCTGTGGGTGCTCGAGGTATTGATGCAGGGGGGCGAGAAGCGGTTCTGGTGGTTGATCAGCAAGCCGATGCTTTTGCGCAAGCGATTGTTCGCCTACAGGATCCTGATTTACGGGATGCCATTGGGCAAAACGCTCGCCTGTGTGTTGAAGAGGGCTATGCCTGGGAACGTATTTCGCGCCAGCTTGGTTGTTTTGTAGATGCAAGGCGTCGCCTGGCAGGCCAGCCTTTGCCACATTTCTCAGTGGTGATACCAACCTACGAGCGCCATGACTTGCTCGACGAGTTGTTGGCACGTCTGCAGCAACAGATTGAGCGGGATTTTGAGGTGGTGATTGTGGATCAGAGCGCTCAGCCTTATCCTCGGGCCCATGAAGAGTTGGGTTTTCCCGTCACTTATTTTCATAGTCCAGTCAAAGGAGCGGTCAGAGCCCGCAACACGGGTGCGATGCTGGCCCAGGGAAAAATCATCGCGTTTGTAGATGATGATTGTCAGCCGCAACCTGATTGGCTGATGAACGCCCGACCTTACTTTAATCATCCGGATATGGTGGGGTTAGAAGGTTTGATTTATTCAGATCACATGCATGATCCTGATTGGCGTCCTGTGAGCAACGTGGGATTTGAGGGTGTGGGTTTCATGACGGCGAACCTCTTTGTTCGATCATCTGCATTTCAGTTGCTCGGTGGTTTCGATTTGCAGTTTGATCGGCCTCATTTCCGCGAAGACACTGATCTGGGTTGGCGACTGATGGAGCTTGGCATGGTGATGTACGCCAAAGAGGTCAAGGTATTCCATCCGGCATTGCCTCGCTCTGAGGAGCGGGAGTCGGCTGCAACACGCTCGAAGTTTTTCGAGAAAGACGCGTTACTCTATAAAAAGCACCCAGCGCGTTATCGTGAACTGTTCTTCATAGAGCGACAGTTTGATCGCACGCCGGGGTTTGCACAGAACTTAAAGGCCGGATTCAATAAACATGGGATTGACATGCCTGACTGGATGCAGGCAACCTTGCAAAGTTCGCGCAAGGAGAGTTAACGATGCCGGTGGCTCAGCGTTTCACCACGGAATACATCGACCACGAAGACAGGTTACGCATTAGCGCGTCATTGCCTAATGAAGAAGTTGCCGTGATGTGGATCACCCGGCGGTTGCTCGATCGACTGGCGTCACATCTAGCGGGCCTGTTGGAGCAGGAAACCGCGCAAGCGCCGTTACCCGAAGTACAACAAACCTTTGCGCAGCAAGCGGCTGTCGCCTCGCACGTGCAGCAATCCCAAGAGCAAGAGCAGGTCCCGGTTCAAGCTCAACAAGCGCAAACGGTGCATGAGTGGCTGGTGCTCGAAGTCGATGTCACACCTTTGGAGCAAGGCGTGCTACTAAGGCTTAGGGGAAGCCAAGCCGAGCAAGTGGTGGAGTTAGGCATGCCGCCCGTGCTGCTGCGGCAATGGTTGGCCATCGTTCATGGGCAGTACATGAGAGCCGAATGGCCCTTGTCAGCCTGGCCTGCCTGGATGAACGAAGCAGCTCAAGCACCGGCGGCCGCAGAAAACTCTGGTGTCATCCTGCATTGAGTGGATTGGGCCGATTGGGCTGGCGCGCCACAACAATTCCTTAGTTAAAAAACAAAAGTAAACACAAAAAAATTTTTTGAACCGTTTCTCTGAACTCAACGACCAAGAGGTAACGGTCAGGTTCAAAGGGCGTCGATAGTCCACGCCAAGCCTGACCAGTCTGACTTAGTTGACAAGGAGAAAAGACGTGTCAGTTCAAAGCACAACCGTATACACCATCAATTGGTCTTGGGGTCAGCATGCTGAACTCGCATTTGATCCAAGCCGCGATGTGCTGGATTTTGGGTGGTTTTCTGGTAGCAGCTTCACACTTAGCGAAATCAACGGTTCGGTGGTGATTTCCATCCCATCCAATCAGCAAACTTACACACTGACGGGCGTGTCATTTGCCGATTTAAGCGCTCGCAACGTGGTAGCCAAAGATGCCGCAGCGCAAGCTTTGTGGACGCAAGCCTTCAATGATGCGGGTGTGAATGACAGTGCAGTTAACGACAGTCCAGTGAGCGATACGCCTGCCGGTGACAGTGCCAACAGCAGTGGCAATGTATTGACGGGTGGATTCACCGTCACTTGGGCGTGGAATCAGCAATCCGTGGTGCAGTTTGACCCACAGACTGATCAGATCAAGTTTGGCTGGTTTGGCCCTGACAACTTCAATGTGTCAGAAATCAACGGTTCAGTGTTGATTGAAGTGGTCGGTAACCAGCAAACCTACACCTTGCAAGGCGTATCGTTGGCAGACCTCACCATGGCCAATATTGATGCCCTCGATGGCAATACCATCGCAAAATGGCAAGGTGTACTCGGTGCGGTTAATGAGGTGCCCCCAGAGCCGGAAACTCCGCAGCTAGAAACACCAGAACCAGAGCCTGAGGCTGAGCTAGAGGAAACACCTGAGCCAGAAACGCCTGTTACGCAAGGCCCAGACCCCATTACCCCAACTCCCACCAACCCTGCACCGCCGGTGACGGGTGATGCCAGTGGCAAGCCGATTATTGCGGCCTACTACCCTGAGTGGGCGATCTATAGCCGTGATTTCGATATTGCTGACATTGCGGCTGATGATTTGACCCATTTGATTTATGCGTTTGCGCAAATCGATAGTTCAGGTCGCATGAGTTTGTTTGATCCTTACGCTGCTGTAGAAAAAACTTTCAGGGCTGACGAGAGTGTTGACGGTGTGGCTGACACATGGGATCAGACACTGGCTGGTAACTTCAACCAATTGGCTGAGCTTAAAGTCACCAATCCAGGGTTAAAGAACCTGATTGCTGTTGGCGGCTGGACTTTGTCGGGGCCGTTCTCTGACATGGCCGCCACCGCTGAAGGCCGCGCCAACTTTGCGGATTCGGCGGTCGAGTTTTTAAAGAAATACACCATGTTTGACGGCTTGGATTTCGACTGGGAATATCCCGGTGGTGGCGGCTTGGAGTCCAACAAGATACGTCCTGAAGACGGTGAGAACTATGCGTTATTGCTGCAGGCGGTCAGACAGCGGCTGGATGCGCTGGAAATTGAGACGGGTCGATACTATGAAATCTCAGTGGCTTCACCAGCGGGCTCAGACAAGATTGCCAATTTCAACTTGGAAGGTTTGACGCCTTATGTCGACTTCTTTAATTTAATGGCCTATGACTTTCATGGTGGCTGGGAGAACATCACGGGGCATCAGGCGCCGATGTTTGACACCATTGGTGGTGACTACGACATCGTGACTGCGGTTGATCTGTACAAACAGGCAGGTGTGCCAGCAGATAAGATCGTCCTCGGTGCGCCTGCCTACACCCGAGCCTGGGCCGGGGTGACTGATACAGATGGCGATGGTGGCTGGCAAGAGGTGACCAACCAGTTGGCACCAGGATCCTTTGAGCGCGGTGTCTACGACTATAAAGATGTGGTGGACAAGGTGCTTGATCCCGATTCTGACTGGACTCTCTATTGGGATGATGAGGCGCAAGCTGCCTATGTCTTTAGCGAGTCTGAAGGCATTTACTCGACATTTGAGACGCCAACCACGATTGCATTGAAGTCGCAGTGGGCGCAGTCCCAGGGTCTGGGCGGCATGATGTTCTGGGATTTGTCGGGTGATGTGACACAAGGGCCAGAGAGCCTGACCAATGCGGCGTATCGCAGTTGGTATGAAGGGGCGACGGTCGAGGAGATATCGGCGGCCTCTGCATTACAAGCAGACGTGGTGGTCGGTGGCAATGGCCTGATGGATAGTTTTGTGGATTACGTCTATACGCCACCGGAGTTGCCAGTCGTGCCTGAGCAGGGTGTAAGCCAGCCGGTGACTGGTGAGTCTGGGTCTGTCGATGCTGAGGTCTTTACGATCAACTGGTCATGGGGTTCAAATACGATCCTGGACTTTGATCCGCAGACTGACAAGCTTGACTTTGGCTGGATTGGCGGTGATTCATTCACCTTGTCTGAGCAGGCCGGATCGGTCGTGATTGGTTTGCCATCCAATGATCAGACCTACGTGTTGCAAGGTGTGACTGCAGACGATATGTCCCTGCAAAACATCCAGGCTTTGGATGCATCTGCGGCGGCACAGTGGGGGGCGTTCTTAGGTTGATGCGTGCGGTTAAACCGGCTTGTCATGCTGTCACGGTATGATCACACCCGTGACAGCATGAACAAACTCCAACTGCATGACGCCTAAGTCAATTGAAACTCCCATCGAATTAGTCACCGACGAAGATCTTACCGATTGCTTGTCGCGCTTGCGTGAAGGTGATCAAGCGGCAGTGGTTGCTATCTATCGTCGGTTTTATGGCAGCTTGACTGCTTTTGTGCGTCTGCATGTTGACGATTCAGCCGCTGTCGAGGAAATCGTGGATGACACGTTTATGGTGGTGTTCTCAAACCCGACAAGTTTCCAGGGGCGATCGAGCTTTAAGACCTGGTTGTTTGGCATCGCCAAAAACCGTTGTCATGATTGGTTGCGCCAGGCCAAGCGTCAGCCAGCAATTGGTGCGCAAGATGACCAGACGCTGCTCGATGGGCTAGTGGATCCGGCCTGGCCAGCACTGGATCAGCTTGAGCAAGCGCAAGTCAACACCATTATTCATCGGTGCTTGCAGCGCTTGTCTGAAGTCCATCGGCAAGTGTTGTTCTGGGTGTTTTTTGAGGAGATGTCCATGGAGCAAGTGGCCCTTGAGCAGCAATGTGCTGCTGGCACTGTCAAGAGCCGCTTGTTTCATGCCAAATCCAAACTGGCTGAGTGTGTGGGTAGACGGTTAAATGATGGGGTCGCCTGATGAGCAATGAACGTCAGCGGCTTGAAGAGTTACTGCCGTTTTATTTAAACGGCACGTTAGCCGATGCGGATCGTCAGTTCGTGCAAGATGCCTTGCGCGAACAACCGGATTTGTCGAGCTCGGTGGCGTTCAGTGAGCGCATCCAACAAGCCGTCCAAGCGCTGGCCCCTGAACAAGCGCCCGATCCCGCGCGTATCAATCGCTTGTTAGCACGATTAAGTAACGCAAAGCCCCAGATCAAAACCCTACCCTCCCATAATCGTTGGTTCAGCGGTTGGCTCATGGCACTCAGCGGTATGGGTGTGGCCGCAGTCACAGCGACTCTGGTTCTGGGGGTAGGTACATTGCCGCCAGGTTTATTACATGCAGATGGTCTGGATGGACAGGCTGATGTGCGATTGTCATTGGCCGAGGGCATTGACCCGGATCATGAGATGGTCGTGGCACAGCTGCAAAACCATCATGGTGTGATTGTGAGTCAGTCACAGCAAGATGGCCGATATGTGATTGAAGTCGATTTGCAGAGTCGGGCTGCTTCCCAGCACAACCTGATCCAATCTCTACAAGCCAGTGGTCATATCGATGGCTACACCTTGCTGGCCAGTCGTTGATCGGTGAATTAGCTGTCCAGTAGATGTTGAGTGATGAGATTGGCAGCGATTTCAGAACCTTTGAAATCAGCTTGGTCAACTGTCGGTTGTTGCAGCATCGCAGCGAGCTCATCGGCAAAATCACCAGTAGCGATTTGTTGCAATGTAATCTTGCGGGCATGCATCTGTTCATGAGCCCATTGCATTAGACAGTCGCTTTCTGGCCATTGGTCGCGTTCGAGGTATAGCAAGGGTTTGCGATTGACCCGAGTTTCGACAAACATGCCGTAGCCTGGCTTGGTGAGCACAACATCACACGACGCCATCATCACCGCAAAATCAAACCGGTTTAGATCAAACCCAATCGCATGCGATGAATGCCCGACCAAATCACGGTCCATCAAGTAAATGAGCTTACGGCCCATGCAGGTGGTTGGCCAGCTCTCGGGGTGCAGGGGCAAGTTAATGCCACCCATGCTCGTGAGCACAATCCAGCAATCTTCATCAGCCGTCAGATAGTTGGTTTGCTGCTTGATCCATGCCAGCAGCTCGGCGCGCTTTGAGGGTGGGGCGCCGGCCGTTAATGGCTCAATCAGCATGGTTTTAAACCCTGGGGTATCAATGGCCGGCTGCGGGCGCATGACCAGTCTTGTGCTGCTATAGGCTTCGCGCATTTGTTGCAGGATTTGAGTCAGTTGCGCAGCCGACACGCCAGCTGCTTTGGTAGCCTCGGGGTCGCGTCTGACACATTGCTCCAGAATTTCAGCCCAATTGAGTGAGCAGATCGCCACGCTGGGAATGTTGGCTGCTTTGGCAGCGGCCAGTGTCAGATAGGGCGCATCAGCCAATACGCCGGTCAGCCGTCGTGTTTGTAAATGCTGGGCTAGGGTCTCTACATGCTCATCCCAGCGTTGGTGCAAGATGGCGTACCGTTGCAAACTCTGCAAGAGGTCAACACGCAAAGCATCAAGCATTACCATCCCGAAATCATCTGCACCTATATCAAGATGAAATGGGCGTGGCACGCGTGCGGCAATTTGTGTCCTGGGCAACGTGCTGCGAAAGGTCAACTCAAACTCAGGTGCTACGCCCTGGTCGGACAATCTCTGGCAGGCATTAATCACAGGTGCTATCTGAGCCAAGTGCCCAAACCCATGAGCAGAAATCGCAGCCATGATGTGATGGGTCATGGTGGTGTGACTACTGCTTGGCAAGCCACTGTGCCATGGTCATTGCAGCGCCGGGCTGATCTTTAGCAGCCAAGGACGGTTCACTGTTGATTGGCCATTGAATGTTCAGGTCAGGATCATTCCAGACGATGCTTTGTTCATATTCTGGGTGATAGTAGTCAGTTGTCTTGTACAAAAACTCGGCGTTCTCGCTTAAGACCACAAAGCCGTGTGCCAGTCCTGGTGGAACCCAGAGCTGGTGTTTGTTTGAGGCACTCAACAGATGACCCGTCCATTGGCCACACGTGGGTGATTCGGGACGAATATCAACTGCAACGTCAAACACTTCACCAGCGATGACGCGCACGAGTTTGCCTTGTGGGTGTTGGGTTTGGAAATGCAGTCCGCGCAGTACTGATTGGTGGGATCGACTGTGATTGTCTTGCACGAAATGGACTGATAGCCCAGTCGCCGCCTCGAAATCTCGCTGGTTAAAGCTCTCATAGAAAAACCCGCGTTCGTCACCGAAGACTTTGGGTTCGAGCAGTAATACGTCGGCGATATTGGTGTTCTTGACCTGGTAAGGCATGGATTAGCGCCGTTGAGAAATGAGAGACAACAGGTATTGGCCGTAGTGATTTTTCTGCAGCGGTGCTGCCAAGCGTTCGAGCGCCTCAGTATTGATCCAGCCAGCGTTTAATGCCACTTCTTCCGGGCAAGCCACCATGAGCCCCTGGCGCTTTTGCAGGGTGCTGATGAAACTTGATGCTTCTAGCAAACTGTCGTGCGTGCCGGTATCTAGCCACGCAAAACCCCGACCCATGATCTCAACCTTCAGGTGACCTTGCTGCAAGTAGTGGCGATTCACGTCCGTGATTTCAAGTTCACCACGTGCTGAGGGTTTGATGGCGGCCGCAATATCGCAGACTTGCTGATCGTAAAAGTAAAGGCCCGTCACAGCGTAGTTGCTCTTGGGTTGGGCCGGTTTCTCTTCAATGCTGATGGCGTGTTTCTGGCGATCGAACTCGACCACGCCATATCGCTCCGGATCGTGAACATGGTAGGCAAACACGGTGGCGCCTTGGTTTTGTGCATTGGCACTTTGGACCAGTTTGATCAGATCATGGCCGTAGAAAATGTTGTCACCAAGGATCAGCGCACTGGGTTGATTGCCCACGAACTCACGCCCGATGATGAATGCTTGTGCCAAACCATCTGGCGATGGCTGCACGGCAAACTGAATGTTCATGCCCCATTGACTGCCGTCACCAAGCAGCGCCTGAAATCTGGGCGTGTCCTCGGGGGTGGAAATAAGCAAGACATCCCGAATCCCTGCAAGCATCAAGGTCGTGAGTGGGTAATAGACCATGGGCTTGTCGTAGATCGGGATGAGTTGCTTGGACACACCATGCGTGATGGGGTAGAGCCTGGTGCCAGCTCCGCCAGCAAGAATAATGCCGCGGCGCTTGGATTGCTCAATAGTGGTTCGGTTATCCATATTGCTTTTGCACCCATTGTCGATATTCACCACTGGTGACATGTGCCACCCATTGTGGGTTGTCTAGGTACCACTGAATGGTTTGTTTGAGCCCCGACTCAAAGGTCTCTTCTGGTTCCCAGCCCAATTCGTGTTTGATTTTGTTGGCATCAATCGCATAACGTCGGTCATGCCCCGGACGGTCTTGCACGAATGTAATCTGATCGCGGTAGCTCGATTGATCTGGCTTTGGTCTTAGTTGGTCTAGATGGGCACAGATTGTTTGCACAACCGACAGGTTGGTTTTTTCTTGGTTGCCACCGATGTTGTAGGTCTGACCTACTTGCCCGCGCTCAAGTACCCGCATGATGGCCCGCGCATGGTCACGCACGTAGAGCCAGTCGCGCACTTGTTGGCCGTCGCCATAGATGGGCAATGCTTTGCCGGCCAACGCGTTGAGAATAACCAAGGGGATTAATTTCTCGGGGAAATGATATGGCCCGTAGTTGTTGCTGCAATTGGTGGTGAGCACCGGTAGACCATAGGTGTGGTGCCAAGCGCGCACCAAGTGGTCCGAAGCAGCTTTACTCGCGGCATAGGGGCTGTTGGGCTCGTAGGGGTTGGTTTCACGAAATGGTGGGTCATCCGGGTTTAGCGAACCATAGACTTCATCTGTGGAGACGTGCAAGAATCGAAAGTTCTGTTTAGCCTCTTGGTTGAGTGTGTCCCAGAAGCCACGTGTAGATTCCAATAAGTGGAATGTCCCGTTTATGTTCGTGGTAATGAATTCGTCCGGGCCATGAATGGATCGGTCAACGTGTGACTCGGCCGCGAAATTGATCACAGCGCGGGGCTGATGGGTGGCTAGGAGCGATCCGACAAGCTGTCGGTCACCAATATCACCTCGGACCAATGTATATCGGCTATCACTCTGAAATATCGAGAGATTTTCTGGGTTGCCGGCATAAGTCAGCTTGTCCAGGTTAATCACTGGCTCATCAGAATTAGCCAGCCATGTATGGATGAAGTTGCTACCGATAAATCCGGCACCACCCGTGACAATAATCATGCTCGTCCTGTGGGGTTAGGCAAATTGGAAGCCTGACTCAAATTCAAAGAAACTTAGTTGTTGGACAACCCTACTAGATTTCCGCCTAAACGTGTATATGATTAGGCAAAGAAGCGTTGTAACGCTCGTGTAAGTAAAAAACCAATTATTAGGGGGATTGTAGTATGACTCGCATTGCGTTCACCTTGTCACTATCTGTCGGGAGTCTGTCATGAATGGGCTCGGACGCACCGTGCATAGTCGCGAAAACCGTCGTCAGGCGATGGTTAAGCCCGTGGCAGCATTTGAGGGTCTGGGTAAGCCAGAAAACCTTGCAGATGAGATCGCGTCGCAGCTGCGTGACCGCATTCTGAAAGAAACGCTAAGCCCAGGCCAGCGATTGCCAACCGAACAGGCACTAGGTGCTCAGTTTGGCGTGAGCCGAAACGTGATTCGCGAAGCCATCGCCAGATTAAAGCTCACAGGCTTGGTTGAAACTCGGCATGGCGTGGGCACATTTGTCAAAGAGCATATTGAAAACCGACCATTCGAGATTGAGCAGGAAGATTTGCTCGATTTCAAACAGCTACTGGATGTTTACCGCTTGCGAGTTGAGGTCGAGTCAGGTGCGGCAGCACTTGCGGCGACTCACCGCACATCAGCTCAAATGGATGCGATTCGTCTGGCGTTGCGCCAAAGCGAACAGCACCCAGAAGACTGGGAGGCCGATGCCAAATGTGCCGTGGATTTTCATTTGGCGGTGATACAGGCGGCAAACAATCCGTACTTTGTTCGCATCATGGGTCACCTTGATTCAGTGATTCGGGATGCGGTTCGCACCCTTCGGTTTCGCTGCATCGGTACCTCGCGTATCGAAGAGATCGATCAGGAGCACGAGCGTATCGCTGATGCCATCGAGCGTCAGGATGCCAACGCTGCACGTCAAGCCATGCGTGAACATCTGGAAAACGGTATAAACGGCTATCGCAATCTGTTTGGAAACTGAAGTCCTGAATGGACACGCTGCAGCATAAGAAAAACGGCTCGGTTGGCTGGATCACATTCAATGATCCAGCCAAGCACAACGCCATGTCGCTGGACATGTGGACTGGCTTGGCCGATGCCTTGACCGAGTTTGAGCAAGACGATGACGTCCGGGTAGTGGTCTTGACTGGTGCTGGCGATAGGTCCTTTGTATCCGGCGCCAACATTTCTCAGTTCGACAAGCTGCGCACCGCTGCTGACGCTGTTGCCGAGTATGAGCGCATTGCTGAAGGCGCTCAAAACAAGCTCTATCAATTTCCCAAACCGACGGTGGCTCGCATCAAAGGCTATTGCATTGGTGCGGGACTGAACCTTGCCCTTTGTTGCGATGTCCGGATTGCATCAGAAGACAGTACCTTCTTTTTACCGGCCGGCAAGATGGGTCTGGGTTACCGGTTTAGTGCGATTCGCAACTTGGTGACCGTGGTGGGTGCGGCCAATGCGCTAGATATATTTCTGTCGGCCAGGCGATTTGATACACGGGAAGCCCTGCAAAAAGGTTTGGTGCAACTGACTTCGCCGGTCGATTCGTTTAATCAGGTGGTGGATGACTACCTGGCCAAGGTGGCCGCCAATGCGCCCTTGACCTTGGCAGCTGGTAAACAGATGATCAGGCAATTTCAACAACTGCCGGCCAATACTGACCTAGAACAAATGCGCCAGTTGATGCAGCAGTGCTTTGACAGTGAAGATTACGCTGAGGGTAAGCGGGCTTTCGCTGAGAAACGCACACCACAGTTCCGTGGTCGCTAGGCTGCGGTCTTTGATCAGCAATCCGTGAATTTCCACATCTTCCATGGCTGAATACTGGGCTCAGTTGTATCCGAGCACAACGATGCTCGCCGTCATGCTGCTGAGCACGGCGGTAGGTGCCACGATGCGGGCGTTTTCCGGGTTTGGCAGTGGCTTGTTATTAGCACCGGTATTTAACCTTTACCTGTCGCCGGCTGATGTCGTCGTGGTCGTTGTGGCCATTAACCTGCTGGGTACTTTCCAGATGCTGCCCGCGATTTGGAAAGAGATCGATTGGTCCTTGGTGTTCCGTATGGTGCCACCGGCACTGGTCGGTGTACCACTGGGCTGGTTGTTGCTTAACGTACTGGACCCGATTGTGGTCAGGCGCCTGGTGTGTCTGGTGGTGATTTTGCTGGCGCTTTTGTTGTTATCAGGTTGGGTTTATCGAGGTGCACGTGGTCGGGTGCAGGACAGCGTGGCCGGCGTCTCTAGCGGTATCTTGACGGGCGTAGCGGGCATTGGTGGCCCGCCATTCATTCTCTATATGCTGTCAGCACCTAATTACACGCCAAGTTCATTTCGAACATTCTTCACGGTCTACTTCGCATTTGCGCAGTCTTTCGCGCTGACGGTTTTGTTTTTAGACGGTGCCATGGGATTAAAGCAACTGGCCTACGTTGGCACTCTATTTCCCGTCTATGTCGTTGCCACAGCACTGGGGTCCTATCTGTTTGTGCGGGCCTTAAAGCGACGAGCACACCAAATCAAGCGCATTTCGCTCTTGTTGTTATTGGCAATCGGTATCATCGTGTTGTTCCTATAGACAGACTGCCGGTCATACAATGCGCGCATGCCCACAAAAACTGCTAACACTGCTAAAACCGCTGAACTTGACGTATTACTGCTAGGCGCCAATGGCCAAGTCGGACGCGCTTGGTCTGAGGCCCGGTGCGGTGTCAATATGGTGGCTGCTACCGATCGAGCTGGTCTTGATCTGGCAGATCTTGAAAGTCTTGGTGAGACGCTCTTCGACTTGGTTCAAGCGTCTCGGCCAAATGTGATTGTTAATGCGGCTGCCTACACGGCAGTTGATCGTGCCGAGGATGAAGAGCCGCTGGCCTATGCCGTCAATGCCCTTGCGCCAGGGATCATTGCATCAGTCGCTGCCAATCTGGGTCTGCCGCTGGTGCACTATTCAACCGACTATGTCTTTGATGGTCATGGCGATGCGCCATTTGTCGAGACCGATGCGCCAGCACCCTTGTCAGCATATGGGCGCAGTAAGTTGGCTGGTGAGCGTGCGGTTCAGGCGGCAGGTGGCAAGCATCTGATTTTGCGCACCAGTTGGGTGTTTAGTATGCATGGACAGAATTTTTTAAAAACCATGTTGCACTTGGCGCAAACACGCGATCAGTTGCGCGTGGTCAATGATCAGATCGGTGCACCCACACCTGCCGAACTACTGGTGCGCGTGCCAGTGGATATGTTGCGCCAGTTGCAAGGCGTCTCTGATCCCAGATGGGGCCTTTATCACCTCTGCCCGGCTGGATACACGAGCTGGCATGGCTATGCGGTGTATTTGATCGAACGTGCCAGAGCAATGGGTTGGCCCATTCGGGTGGCTGAGAAAGCCATCATTGGTATCGAATCGAGCGAATTCCCGGTCAAAGCCACTCGTCCGCTTAATTCGAGGCTTGCCACTGACAAGTTGCAGCAGGCATTTGATATTGCCTTACCTGACTGGCAGGCTGGCGTTGATCAAGTGTTGCAGTCTTTGGAGTCCGTGCGGTGAGAGTGTTGATTGTTAGAACTTCCTCACTAGGTGATTTGGTGCATATGTTGCCAGCCATCACCGATATCGCCACCCATGTGCCAGGGGTGACGATTGATTGGGTGGTTGAAGAGGCGCTTACCGAGATTGCCCGTTGGCATCCGGCGGTGAATCAGGTTATCCCAGTGGCGCATCGACGCTGGCGTAAGTCGTGGTGGTCTGACCAATCGAGGTCGCAGCGTGCCGAAGTCCTGGAAACAATCCGTCGCAACCGTTATGACCTTGTGCTTGATATGCAAGCTTTGTTGAAGTCCATCTGGCTGGTGCGAGCAGCTAGCGGTGTCAAGCATGGATTGGACTGGCGTAGCGCGCGCGAGCCACTTTGTACCTTTTTTTATGATGTGCGCCACCGGGTAGAGTTCTGGCAGCCTGCTGTGTTGCGCCAACGTCTCCTGGCTGCGGCCGCCTTTGATTACCAGTGGCAGGGCGATCCAGATTTTGGGTTGCAGCGGTTTGGCCAGCATAATCAAGTTCAACAGCCTTACGCGGTCATCATGCCGTCCGCTAGCCGAGACGACAAGCTTTGGCCAGCCCAAGCGTGGCAATTGGTGTTTGATCGTTTGCAGATGGCTGGCTTGGAACTCGTGCTACTAGCTGGCAATGAGCACGAGGCAGCGCGAGCACAAGAACTGATTCAAAACCGAGAGCAAACGCGTGTACAGCCGCGATCTAGCCTAACGGAATTGGCACAACTCATGGCTGGCGCACGAATCATGGTCGGATTGGACAGTGGCCTGACACATTTGTCAGCCGCGTTGGGGGTCGACACCATTGGCATCTACAAAGCGTCCACGCCAGTCCGTACGCCCCTAGTCGGTGCCGGCTATACCGCCAGCCTGGGCGACCGAGGTAAAGAGCCTGATGCTCAAACCGTTTTAGCCGCGGTTCAAGATGCATTCACTCAACGCAGCCCTTCATGATCGCCGGTGGAACCCGCTCTGCGTATACTGAGGTTCACCGAATTTTTTAGCTGGCACGTTTTTGTCAGATTGGCATAGGAAATACGCCGTGTTGCCCCGTTTGATCTACACCTTGCTGTTGTTACTGGCTGCGCCCATCGTGTGGCTTTGGCTGTTGTCACGGGGACGTGGGGGTGCTGCGGCTTGGCAACCATGGGCGGCTGAACGGTTTGGCCGCTTTCCTCAGCCTTGGGATGGTCGCCAGCCCGTGTGGGTGCATGCTGTCAGTGTTGGTGAGGTCAGGGCAGCCAAGTCATTGATTCAAGCCCTGGCCTTAAAAGGCGAGACCGTCATCCTGACCCACTTGACACCCACTGGCAGGGCTGAGGGTCAACGCATACTGACCGATGAAATCCGTCGAGGTCAAGTCTGGCAGCAGTGGGCGCCGTATGACTTTCAGGGGTCTATGCGCCGGTTCTGGCAGCACTTTAATCCGCGTTTGGTCATTCTGATTGAACGCGAAGTTTGGCCCAATCTGGTACATGTCGCACGAGAGCAGTCTGCGCCGATCGTGTTGGCGAGTGCCAGGCTCTCAGAGAAGTCGCTCAAGCAAGCTCGCTGGATAGACCGACTGTTCGGCGGCTTATTGCACGACACGTATCAAGGCATCACGGTGGCTTTGGCACAGTCCGACGCCGATGCGCAGCGCCTGTTCGATGCAGGGGTGGCACAGGTACAGGTATGTGGGAATTTGAAGTTTGATATGCAGTTACCCCATGTCGCGGTGCAAGCGGGTCAACACTGGCGCCAACGGCTTGCACGCCCCGTGGTGGCGATTGCCAGCACCCGCGAAGGTGAAGACAAGCCTATGGTTAATCAAATCAAGGCATATCTCGAGGCCAGTCATGGCGCTAAGCCTTTATTTCTTTTGATTCCGAGACATCCACAACGTTTTAATGAAGCCGCGCGATTACTTGATGGGGCTAGTTGTCGCTATGCCCGTTGGTCAGTCTTGCGTGATGACCCGGCTAGCGATGAACATCTGAAAGCCATTGATGTGGTGTTGGGTGATACCATGGGTGAGATGCCGTTCTTTTATGGCGCAGCTGATATAGCCGTGGTCGGTGGCAGTTTCGAGCGTCACGGTGGTCAGAACTTTATCGAGGCTTGTGCCATCGGCACGCCGGTGATAGTCGGCCCTCACACTTATAACTTTGCTGATGCCGTGGCAAGCGCCAATCAAGCGGGTGCCATTGTACAAGTCCAGAGCCCTGAGCAGGCATTTGAGCAGGTCAAGCAATGGTTGGTTTCACCCGAGGCAGCGCAACACGTTGGTTCGCAGGGTAAATCTTGGGTAATTAACCACCTCGGTGCAACCGAGCGCATGATGCAGGCGATTGTCGAACTAGAGGGTGGAGTGTCAGAGACTAGCGCTTCGGCACACGAGCAACGCCAACAGTAAGCGCCTGGGCATTGAGCTGGGTTTGCATCATGCCAGGCTGGCGCCCGGGCTCTATGTTGGTTGATCCAAACCAGCCCTGTCCAAGTCCAAACATCAGGACATTCACGGCCAGCAAAACGACGACTAAGTATCTCATTGAGTGATTGTAACGCTTGTCAGCCGCGTACCCTAACCTGCCAAGACGGCTAAGCCGTCGAGTACAACGTAAGGTAAATGGTGCATGCGTGCCGCGTCTGGCGAGCGGTTGAATTCGTCCGCTACTGCTGGCCAGGCACCGCCAGTGACGCACAGTACCGGTCGTTGCCCAAAGGTTTGTTGCGCCAGTGTCATTTGCCTGAGAACAGCACCCGCCTGGGCAGCGGCGATGCCGGAGGTGATGGCAGTGATGGTGTCGGTCGGGAAGGTGGTGATGGCGCCGACCGTGTTTGGCAAGTTGGCCGTGCCGTTAGCCAAAGCGTGGTGCATGAGCGACACGCCTGGCAGAATCAAACCACCTAAAAATCTATTGTCGGGGCTCAGCGTATCAACCGTGGTGGCCGTCCCAAAACTGGCCAACAGAATCGGTGGATGAGGCAGCGCAAAATGGCGGGTCAAACCAATCATGCCAACCCAACGGTCGGCACCGAGTTGTGTTGGATCGGGGTAGGCGTTTGCGACCCCAGCGGCTGCGGCACTAGGCGTCACCCATGTCATGGCAACGGGTGCGACGGTGTCTTGGACTGCTTGATTAACTTCGGTATTGGCTGTGCTGACTGCAAAGCAGACACTGGCGGACTCATCAAGCGACTTAATCGCTGCAAGTAATTCGTGCCGCAGTTTCTCCACCGACTCAATTGAAACGGCAGTCACAAATCGTGTGGTGTTGTTCTGATGCGTAGCGAGTTTGAGTCGCGTGTTGCCGATATCGATCAAAAGTTTCATGATTGAGGCATCCGCATGTTTAGGCGCACTGATACATCACCAGCCACAAAAGTCTGCAGCCCACGATCGGTTTTTACCTGCAAACTGCCGTCTGCTGCCAGACCCGAGGCGATACCAGTGGCAATAGTCTGACCCTGATCGATGATGTTAACCCTCTGATTAGTGAGGTAGTCCACGCTGGCATAGTCAGTTTGATATCCCGCAAAACCCTCACGGCCTATGCGCATAACGGTCTCTCGCCATGATTGAGCTACCGTTGCAATCAGTTCATCGGCTGCCGTACCCGGCAGCAATTCATGCCCTAAATCAGCGACTTCGCGACCGAGTGTGCCCTCTAGAGTGTCATGTCCAAACAGATTGAGCCCCATGCCAACAATGACAAACGTATGATCAGCCTTGTTGGAAACTTCAATCAATATACCGGCGCATTTGCCGTGCTCCAGCATGAGATCGTTGGGCCATTTGACCTGCAGACGTGTTGGGGCGGCCAGGAATCGTCGTATGGCTAGGGTGCTGGCTAAGCCAATGGCTGGCCCGAGGCCTTGCAGATTGGTAGGCGCATGTCCTTTGGCGATTGCAAACCCGATGGAGAACATCAATGCACGGCCGGCCACGTTATGCCAGATTCGACCTAGCCTGCCTTTACCCTGTGTTTGATGATGCGTGCCCAGCAGTTGCGGCCAGCCCGCCGCGATGCCCTCGCGACGAGCCAGTGTGAGCAAGCTTGAGTTGGTCGACTCAGTTTGTTCGACCCAGTCGACACCCGCAAAGTCGGTAAGTCTGCGCACCAGTGCGTGGGCGATCACATCAGGCGCAGGCAGTTGAAATAGGGCGTGGTTTGGCACGATCGGCTATAACAGGGGTTCGTGTAGTCAAGTCTTACCGCTAGTATCCCATATGGCTCTAGTTGAATCGTTGTCGCCAAGGTCATCGCCGTTGATTCGGGACGGTGATTGTTGGCGCGTGGGTGCCGATTGGGACGTACAGACACTGTCAGCGCCTGGCATGGTCAGGCAGCGCCGCCTGGCTCTGCGTGCTGCTTCGCCTAACGCTCGGTGGGTACTAGAGCCTGATTTGCGGCTCGACTCGATTGGTGCCCAACTGCTATGGGAACGTTGGGGGCGGTCTCTGCCAGCCGATGTTGAACTCTCAGATGCGCAGCGGCGCTTGTTTGACATGCTCGCGGCTGCCGGCGAGCCCGACCAAATTCCTACCCCCAAATCTGACTGGCTATCCTGGGTCAGGCGTATCGGCGATGGTGTGGCGATCGGTGCTCATCATGGTGAGCGCTTGCTGATGTTGCTTGGCGGTCTGGCCATGGACTGCGTGGCCATGCTGGCCAAACCGATCAGAGGTCCCTGGAAAGAAATATCCGCGCAGGTCTATCGCACTGGCGCACAAGCGCTAGGTATCACCGCATTGGTTGGTTTTTTAATTGGTGTGGTGATTTCATATTTGTCTGCGCAACAGCTTGCACTCTTTGGCGCAGGGCAGTTCATTGTCAAGTTGTTGGGCGTGTCCATTGTGCGTGAGCTTGGGCCGGTGCTGGCTGCCATCTTGGTAGCTGGCCGATCGGGCTCGGCCATTACGGCACAAATCGGTGTGATGCGGGTGACACAGGAGCTTGATGCCATGCAGGTTATGGGTATCTCGCATGGCCAGCGGCTGATCTTGCCCAGAGTGATTGCATTGGCGGTGGTGATGCCGTTGTTGGTGCTTTGGACCGATGCCATGGCGTTGCTTGGTGGTATGTTGGCCGCACACTTTGAACTGGGCTTGCAATTCATGTGGTTTGTGCAGCAATTGCCGGATGCAGTGGGCTTGACCAATTACTGGATTGGCTTGGTCAAAGGCGTGACCTTCGGGATTTGGATTGCATTGGTGGCGTGTCATTTTGGGTTAAAGATCGAACCCAATACGGAGAGCCTTGGTAAAGGGACCACGGCTTCAGTGGTCACGGCAATCACGGGCGTGATTCTAATTGACGCCATTTATGCGGTGATTTTTAGCGAGATGGGGATTTAATGACGCCGGTTCAGCCCATCATCGATGTACAGGATCTGACCACCGCGTTTGGTACGCACATCGTGCACGAACACTTGAATTTACAAGTCATGCCGCACGAGATCATCGCGCTCGTGGGCGGGTCTGGGTCGGGCAAGACAACACTGCTTAATCACATTCTGGGTTTGCAACAGGCGCGCTCGGGCTCAATCAAGGTGTTTGGGCGTTCGATAGAGTCCTATCAGGGCGCTGATCGAATCGCGTTAACGCGTCGATGGGGCATGTTGTTTCAATCGGGTGCGTTGTTCTCGGCACTGCCGGTTTATGACAACGTGGCCTTGCCATTGCGAGAGGTGCATCATTTGCCCGAGGATCTGATTCGTGATGTGGTGCTGATGCGATTAGCCTGGGTGGGTTTGACCTCCAGAGACGCTGCACTGATGCCATCTGATTTATCGGGCGGGATGATCAAGCGGGTGGCACTGGCCCGAGCATTGTCCTTAGACCCGGAACTTCTGTTTCTTGACGAACCGACGGCAGGACTCGACCCGCAACGATCAGATGAGTTCGTAGCCTTGATCAAGGCGCTGCACGCCCAACTCGGATTTACCGTGGTCATGGTTACGCATGATTTGGACACGATTCGCGATTTGTCGACTCGGGTAGCGGTATTAGCTGACAAACATGTGCTTGTCGAAGGTACCATTACAGATGTCATGCAGATCAAGCATCCATTTATCGAAGCATTTTTTCATGGGGAACGTGGGGCACGTGCGCTTGGCACGACAGCCTCATAGCCAATTTCGATGGAAAACCGAAGTCACGCCTTGCTCGCTGGATTATTTGTGCTGCTGTTGGTGATTGCCGCAGCCGTTGCCGCTGTGTGGCTAGGGCGTAAAGATGTGACCTACCAACCCTACGTGCTGATTTCCAAGTATCCGGTGGCTGGCTTGTCCATACAGTCGCAAGTTCGTTATCAAGGTATGGCAGTCGGTCAGGTTCAAGGCTTATCGATTGATCCGGTTGAACCTGGCACGATTCGCGTTGAAATTGGTGTGATTCCTGAGACGCCCATCACGAGGGGTACGTGGGCTGAAATAGCCACACAGGGGGTAACGGGGATTTCCAATATTGATTTGCGCGACGATGGCGAGCAGCCTGAGCGGGTATCAAGTAGTGCTGCCGATCCTTATGAAATACCGGTTAGACCCGGATTTTTTCAGAAGCTTCAAAGTGCAGGCGTTGGCATGCTCGAGGATGGTGAGGATGTGCTTGATGACTTGCGTAAATTTGTGACTGAAGAAAATGCCCAGCGTTTTGCGGTACTACTAGAGAATGCAGAAAAGCTCTCGGACAACTTAAATCAGTCGGTGGTGAAGATAAAGCCGACCCTAGATGCATTGCCAGCGGTGATCTCCAAGCTAGATCAAACCTTGGCAAAGTTTGATCAATTCGGATCAGATATTTCAAGCTTGAGCCAGTCGGCACAAAAGACCATTGATTATCTGAATAGCCCGGGCGGACCTTTGACGCTGGCAACGCAAAGCTTGGCACAACTGCAGCGCTCAGCGGCGCAGCTGCAATCCTCTACCCTGCCTGAAATCAACCGGATGATCGATGATATTTCCTCGGCAGCCAGATCGTTTAGTGGTGCCGCCCGATTGTTTGAGCAGTCTCCCGATTCCGTGCTCTTTGGACCGCCAGTTGTTAGACCAGGACCCGGTGAGCCAGGATTTAGTGGTTTTAATCAGGAGTAAATTTGCATGCGTTCAAGAAGGCGATGGTTGATGGGTGCTTTATCACTGCCGCTTGCAGGTTGTAGCCTCGGTAAGGTGGCGCCCGCACCCAAAGAGCTTGACCTAGGATTGCCACCGACCACTGAACCAGTTTCTTGGCAATTCAAAGCAATCGCACTGCCCGCTTTTAATCAAGCCAAGCAGCTTGGCTTTGAGGATGTGATTTGGCGGCTAGGCGTCGATGGCCCGCCCAACCGATACGCAACTTATCGGTGGAGTGCACCACCCGCCAGACTTGTGCGCGAGCGGTTGTTTGAGCAACTGTCTTTGCATGGGGCAGTTTTAACTGAGACGATCAATGCTGATATGCCTCAGTTGCGTGTCACCTTGATGCAATTCGAACAAATCTACGCGTCTGATGGAGCTAGCAATGAGGCTCTCGTCACGCTGCAAGCCGTGCTCGTGCGTGATGGGCAGGTGCTGGGCCAGTTTCTGGGTACTGAGCGTGAGCTTGCTCGTGCCAATTCGGCACCAGCCGGCGCAGTGGCATTACGTAGCGCCACCGATCGACTGATCGGAAGGTTGATGCAGTGGTTATCCAATAAATTGAACTAATTGACAACGTATTCATGAAATCAAATCAGACTGAAATCACGACGTTCGAGGGTGCAGCCGGGGTTATTGATTGTGCTATTGATTGGCCTGTTGATGAGCCAGTTGGCTGGGCGTTGGTGTTGCATCCCAATCCCTCCCAAGGCGGTACGCGCGAGAACAAAGTAGTGACAACGATTGCTCGAGCCTGCGTACAACGTGGGCTCGTCGCGGTGCGGCCAAACTTTAGGGGGATTGGTGATTCAGCCGGTTCGTTTGACGAAGGTCGTGGCGAAACCGATGACATGGCTTTGCTGGTGGAGCAGTTTCAGAAACGTTATCCAGACCTTGCTGCTGGTCTTTGGGTGCTTGCGGGCTTCTCGTTTGGCACGTGTATTGGCGCGCAGCTGTATGCCCGTTTAAAGCAGGGCGGTGAGGCCTTACCGCATTTGGTTATTTGGGCGGGGTCTGCGGTGCTGAGGTTTCGGCATGGTCCGGTGGATGCGCCAGCTGATGCCCTGATCGTCCATGGAGAGAATGACGATGTCGTGTCCTTGGAAGAAGTCATGCAGTGGGCTCGGCCGATCGATATGCCCGTGGTGGTGGTACCAAATGCAGGTCACTTTTTTCATGGCAAGCTATTGATTTTGCGGGAGTTAGTGCAGACGCGCCTGAAGTCCTTGTAAGATGACGGTTTGTCATTTCATTAATTAACAAGAGGAAATTGCTGATGATGGTAGAGGCTTCAAAGTGGCGCATTCTGGTGGCAGCTGTGGTGATGGCGAGCCTGCCCTTGCAAGCGTTCTCTCAGGCAGCGCAGCAATCGACTGCAGTCTCTGTCAGCGCGCCGTTGGCTGAAGTCTCGGCAGTTTCAACCATTGCCAAGCCCGTGGTGGCTGCTCGTGCCTGGATTCTCGTTGATGCCGTCACGGGTCAGACCATTGCCGCGCAAAACCCTGAGCAATCGGTGGAGCCGGCCTCACTGACCAAGATCATGACGGTCTACATGACCTTCGATGCATTGAAAGAAAACCGCATTACCCGTGAGCAGCAGGTGCCGGTTTCAGAAAAAGCCTGGAAGACGCCTGGTTCTCGGATGTTCATTGAGCCACGTAAGCCAGTGACAGTGGATGAGATTATTCAGGGCATTGTGGTGCAATCAGGCAATGACGCGTCAGTAGCGATTGCTGAAACCTTGGCGGGCACGGAAGAGGCCTTTGCCCAGCAAATGACAGAAAAAGCGCGTGCGCTTGGCATGACTGATACGACGTTTAAAAACGCCAGTGGTCTGCCTGATCCACAGCACATCACAACAGTGCGTGATCTGGCTATCCTGGCGCAGCGTATGATTGCCGATCATCCCGACAAGTATCAGGTGTACTCACAGCGTGAGTACACCTACAACAACATCAAACAAGCCAACCGCAACCGTCTGCTTTGGGCCGACCCATCGGTCGATGGCATGAAAACAGGTCACACCGAGGCCGCGGGCTACTGCCTGATCTCGACGGCGCAGCGTGGCGAGCGCAGGGTGATTAGCGTGCTCGTGGGTGCTGAAAGTGAGTCCACCCGTGCCGAGGAAAGTTTGAAACTCTTGAACTGGGCATTTCAGAATTTTGATACGGTCAAACTCGTTGATGCTGGCAAGGCAGCTGTTCAGGCACGCGTTTGGGAAGGTACGACAGAAACTGCAAACCTCGGGACCACGAGTGCGATCTGGTTGACCATTCCACGTGGCAAGACCGGTGATGTCAAGATGGTCACCCAGCGCCCAGACCCGCTGTTGGCGCCGTTACAGGCGGGCCAGCGTGTTGGCACTTTGACCTTGACGTTAGATGACAAGCCGCTACGAACTCTGCCGCTTGATGTACTAACACCGGTTGAGCAGGCCGGGTTTTTGGGTAGAGCGATTGACCAACTTAAGCTCTGGCTGCAGTGACAGCCAGCAGTGACTCACAAGGATAGAACCAAGCATGTTTGAGGCAATTCAAGGCGTTGACGGCGATCCCATCGTCTATGTGAATGGCGATCATGTGCCGCTTTCAAAGGCTGGGATTTCAGTGCTGGATCGAGGCTTTATTTTTGGGGATGGCATATACGAGGTGGTGCCAGTCTACTGGCAGCAACCATTTCGCATGCAAGAGCATCTCGATCGTCTTGATCGTAGTTTGGCCAAGATCGAAATTGCACAGCCGTTCACGCGAGAGCAGTGGCAACACCTCATCGTTGACTTGCTTGCGGCTCAACCCAAGCGTGATCACGCCATGGTCTACATTCAGGTCACGCGAGGTGTGGCTAAACGTGATCACGCGTTCCCCAATCCACCAGTCAAACCCACGGTGTTTGCAATGGTTGCCCCCATGACACCACCGGGCGATTCGTTAAGAAGTCAGGGCGTTAGGGCAGTCAGCATGGAGGACATGCGCTGGTTACATTGCGACATCAAGTCGGTTTCCTTGCTTGGCAATGTGTTGGCAAAGCAGGCTGCTATCAAAGCCGGTGTGGATGAGGTGATCCAGTTTCGCAGCGATATCTTGACCGAAGGGGCTGCTTGTAACGTCTGGATGGTTGAGGGTGGCAAGGTATACGGCGCTCCCAAAGACAATCGAGTGCTAGAAGGTATCCGTTACGGCCTGTTTCAGGAGCTTTGCGAGCGCTGTGGCCTGGACTTTGTGCTTGAGCCTGTGTCGCGCGACCGGGTCATCAGAGCTGATGAACTAATGGTGTCCTCAGCCACGCGGGAGGTTTTGCCGGTGGTTGAACTCGATGGCAAGCCCATCGGTCAAGGAAAGCCCGGACCGGTATATGGGCGTCTACGTCAGGCCTACGACGATTGCTTGTCTGCCCTACGTGGTCTGGAGGTGTCTTCATGACCGAGCAGAACAATGGTTCACATAAGACATCGTTGATTGATTATCCCTGTGACTTCCCGATCAAGGTCATGGGCAAGCAAGATCCCAATCTAGCCCAGGCGCTAGCCGAAGTGGTGCAGACTCACGATCCAGAGTTTGACCCCGCAACGGTTGAAATCAGAATGAGTGCCAAAGGCAACTATGTGGGGCTAACGTTCACGGTCAGAGCCACGTCACGCGAACAGCTCGATAGTCTTTATCGGGCTTTGCATGGACATCCGCTGGTGTCAGTGGTGCTCTAGTGGACCTGATTGCCACTGAGCTTGCCGGGGTAAGGCGCTGGCCAGATTTGGCATCCTATGTTGAGTCTTGGCAAGCGATGCAGGCATTTACCGAGAATCGCGCACCGGATACCTTGGATCAGCTTTGGTTAGTTGAACACAGTCCGGTGTACACGCTCGGACAAGCTGGCAAGCCAGAGCATGTGCTTCATCCTCGGCATATCCCCGTTATCAAGTCTGATCGTGGGGGTCAGGTTACCTACCATGGGCCAGGTCAGGTGGTGGTGTATGTGTTGGCAGACCTAAAACGTACCGGTCTGACAATACGAGCTATGGTTCAAGCTCTGGAGCAGGCCGTGATCATGACCTTGGCTGAGTTTGGTTTGACTCAGGCCTGCCGCAAGCCTGGTGCGCCGGGCGTTTATCTTGCACAAGACGATGGCGAGCTTGCCAAGATTGCTGCGCTCGGTATCAAGGTCAGAAAAGGTTGCACCTATCATGGGGTTGCGCTTAACGTCGATATGGATTTGACACCCTTTGAAGGCATCAATCCTTGCGGCTACGAGGGCCTAAAAACGATCAGCATGGCCAGCTCAGGCGTCAAAGCGGCCTGGGAATCTGTAGCCGTGACCTTGGCAGGGAAAATCATTTCTGAATGCCGTCTGCGAGTAGAATGATGTTTTAGGGTTCTCCCTTAGGGCTTAATCATTCGCCCTGCCAAGACTTATCAGGACTGACCATGTCGAGTGCACCGACCTACGATCCAACTGCCAAACAAAAGTCAGAGGCCAAGACCGCGCGTATTCCGATCAAGATCGTGCCGGCAGAGCGCCTGAAAAAGCCTGAATGGATCCGTGTAAAAACAGCACCGGCAGGTTCCCGGTTCTATGACATCAAACGGATTCTTCGCGAGCACAATCTCTACACGGTTTGCGAAGAGGCTTCTTGTCCCAATATCGGTGAGTGTTTCGGCAAGGGCACAGCCACGTTTATGATCATGGGGGACAAGTGCACTCGCCGTTGCCCGTTCTGTGACGTCGGTCATGGACGCCCGGACCCCCTAGATCAGGATGAGCCCATTAATTTAGCTAAAACGATTGCTGCCATGAAGCTTAATTATGTGGTGATCACTTCTGTGGATCGTGATGATCTGCGCGATGGCGGGGCAGCCCATTTTGTGGAATGCATTGAGCAAGTCAGGCGTTTATCCCCGAACACCAAGATCGAAGTTTTGGTGCCGGACTTCAGAGGCCGTCTTGAGCGCGCCTTGGGCATATTTGACTTGGCGCCGCCCGATGTCATGAATCACAATCTGGAAACGGTCCCACGTCTATATAAGCAGGCTCGGCCTGGATCCGACTACGGTCATTCACTCAAACTGCTCAAAGACTTTAAAGAACGTTGCCCTGGGGTACCAACCAAATCAGGTTTGATGGTGGGTCTTGGTGAAACCGATGAGGAAATCCTTGAGGTCATGCGTGACATGCGTGCGCATGATGTGGATATGTTGACCATCGGTCAGTATTTGCAGCCCTCGGCACATCATTTGCCGGTGCTGCGCTACGTGCATCCGGACACGTTTGCGATGTTTGAGCGCGAGGCCTACGCCATGGGATTTACCCATGCAGCCGTCGGTGCCATGGTGCGTTCTTCATATCATGCTGATGAACAGGCGCACAAGGCTGGCGTGACGGCTTGATGTTGTATCAACCAGTTTTATTCCAAAACACATCGGGTTCGCCGAGTGCTTGATTGATCGATCGAGCTATGTTGAACATCAGATCTGACAAGCGATTTAAATAACGTTGGGCAAGTAGCTTGTCTGGGTCACCGTCATTTAATTCAGCCTGATGCATGGCTACGACCGAGCGTTCAGCCCGGCGACATACGCTTCGAACGATGTGCGCTTGGGCTGATAGCACCGAGCCACCTGGCAAGATGAATTCCTTCAGACTTGGGAGCTTGCTGTTTAACGCTTCAGATTCCTTGTCCAGGTGGGCGAGTTGCTCGGGTTTGAGTTGGCTGTAGCCCGGAATCGCCAGTTCACTGCCTATATCAAATAATGCATGCTGTACGGGTTTCAGGGCCTTACTGAGCGGTTTCAAGTGTTCATTGTGTGGTACCTCGGCCATTTGGGCTAATAACAGTCCTAGCTGACTGTTCAGCTCATCGACATCACCAAGCGCAGTAACCCGCGGATGCGTCTTTGATACACGCGACCCATCTGCCAGGCTAGTGACACCTTCGTCACCCGTTCGAGTGGTGATGATGGTTAGTCTATCAGGCATCAGGTGCTCCTTTTTTTAGAGAACATAGCGAGCCAGGTCCTGACTTTGTGCCGTTTCTTGCAGCTTGTCGTTCACATAGGCTGCATCAATCACAATGGTTTGACCGCTGTGAGACGTGGCATCAAACGACACATCCTCCAGTAAGCGCTCCATGACGGTGTAGAGACGACGGGCACCGATATTTTCTGTTTGTTCGTTGACATCAAATGCCAGCTCAGCCAGACGTCGGATGCCCTCGTCGGTAAAGTCAAGGTGGACTTCTTCCGTTTGCAATAACGCCTTGTACTGTTTGGTCAAAGAGGCATCTGTCTCATTCAGGATCTTGACAAAGTCATCAGCTGACAATGAATCGAGCTCTACCCGAATCGGGAATCGACCCTGCAGTTCAGGAATCAAGTCTGAGGGGCGCGACAAATGAAACGCACCGGATGCGATGAACAGAACGTGGTCGGTACGGATCATGCCATATTTGGTGGTGACCGTTGTGCCTTCTACGAGTGGCAACAAATCTCTTTGTACCCCTTGGCGTGAAACCTCAGCAGTGCCGCCTTCATTACGGGCTGCTATTTTGTCGATTTCATCGAGAAACACAATGCCGTGTTGTTCAACTAGTCGAACCGCATCAGTCTTGATATTTTCTTCATTGACCCGTTTGGCTGCCTCTTCTTCGACAATTTGCTTGAACGCGTCCTTGATCTTTAGTTTGCGGGTTTTTTTCTTGTCGTGTGACAGGCCGGCAAACATGCTCTTAAGCTGTTCAGCCATATCCTCCATCCCGGGTGGTCCGAGGATGTCCATCTGCGGGATGGGTGCGTTGACATCAATTTCGATTTCGGTGTCGTCAAGCGCGCCTTCGCGCAAGCGCTTGCGAAACGTTTGTCTTGCGGTTGACTCCTCGCGAATGGGCGAGCCGTCTGCTGCTCGCGGTGGGGCGATCAGCACATCAAGTATGCGGTCTTCTGCGGCGTCCTCAGCCTGTGTCTGCACCCGTTTCATGGCTTGCTCACGGGTTTGCTTGACAGCCATCTCAGCCAGATCACGAATGATGGTATCAACATCACGGCCGACATAGCCGACCTCTGTGAATTTGGTGGCCTCGATCTTGATAAAGGGGGCATTGGCGAGTTTGGCCAGACGTCTGGCGATTTCAGTTTTGCCAACACCGGTTGGTCCGATCATCAGAATGTTTTTAGGGTGAATTTCGTGACGCAGTGGTTCGGCAACCTGCTGTCGGCGCCAACGATTTCGTAGCGCGACGGCGACGGCTTTTTTAGCGGCATGCTGGCCGATGATGTGTTTGTCTAGTTCAGAGACAATTTCTTTTGGGGTCATATTGTTCGCGGACATGGCTCTACGCTCACAGGACTTCAATGATGTGTTCTTGATTGGTGTAAATACAGAGATCGCCAGCAATCGTCAGTGACGATTTCACGATCTCTTCGGGCGGCATTTCGGAGTGTCTTAACAGCGCCAAGGCAGCAGATTGTGCATAAGCGCCCCCAGAGCCAATGGCAGCCAGGCCGTTTTCTGGCTCTAGTACATCGCCGTTGCCGGTTAGCACCAAGGTGTGTTCGTGGTCAGCGACGATCAGCATCGCCTCAAGTCGGCGCAAGATCCGATCGGTGCGCCAGTCGCGTGAGAGCTCAACAGCGGCACGCATCAAATGACCTTGATGCTTTTCGAGTTTGCCCTCAAACCGTTCTTGCAGGGTAAAAGCGTCAGCCGTCGCCCCGGCGAAACCGGCGAGTACCTTGTCGTGATACAGCCGGCGGATTTTGCGGGCAGTGCCCTTGATGACGATGTTGCCTAGCGTGACCTGTCCGTCACCGCCCATGGCGACGCGGTTGCCGCGCCGCACGCATACGATGGTCGTCGCGTGAAATTGTTCCATAACTACCTTCGGAGGGTTGCACCAAGCCAGGCGCGGCTGACTTGGTGGTGGTATCTACTTGTACTGGCGTCAGTCGCCGAACATTTTCTGACGCATTTCGCGTCGTTCTTGTGCTTCAAGCGATAGCGTGGCCGTCGGGCGTGCCAATAGGCGGGGAACGCCGATGGCTTCACCAGTTTCTTCGCACCAGCCATACTCGCCTGATTCGATACGAGCCAGTGACTGCTGTACTTTCTTGAGCAATTTGCGTTCACGATCCCGTGTTCTGAGTTCGAGCGCGTGCTCCTCTTCAATGGTTGCGCGATCGGCTGGGTCTGGTACGAATTGCGTCTCACGCAAATGTTCAGTGGTTTCACCAGCATTGGTCAGAATCTCATCCTCAAGCTGCTGCAAACGCTGCTTGAAAAATGCGAGTTGCCGCGCGTTCATATACTCCGACTCCGGCATTTTCAGCAATTCAGCCTCGGTCGGAATGGAGGTGTTATCAGCCTTGGCCGATTTGGTTTTTTTAGGTGCCGCCTTGGTTGCCATGCACTTGCTCCGTTTCTGTCAGTTATCGAACATGCGTCGATGCTGCCGTTGATGCTGCCCTTATGTCGCCAGACACTGCTCAAGACCCTTGGTCAGAATCTCTTGCGGTAGCTTGCGACCAATAAATACCATCTTGGTGGCTTTTTTCTCTTTTGGTGCCCAGGGCTTGCCAGGCTCCGCCCCCATCAACATGTGTACGCCTTGAAACAGCATGCGCCGATCAATGCCTTTCATGTAGAGGATGCCCTTATAACGCAATAAATCGGGTCCGTATACCTGAACAACCCCACCTAGGAATTCCTCGAGGCGCTCAGGATCGAACGGCTTGTCTGCTTTGAACACGAAGGCACCGATCTCGTCCTGATGGGCGTGGTGGTGATGATGTCCGTGGTCGTGGCCGTGATGGTGGTGATGATCATGGGCGTGGTGATGGTCATGATCATGATCATGCTTGGCATCCGGGTGAGTATCTGCCAGGAACTCAGGATCTATATCCAGAATGGAGTTAAGGTTAAATCCACTGATATCGATCACTTTGGCTAGGTCAACTTCGCCAAAGTTAACCACTTCAATCGGTGCGCGAGGATTCATGTGAACCAGACGCTTTCTGAGCACATCAAACTCTTGATCGGTCACCAGGTCACGCTTGGAGACCAGGATACGGTCGGCAAACCCGACTTGTTTCTGAGCTTCCTCTTGCTTGTCGAGCGTCTGCATGCCATGTTTTGCATCGACGAGGGTAATGACACTATCTAGGCGGAAATACTCGGCTACATCATCATCCATAAAGAACGTCTGGCAGACCGGACCAGGATTGGCCATGCCAGTGGTTTCGATAATGACGCGTTCAAAGTTCAGTTCGCCAGCCTCACGACGACGGCGCAGGTCAGTCAGGGTTCTAAGTAAGTCACCTCTAACCGTGCAACACACGCAGCCATTTGAAAGCTCAATAATTTCCTCATCGTGAACCTCCACGAGCAAATCGTTATCGATGCTTTCCGGTCCAAATTCGTTTTCGATCACCGCAATGCGTTTGCCGTGAAATTCCGTCAGGATGCGCTTGAGCAGGGTGGTTTTACCCGCCCCTAAAAAACCGGTCAGGATGGTGACGGGTACCATTTGGTCCAGCGGAATCGACGGGTTTTGTGTCATGGTGTATCGATACTTGCAAAAAAACTAACAACGGCCATGGCCTGGCTAGCCACGATCCAGAACAGGGGTTTTTAACCTATTTGCGCCAGCTGTGCTGAAATCCGCATGAAAATGGGGGCGATAGCACGAGATTTCAAGTAGGGATTGCGTTCTCGCAATCTGCACAGCGTCCGTAAAGTGTTACCTCATGGTCACTGACCTGAAAGCCGGGCGGCACCATTTGGCCGAAATCACCGGGGCAGGCGTGGATGTCGTACACCCGTCCACAGGCTTTACAGCAGAAGTGGTGATGATGCCCGTGCGCGAACTCGAATCTAGGATTTTCCCCAGGTAATTCAACTACTTGCAGAGACTCCTGCTCGATCAGCGCCTTCAAAGTCCGGTACACAGTGGCAATACCCAATGACGGCACCGACTTTTGGGCCATATCCAACACTTCAGTTGCCAGTAAAGGCCGATCAGCGCGTTGAAGTGCTTCACGAATCGCAGCCCGTTGTTTCGTGCTTCTTTCCATGGCTCTCACTTTAACCCAAGCTCAATGGTGTTTTTAGCCTCAGTTAGGGACTTATTAATGATAATGAATTATCATTATAATTAATTCCTCTTATAAAGTCGTGGACTTAAGATTTATCGGCGCAACCAGTCATGGCATCTCATCACCGTTCACACCCGCTTCTATGGGGCATTACCCGCCGATTGGCGCTGGTCGCTTTGCTGTTGGCGCCTCTGTGGTTCGCTGTCTGGCTCGTGACCGGTTTCGCAGGGTGATCTGATCGTGGATATTGCATTTTGTCTGTCGGATGTCACGATTGCCTACCACGGCCATCCAGCTGTTCACCACATCAGCGGTGACTTTCAAGCGGGATCGTTAACCGCGATTGTCGGACCCAATGGCGCGGGTAAATCGACGTTATTGGCTGCACTGGCTGGTTTACGACGGCCTACACACGGAAAGATCGAGCGCAGCGCTGACTTAAGCAGACCAGGTGCGGTGGCTTTTTTAGCGCAGTTATCCGGCATCAATTCAGATTTTCCATTACGGGTACTTGAAGTGGTCGCCATGGGAGCTTGGCCCCGTGTTGGCGCACTCGGGACAGTGGGTCAGCAAGAGCGCGAGGCCATTGACAAAGCGCTTGAACAAGTTGGTTTAAAGGGATTTGAAGATCGTCTGGTTGATGAGCTCTCGGTGGGGCAATTGCAACGCGTTCTGTTCGCACGTCTGATTGTCCAGAATGCACCTGTGATCTTGCTCGACGAGCCCTTTAGTGCGCTGGATGCGGCTACAACGCGCGACTTGTTGAGTGTGGTGTCGGGTTGGCACCGCGAGGGTCGTACGGTAGTCGCAGTGTTGCACGATCTGGACATGGTGCGTGAGCACTTCCCGCAGACCCTGTTGATTGCGCGCGAGTTGGTCAGTTGGGGGGAGACTGCACAAGCGCTATCCAATGCACATCTTGCTCAGGCCAATCACCGGTCGCTAGCCTGGCAAGACACGGCTTCCTGGTGTGAGGCGCCGGGTGTGGAGCATGTACACGTGCATGCGTCGGGCAAGGAGCATCACTAATGGATGCACTGTGGATGCCTTTTGTCGAATTTACCTTCATGCGGCGAGCATTGGTGGCGTCATTGGCCCTTGCTTTAATCAGTGGGCCCGTAGGCGTCTTACTGGTCATGCGACGCATGAGCTTGGCCGGTGACGCCATCGCTCATGCGGTGTTGCCCGGTGCGGCGGTTGGTTATTTCATTGCCGGCATGTCTTTACCCGTGCTGGGGTTGGGTGCTTTTGTGAGCGCGTTGTTTGTTGCATTGCTGGCAAGCTTTGTTGCCAGCAACACATCACAAAAGGAAGACGCCAGTTTGGCAGCGTTTCACCTGATCGCTTTAGCAATCGGGGTGACACTGATTTCGGTCAAGGGTAGCAGCGTAGACCTCATGCACTTGTTATTTGGCAGCATTCTCGCAGTCGATGCCAGTGCGTTGGTTTTGATTGCAGCGGCAACCAGTGTGGCGTTGGTGCTGTTGGCATTTATCTGGCGCGTCTTGTTGGCCAGTAGTTTTGATCCGTTGTTTTTGATGCAGTTTGGACAGTCAGGCAAATGGGTAAATCAGCTATTTATGTTGACCGTGGTTCTCACGTTTGTCGCCTGTTTCCAAACGCTGGGCACCTTAATGGCCGTGGGTCTGTTGATGTTGCCCGCCATCGCGGCGCGATCATGGTCGCGAGACATACCGAAGGCCTGCGTGCTCGCAAGCTTGTTTGCCATGGTCAGTGGCTCGTTGGGACTTTTGTTGTCGTATCACTTTAGCTTGCCGTCAGGGCCTGCGATTGTTTTGACGGCTGGTGCAATTTATTTGATGTCGCTTTTGTTTGGCGCTAACGATGGTTTGTTGTTGCGATTCATTCCAGTGGCACGTCATCGAGAATCTTAAGGAGGTTTGAATCATGAGAGTCAGATTGATTAAGTTCTTATCCTCTGTGGCAGCCTGCTCTGTCGTGGCTGTAATGCCCGCCTCGGCACTTGCCGCAAACTCAGAACCCGTCAAGGTGGTTGCGACCTTTTCTATTTTGGCGGATATGGTTCATCAAGTTGGCGGTGAAAATGTAATCGTGACTTCCTTGGTGGGTCCCGATGAAGATGCACACGTCTTTGATCCAAGCCCTGCTGATGCCAAAGCGCTGGCCCAAGCTGACGTCGTTGTCATCAATGGCTTGGGTTTCGAAGGCTGGATTGATCGATTGATTAAGTCTTCCGGATTCAAAGGAAAGCTCGTCGTGGCCACCGAGGGCATCAAGCCGATTGAAATTTCAGAGGCTAAAGACGATGGTCACGATCATGGCAAGCATTCGCATGATAAGCACGATAAGCACGATAAGCATAAACACGCCGATCACAAGCACGATCACCACGATCATGGTGATTTCGATCCCCATGCCTGGCAGGATTTGAGCAATGCCAAGATCTATGTAAAAAACATCCGTGATGCACTGCTTCAAGTCGCGCCATCGGCTGCTACTGACATCAATCTTCGCGCTGATCGATACGTCGCTGAGATTGATGCTTTGAATCAGCAGATACGCAACCGTCTGGCTGAAATTCCCGCTCAGGACCGGCGTGTGATTGCATCACACGGCGCGTTTGAGTATTTTGCGCAAGCCTACGACATCAAGTTCTTTTCTCTGCAGGGTTGGACGACTGAACGCGAGCCATCAGCCGCTGACGTTGCACGCCTGATCCGAGAAATCAAACATGACAAAGTCAGGGCCTTGTTCGTTGAGAACATGGCTGACCCAAGGTTGATGAACCGGATCTCCGAAGAAACGGGTGTACGTGTGGGTGGCGAGCTTTATTCGGATGCGTTGTCTGCACCCGGCACAGTGGCAGACACTTACCTCAAAATGTTTGCGTATAACGCCGATCTGATTTGGTCGACATTGCAGCAGTAATCTCGACGAGGTTGGTATCTGTTTCACTTAGTTCAGCGCGCCATACTGCCAGGCAGCGCTAAACAGCAAAATACCGAACAGCATTACCGCGATTGACGCAACGCCCTGCAGGGTTGCGCCAATCGCCTGACCCCATTGACGGCCTTGACCACCACCAGCCGCTTCAGCCATGCGGCCCGCGGTTAGCGACAGCATCGCCAGTGTGGCTACCGTTAAACCAGTGCCTAGCCCCATGGCCAGTGCGGCGGCAATTCCTGCGACAAAGAACTGCTGCGACAGGGCAAACACCAGTACTAGGATGGCCCCAGAGCATGGACGCAGACCAATGGCGACAATCGCCCCCCACGCTTTACGCCAATTTAGTTTGCCTGCAATTTGCGCCGGATCAGGCATGTGCACATGGCCGCAGCCACACGCATCGTCGTGGGTGTGGGGGTCGTGATGATGATGGTGTTCGTGCTGATGGTGGTGGTGATCGTGATGGTGATTATGATGCTGATGCTCTTTTGTGCTTACAGATGACAGCCAGCCGAGGACTGGTTTGAAAATGTGTTTGTAGACTAGCCACGCGCCCAAAAGAGTCAGCAGTGCGTACGCACCTAGCTCTAAAAGTGCCGTGACTTCGTTAAGTACTGCCCCCGTGACATTCAAAATACCCGCTGCAATACCCACCATCACAATGGCGACCAATGCTTGAATCAGTGCAGATACAAACGCCAGAATGGCTCCGTTACGGATAGTTTCTCGATTGGCCAAGACATAGGCAGACAAGATCGCTTTGCCGTGGCCTGGGCCGAGCGCGTGAAACACACCGTATGCAAATGACAGACCCAGTAGGCCCCAAGCTTGCCAACCGTCAGCCTTCCAGGCGCGAACCGCACCGGTCAACTCGCGGTAGAACTCTGATTGCCAGATGGCAATTTGGCCAGACCATTGCGCGAACCAGCCCGATGTTGGTGTTGGTAGGCGCTGTTCAGGTACGGCAAATGGATGGGGTGACTGTGCCAGGGCTGTCGCACTGACCAGTAACAGTAATGCACCAACTACAAAAACCAGCAGCTCTTGATGAGCTTGCGATAGTCGTGGTTTCACAGGCATGTCAGAATTACCCGGTGTTGCAGAGTTTGAGTAACTGCCATCAGGTCAGAAGGCAGTTCGGTGACATCAGGTCCGATCGCAGCAAGACGCTGGGCTGTTTGTGCGTCAAGCGGTTTGGGCATTTCATATTTGGCACTACAGCTTGATGGCGCCGCCAGCAAGGTGACGGCATCTGGGGCCTCAAAACTGTACGCGACATAGAACGTTGGGTCCGCTACTGAGACCACCAATGGCCGATCGCCGGGCATCAAGGGGGTTAACAGGGGCAGTTCGAATTGAAGCGACATCTGCTGTGCCTTACTGTCCCAGTCGACTCGAACACGCTGTGCCGGACCGGTGGGGACCTCGCGATTGCCATGCATGATGCGCGTGAAGTAGTGAGACATGGGATCTGCCAGTGCTTCGATCCAAGATTTGCCGATCTTGTCGAGTTCAGATTGTGGGGGGCGATTATCCGAGCCTACCGGTAACCCTTGCTTGGCGTAACTTGAGAACATTTCGTCGAATAGCCAGGTCTGTGTCACGCCAGTGACAGCGCCCTGCGCATCAAACATCAATTGCACTTTGCCCTCTACCCACATGTGCGGGTGGGCAAGGGCCCGAATAGGTAGCGCTAAAAGCATCGCAATTACCACAACAAATGTGAGCCATCGCAAATGCTTTGTGATGCGGTTTGGTACGAGATTCATGTCTGTCATTGTTTGTGCTTGTTCACCAAATCAACGTTGAGACAGTATGGCACGTCACAAGTTTCCAACGTTTGGGTTGCCGCATGGCAACTCAGGATTTATCCGAGGATTTTCGGTTGGCCCGAGGATGGGCAGCGTCATAAACTGAGGCCAGATGTTGGAAATCGAGTTTTGTGTAAACCTGCGTAGTCGAGATACTGGCATGCCCGAGCATTTCCTGAACGGCACGCAGATCTTGAGCTGACTGCAACACATGGCTGGCAAAGCTGTGCCTCAGAACATGTGGATGCACGCGGGTGGGCAAGCCAGCGGCCAAAGCCAGCTGCGCGAGGCGCTGTTGGATCACTCGGGGGTGGATGCGCTTGCCACGCTCACCGAGAAACAGGGCGAATTGGTCACAGCTGTCACTTTGAGGCTTTACAAATTGATCGCGCACCGATAGCCAGGCTTCTAGGGCTAGGGTTGCTTGTTGACCGACCGGAACTGTGCGCCGCTTGTTACCTTTACCGAGCACGTGGACCTCTTGTTGTGCGATCTCTAGCCAGCTACTTGATTCGTAGTCGGATGATTTGTAATAACTGATGTCTAGCGATACCAACTCGCTTAATCGTAGACCACTGGAATAGAACAGTTCAAAGATGGCTCGATCACGCAAGGTCAGTGGCTCACGCGATGCTGCCAGAGCGCTGTTCTCCAGCAGCGCTTGAGTTTGATCTACCGACATGGCTTTCGGCAAGCTTCGGTTGGCTTTAGGGGCTTTAACGTCTTGCACGGGGTTTAGCGCCAAGCCGATTTTGGGAGCCCACCAGGCGTAAAAGCCGCGCCATGCCGAGAGCATTCGTGCCAGGCTTCTAGGCTGATGGCCTTGGCCATGCAGCTTGCCCAGGAATTGACGAATGTGCCGCTCGGCGATGTCTTGCGGTGCCATGTCAGTGGCGAGCTCAACGAGCTGTCTTAGATCGCGCTCGTAGGCAGAAATCGTATGTGCAGCGTAGCGACGTTGGGTGGCGAGGTAGTCTAGCCACTGGCGCATCGGTTCAGGCAAGTTAACCGGTGCGTTCATGGATAGCTATGTCCCTGATTTGAGCGGCAACCGACCGATGGCTGCAGACGCAAGCCGACCGATTGTCTCCAGGAAGGTTGTGCCCATGTCGCTGGTAAAGCGCTCAGGATCGTCAGAGGCAAGCAAAAGAAGACCAACTGTCGGTGCAGCGTCAGCTGAACCATGCTTGATGGTAACCATGGCCATCGATGCGGGTGTATCGCGCAGCCATTGTGTGACAGAAAATTCCTTATTGGGCCCACAGTACGGCGCTGTCAGACTCTGGGCGAATAACCGGGCGTCCTCATCAACCGGCTCTCCCACCCCTTCTGTGGCTATGTCCAGGCCCCACAGACGCATACCGACTTCAGGAATATCAAAGGTCTCTGCTAGCCCGGCGATGATATGGCCGGGAATGGTTTGAGCATCTTGGGCCGTTAGCATGACTTCACACCAACTGGTCACCTTGTTGGCAACCGACTCATTGAAACTGGCCTGGTGACTCAGTGCAGCTAGGCGCATTTCCAGATCTTTCTGGCGATCACGCAAAGTCATGATCTGACGCTCGCCCAAGGATATGGCGCGTGACTGATTCGGATGTGGAACAGTGAGTGCGGCAAACAACTCGGCGTGATCAGAAAAAAATTCCGGGTTCTCTTGCAGGAACCGGGCCACTGTCAATGCGCTTAAGTTCTCGGTCATAAAGTCACTCAAAAGGTTGGAATCGATTCAATCAGTTGCGCGATGTTTACCTGCCCTTCAAATACGGTGGTTGCAGGTCCTGTCATTTGTAAGGTTGTGCCATCCCATTCAATGGTCAGCGTACCACCTCGCGTTTGTACTTTCACCGGGCTTTTTAGCAGCCCTTGGCGGATACCGCTTGCAACGGCTGCGCAAGCACCCGTGCCACAGGCGAGCGTTTCGCCTGCGCCGCGCTCATACACCCGCAGTCGAATATTGTGGGCATCGAGTACTTGCATAAAGCCGGCATTCACGCGTTTGGCAAACCGCGGATGACTCTCAATGGCCGGCCCAATTAAAGCCACAGGCGCAGTATTAATGTCATCGACGATCTGGACAGCGTGGGGATTGGAAATCGCCACGAGTGACAACCAAGCCGGCGGGTTCTGATTGTCAAGCGGCAATGCGTATTGTGTGTCCTGACCCACCACACGCGACGCCAGCCCGGATGCGTCAAACGACAAGTCGGCTGGTGCGAATCGAGTTTGTCCCATGTCCACTCGAACTTGCCCGTCTGGCAGTTCGGTCAATGTAATGAGGCCCGTGGCGATCTCCGCGCGAATAGGGTTTCGTGAAGACAACTTGCGTTCATGCACAAATCGCACAAAACAACGGGCACCGTTGCCACAATGCTCGACTTCGGAGCCATCTGAATTAAAAATCCGATACCTGAAATCCGCATTAGGGTCAGTTGGCGCATCCACCAGAAGGATCTGGTCGCAACCAATCCCGAATTGGCGGTGTGCGATTGCACGGGCTAATTCGGGTGTCATCTCGATAGCCTGGGACAGGCCGTCAAGCACCACGAAATCGTTGCCGGCGCCGTGCATTTTGGTGAAAGACCATTTCATGGGGAGATTATCGCCTCGTTTAGTGTTCATTCATAGGGGTAGGGTTCGCCTTCTGGCCGGTGCTTGAAGCGCCGATGAACCCAGTAATACTGTGCAGCGCGAGGCAAGATCCATTGCTCGATCAGTTCGTTTAAGTGCGCCGTGTCCTGCTCAAGGGTATTGGCCGGGTTGGGGAAGGTGTCAAGCGGTGGCAATACCTCGACGTGGTATCTGCCGGTTTTGGGATCCCAGGTACTGATGACGGGCAGAACAGGGAGATTGAATTGGCGAGCCAACTGTGCCGTGGACATCTGCGTGTAGGCCGGCACCCCAAAAAATGGCACCAGTGCTGCACCTCGACGTCCAAGGTCCATGTCAGGCAAGTAATAAATGGGCATGCCTTGTTTGATCAAGCGAATGAGTCCGCGGATACCATCTTTGCGGCTGACGAGGTGAACATTATGAAAGCGCCCTCGCCCAAGCCTGACGAAGTCATCGATCAATTTGTTGCGCTGCTCAGCGTAGATGGTGGCGCCCTCGGGACCAGCTAGCGTGAGGCGACTGGCTGCCGCATCGAGCCCAACAAAGTGTGGGGCGAGCAACATAATCGGCAGTTGCTGATCGGTGTAGTGGTGGGCATGTTCAATCCCGGATAGCGTGACGAATGCTTCAATTTCTTGCGGGCTGCCAAACCAAATGACACTGCGGTCGATAAAGCTTTGCACTAGAGCTCGCCAATGATCCTTTAGCAATTGCTGTTGCTCGGCTTGGGTCTTGTCCGCAAAACACAACTCGATGTTGCGCCGGGCGATCTTGGCGCGTCGCGGCATCACAAGAGGTGCTAGTTTTGACAGCAACCAACCTAATGAGAGACGAAATCGCATGGGCGCTCGCGCCAATAATTCGAAAGTCGTGACCAGGAGCCAAGCGGCAACGGATCGCGATTTCAGCGAATGTAAATC
Source organism: Orrella daihaiensis (assembly GCF_022811525.1). Classification (NCBI taxonomy): domain Bacteria; kingdom Pseudomonadati; phylum Pseudomonadota; class Betaproteobacteria; order Burkholderiales; family Alcaligenaceae; genus Orrella; species Orrella daihaiensis. The sequence continues at coordinate 2,760,967 of NZ_CP063982.1, read as the reverse complement.
GGCGCCACGAGTGGGCGACTGTTGTTGAGCCGGTTGTCGTTTCTCAGTCAAAATGGTCTTGATCCGGTGCAGGCGGTGCATCTTTTGGCCGCTTGTAGCGGTAATAGCCCCAAAGATACTGGGTTGGGAAACGATTGATCAGAGTTTGCATCATCTCATTAAACAGCACGGCCTGCTCGCGCGCATCTGCTGGCAGCACGTCTGGCGCACGCAGATAATGCATACGCCAGCCTTGGCCCCTAGGTAGGCGCTCACAAGCGGCGACGATCACAATCGCATGGGTCATTTTGGCGAGTTTGCCCGGAAGCGTGACTGTGAAAGCCTCGCGCCCAAAAAATGGTGCCCAAACACCTTCGCCTTCACGCGGTACCTGATCAGGCAGCATACCGACAGACTCGTTGCGTTTGAGGGCTTTGACAAACTCTTTAACCCCTTGCAAGTTGGCTGGCACTGCGACCACGCCCGACTTGTTGCGCGCCATGTCCATGACAGGCGCTAGAAACGCCTTACGTGGGGGGCGAAACATGACCGTCAGTCTTTGGTGTCTGGCGCCATGGCGAGCTGACATCTCAAAGCTGCCAAGGTGAGGGGTTAGAAACAGAATGCCGCGCCCAGCGTCGTGTGCTGCTTGCAAAATGTGTTCCTCATCGCCTACGACCTTGTCCAGGCATTGGCTGGGTTTTAACCAGACGTGAGGCAGCTCCATGATCATGGCGCCAGTCTGGGCTGCAGCTTCCTTAAAGAAAGCGGGGTCGTCAAACCCGGCTTGTCTAGCGTTGGCAATCAAGCGATCGCGATAGCGTCCTGGTATGGCAAATACCAGTCGCCCGCCAAAGCGCCCGATAGCTTGCAGGGCTGAGAGCGGCAGCATGGACAGCAGGCGAAACAGAATTAGCAACATGGCAGGTATTTTCGCTTAAAATAAGACTTGATCGTTGAGTTAACCGACAACTTGCGGGACGATCAACTTCATCTAAAGCCATAGATGCAGGTTTTTATCCGCTAAAGCGTCGCGCCCACTACCGACATGATGCCGACCAACAGCTTGGTCACTTAAGTGAAAGGTAAAAAGGGGTGCAGCGCACCCGTTAACCGTTGACCGGCTCCGACCGGTCAAACACTTAAACAAGGATGCTGTCATGTCCATGAAGTCAAATGACTTTCTCTTTACCTCGGAATCAGTTTCTGAAGGCCATCCAGACAAGGTCTCTGACCAGATCTCGGATGCGGTTCTCGATGCCATCTTTACTCAAGATCCCAATGCCCGAGTAGCTGCCGAAACGCTTTGCAACACGGGCTTGGTTGTGCTGGCTGGTGAAATCACCACAACAGCCAACGTCGACTACATTCAGGTGGCGCGTGACACCATTAAGCGCATTGGCTACGACAACAGTGACTACGGCATTGATTACAAAGGGTGTGCCGTGCTGGTCGCGTATGACAAACAGTCTCCCGATATTGCACAAGGCGTGGACCGATCCTCTGAGGAGTACTTGAATCAGGGTGCTGGAGACCAGGGTCTGATGTTCGGCTATGCGTGCGATGAAACCCCAGACTTGATGCCGGCACCGATTTGGTATTCACACCGTCTGGTGCAACGTCAAAGTGAGTTGCGCAAAGACGGTCGCTTGCCGTGGTTGCGTCCGGATGCCAAGTCGCAGGTGACGTTCCGTTATGTCAATGGGCGTCCTGTAGAAGTTGATACGGTGGTGTTGTCAACGCAACATGCACCTGAAATCTCTCAAACGGCTATCCATGAGGCGGTAATTGAGGACATCATTCGTCCGAGTTTCCCTGATGGATTAATTACGCCTAAGACGAAGTTTTTAGTGAACCCGACAGGTCGCTTTGTGATCGGTGGCCCGCAGGGTGACTGCGGACTGACCGGCCGAAAAATTATTGTTGATACTTATGGTGGTGCTTGCCCCCATGGTGGCGGCGCATTCTCGGGTAAAGACCCATCGAAGGTGGATCGTTCAGCGGCATATGCCGCACGCTATGTGGCCAAGAACATCGTGGCAGCGGGTTTGGCTAAACAGTGTCAAGTACAGGTCAGTTATGCCATTGGGGTTGCAGATCCTATCAACATCACGGTCTACACAGAAGGCACGGGCGTTGTTCCAGACGATCAATTGGCCAAGTTGGTGCGTGAGCACTTTGACCTGCGCCCGCGCGGCATTGTGAACATGCTCGATCTGCTGCGTCCGATCTATTCCAAGACCGCGGCCTACGGTCACTTTGGTCGTAGCGAACCGGAGTTCAGCTGGGAAGCGACGGATAAGGCGGCTGAGCTTAAGAAAGCTGTCTAAACGCAACTGTTTTTTCTCAGTTGAGGTCTGAACCCGCCCGCTTGGGCGGGTTTTTTGATATCAAGGTAACAAAGGTGGCTACACTGCGCCACATCATGATATGTACGCACATTCGCCCACGATGAGCTTTTCTGACAATGCCAAGTCGGTTCGCCCCGATTCGCCGTGCGTGGCGGTGTGCTCGACACTATTTGACGAAATCTGTCGCGGTTGTGGCCGAACCGTGATGGAAGTGTCCAATTGGGTGTTCATGACCCAAGAGGAGAAAGACGCTGTCTGGGAACGAATTCTGGCGCAGGGATTTCCCAAGCCACCAGACAACCGCCGTGCACCGAAATAGCGGAAGTTCGGCGGTGACGGTTCACCGCCGATATCCTTTGTGGCTAGCGATCTTCGATACTGTCGTTTGCTAGCGTCTGAACCAGCTTGGCCACAGCCGTGTGGTCATTGCCGGCACCCAGCATTCGTGCTGAAGCCGACCACATTTCATGGCACAACGCAGAAAATGCCGCAGGCGTCTGGGTCTCGTGCGCCAGCCCGAGGGCAATTCCCAAGTCCTTGACCATTAAATCAAGCCCGAAACCAGAGTTGTATTTACCCGAAAGGACGTATTGCTTGAATTTTTTCTGGGTGGAATTGTTCATGCCGGTCGATGCATTCAGAACGTCCACCATTTTGTCGGGACTCAGGCCAAACCGTTTGCCAATCATCAGGGCTTCAATGCCAATTAAAAACCCACCTGCTGATACCAGGTTGTTTAAGGCCTTCATGGCGTGAGCAGAACCGACGTCACCAATACGCTCAATCGCATTGCCCATGGTGGCTAACACTGGACGCACCGTTTCAAGCAATTGTTCGGATCCACCAAACATGATCGACAGCTCACCCGTTTTAGCGCGTGGCACGCCGCCTGAGACCGGCGCGTCTACCAAATGACCGCCGGCATTTGCGACTTGTGCGGCCAGTGTCTGGGTCATGCTGGGTACCCCAGAGGTCATGTCGATAATGATTGAGCCTGGATTCAAACCGGCAAGTAGACCCTCAGATCCATCTAGCACAGATTGAACAATTGAGCTGTTGGGCAAGATGGTGATGATTATTTCTGATTGCTGCGCAAGCATCTTGGCGTTCGTGGCAGGGTTGGCGCCGATTTCCTGCGCCAACTGAGTGGCCAGCTCTAGATTGGCATCGAGTAACGTCAAAGCATAGCCATCCTGGGCCAGTCGGCTGGCCATGGGCCAGCCCATTTTGCCTAAACCGATAAAGCCGATTCGAGGTTTGTCAGCCGTTGTTTGCTGTTTCATTACTTCTTCCCTGGAATAGCGCCTTCTTCGATGAGCACGCTGTGCGCGGCCTTGAAGGCCTCAAGGCCGGCAGGAATGCCGGAGTAGACGGTGGCATGCAGCAAAATTTCCTTGATTTCGTCGACGGTCACGCCATTGTGCAAGGCGCCACGCACGTGCAGCTTGATCTCGTTGGGGCATTTCAAGGCTGTGAGCATCGCAAGGTTGAGCATGCTACGGGTTTTTTTGTCCAATCCGTCACGGGTCCATGCATAACCCCAGCACCACTCGGTGGTGATGTGCTGGAAGGCCATCATGAAGTCGTCTGCCTTGGCTATGCCGCCATCGACGTATTCCTTGCCAAGCACCTCACGGCGTACTTGAAGTCCTTCTTCAAAAAGTTTTGCGGTTTCTTGTTTGCTGGTCATGATGGTCTCCTCAGTGTGCATGAAAGTAGTCCCGCAGTATGCGTTCGTGGTCAAACTGTTGTCAATGCAGGGTAAATTGCTGTCTAGCCTAAGATGCTTTTTTGGGGGGGCGTTAGGCAACAGCCCTCAAAAAGGCTACAATTCAGTTTGTTATTTACAAAAGTTCACTTGAGGAGCGTTGCGACGGTGTGGAGCTTTCCACCCGCCAGGCTCAGGTGAGCTGGTATGCAGGCAGAGTAATCTGCCTCATCCAAACGGCGCTCACCCAATCCTGAAACGACAGCGATTGCGGTGGGACTAGCCGGTTCTGTTGCGTTGCTGTCAGATGAACGAGTGGAGCTCATTGACATGAACGCTGTGACAGAAAAATTTACCGATTATGTAGTTGCCGACATCAGCCTGGCCGAGTGGGGTCGTCGTGAGATCAAGATCGCCGAAACCGAGATGCCTGGCTTAATGGCTGTGCGTGAAGAATATGAGATGGTCAAGCCCTTAAAGGGCGCGCGCATCACCGGCAGTTTGCACATGACCATCCAGACGGCTGTGCTGATTGAAACCCTGCAGGCGCTAGGTGCCGAAGTTCGTTGGGCCTCTTGCAACATCTTTTCAACGCAGGACCATGCTGCTGCTGCGATCGCAGCCAATGGCACACCTGTCTTTGCCAAGAAGGGCGAAACGCTAGCCGAGTACTGGGACTATACCCATCGCATTTTTGAGTGGCCAGATGGGCACTATGCCAACATGATCCTCGACGACGGTGGCGATGCAACTTTGCTATTGCACTTGGGTTCAAAGGCAGAGAAAGATATCACCGTATTGGATAAGCCCGGCTCCGAAGAAGAAGTTGCACTGTTTGCCGCTATCAAAGATCAGCTTAAGCGTGATCCCTCCTGGTACTCCACTCGCTTGGCGCAAATCCGTGGTGTCACCGAAGAGACCACCACCGGTGTTCATCGCCTGTACCAAATGTCCAAGCGCGGCGAGCTCGCATTTGCTGCGATTAATGTGAATGATGCAGTGACGAAGTCCAAGTTTGACAACCTTTACGGATGCCGCGAATCCTTGGTTGATGGTATCAAGCGAGCAACTGATGTCATGGTTGCCGGCAAGATTGCCGTAGTTTGTGGGTATGGTGATGTGGGTAAGGGTTCAGCCCAAGCGCTCGCCGCTTTGCGTGCCCAGGTTTGGGTAACCGAGATCGATCCGATTTGTGCCCTGCAGGCTGCCATGGAAGGCTACAAAGTGGTGACCATGGATGAAGCGTGTGACAAGGCTGATATCTTCGTGACAGCAACGGGCAACTATCATGTCATCACTCGGGCTCATATGGAGCGCATGAAGGATCAGGCGATTGTTTGCAACATCGGTCACTTTGATAACGAGATTGACGTTGCCGGCCTCGAAGACTTGAAGTGGGAAGAGATCAAGCCACAGGTTGATCATGTCATTTTTCCCGATGGCAAGCGCATCATCATGCTGGCGCAAGGGCGTCTGGTGAACTTGGGCTGCGCGACGGGTCACCCGTCATTTGTGATGTCCTCCTCCTTTACCAACCAGACCATCGCGCAAATTGAGCTCTTCACGCGCAACGACGAGTACAAGGCTGGTGAGGTTTACGTGTTACCCAAGCATCTCGATGAAAAGGTCGCGCGTCTGCACTTGAAAAAAATTGGTGCCCAGCTGACAGAGCTTACGCCGCAGCAGGCTGCATACATCAGCGTTAATCAGGAAGGCCCATACAAGCCTGAGCATTACCGTTATTAAGTCGCTTTTGTATAAACGGCAACGGCAGTTGCCACCGCTTTCTGGAGATGTGCGATGTTGATCGTTGTGTGGATTTTGAATGCGGTAGCACTGCTGGCTGTGGCATATGTACTGCCGGGTATCGTGATCGGTAGTTTCTGGTCGGCGATGATGGCCGCCCTTGTGCTGGGGCTACTCAATACGCTGGTCAAGCCGCTGTTGATTTTGTTGACCCTGCCAATCACGATTGTGACGTTAGGCCTTTTTCTGTTGGTGCTTAACGCCCTGGTTTTTTGGTTGGCAGGTTCCTTGTTTAAAGGGTTTCAGGTTGAGGGATTCTGGTGGGCTGTGGCCGGTGCCATCCTCTACAGCGTTGTCTCTAGCCTGTTCTCCATGCTGATATTTCAACAATGACCAAACTTAGTGGGCAGGCTTTTAGCCTGGAATTCTTTCCGCCGCGTGACGATGCGGCCCAAACCCGTTTGACCGAAAGCGCCCAAGCGCTTGCCGCCATCAATCCTGGATATGTCAGTGTGACATTTGGAGCAGGTGGCACCACGCGGGAGGGCACCATGGAGACGGTAAGGCATCTGAAGTCCATGGGCTTTGATGCTGCACCGCATTTGTCTTGTATCGGTTCGACCAGACAGCAGTTGCGTGATCTGCTCGATCAGTACAAAGCAGCGGGTGTCAGGAGAATCGTTGCACTGCGAGGTGACTTGCCTTCTGGGATGGGTGCTGCCGGTGGCTCGGACATGCTGCGCTACGCAGTTGAGCTGGTCCAGTTGATTAGAGAGCACAGCGGTGACTGGTTTCACATTGAAGTCGCCGCCTATCCAGAGATGCATCCGCAGGCCGCTGGTCCACAGGCCGACCTGCGGCATTTCGCACAGAAAATCCAAGCGGGTGCCAGTAGTGCGATCACGCAATATTTCTATAACGCGGATGCCTATTTTGATTTTGTTGATCGCGCGCAGATGCTTGGTGTTGCTGTACCTATCGTTCCCGGGATTATGCCCATCACTAATTACAGCCAGTTGATGCGGTTCTCGGAAATGTGTGGTGCTGAAATCCCACGATGGATTCGTTTACGCCTGGCAGAGTTTGGTGATGATCGGGAATCGATTCGGGCATTTGGTACCGATGTGGTCACGGAAATGTGCCAGACCCTCTTGGAAAACCAGGTGCCAGGGCTACATTTCTACACACTGAATAATGCAGCTGCCACCATGGCGATCTGGCGGGGCTTGTCAGGCTAGGCTGGTCCCACGCCAACTAGGTGCATCTGGATACCACTGGGTTGGTGTGATGATCGCATCAAGCGGATGATCGTGAGCAGCTGCCTGATAGTCTGGATCTAGATCATGCAAGTTGGCGTTGTCCCACGCGACGCCGATCGTGGTTGGGTGATGATGGCTTGCCGCAAGCCCCGCGAGCGTTCGGTCGTAAAACCCTTTGCCGTAGCCCAGGCGGTCTGCTTGGGGTGTGAAACCTAGGGTGGGTACCAGTACGACATCGGGTACAAGGGGGGTGGTGGCTGTTGGCTCCATCACCCCAAAACCTGCCTGATTCATTTCGCTGTGTGGCTGCCAACGATGAAATTCGAGTATCTGTTCAGGCTGTCGCATGACTGGCAGTGCGACAACAACGCCCTGCTCGTGCCATTGCCGAAAAAGTGGTGTCAGGTCAGGTTCGTCAGCCAGCGGCCAAAAACCAGCCACAATGTTGGGTGAGTGAAGCCCGGCTGTCAGACAAGCCGTATGGGTGGTGGCTAACCAGGTAAATAGCCTGGCGCGTATCAAAAGGCTTGCACGTTGACGATCTGCAACGGGTAGCGTCTTGCGTGCCTGTTTCAGGCGCGCCCTTAAATCGTCTGCGTTATTCTGTGTCATGCGATCGCCGTGTTTGTCACCGAAGTGCAACTAAAAATCAAGGTTGATGTCGAACTGTACTGACGCCTATCATGAACCGAATCACTGACCGCTGTCAAAGAGGTGTTGCTGTGCTGCAAAAAGTTTTAAAAACGGTTTCGATCGCATTGCCTGCGTTGTTGTTTACTCCATGGGCAGCCTCATTTACATACAACGCTGATAGTGCGGCAGCGCAAGCGGTTCTGGCTGCTAAAGATGCAGCCGATGCCAAGCAATGGAACAAGCTGCCAGCGCTAGCAGCGCAGACGCAAGGCGATATATTGCAGGTCTACGCTGACTATTGGATTGCCGAGCAAGCGGTGCAGTCGGCTAAAAACGTGTTTGATGTGCCATTGGCCGACGCTTTTTTGAATCGTTACGACGGCACTTATATGGCCGATAAGCTCAGGGCTGATTGGGTGATCGCAGCTGATGAGTCTGGCGCCTTCAACAAAATCCGCGATCTTGGTGAATTTGTTTGGTACAACCGGGAAGTTCGATGCGCCAAGCTAGAGGCCCGTCATATGACGGGGCAACGTGCTACCTCTGAAGAGGCAATGGCAGATTTCCGGCCTGGCAAAGCCTGCTGGGCAATGCTCACCCAGTTTGTGGCTGACGGTGTGATGAAACGCGATGATTTGGTGCTTTTGTTGCAAGATGCGCTTGAGCGCAATCACACCAAGACCGCTGATCGCGTGGCAACCTTGCTGTTTGATGCCAAGACGCTTGGCCGTTATCGCGCCATGATGAGTTCACCTGCTAACTGGGTCAAACAATATAAAGGCAAGGCGACTGGTGATGACGGCTTGTTGGTCTCGATTGGACTCGTGCGCATGGGTCGAGACAATCCCACTACCGCAGCACGTGAACTTGAGACCAAGTGGAGTAAACGCCTACCCAAAGAGGATGCCGGGTGGGCTTGGTCACAATTGGCATTTCAGGCTGCACTGGACCATGAGATTCGGGCCGATGCCTGGTATCAGCGTGCTGGTAACGTCAGGTTGTCAGAAGATGGCAATGCTTGGCGGGTGAGAGCTGCGTTGCGTCAGCCCATTATCAAATGGGACTGGGTGCAGACGGCGATCGAATGGATGCCATCAGATCAGCGTGTTCAAGTCGACTGGCAGTATTGGCTTGCGCGTGCCCTGGCTGCTCAAGGTAAAACCGAGCAAGCGCAAGCAATCTATCAAGAGATCTCAGACGAATTCCATTTTTACGGGCAACTTGCACTTGAAGAGCTTGGGCAGTCGATTGTGGCTCCGCCTGCACCGACGCCAGTTACCACCGCCGAGCTTGATGAGGCACGTAACAATCTGCATTTGCAACAAGCAGTGGCATTGTTCAAGCTTGGGCTTCGTCGTGAAGCGGTACCGCAGTGGAACTTTGGTTTGCGGGGTTTGAATGATCGTCAGTTGCTCGCGGCCGCTGAATTTGCGCGTGAACAGCAGATCTATGATCGCGTTGTGAACACCTCTGAGCGTACTCAGGAGCAGGTCGATTTCTCACAACGATTTATTGCGCCATTTGAAGACAAGGTCAAAGCACAAGCGAATTCAATTGATCTTGATCCTGCTTGGGTATACGGATTGATTCGTCAGGAATCACGGTTTGTGATGGATGCGAGGTCTGTAGTGGGTGCTTCTGGCTTGATGCAATTAATGCCAGCCACAGCCAAGTATGTGGCCCGCAAAATAGGCATGAATGACTTCAGGCCATCGCGTGTCAATGAGTTTGATGTCAATACGACCCTAGGCACCCATTACCTACGAATGGTGCTGGAAGATCTTGATGGATCCCAAGTTCTGGCCAGTGCCGGCTATAACGCAGGGCCTGGTCGTCCTGTGCAGTGGCGTAAGACCTTGGGTCGTCCGGTAGAGGGCGCTATATTTGCAGAGACCATACCATTTAGTGAAACGCGGGATTACGTTAAACACGTATTGTCCAACGCTACTTACTATGCGGCTGTCTTTACCGGTGAGCCACAGTCCTTGAAGGCTAGGCTTGGTGAAATCTCGCCACCATGAGTCAGCGCCATGTCTGATCCCATCCTAGCGGGTTTACAGGTTTATGTGGTTGGTGGCGCAGTTCGAGATGAGCTGCTTGGTCGGACTGCGGGTGACCGCGATTGGGTCGTGGTTGGTAGCTCTCCTGAGGACATGGTTAGCCGTGGTTTTATCCCGGTGGGTGAGGATTTCCCGGTGTTTTTGCATCCGCAAACCAAGGAGGAATATGCCTTGGCGCGCACCGAGCGAAAGTCTGGCAAGGGCTACAAGGGTTTTACGTTTTATGCTGGCGCCGATGTCACATTAGAAGATGACTTGAAACGGCGAGATCTCACAGTCAATGCCATGGCTAAAACGCCAAGTGGCGACTTGATTGACCCGCTCGGTGGGCGCAATGACCTACACAACAAAGTCTTGCGACACATCGGCCCGGCTTTCGAAGAGGATCCGGTTCGTATTCTGCGTTTAGCCCGGTTTGCGGCGCGGTTCTTTGAGTTCGAAGTCGCACCCGAGACAATCAGCCTGTGCCGTCGTATGGTGGCGCTCGGTGAAGCGGATGCGCTTGTACCCGAACGGGTGTGGCAAGAGGTCTCTCGTGGCTTGATCAGTGAGCAACCTTCGCGCATGTTTGAGGTGCTACTCGATTGCGAGGCGCTGCCAGTGGTGATGCCAAATTATGTGTACTCCCCACAACTAGGATCCTACCTCGATAGTGCTGCCACCTGGGCTGAGCGCACGTTACCGGGCATGTATGCCTTGTGCATGCATCTAACCGAAGAGCGCAAGCAATTGGCCCAACGGCTCAGAGCACCGAGTGATTGCGCGCAATGGGCTGACTTATTGCCACTGATAGAAGCAGCGTGCCGGGATTCGAACCATTGGGAGCTGAGCCAGTGGCCTGAGCAGGCGCTCGGTTTACTCGAAAAGACGGATGCTATTCGACGCCCAGACAGGCTTGCGACACTGCTGAACATGGCCAGTCATTTGGTTCAGTGCCCACTCGATCGTTGGCAAACTGCTTTGCAAGCAGCCCGGTCAATCGATGCGGGTGCCATTGCCAAACCCCTTCAAGAACACGGACCGCAAGCTATATCGACTGCGGTGCGTGCGGCCAGACGCGAAGCGATTGCGCAGGCGCTCGCGTCTTCTGTATAGATCTGAATCACTGAACCGAGCAAATTATCGCGAAGCATCTATTAACTGCTTCTAGTACAGTACGGTTAATTAATCTTCTCGAAAGTCTTGTTATGAAACTAGCTACCTGGAATGTCAATTCACTCAAAGTCCGTTTGCCACAAGTTCTGGAATGGCTCTCTATCGCTGAGCCAGATTTTGTGGGGCTGCAGGAACTAAAACTTGACCAGGACAAGTTTCCGCTTGATGCGATTCAGGCAGCCGGTTACCAGGCGGTCTGGCTTGGACAAAAGACCTACAACGGGGTGGCGATCCTCTCAAAAATTCCAGCTCAGGATGTGGTGCTTAATATTCCAGGCGATGATGACCCACAAAAGCGTTTGATTGCAGCGACGTTCGATACACCGTTAGGCCCGTTCAGGTTTGTCAATGTCTATTGTCCCAACGGACAGTCACTGGACTCTGAGAAGTATCCCTACAAGCTCGCGTGGTTCGATCGTTTGACGAAGTGGTTGTCTGATGAGCTTAAAACCTATTCAAACTTGGCTATCGTGGGCGACTACAACATCGCGCCAGCTGATGAGGATGTGCATGACCCCAAACGCTGGAAAGATCAGGTGCTGGTTTCTGAACCCGAACGTGAGGCATTTCGTCGTTTGCTTGGTTTGGGACTGACAGATTCATTTCGTCAGTTTGATCAACCAGAGAAGTCATTTAGCTGGTGGGACTATCGGCTAAATGCATATAAGCGCAATGCAGGTCTTCGTATCGACCACGTGTTGTTGTCTAAGCCGCTGGCTGATCGTTGTCACGGCTGTGTGGTGGATCGCGCACCTCGCGAGAATGAGCAGCCCTCAGATCATGCGCCGGTAGTCGCGACGATTACTGTTTAGTTAAGCGATGGTGATCGCTTGCATGGCGGTGCGCACATCATCAGGAATAAGTGTTGGCGTATCAGTGGTGCGGTCAACGTAAACATGAATGAAATGACCTTGCGCGCACGCATCATGACCATCATTCTTAAAGATTGCGAGTTCGTACTTGACGCTGCTATTGCCAAGCTTGACGATACGCACACCGACCTTGATGCGATCCGGAAACGCAATTGACTCAAAATACGTACAACCCGTTTCGATCACATAAGCGATGACAGGGCTGGATTTGAAGTACAAGCCAAGCTTTGATACCAGGAATGCAGCAACGGCTGTATCAAAGTAGGAGTAGTACTCGACATTATTGACATGGCCGTAGATGTCATTGTCCTTCCAGCGGGTCTCTATCTCATGAAAAAATACATAGTCTGACAACGTTTGTCTCTGTTTGCGTTCTGCCACTATTTGCCTCGCTAATTCAAATTAGTAAATTGATAGAGTTCCTAGAACGTTATCCAGCCACACTTTTTCTAGAGTTGGTGGCGTCTGTCGCCACGGCTAAAGCCAATTAAATCACTGTCGATACCTCGGCCAACTGCAAGCACTTTAAAGAGCTCACCCATTTCCGCTTCTGAAATGAGTTTGTCAATGCCACGTTGCGTATTGATGTCTAGCTTGGGCAGGATATCAAGCAGGCCAGCATTCAGTAAGAATCTTGCCTGACTGGTATAACCCAGTACATTCAGACCTGCATCAAACGCGGCACTAGCCATGGCAGAGAAATCGACGTGTGCGGTGATATCTTGCAGTCCCGGTAGGATCAGCGGTTGTGCATGGCTACGATGCTGGATATGGCACATTAACGTACCTTCTCGGCGCTGCGGATGGTAGTACTCGGCTTGAGGAAATCCATAGTCAATTAATAGCGCTATACCCCACTGAAGCCTTTGACTGACTTCGTTGATCCAGGCTCGGCCCGCTAGATTAATTTCTGTCAGGTAGCCGGGCAAAGGCGGCATCTTCCCTGCCAATTCATTGGCGAGGACTTCGCCTGCTGGCCGATCTTCCCAGACAAACCCATCAGTGCCCCAGGCGACGCCTCGTTCAAACACCGTGCCGTCAGATGTCCAGCCTACTAAATGCACGGGCATGGCATCGAGTACTTCGTTGGCCAGCACCACCCCAATGAATGTGTCGGGTAACTGGTCTAGCCATTGCACTTGTGTACCCCAGTGCGCGAGCTTCAGTTGTTGTCGCTCTCTAAGGTCGGCTGATACCTCGAGGATGTGATAGTGGGGGTGGAGTTCCTGATCAGCGAGTGCTGTAAGTACGTCGTGAGCCAGCTGTCCCGAGCCTGCTCCAAACTCGAGGATAGTGGGCTTGTCTTGTTCGCGTAGTACTTGTGCAACTTGCTGTGCCAGGGTGTAGCCAAATGCCGCAGAAAGCTCAGGAGCCGTGACGAAATCTCCAGACGCTGAGCTGGGGCAGTGCAGTGTGTCTCGCGTAGCTAGTTTGGCTAGGCCAGCCGAGTAGTACCCCAACCCGGGTTCGTACAGTGCTTGCTGCATCCACTGCGCGAACGACATCCAACCACCCGCTTGAGCAATTTGATCGCGCAAGCGGGTAGTCAGTTTCTCGCTATGCGCGAGCGCGTCTGCGCTCAGATGAATCTGTGCGGGATCGGGTCGTTGGCCGTGCGGGTTTTGCATGTCCTGCAGTATAAGGTTTAGCGGTACGTGGCTTGGCGCCGAACCCTGTTTTGGCGGAGCCGCCTGGTCTGCTGCCAGTTTTAACAGCTGCCTTCGCACCAAACCCAGGGCGACGCGGTTTGGCGCTTTTAACATGCGGCTTTTTAGGCGCTACACGCTTGGGCTCAAGACCTGCGATTTCGCTAGCAGCGATACCATGGCCGATGAAATTCTCGATGCGGCGAACTTTGAAGCGGTCGCGGTGTTCACACAGGGTGATCGCCGTACCCTGACGGCCGGCACGTCCTGTACGACCAATCCGGTGTACGTAGTCTTCGGCTTGCATCGGAAGGTCGAAGTTAATGGCGTGACTAATGGTCTGCACGTCGATGCCGCGCGCAGCGACATCGGTGGCTACCAGTACACGGACCCGACCGCGTTGCATGGCGGTCAATGCGCGGGTGCGTTGGCGTTGATTCATGTCACCATGCAAAGCCTGCGCATGGAATCCTTGCTCGTTCAGAACATCAGCCAGATCATCAGCGCCACGTTTGGTGGCGGTAAAGACGATCGCTTGATCCATGCTGGCATCGCGCAGCATGTGGTCTAGCAACTGCAGCTTGTGTTCCTTGCTGTCGGCGTAAAACACATGCTGTTCGATTTGGGCATGGCGCTCTTTGGGTGCAGAGATCTGGATTCTGACTGGATCACGCATCATGGTCTCAGCGAGTTTGGCGACACTGCCATCAAACGTCGCAGAAAACAGCAGCGTCTGGCGCGTTGCAGGCGTGCGTGCAACGATGGTCTTGATGTCATCGATAAATCCCATGTCGAGCATGCGATCGGCTTCATCCAGAATCAGGGTATGCACGGTTGATAGATCAACCCGCTTGCTTTGAAGATGATCCATCAAGCGACCAGGTGTGGCAACCAGCACATCCACGCGTTGGGATAGAGCCTTCAGTTGTGCGCCATAGGGCATGCCGCCCACCACAGTAGCGGTGCGTAGCCCCTTGATTTGACTGCCGAGTAGGCCAGCAGCTTCGCTGACCTGCATGGCCAATTCGCGCGTTGGCGTCAGCACAAGTACCTGCACGCCACGGCCACCTTTGCCAGCTTGCTGGCTCAGTCGATTCAGTGCAGGCAGCATGAAGGCTGCTGTTTTACCGCTCCCAGTCTGAGCAGAAACCATGAGATCCTGACCTTGCAAAGCGGCAGGGATGGCTTGTTGTTGTACGGCTGTGGCTTCTTTAAAACCGGCGCGCGAAATAGCGGCCAGCAACGGGGCTGCAAGCCCGAGTGCTTGAAATGACATCTTCTTTCCTTTGAATCGTGCCGACCGGGACAACCGAACGCATACTAGGGCTATAGTCAGCCGCGAAAGGAAAGAGGGTCAGGGAGCGATTAAAAATTAACGTGAAGCGGCAGTGTAGTCTATTTCTGCATGTAATGCTAGTGAAAACCCTAGGAGCGTGAAATCAGCGCTTACCGTTTTAGTCCTCGGTAGAAGTTTTCATGACTCCCCAGTAATAACAAATAGCGAGTTTGCGGGTCGTACTCGTAGGCGAGCAGCATTTCCTGAGTCTGCACTTTAAATTTGTAAACATACACACCGCTCAAGTCACCGCGCTTTTGGGTACCAATCTCTGGGTCGTTGACTATCTCTTGAACCGCATCATCAACTTTGATTTTTTGCTGGTTGTAGAGCTTCTTGTATGTTCTAGCAAATGCAGCTGACTGGATAACTTTGATTTCACGAGATGCCATCAACGCTTGCCCTGAGATACAAATTCAGTGGCGAGTGTGGAACCTTCTGCGCGAGCGATTAATAGATCGCGCACAAATTCGATAGGTAGGTCTGGATTGTCAAGTGCTGCTTTACCAACCAGCGCCCAAAATTCGAGCTGGCCTGCAATGGTACGCCGCTCGGCGTGCGCATGCGCTTTGGCTTGCTCGTATAGTTGGTCGTCAATGCGTACTGGCATGCTCATGGTGTGTTTAAAAATCATGTTGAAACGTATTGCTACTATTGTAGTAAATCAGCTGGTGATGTCAAACTCTGCAATGCAAATGGCGAAAGTAGAGACGTTGATATGTTTAGGGTAAATCAATGCAGAACTTTAATGGGTCAGGCAGGAACTATCTATTGTGGCTTTCACGATATGCCTAACTGGCAGACTCAATTTATGTCTGGAGTGCAGAAACTAGTGACTTTTAGTTTGACCATTGAACCGCTAGTAAATCTTGCGCCTCGAGCCACTCGTTCGCCCGCCCAAAATGCCCGCAGCCCAGAAACGGCACAGGCGGCCGGCGCGCTGACAGCGGTGACGGATGGTTGGCTGCCAGAATGAAGTGCTGCCTGCTGTACGACTTAATCATCTCGGCTTTGGCTTGTGCATGTGCTCCCCAAAGCATGAACACCGTGGGCGTTTGGCGTTTGGCAACTGCCGAAATAATCGCATCGGTCACGACTTGCCAACCAAGCTTGGCATGCGAGGCTGCTTGTCCGTCTCGGACTGTCAAGGAGGTGTTGAGCAACAGCACACCCTGTCTAGCCCAGCGGCTTAGATCTGGATCTGGCTGAGGTTTTAGCGTGTCGGTCTGTAGCAGTGGGTCCTGCGAAATTTCTAGAAAAATGTTTCGCAAGCTTGGCGGTATCTTGCAGTGTGACGCAACTGAAAACGCGAGCCCCTGTGCTTGATCGGGTCCGTGATAGGGGTCTTGCCCGAGGATCACGACTTTGACGTCATCGAGCTCGGTCAGTCTTAGTGCGCGCCAGGGGTCTGCCGGGTAAATGATGGCGCCAGCAGTTAGTTCTGCCTTGATCGCCGCGGTGGTCCGGACCAGTTGTGTGCTGGCAGGTGGTGTTGATAGAACAGCCTGCCAGCGCTTGGGCAGGCTATCAATGCCGAGCGCAGAAAGGTCCTTTAACCGATTGCCTGCTGAGTTACCGATTTCACTCACGGCCAGTCGGATGGCGACGTGAAATCAGTGCCTGCAAGGCATTGTCGCGTTCAATTAGAAGCTGCGCTTGAGCCACGACTGGTGCATCAACCATGCGACCCTCAAACGTACAGGTTGCCTGGTTGGCAGCACGAGCCTGTTCAAATGTCTTGATCAATGCGCGCGCGCGCTCAACGGCCCTAGGGTCAGGGCTAAATGCCTCGTTGGCTGGATCGACTTGTGATGGGTGGATGCAGAACGCACCTTCAAACCCGAGGCGCGCAGCCCGTTGCACCGTTTGCTTGAACTTGTCCTGATCGGCAAAGTCGGCGACGGAACCAACAAAGCCTATCGGTACAATGCCGGCCCTACGACAGGCAGCGACTGCCATCACGTTTGGGACATACAACCCATCGGTATCTACGGCCATTCGCAAAGAGACCGCGAGGTCTTCCGCACCGACGATCATGCCGTATACCCTTGGGTGAGCACGGGCGATGTCATCCATGTTGGCCAAGCCATCGGCGTCTTCAACCATGGCAATCAATTGCGTATGGCCAATCGGCAGACCTTTTTCTTGTTCAACTTCAGCAAGAACTTCAGCGACAGACCGGATAAATGAGCCATCGGGCACCTTAGGTAAAGTTAGTGCTTTGATGGCCGGATGCACGCATGCCTCAAGGTCGCGCAGCAATAGTCGCCAAGGACGATTGACTCGTACGATCACATCAAACCCGGCATTGGCACATGTTTGCGCAAGTTCACCGATGCGTTGGCGGGTCGGAGCCTTCAAGTCGGGTGGGCAGGCATCTTCGAGATCAAGCTGGATGGCATCAGCATTACGCTTGAGTGCGCTTTGCAGA
Organism: Orrella daihaiensis; assembly: GCF_022811525.1. Classification (NCBI taxonomy): domain Bacteria; kingdom Pseudomonadati; phylum Pseudomonadota; class Betaproteobacteria; order Burkholderiales; family Alcaligenaceae; genus Orrella; species Orrella daihaiensis. The sequence continues at coordinate 2,743,791 of NZ_CP063982.1, read as the reverse complement.
AACTTGTCGCTATTGGCTGGCACAAAGAGCATGGAGCGCCAGGTCACATTGTTGTTTGTAGTCATAGTCAGAATTGATTAAGGCGTTGAATCAAGGCCTGATGATAATCCTTCAGCGACCTTTGGATATCGACTAGGCGCTGTTGCGCCGGCTCTGTGTCGTTTGCTGGGCTCCAGATCGAGCCAGGAAAAGTGGCGTCATCACGCCATCGAGGAATCACATGCCAATGCAAGTGGGGTACCTGGTTGCCCAAGCTGGCAAGATTGACCTTATCTGGATGCAGTATCTCGCGCATGGTGACTTCAACCGTGAAGACAACCTGCATGAGGGCTTGCCTTTGCGGGTTGGGTAAATCAGTCATTTCAGCAACATGAGCTAGCCACACAACTCGGGTCAATCCCGGGTACGTTGGGTCCTGTGCATCGATCACCACATAGTTCTCGGTGCGCACCAATTCTCCTGGCAAAGGCACGATACACAAGGGGCACATCGATGACGCTGGATCTGGCTTAGTCGTCATCATCAATAGCCTGCTCAATACGTTTAACGAGTTGTTTAAGCACTTCAATTCGTGCGTGACGCTTGTCATTGGCAGAAATCAGATGCCAGCCAGCATGACTGGTGTCAGTGTGTACCAGCATATCAGCTGCCGCTGTTTCATAGGCTTTCCATTTGCGGCGATTGCGCCAATCTTCCGGTGTCAGCTTGTACTGCTTGTAAGGGTGCGATTCGCGTTCTTTGAAGCGCTTTAACTGTTCGGCAGGTGTAATCGCGAGCCAAAACTTCACGACGATCACGCCACTATGCGCGAGTTGATGCTCAAAACCGTTGATCTCTGCGTAGGCACGATGCCAAACCGACCGTGGGATGAGTTTTTCTACTCGCTCAACTAGCACCCTGCCATACCAGGAGCGATCGAAGATGGAAATTTGGCCAAGCCGAGGCACACGACGCCAGAAGCGCCACAGATAAGGGCGATCAAGCTCAAATGGTTTGGGTGCAGCCACTGGCATGATGTCGTATTGCCGTGCATCGATGGCCTGAGTGATGCGACGAATGGCACCGCCTTTGCCTGCCGCGTCCGAGCCCTCGAAGACAATCATCAGCGCATGTTTCTGGACAAACCCTTTGCTGCGCACGAGTCTGGCTAGACGGTTCTGCCAGTGAAGCAGCGCAGTTTGATAATCATCTTTTGAAAGTTGGGCGCTGTAGTCCAATTCAGTCAGCGGGTTACGCTGCCGTTTGAGTGTCGGTAAAACGGCCGGGTCATGTAACGGGGGAACTCGAACGGTTCGCCTTTGCAGCGCTTCAAGCACTGCTTGCCCGGTTCTGACCATGCGCACGTTTTCGTCAGCGGCCGGGATAATGATCCAGGGAGCATGAGCCGAGTCAGTCGATTCAATGATTCGCTGTGCTGCTTGACGCAGATGCTTGAATCGTTTGGGTACATCCCGGTCTTCCGGGGCAACTTTCCAGGCGGTCGATGGGTTCTGCAAAAGTTCCTGCATGCGCGCCTGTTGCGCTTTCTTTGACAGGTGAAACCAGAGTTTGATGACTTGCACGCCATTGGCGACCAGATCAGCTTCATAGCGCCTGGCGGCCAAGATCATATCCTCGAACAAGTCAGGATTGGGGCGTTTCTTTAAGGCCTCTTCCATCAAGGGTGCATAGCCTGACCCAAACACAATTCCAATGTCACCTTTGGCGGGTAACGCCCGCCAAAACCTGTATTGCCGGGGATACACGCGGTCCTGTTCGGTTGGGCGCGTAAATGCCATCGTATGGATATGACGAGCATCCATCCAATCGTTTAGCAGATTGATCGTGTCGCCTTTGCCCGCGCCATCAATTCCACCAATCAGAATTAATAGTGCCCGCTCCTTTCTTTCTAAAAACTTGTACTGCGCCCGCAATAATCGCGTGCGCAGTTGGGGGATCAGGCGCTTGGCCTCGCTGTCAGAAAGTGATGGGTCAGACTCGGCCAGTTCAAACATGCAATTGGGTTACACCGCATTCAGAGGGATCTTCAGATAGCTTACGCCATTATCCTCTGCGGGGGGAAGAGCACCGGCACGTATATTGACCTGAATCGAGGGCAACAGCAGCGTTGGCATGGCCAGCGTGGCATCGCGTGTGCTACGCATCTTGACGAACTCATCTTCCGAGATGCCATCGTGCAAATGAATGTTTTTCTCGCGCTCCTCGGCCACCGTGGTTTCGCAACGTACCTCACGCCCAGCTGGCGGATAATCGTGACACATCATCAGCTTGGTCTCAGGCGGTAGCGCCAAAAGGCGTTGCACCGATTTGTACAGTGTGTTGGCGTTGCCGCCGGGGAAGTCGCAACGAGCCGAACCCACATCTGGCATGAACAACGTATCACCCACGAACACGGTATCGCCGTTGACGACATAAGCCATGTCAGCCGGTGTATGGCCTGGTACGTGCCAAGCTTGTGCTTCGATATCACCGATCTTGAATGTTTCATCAGCTTTGAACAAGTGATCGAATTGGGAGCCATCGAGTTCAAACTCGGGTTCAAGATTGAAGATCTTCTTGAAAACACCTTGAACGGTCTTGATCGCATCACCGATGGCGATTTTGCCACCGAGCTCGCGTTTCAAATAAGGTGCGGCTGACAGGTGGTCAGCGTGCGCATGGGTCTCGAGCAGCCACTCTGTTTTGAGGTGGTTGTCTCTGACAAAAGCCATGACAGCATCGGCGCCTGCGGTGTTCGTGCGACCTGATTTGGGGTCATAGTTCAGAACAGAGTCGATGATGGCGCAGGCGGTGCCAGGACCATTGTCAACGACGTAGGTAAAGGTCGAGGTGTCATTGTCAAAAAACGGTTGTACGCGCATCTTGTTACTCCATATACAAATCAGCTATATGCTTATTATATTGAAGAATAGTTTATTTACAAATATAATATAGTCATCATACCAATAGAGAATAGCCATGAATGCTGTCAGTCTGACGCCTTCAACTGTAAAAGAGCTACGCACTTCCGCAGGCAAAGCCTGCGCACTTCTTAAGACAATGGCAAATGAGGATCGTTTGATGCTTCTATGCCATCTGATCGATACCGAGCTAAATGTGGGTGAGCTAGAGTCTTTAACCGGGATTCGCCAGCCTACGTTGTCGCAGCAACTTGGCGTGTTGCGTGATGAAAAGTTGGTCGCCACACGCCGTGAAGGTAAGTACATCTATTACAAGCTGGCAAGTCCAGCTGTCTTGCTGATGATGCAGACGCTTTACGGGTTGTATTGCGGTCAGAAGTCATGAGGGCAATTGAAACGTAGCAAGACTTTTTAGGAGAGCACCATGAAAGTAAACGTTGGCGGTATCGATCGAGTTTTGAGAATAGTGGTTGGCATTGCACTGATTGCCTTGACGTTAGCCGGTACGATTGGTGCGTGGGGCTGGATTGGCGTGGTGCCATTGGCCACCGGTCTGTTTCGTATTTGCCCAGCTTACTCACTGATTGGTGTGAATACGTGTCCCCTGAAGAAATCGTAAGCTGGCGACACCTCTGCGCACAAATCAAGGGGTTCAGAAGACCGGTCTTCTGAACCCCTTGTTCATAGGCACGCGAAACTCTGTCTTGCTTTATCTAGAAAAATAGTTCTGCCAAAGCGGTACCCGGATCAGGTGCCCGCATGAAGGCTTCCCCAACTAGAAACGCGTCTACGTTGTGCTCGCGCATGAGTTTCACATCTTCACGAGACAGAATGCCGCTCTCGGTAACCACCCGTTTGCCAGCTGGAATCTGATCGAGTAGTCCAAGCGTGGTGTCTAGCGACACATCAAAAGTCTTGAGGTTGCGATTATTGATGCCGAGTAGCTTGGTCTTTAAGGTCAGTGCCTGCTCGAGCTCTTGGGCGTTATGAATCTCAACGAGTACATCTAAAGATAACTCCATGGCGCACGCTTCAAGTTCTTGCATGCGTGTGGTTTCGAGGGCTGCGGCAATCAGCAGTATGCAGTCCGCACCCATGGCACGCGCCGAAATCACCTGATAGGGGTCGATCATGAAGTCTTTGCGCAGTACGGGCAAAGTGCAGGCAGCTCGGGCCTGGCGCAGGTAGTCATGCGAGCCCTGAAAAAACTTTACATCAGTCAGTACAGACAGGCAGGTAGCGCCTGCGGCTGCATAAGAGGCAGCAATCTGGGCCGGCTGAAAATCTTCGCGGATTACGCCTTTTGACGGGGAAGCTTTCTTGATTTCAGCAATGACCGCTGGCTTGCCAGCTTCAATTTGATTCTCGATGGCAGCGGCAAACCCACGCAGATCCTGGCGGGCTTGCGCCTCGCGTAGAAGATCCGCTTCGCTACGCAGCTGACGGGCAGCTTTGATTTGCTCGGCCTTGACGGCCAGAATTTCGTCCAGAATATTACTCATGCTGCCAATTTCCTAGTTAGCGCACAGAATTGTTCGAGTTTGTCACGGGCAGCACCGCTGGCAATGAGATCAAATGCCTGCTTGATGCCGTCTGCCATGCTGCTGGCGCGATTTCCCGCGTAAATTGCAAGGCCCGCATTGTAGGCCACGATGTCGCGGGCTGGACCATCAGTGTTGTTCAGTGCTTCAAGTACAAATGCTTTGGACTCATCCCGGGAAGTCACTCGGATGCTACGGTTCGATGTCATGCTTAACCCAAAATCCTCTGGATGGATTTCGTACTCATGGATTTCACCGTCCTTAAGTTCACCGACCATGGTGGCTGCCCCGAGAGATGCCTCGTCCATGCCATCGCGACCATGAACGATGAGAACATGGCGTGAACCTAGCGACTGTAAAACGCGCACTTGAATGCCAACAAGATCTGGGTGAAACACGCCCATCATCTGGTTCTTGGCGCCAGCCGGATTGGTCAGCGGGCCCAAAATATTGAACATGGTGCGCACGCCGAGTTCCTTACGGATTGGCGCGACGTGTTTCATGGCACTGTGATGGGCCTGCGCAAACATAAAACCAATGCCGATTTCCGAGATGCATTGCGCCACTTGTTCGGGCGATAGATCAACGCGTGCACCAAGGGCTTCAAGGATGTCAACGCTGCCGCTAGGGGATGAGGCACTTCGACCGCCATGCTTGGCCACCGGCACCCCGGCGGCGGCTGCTACAAACATGGCAGTGGTTGAAATATTGAAGGTATTTGAACCGTCTCCACCGGTGCCGCACAAGTCAAGCAGATCGGCTGCGTTCGGTGTCTGCACGGGCGTAGCAAACTCTCGCATGACGGTGGCTGCCGCAGTGATTTCGCCGATGGTTTCTTTTTTGACACGCAACCCCATGATCAAAGCGGCGGCTAAGGTGGGTGACATGTCGCCACGCATCAACATCCGCATCAAATGCAACATCTCATCATGAAAGATCTCGCGATGTTCAATGCAGCGCGACAGGGCTTCGCTCGGTGTGATGGTCATGGTTATCTCCGTGTCAGGCTGCGCTTGCCGCAGGAGTGGGCAGTTTTAGAAAGTTTTGTAAAAGCGCATGGCCGTGTTCTGTCAGAATGGATTCCGGGTGAAACTGCACCCCGTAGATGGGGAGGTCGCGGTGTCGGATACCCATGATTTCACCGTCGGCAGTCTGGGCCGTGACAATCAGGCACTCGGGCAGCGTTTCACGTTCAATGGCCAGTGAGTGATAGCGAGTCACCGTGTAAGGTGATGGCAGATTGGCAAAGACATCTGTACCTTGGTGGGTGATTTCAGAGGTTTTACCGTGCATCAATTCTTTGGCACGAATGATTCGACCACCAAACGCTGCACCAATTGACTGATGACCGAGGCAGACGCCAAGAATCGGTACTTTGCCAGCAAAGTGTTTGATCAATGGCACCGAGATACCAGCCTCGGCTGGTGAACAAGGACCTGGTGAGACACAGATATGGTCTGGCGCGAGTGCCTCGATTTCTTCAAGAGTGATCTGATCGTTGCGATAAACACGCACGTCTTCACCGAGCTCCCCAAAATACTGCACCAGGTTGTAGGTAAATGAATCGTAGTTGTCGAGCATGAGCAACATGATGGTCTCGCTTGTCTAGTCAGGGCTTAGATGGGGCTGTCAAGGCCGTTTTGAACTTGTTCGGCTGCGCGCAACACCGCGCGTGCCTTGACCTCGGTTTCCATCCATTCTTTTTCTGGGTCAGAGTCAGCCACAATGCCGGCGGCTGCTTGAACATACAGCATGCCATCCTGAATGATGCCGGTACGAATCGCGATGGCTACATCCATTTCGCCGCCGTAGCTCAAGTACCCGGTGGCGCCACCATATATGCCGCGTTTGACCGGCTCGAGTTCATCAATGATTTCCATGGCGCGCACCTTGGGCGCGCCAGTCAGGGTGCCAGCGGGGAAGGTGGCGCGTAACACATCCATATTGCTCATCTCGGGCGCGAGCCTGCCCGTGACGTTGGATACCAGGTGCATCACGTGGGAATAACGTTCAATGACCATGGTGTCGGTGACCTTGACCGACCCGGTCTTGGCAACACGGCCAACATCGTTGCGGGCCAGATCGATCAGCATCACATGCTCGGCACGCTCTTTGGGGTCAGCCTGCAACTCCTCAGCAAGCGCAGCATCTTCCTCGGGTGTGCCGCCCCGGCGACGTGTACCAGCCAGGGGCCGTATCGTGACCTCGGTTTCTGCTTCTGCAGACTCGGTACCAGGCACATGTTCTTGTCTGACCAGAATTTCTGGTGATGCACCGACGACCTGGAAATCCCCAAAATTCCAGAAGTACATGTATGGCGAGGGGTTCAGCGAGCGCAGAGCCCGGTATAGCGATAATGGCGAATCTCGAAATGGCTTGGCAATTACCTGACCAACCTGGACTTGCATCAGGTCGCCAGCTTCAATGTACGCCTTGGCACGTCTAACAGCTGCGAGATAGTCTTCCTTGTCAAAACTTCGGATTTCTTCGGTGACTACACTAGCATGACTGTATGGGATGTCTACTGGTTTGCGCAGTTTGATGCGTAATTCTTTCAGGCGCTGCTGTGCTTTGTTGTAGGCCTCAGGTACGCTGGGATCGGCATAAACCAATAGATAGGTGCGACCGGCCACATTATCTACGATCACGAGCTCATCGATTTGCAGCAGCAAGAGGTCCGGTGGCCCTTCACCCATGCCCTCTGGAAATGGTTTGTTGGCTGGACCTAAGCGCGGTTCAATGTGCCTGACGGTGTCATATCCGAAATAGCCGGCCAAGCCACCAGCAAATCGAGGCATACCCGGGCGTAACGCCACTTTGAATCGCTTTTGAAACTCGGAGATGAACTGCAGTGGATCACCCTCATGGGTTTCGACCACCTTGTCATCTGTCAGTACCTCGGTTTTGTGTCCCCGAGCACGAATGATGGTTCGGGCTGGCAGACCAATAAACGAATATCGTCCAAATCGTTCACCACCCACCACGGACTCAAGCAAACAAGTGTATTTACCTGCATTAGGACCTGAATTGGCGAGTTTTAGATAGATCGCCAGTGGTGTGTCCAGATCTGCATAGGTCTCAGCTACCAGCGGTATCCGGTTGTATCCCTGTTTGGCCAGTGCATTGAATTCAATTTCTGTCATGGTGCAATCACTTTGTTGGTTTGCTTCAGGGGCCGGGTCTAACTGTCTGTCAATAAAAAAGCCCGACCTGTTTAAGGGGCGGGCTCGTGTACGTTGTGTTGATCTTGCTGCTTGACCAGTGCCGTGGGCCTACCCGTTAGACGAACGCCACCAGCACCACCAGGCACCAGACATCGTAAGCGGGAGACATTTCAGTTTCATGATCAGTTATCGAATCAGCACATTAAAAGTTTCATTCGCCATTACTCGTTTGGTCTGTTGTCTGGCCGATTGTTCTGTAACCAAACGACAGCTTCAAACACGGACTCAACTATACCATCGACAGGCAAGTCTGTGACGGGATTGCCTTCGTTGTAGCCATAAGGAACCGCCACTACCCCACAACCTGCAGCTTTGGCAGCCAAAGCATCATTGATTGAATCGCCAATCGTCAAGGTGGCCGTTGGTCTGCTGTTTAGCTGTTCACAGGCTTGCAAGATAGGTTCAGGGTCGGGTTTGCGCCTGGTACACGTGTCACCGCCAATAACAGTTTGCATGAACTGCATCAGATTAGTGCGCTCTAGGAGCGGGACGCTAAAGTCATAAGGCTTATTGGTGACAACTGCCATTGGAATGCCTAAGTCCTTGAGGGCCTGGAGTCCTTCCAGCACGCCGGGGTAGATGAGGGCTTTGTCACCATTGGTTGCCCGGTAATGCTCAAAAAACACGGCCCGGGCTTTCTCAAATAAGGTTGGATCAGTTTCACGTGCTTCGAGGCTGCCTGCCAGTGTGCGTTTAATCAGGTTGTCTGCGCCTTTGCCAACGAACGTTCGGATGAGCTGCTCATCCAACAAGGGCATATCAAGTGCTGCTCGTACTTGATTGGCTGAGGCCGCCAGGTCTGGCAGGGTGTCTAGCAATGTGCCATCGAGATCGAGCAAAACGCCTTGCCAACCGTTGGCAGCTTTTTCCGATGCGTTCATGCTTGTCCGGCGTCTGCATTGGCAATGGCTTGGCGCATCTGGGCGATGATCGCCACATAGTCTGGCTTGCCAAAGATGGCAGAGCCCGCCACGAAGGTGTCGGCTCCAGCTGCTCGAATCCGACCGATATTGTCTACCTTGACTCCACCGTCCACTTCAAGGGCGATTGGTTGTCCGCCGGCGTCCAAATGCCGATCGATCCGCTGGCGCGCATCTGTTAGCTTGGCCAGCGTAGATTCGATAAATGATTGTCCACCAAATCCCGGGTTCACCGACATCAGCAAAATGATGTCTAGCTGGTCCATGACGTGATCCATCCACGACAATGGCGTGGCTGGATTGAATACCAAGCCAGCTTTGCAGCCATGATCCCGAATCAGGGCCAAAGTGCGATGTACATGCCGCGAGGCTTCCGGGTGGAAGGTGATCACGTTGGCGCCTGCCTTGGCAAACATGGGTACGAGGGCATCAACGGGCTCAACCATGAGATGTACATCGATGGTGGCGTCCGTAATGGGCCGTATTGCCTCACAGATCATGGGACCAAACGTCAGGTTGGGAACAAAGTGGTTATCCATCACGTCGAAATGGATCCAGTCTGCGCCAGCTTTCAGTACATTGGTGACTTCCTCGCCCAATCGTGTGAAGTCGGCAGATAAAATGCTGGGAGCCAAGCGGGCTTTAGGTAAGGGTCTGGAAGCAGTCATGGTGTAATGCAGTAACTGATTGAAGGCTCGATTATCGCAGTGATTCGGTCCCAATTGGCGTGTGTTCGGCGTTCGTCTAACGGTTTTTTCAGGGAAAACCCGCGTGAAACCATATGAGATAACAGTTCAGGTGCAGTCTCAGTTCATGCCAGAGCAGTCTGAGCCAGCGCAGCAGCATTATTTTTTTGCTTATACGGTGCGTATCACCAACACAGGACAGCAGCCTGCCCAGATCATCAGCCGTCACTGGGTGATTGTCGATGGCAATAACCAGCGGCAAGATGTCAGGGGCTTAGGGGTGGTTGGTCAGCAGCCATTGCTCGCTCCGGGTGAGACGTTTGAGTACACCAGTGGTTGCCCTCTAAAAACCCCGGTCGGCAGCATGCACGGTACTTACTTGTGCGTTGGCGATGACGGCCAAGCGTTTGAGGCCACGATCCCCGAGTTTGTGTTGGCCATGCCACGCACTTTGCACTAGGTTTAACGATGGGTTTTTTAATGACTAGTAAACATAGGCTGTCACCACTTGGTTTGGTGGTGTCGGTTTCAGCGATTCTGGCGGGCTGCTCGACGGCACCTCCACAACCAGCACCGATTGTTGCACCGACAGTGTCGGACACACGGACTACTTCATTTCGGTTGCCCCCGTTAAGCAGTCTGCCAGCCGAGAAGCCCAGAGTGCTCAAAGGCACGTATGTGCAAGTTGCCTGGGACGATATGCCGAGTTGGCAAAGCGACAACTTACAGAACTACTGGGCCAATTTTGTACGTAACTGTCAGGGCCTGATGCGCCCGACTGGCGGTAATTTGGCTCGACCGGCGCGTGCCAATCCGCGTGTGTGGCATGGTGTCTGTTCAGCGGCCTTAAACCCGGCGACAGCGCCAAACGCGAATGATGAAGTGGCTGTGCGACGCTTTTTACAGACCTATTTGGTACCTTGGAAATTGGAATCCCCGCCAGGCAAAATGGCCAGTGGTATGGTGACCGGCTACTACGAACCATTGGTTTACGGTTCACGGGTGCGCCAAGGTCCTTATCAGTGGCCGCTATTTGAGGTGCCGGGCGATTTATTGAATATTGATCTTGGTGCGCTTTACCCAGATCTTGCGGGTAAACGGGTACGTGGCAAGCTCGATGGCAATCGTGTCGTGCCTTATGACAGTCGTACCGAATTGAACAATCCTAACCGCCAGCCACCAGCCATCGTGTGGGTCAACGATCCGGTCGATAACTTTTTTCTGCAGGTGCAAGGCTCGGGCCGTGTCTACCTCCAGGAAGGACCGGGTGCTGGCACTACTATCCGTTTGGCCTACGCCAATCATAATGGTCATCCCTACCGATCAATTGGCCGGTGGCTGGTTGATCAAGGCGAGCTCAAGCTGAATCAGGCTTCCATGCAAAATATTCGTGCCTGGGCCAGAAAAAATCCCAACCGTGTTCAGGAAATGCTCAATGCCAACCCGGCCGTGGTTTTTTTCCGGGAAGAGTTGATTGCTGATCCTAGCGAAGGGCCAAAAGGTTCATATGGCATCCCACTCGGTGCGCAGCGCTCAATCGCAGTGGATACGGAGTTTGTGCCTCTGGGTACACCGGTGTATTTGATGACCACCATGCCTTCCTCTAAAACTCCACTAGACCGGATGGTGTTTGCTCAAGATACAGGCACCGCAATCAAAGGTGCGGCTCGTGCGGACTACTATTGGGGATTTGGTGAAGAGGCTGGCGCCATGGCCGGGCGCATGAAGCAGTCTGGCCAAATGTGGTTGCTGTGGCCCAAGTCTGCCGGGGCGCCAAGCGCTCAATAAAAGATTGGACATGAAACAGAACATGATCGTTTGCGGCGCTGGCATAGTTGGTATGGCGACAGCCTTGGGGCTTGCGCGTGCTGGTGTGAAAGACGTGATGTTGTTGGGGCCAGCGCCCAAGCTGCCTCTGATGGATCGCAACACATTTCATCCCCGGGTTTACGCGATTTCGGCTGCCAGTGAGAAGTTCCTCTCCGAACTTGGCGTCTGGTCGCTCATGAATACAGAGCGGGTGACTCGGGTTGAGGCGATGGAAATCAAGGGTGATGCTTTCGGTGCGCTTTATCTGCGAGCCTGGCAGGCTGCTCAGACGTCGCTGACCTGGATTGTTGAGTCGGGCGAGATTGAGCGAGTGTTGCAACAGGCACTTAAAGTGTACGGGGTGCATTGGATTGAGGACACCCTTGAAGCATTTGAGCGCGGATGCGGACAGACCAATCGTGGCACAGAACTTCAGGCTAGTCTTTGGGTGGCAGCCGATGGCGCTCGCTCCAAACTGCGGGAGTTTGCCGGTTTGCGCTATGACGAGACGTCCTATGATGCGGTGGGTGTGGTTGGTCATTTGACGACAGAGTTCGCCCATCAAGCTAGTGCGTTTCAGTGGTTCAGACCCGAGGGGGTGTTGGGGATTTTGCCGATGCCAGATACCGACGATGGCCACCAGGTGTCGATGGTTTGGTCACTAAAAACAGCCTACGCTGAAACCTTGCTTGCGATGTCTGCCGAGCGTCAACGCGAAGAACTGGCCGAGTCTCTTGGCAAGGCAACCCGAGGTCGATTGGGCCGTATGACACTGCGCAGCCAGCTGCATGGGTTTGCGTTAACCTTGGCATCCTCACCGATGATCGGTGAGAACGTGGCGCTAGTGGGTGATGCGGCGCACCGCGTCCACCCTTTGGCAGGTCAAGGGCTGAATTTGGGGTTGGGCGATGCCCAAGCTTTAGTCGAAGTCCTGATTAAACGTGAACCTTTCTTGTCAGTGGGTGATCCAACTGTTTTACGTCGCTATCGACGCTCGCGTGCGCAGGCCCTGTTGGAAATGCGTTTGGTAACCGATGGATTGAAGCGCTTGTTTGACCAAACATTGCCGCCACTGCCGTGGCTTAGAAATGCCGGCATGAGCTTGGTCGATCGCATACCGATGATTAAGCGCCTGCTCATTGAAGCAGCTTCGCGCTCGGCCTAGTTAAGACGATGAATGATTACCTGGAGACCCCATGAGATTGCTCAAACACTATTTAATGGCAGCGGCGTGTTTAGTCGCAATGCCACATGTCGTAGCTCAAACACAGGCGCCGGCTGCTGCAACTGCTGCAAGCGCACCGGCAGCCCAGAGCAAGATCGGCCAAAGTGATGCCACAACCGATGCCATCAAAAAACTATTCAGTGAGCGGTTTGGCAACATGCCGGTGCAAGAGGTCAGGTATGCGCCGTTCGGACTCTTTGAGGTGCAGATCGGCAATAGTCTTGTCTACACTGATCAGGCCGTTAATTTTGTGCTTGATGGTCATCTGATCGATGCCACTAGCCGTCAGGATCTGACAGAACAGCGTTTGCAGGAGTTGGCTCGGATAGATTTCGATGCATTGCCCAAAGAGTTGGCAATCACTCAAGTTCGCGGTGACGGCTCGCGCAAGATGGCATTGTTCGAAGACCCTAACTGCGGTTACTGCAAACAACTGCGTCGCAGCATGGAGGGCATAGACAATTTGACGGTCTATACCTACATGTTGCCGATTCTCTCGGAAGACTCAACCGAGAAGGTCAAGAATGTGTGGTGCTCGGACAACCCAAGTGCAACTTGGGACGCCTGGATGCTTCAGGGGAAGGTCCCTGCACAAAAGACTTGTGAAGCGCCGCTGGATGACCTGGTGCAGCTTGGTCGAGATTTACAGGTGCAGGGAACGCCAGCGATCTTTTTTGCGGATGGTTCGCGAGTGCCAGGCGCCATCTCAAAAGCCGAGCTGGAAAAGCGCCTGAAATAGTCGACCTTTAGAATTGCGGCGGTGGCTGCCAATAGCAGCTACCATGATGAACAGGTTTATAGAACTGTTGCTTCAGACATCTAAACTGTCGCTTTTCTGGGTATCGGGCTTCTAATGCAAAACCCCACCGCCATACCGCCGCTTGTGCGAGTACTTTTATTGCTCGTGCTAGCTGCGGCTGTTTATTTCTTTTCAGGATTTTTGGTGCCAGTTCTGGCGGCACTCATTATTGGCTTTGCCAGTTGGCCGCTCTATGAACGCTTGGTGGGGGTGATTGGTGGCAGCACGATTTGGGGTGCTTCCATTGCCCTAATGGTTATTTTGGCGGTGCTGGTGATTCCGCTTTCATTTGCGCTTTACTACGCGGTTACTGAGGCGGTGGCATTTGTGGAATGGCTACTACTAGCCAACCGTGAGGGCATGGTTGCACCCGAGTGGGTATTGGCGCTGCCATTGGTCGGCGATGAGCTCGGCAAATATTGGAATATCTATCTAGGCAAACCGCAGGCTCTGGGTGACTGGGTACAGGCGTTTAGTGGTCAACACATTGGTGATATCTATCGTATCGCCGTCGATACGACGACCAACGTTGCCTCAATCATGCTCACGGTGCTGTTCATGCTGATTGCTCTGTTCTTTATTTATAAAGACGGCAAGACTTTAGCAGGGCAGCTTGATCTGGCTGGTGAGCGTTTGCTGCCTAACCGTTGGCAGCATTTCTCGCGCGTAGTGCCAGCGACGATTAGCTCAACCGTTACCGGCATGGGATTGATCGCCATTGGTGAAGGTGTGGTGTTGGGGATTGCGTACTGGATTGTCGGGTTTCCGTCGCCTGTGCTCATGGGCGTGATCACCGGTGTCATGGCCATGGTGCCGGGCGGGGCGCCGCTTTGCTTTACGCTGGTATCCATTTATTTAGTGGGATCGGGTGACTGGATTCAAGGCGTGGGCTTATTTTTATGGGGCTCGATTGAACTATTCATCGTTGACAAGACACTCAGACCCCGGCTTGTTGGCGGGCCAGTGAAATTGCCCTTCTTGCCGACGTTTTTTGGGTTGGTGGGTGGGGTGCAAACGATGGGTGTTGTGGGCCTTTTTGTGGGTCCAGTGCTAATGGCCTTGTTGGTCGCCATTTGGCGCGAGTGGATCTACAACCTGCGGCTAGACAAGCAAGAGGCGGTAGAACAGACGACAGAAGGTTAAGTCGACGTCGCCGTATGACTCAACCCCTATATCGTTAAGCACCGGCTCAAACAATCTGTTTGCAAGGTTAATCTCGCCTGCTGTGCCGTCTTCGAAAGTGACTGACAATGTATGGCCGGGCTTAATGTCGACGGTTCTGACTCGCTCCGTTGACGTCCTCCCCGTCCTGAGCGACGAGGATGCCTCTTGGCTTTCTCAAGCCGCGAGGATTGGGCGTGTATCACTACTTCCCAATGGTTCCTGCTTCATCGTTAAAACCAACGTTTCAACTCGACAGGCGATCTCCCGATTTCTGATGCGCTATACCGAGGGATGCCTTACTTGCCCGCTTGCTCATGTCGCACATCACCCGTGAACTGGCCGTCCACGAGCGTAACGGTACGATCACACGTTTCAGATAGTCTTGGGTCGTGGGTCACAATCAGCACTGCACAGCCAAATTCACGATTGAAGTGTCTAAGCAACTCAAAGATATGAGCTGCCGTTTGTGTGTCCAAGTTGCCTGTGGGTTCGTCTGCGAGTAGTAATGCTGGGCGTGTGGCCAGTGCCCGGGCAATCGCGACTCGTTGTTGTTGACCGCCGGATAGTTGGCTGGGTTTTTTGCGCTCAAAACCTTTCAGACCGACAGCTTCAAGTAAATGCATGGCCCAAGCGGTCTGTTCTTCAGTTGGTTTGCCACCTCTGACCATCAGGGGCATTAGTACATTCTCAATCGCAGTGAACGCCTCGATCAAGTGGTGAAACTGGAATACAAAGCCGATTGATTCACGCCGGATCTGGGTGCGACCCTCGTCATCGAGTTCACGTGTGGCTTGATCAAGCAGGTACAGTTCGCCGCTCGTGGGTTGATCAAGCAAACCAATTAGATTGAGCAACGTACTCTTGCCAGAGCCTGAGGGGCCAACCAAGGCACAAAAGTCGTGTGCACGCAGTGTCATGTTTAGACCGTGCAGTACTTCAAGCTCGGTGGGCAAACCCACGTTGTAGGACTTGCGCAAGTCCTCTAGCCGCAAGACAGTCGGATCCTTGATGTTAGACATAACGAATTGCCGCAACGGGATCAAGACGAGAAGCACGCCAGGCCGGTGCAATGGCGGCGATCACTCCAGTGATGGTGGCGATACTGGTCGCAACCGGAATGATGGTTAATGAGGGGCTGATATCAAACAGCCGTGGTCCGAACTCATTAAAAATCCAGACCATGCCCCAGCCAGCACCGGCACCCGCAAACGATCCGAACAAACCGAGTATGGCACCCTGAATTAGAAACACTCGCAGCATTTGTTCTTTGCGCGCACCCATGGCGCGCAAGATTCCGATTTCGCGGGTGCGTTGTGTCACGCTAATGGCCAGCACACTGGCGATGCCAAATGCGACTGAGAGTGCCACGAAGAAACTGATCAGGCTAGATGACAGACTTTGGGACTTGAGTGCATTCATCAATTGACTGTTGATCTGCATCCAGCTCTCGGATTTCAGGTTGGTTAAGCGATCAATCTGGTCAGACACGCGGCTGGCATCGAAGATGTCTTTGACCGTCAGGTCAATCACGGTGACGCCACCATAAAGCCCAAGCAGTGCCTGTGCTTGTTTAAGTTCCAGATATACAAACCGTGAATCAAGTTCGCGCACGCCTAAATCAAATATGCCGGTGATGGTCACCACTGCGGTTCGGCCACCGGTAGCTTCCAACCGCAGCTTACTACCCACCCGGACGCCGAGGTCGCTAGCCAGCTTTGAGCCAATGACGGTATCACCAGCACCGATCCGAAACTGACCGCTGATGATATCGTCACTGATCGAAATGATTCGCTCGTAACGCACGGGGTCGATACCAATGACTGACACCGACATGGTGGCAGCACCCCGCTTGGCAAATGCTGGTCCAGAGACCACGGGCGAGACGGCCGTGACATCGGGTAGTGCTTCAAGTGCAGTAATGATTTGTTGCCAATTGTTGATTGAGCGTAGCTGCTGAGAGCGCTTGTCTTCAAGTGCGATTTGCCGAACGCCTTCAGTAATCGTTGCCTGCCGATTAACTTCCTCATAGGGTTCAACCCGGATGTGGGCCTGCGTGCCCAGGGTGCGATTGACGATGTTGGCTTGTAGCCCGGTCACTAGGGTGGTGATGAATACAATGACCGCTACGCCTACCCCGATACCAATCAGGATCAGCAGGGTCTGTGCAAATCCCTGCCGCAAGAATTTCAACGCAATGTTGAACTCAATCCACATCGCTGGCACGCACCCGTTGGCCAACGGACAAGCCGGACGTGCGAATGACCACGTCGCCTGGTGACAAACCCTCAAGGACTTCGCTGTGCGTCAACCCTCGTAGACCAAGCTTGACCGAACGATCCGTCACCCGGCCTAGCTCGATGAGTTGAACCATGGCATCCGCACCCTTGACTGCACGCAGCGCATCATTGGGTATCACCAGCGCATTGTCACGCCTACCCGTCACAATCGTGGCGGTCACCGTCATGTCCTGACGCAGATAGTCAGGCGGATTGGTAACGGCAAGCCTAACATCCACCGTGCCACGGTCAGTGTCAACCGTTGGTGCGATGTGATCGACGCTTGCTTCAAATTGCTCGTCTGGATAGGCATCAGGTATGCAAATAGCGGGCTGGCCGGTGGCCAAGATACCTAGGTTGCGTTCATCGACTGGTACGAGCACTTCCGTTTCGCCAAGACGAGCCAGTTCCATGAGTATGCGACCTGGCTGCACGACATCGCCGGGCTCGACGTTGCGCGTCAAGACAATCGCCGGAAACTGTGCTCGGATCTCTGTTTTTTCCAGGGCAGCCTGTGCTGCAGCTAAGCGCTCAACCAGAATAACTTCCTCTGGGCCACCGGGTGCCAAAGCGTCGGCGATAAGCTTGGCTTGTCTCAAGTTCGCCTCAGCAACCACCTGGGCGTTAACGGCCTTCTCGACGATCTCGCGTGAAATCGAGTCACTTTTTAAAAGGTCTGCTCGACGCTGTGCCTCACGGGTGGCCTGCTCAAGTTGCGACTCGGCTTGCTTGAGTGCCTCATTGGCTTGCAGGCGGCGTGATTGACGCAGATTGTTCAGTGCCGCTTTAGCTTCGCGCACGCGCGCTGCTAAATCATCGGCACGCAGCGTCAGCAACAGGTCACCTTGAGCTACCATATCGCCATCGCGTACGTGACGGTCTACGACAACGCCTGTGATTTCGGCCCCAACCTGTGAGGTTGACGTTGAAATCACCCTGCCAGTAGCGACCACGGTTTGTATTAAGGGCTCGTTCTTGGTGACATACACCTCAACGGCGGGGCCTTGCCAGGCACGCCAACCCAGCCAGCCGCCGATGGCCAGGGCGATGATCAGAGCGGCAATGATGCGGGGTGACTTCATGTCAGCACCCCCGAACAAGCATCAAACGGTTGGAAAAGTGCCTGGCAACAGGATACGTTTGTCGACTTTCTCGACATCGGTAAGCCCACAAAAGGCCATCGATAGATCAAGCTCATTGTGGATAAGCTGTAAAGCTTTTGCCACACCGGCTTGCCCCATGGCGCCGAGCCCGTACAGGAAACTGCGCCCGATGTAACAGCCTTGAGCGCCCAGGGCTCTTGCCTTGAGAACGTCCTGGCCACTGCGGATACCGCCATCCATGTGCACTTCAATTTGCTTTCCTACCGCATCAACAATGGCTGGCAACGCGTTGATGCTTGAATCTGCCCCGTCGAGCTGTCGGCCGCCGTGATTGCTCACAATCAAAGCATCGGCCCCGGACTGAGCCGCCAGCCTGGCGTCTTCAACATCCATGATGCCTTTTAGGATCAGTTTACCGCCCCAAAGTTTCTTGATCCATTGCACATCATCCCAGTTTAGCTTTGGATCAAATTGTGAAGCAGTCCATTCGCTCAAGCGGGACATGTCGGTGACGCCTTTGACATGGCCGACAATATTGCCAAACTGGCGGCGTTTGGTCCCTAGCATACCTAAAGCCCAACGAGGCTTGGTAGCAATATTAATCATGTTGGCGAGCGTTAACTTTGGTGGGGCACTCAGGCCGTTGCGGATATCTTTGTGGCGTTGACCCAAGATCTGAAGGTCTAGTGTGAGCACCAGTGCCGAGCAGTTTGCGACCTTGGCTCTCTCGATCAATCGGGTGATGAAGTCCCGGTCTTTCATGACATAAAGCTGGAACCAGAACGGGTGATTGTCCGTGCCTTGCGCCACGTCTTCGATGGAGCAAATGCTCATGGTCGACAGTGTGAACGGTACGCCAAACGCCTTGGCTGCACGTGCGGCGAGTATTTCGCCGTCTGCGTGTTGCATGCCAGTCAAGCCCGTGGGCGCGATTGCCACTGGCATGGCAACTTCCTGACCAATCATGGTGGTTCTTGTGGAGCGGTGCTCCATGTCAATCAGGATCCGTTGGCGGAACTTGATTTTCTGGAAGTCATCCTCGTTGGCTCGATACGTCGACTCGGTCCATGAGCCCGAGTCGGCGTAGTCGTAAAACATACGCGGTACACGCTTTTTAGCCAGTCGCCGCAAATCCTCAATGTTAGTAATGATGGGCATGCGTCCCACTCCTTGGTTATTTTAGGTCGGTCGAGCCACAGGTGGTTGGCGGCGAAGCACCAACTGCCAAACAACCACTAAACCAAGAATACCAAATCCAATCAAATCAGTGAGGCCGCCGGGCTTGATCAATGACAAAGCCCCCACGACTAGCAGTATGCGCTGAGGCATGGTCGCGTAATTTAACAACCAGCCAAACAAACCGCCAGCCAAGCCAATTACACCAATCATCGCCGTGGCGATTGGCCACAGTGCGTGATACCAGTGCTGACCCTCATCGACGATAAACAGCAGGGCAGGCTCATAGACGAACATAAACGGCACAATGTAAGCAGGCGCTGCCGCTCGAACTGCGGCAAGTCCAGCACTCCACATGTTAGCGCCGGCGATGCCAGCGGCTGCAAACACCGATAGCGCGACCGGGGGCGTGATGGCTGACAGAATCGCAAAGTACAGCGCGAACAAGTGAGCGGCTGGATCTACGATGCCCATTTTGATGAGAGCAGGTACCAGCAGAGCAACCATCACAATGTAGGCGGGTGTCGTTGGCATCCCCATTCCCAGAATGATGCCAGCCAGGGCAGTCACTAATAGCGCCAAGAAAATATGGTTGCTGGCCAAGTCCACCACGACCTGTGTAAAGACAATACCCATACCTGTGATGTTGATGGAGCCAATGACCAGTCCAGCACATGCACAAGCCAGTGCAACCGATAGGGCACCACGCGCGCCATCTTCCAGCGCCTGGATGGGTGTAGCCCACGTTATGTTTTTACGGGTTTCTTTGCGAAGCAAGGCAATTGGCAAGCAACTGAGCGCCGCGATCAAGGCACACATCGGCGCTGAATAGCCCAGAATCAGCCCTATCAGGATGATGAACATCGGTATGAACAATTGGCCTCTTACCAGCATGACTTGCCACAGTTTGGGCAACTCATCTTCCGGGATGCCAGCTAGCCTGTAGCGTTTGGCCTCAAAGTGCACCGCAAAAAATACCGATAGGTAATACAGAGCTGCAGGTACGATAGCCCAGATGGTGATTTGTAAATAAGGTACAGCGAGGAATTCGGCCATCACAAACGCAACCGCTCCCATCACGGGGGGCATGATCTGACCGCCTGTTGACGCAACCGACTCGACAGCCGCTGCGAAAGCTGGTCTGAAGCCGGTTTTTTTCATGAGCGGGATCGTGATGGGGCCAGTGACCATCACGTTGGCCACGGCGCTGCCCGACACAGTGCCAAACATGGATGAGCTCACGATGGCTACTTTACCGGGTCCGCCAGCGGACTTTCCGGTCAGAGACATGGAGAAGTCCATGAATAGACGTCCGGTGCCACTTTTCTCCATGAAGGCACCGAAGATCACAAACAACATGACATAGGCCGCAGATACCCCGAGCGTTGATCCAAAGATCCCTTCGGTAGACAGGTACAGCTGCTCTAACAGTACTTGCCAAGTTACGTTGGTGAAGAAAAAGGCGTAACCAATAAAAACCATCGCAGTCAGCGGCAGGGCCCATCCGATGATGCGCCGGGTTGCTTCGAGCACGATGATGACCGTGATAATCCCCCAGGTGACGTCACCAGGGGTCAGGTCGTCAATGTAGATAATCCGGTAAATAAAGTCTTCATAGGTGATGAAGATGTGCAGGACCCCCCCTAATCCAAGCACAAGTAGCAACATATCGTACGAACGCCACCATATATTGGAAGATCCGCGGTGACTTGGGTACAACAAAAACACCAGGGCCAGAGCAAACATGAGGTGAGTGCCTCGATAGATCACCGCCTCGGGGGGGCCGAACCACGTCACCCACATGTGGTAGAGCGACATGGTGACGGCAATGACGGTAATGATCCGTTTCATGATCGATGAAGTTGGATCAAGTGCTGCTTTCTCGTCTGAGACGACTTCACTCATGTTTGTTGTCCTGGTGTGAAGTTGATGCCCTTAAGGTGATGTTGGAACGAGGTTGTCTTACATCGCACCAACTTCTTTGTAGTACTTGACTGCACCCGGGTGCATGGGCACACCCATCTCAGTTGCCATGATTTGTGGCGTCAAGTTAGCCATGCTCTTGCTCACGGCAGCCATATCGGGAATGTTTTCTGCCATCGTCTTTACCATGGTGTAGACCAAGTCATTTGGCAAATCACAAGCGACAATGACGTGCGTGAAGTAGCCGATCGCAGGCACGTCTTCAGTCTGACCCGGATAGGTACCAGCTTTGATTATCAGCTTGTTATAGGCAGGGTTCATTTCACGCATACCCTTCATGGTTTCGTCGTCAACTGGCACCATGACCACATCGCGCGAGTTAGCCAAGTCCATCACCGCTGAGGAAGGAGCAGCAGTACCCAAGGTAAAGACATCGGCGTGACCGTCTTTCATCATTGACACTGCGTCGGTGTAGCCAGCCTGGAAGTTTGCCTTTGACAGATCGTCATAAGTCATGCCGTTTAGTTTGAGCACAGTGCTGGTCAAGACTTCAGCCGTGTTGCCGCGGGGCTGTGTGACCAAACGCTTGCCTTTCAAGTCTTTGAATGACTTGATGCCAGCATCTTTTTGCGCAACAACCTGGAAGTATTGAGGGTACAGGTTGGCGAGTTGGCAGACACCTTCGGTTTTATTCTTGTATGGAGGCTTGCCTTGCACGCCATCGACAGCGGTACTGGAATTGGACATACCAATTTGGGCTTTCTTCTCGTCAACACCACGGACATTGGCAATGCCAGCACCCGGGGTGATGGTGATGTTCAGACCAGGAACCGCTTTCTCCCACATGCCTTTCAAGGCCCCACCGAGCGGTACCCAGACGCCGCCCTGCGGGCCGGTCATGAACGTGACGTTTTGTGCGGCAGCCGGCGCCGAGGCGAGCGCTGCGGTTACAGCGGCAGCGGCAAGGCTGAGTTTGGTGATTTTTTTCATGACGTCTCCAAATTGATTAATCAACATCGGCGTGCGAATGTTTTGCCGAGCGAACCAATTCTATCTGTAAGAATCAGTTAAGCAAACATCCGGTATGTCCCTAATAAAGCAAACCTTGGGGTCTCATTTGCCTAGTAGTTCGAGTCGCAAGTGTTTGTCCTACATTGTTGCGCTGCGATATGTTTGTGTCCTTCCTATATTCACCGGCATTGACTAGGGTTTCTATTGAGATCGCTGGCGATTGCCGTGTCTATAATCGGCTGCGTGTAGTTACTCTTAACGTTCATTAACGGAGACTCTGAATGGATCGTCGTTCCTTTATTCGCAAAGCTGGTATGACTGGTGCCGGGGTAGCTGGCCTCTCAACCATGGCCACGCCTGCGCTGTCACAAAACAAAATCACATGGCGCATGGTGACCACGTGGCCCAAGAATTTCCCCGGCTTGGGCGTGGGCGCGCAGCGGCTTGCTGATCGTATTACGGCAGCATCAGGTGGCCGTCTGACCGTTCAGGTGTACTCTGCTGGCGAGTTGGTTCCGCCACTGCAGTCAATCGACGCTGTGATTGATGGTGGTGCCGAAATGTCTCATGGTGCGGCTTACTATTGGCAGAACAAGAGTCAAGCGCTCGCGTTCTTTACTGGAGTACCCTTCGGAATGACCAGCCGTGAGCTTGCTGCATGGGTGCGCTACTTGGGCGGCCAGCAAGTTTGGGATGAGGTTTATGATCAGTTTGGCCTGCAGGGCTTTTTGTCTGGTGACACCGGTACTCAAGCGGGCGGTTGGTTCCGCAAAGAGCTCACAGGTCTTGATGATCTCAAAGGTTTACGTTTCCGTACGCCTGGTCTGGGCGGAAAAGTCTGGGCCAAGCTTGGTGCATCCGTCACCAACATGGCTGCTGGCGAAATCTTCCAGGCACTGCAGTCCGGCACGCTCGATGCGGCTGAGTTTGTGGGTCCCTATAACGATTTGGCGCTGGGCTTCTACAAGGTTTGCAAGATTTACTACACCAGCAGCTTTACTGAACCTGGTCTAGCTACCGAGTGCGTGGTCAATAAGAAAAAGTATCAAGAACTGCCTAAAGACCTGCAGGCGCTTATCCGTGATGTTTGCCAGGCCGAGTACGACCAAGTGGCTTCTGACTTTGCAGCTAATGATCCACGTGCGCTCGAAGTGCTGATCAAAGAGCATGGTGTGAAAGCGATACCACAGTTCCCCGATAGCATCGTTGAAGCTGCTGCCAAAGCTTCTGCTGAAATCTTGACCGAAATTGGTGATAAGGGCGATGCCATGACCAAGAAGACGCTAGATAGCTTCATCAAGGGACTGAACATTGTGAAAATCAAGACCGATGGCACCGATGCTCAATTCATTCAGGCGCGTGCCAAGTACTTCAAACTTTGACGAGCTCCATCAAGTAAGCATCGTTGCATAAACACTAAGGCCCTGCATTCGCAGGGCCTTAGTGTTTTTAGTACAGCAAACTGGGCAACCAGGTGACGAGCTCGGGGAAAACGAAGAGCAGTGCGATTGCGATCAGTTGCAGCATCACAAATGGAACCGCACCCTTGTATATTTGTCCGGTCGTGACACTTGGTGGAGCAACCCCTCGCAAATAGAACAGAGAGAACCCGAAAGGTGGCGTTAGAAAGCTTGTTTGCAAGTTCACGCCCACCATCACGCCTAGCCACACAGGGTCAAGCCCCAGCATTAACAAGATAGGCGCAGTTATCGGGATAACGATAAAGATGATCTCAAACGTATCGAGTATGAAACCCAGGACGAACATGATCAACATCACAACGATCATGGCACCAATCGCACCACCGGGCAGATTTGACAAGAACTCGTGAACCAGGTTGTCGCCGCCCATCTGGCGAAATACGATTGAAAACACGGATGCGCCAAAGATGATGATAAAAATCATCGAAGTGATTGTCGCAGTAGAGACAACAGCCTCTTTCAAAACAGTCAGCGACAACTTTCGCCGTGTTGCTGCCAGTGCCATTGCGCCAACGGCGCCCACGGAGGCGGCTTCAGTCGGTGTGGCAATGCCACCGAGAATTGAACCAAGCACAGCAATGATCAAGAGCAGTGGCGGCACCAGTGCTGTCAGCACCTCCTTGGCCAGTGAGTGGCTACCCTCTTCTTTGACAAACGGTGTGGCCGGACAGGACTGCGGTGATGTAATCGCTTTGAAGACCATCCAGAGTAAATACAGGCTGACCAACAGTAAGCCCGGGATGAAAGCGCCAGCAAAAAGGTCACCGACAGAAACTGGGTCCGGCGCGAAATTGCCTTTTGACATTTGCACCTGTGCGTTAATGCCAGCCAGCATATCCGCCATAAAAATAAGTACTGTCGAAGGCGGAATAATTTGTCCCAGGGTTCCCGAAGCACAGATAACACCAGAAGCGAGTTTGGGGTCGTAGCCAGCTCTGAGCATGGCTGGCAATGAAATCAGCCCCATGGTTACCACGGTGGCACCTACAACACCCGTGGATGCCGCCAGCAAGGCACCGACGATGATGACCGATATGCCCAATCCACCTCTAAGGTTGCCAAATAGTTTGCTCATGGTCATGAGCAGTTGCTCGGCGATACGTGATCGTTCAAGCATGACCCCCATGAAGATAAATAGCGGCACAGCCACCAGAACCTCATTGGTCATAAAACCAATGTAACGACCAGCCAACGCAGAAAAGTTGGTGAAATCAAATACGCCCAGGTGGTAGCCCACGACAGCAAAAAGCAAAGAGGTGCCCGCGAGCGTGAACGCAACCGGGAAGCCCAGCATCAAAAAGCCGATCACACCAAAGAACATAAGTCCGGAGAGAATTTCTCCGATCAGAATGGGATCCATGGATTATTCCTTGATGGTGCCGTCACCATGGGCACTGTAGCTAAAGTCACTTGGGATGAGGTCTTCCCGTTTGCCAAGTACGAGCAATGATCGAATCGCCATTGCCAACCCTTGCAGGGCAACCAAGACTGCAAAGACGATGATGAAGCTCTTTAAGATGTATAGACCTGGCATGCCGCCAACATTGGCCGAGTTCTCAAGCAAATTCCAGGAACGCTGTACAAACGGCATGCCGTAGTAGTAGACCACCCACATAAAAGGCAGCAAAAATACACAGACACCGATTAAATCTGCAATTGCTTTGAATCGGGTTGATGCTGGACGATAAAAAATGTCCACGCGGACGTGATCCCCGCGAAACAGGGCAAATGCTGCCACGGCAGTAAACATCGCGCCGTTTAACCAAACATATAAATCCTGCGCCCAAAGTTGAGTGCTACCAAGTACATAGCGTTCGAACACCACCCAGAAACAAACCAGCACAATTCCAAGCGAGAGCCAGGACGTTATTTTGCCGATGATTTTATTGATGCTATTGATTAACCGCATTAAAGCGGCGAGCGTTGTTAGCATGTCAATCCTCCAACGCAGCGCGTCAGGTGCCAAACGTCTGACGGAACACTACGCAAACGAACCTTGATCTGACGTATTTCGTCAGCAAAACCCCGGATTCTAATTCAATTGAGTCAGCAAGCCGCGATTGGATTGCCAGACAATCAATTTTGTCACTCAGTATTTCTTTATTTCATTGTGACAGTGCTTCAAAATCGCCTGCATACGTTAACAGTCTTTGTTGCAAATGACGACGCTGTTTGTCTGTCATGCTGTTGAGCATGCTCGCTGTTAATTCCGCGAGCGATTGCAGGCGGGCCTCGCGATCTACTTGTAATTCTGCTACACGATAACGAGACAGGCTCTGAAAATAGTTATGCAGCTCAGTGGCTGCGACTTGTGCTGAAGGTTGGTCTTGTGCATTAGCGAGTAATTGCAGCAGCGCTTTTTGGCGCTCTATGCGCTCCTGTCCCCAAAGCTTGGCCCGGCTGGGTTGTTGGGCGAGCCATCCTGCTAGTATTTGTTCCTGTTCTTGGGTGAGCGATCCCAGCCAGTCTTCGTAGCGCTCGCTAAATCGTTCGAGCCGCTCAGCGCTTGCAGCTTCGGGATTGTTAAGGTTTTCTGCAGCGTATTCGGCATTAGACTCATCGAATGAGGCTTGCAATTGCAGGCGTTGGCGTTCGCTTAAGGTAAGTACCAGCGGGGCAAGCCGATAAGCCGAGCGCTCGGCAACAATCAGCAAGGCTTGCTGAAACTGTTGCTGTTTTTCCAGGAGTTCTTGCGCGGTAAAAATTCGCGGCTGATCCAGTTTGGCTGCCCATTGACGCATCGTCTGAGCATAAACTGGCAATTCATCCTTGCGATGCCAAGCTTGAAAGCTTCTGAGCTCCTGAGCCAAGAGCGCCTCTTGCTCATCGTCCAAATCCAGATAACTGTCCATCTGGTATTGCAGCAACAGAGGTGCATTGTTATAGGCCAACTGCACCGAACTGCAGGCGGCTAGCAGTGTGATAGAGCACAACATCACCAAGCGAACAGGAAGGCGTAAAAACATCGTAGAACAGATATGCGAGACGAATATGTTTGTGAGGGACATCGATTGGTTCAGTGTACGCAAGACACTGCTTTGAGGCTCTAGATCCATAGCATCGCGCATGGAATTTAGAGAATCCGCCCCTGTCGCCAGAGTTTGGCTCCCATGCCAACGAGCAGTAAAAGTACACCCGAAAGCAATAGCAGTGCACTGATTTCCATGGACTGACGCCGATCAAAGGTCACGCTAGCCTCGATCGCTTCAAAAATTTGTAGCAAGTCAGAACTAGATACGCTCTCGTAATATGTCCCCAGGGTGAGATCGGCGATGTCGGCCAGAACTCCGGATTCAAGTCGTACTCTTTGCGACACCCCCTCGGCCTTGACCACGGCACCTTCTTTGGTGCCGATGCCGATCGTGTGGATACGTACACCAAACTGTGATGCCAGATCAGCCATTTGCATAATGTCAGGCCCCATGTTGGAGCCGCCATCTGAAATCAGCACCATGGCCTGAGATCGGTTTGAGCCAGGCGGTTTGGTGACGTTCGGGTCGGGTCGCCAGCTAGGCTGGCTGTCGGCTTGGTTCTGCCGCATGGAATCATTCATGAGCGTTTGCACATCAATGCCAGCCGACGGCAACAATTCAGATAAGCCAATCAAGATGCCACTGCCCAGTGCGGAACCCGTTTGAATCGTAATGGTGTCCAAGGCCTCGTTAAGCGCATCATGTTCAGTCGTAGGCGGTTGAATCAAGGTAGCAGTAGCCGCGGTGGTGACCAACCCGATACGGGTGCCACCTGGCTGAGCCGCGATCATATCTTTGAGTTTGGCTTTGGCTGCATCGAGTCTGGTAGGACTGACATCATCAGCGCTCATGCTGCCGGATATATCCAGCACGATCATCAGTTGATCGGCACGAGAGGGCAGATTGATCTGAAGTTTTGGTCGGGCAATCGCTGTAAGCACGGCCGCCAGTCCGATGACCACCAGTAGTCCGGCAAATACACTCGCCAAGTTTGATCGTTCATAGCGACGGGCGAGCTGATAGATAAGAATCGCCGCTGGCACGATGACCAGTAGCCACAACATACTGGGCCAGACAAACTCGAACTGCGGCAAGCTCAACGACTTCAACCAGTCATGCATGGCGCACGCCTCCCGCTGCCAGCCGCATGAGTTGCTGGCGTTGTCGAACAAACCGTATCAAGCCTTCATGGACTGCGTCGTTAGTTCCCAGTTCCAGGCAATCTACCCCGCTGCGGGTGAACGCCTGCATAAGCTGTGACTCATGATCGGCCGCTTGTTTGGCAAAACGCTGACGAAATTGATGATCGCTGGTATCAATAAATACTTGCTCGCCTGTTTCGGCGTCACGCATGGTCAGCATACCCATGTCTGGCAACTGTTGCTCCATTGGATCCACCAGGCGGATAGCGACGACATCGTGGCGGCTCGAGAGCATCATCAGCGATTTGTCCCAACTTTGATCAGCATAGAAATCCGACAGAATAAAGACCGTGCTGCGCTGCTTGATCAGGCGCGCTGCGCGCGTGAATAAGCGTGCGAGACTGGTCGTTTGGTTGGTTGTTTGAATGGGTGCAGTCAAGACATGTTCAAGGATATGCAGTAAGTGTCTGCGTCCTGCTCGTGCAGGCAAAATATCAACATTGGCGCGCCCTCGATCAACAATGGCGCCCACTCGATTGCCATGTTGCTGCAACAGGTGCCCGAGCGTGGCGATTGCTTCAGCAGCGACTTGGCGTTTACTGATACTGCCTGACCCGAAATCTACTGACGGCGATAAATCCACTACAAACCATGCGGTCAGTTCCCGGTCTTCCTCATGCTGGCGCACATAGGGCGTTTGCATGCGGGCCGTGACATTCCAGTCGATATGGCGCACATCGTCTTTAGGCTCATACTCACGCAGGTCTGCCAGCATCATGCCTGAGCCTCTAAAGAGCGTACGGTAGTCACCCTGCAGCAGACCATCAAGACGCCGCGCGCTTGTCCAAGTCACGCGCGCGAGCAAAGCGCGAGCATTGATACCAGCACCCACTCTAACCCCAGGTGCTGGCGCTGGCGCCTCGTTGGCAGGCTCAGCCAGTGGTTTGGACTGTTTAAGCCACTTGAACATGGCGATGCAATGGCCGCTCGGGGGCAGCAACCGCTTTGAGCACTTCAGCGATGATGTCATCAGCCGTTACGTTCTCGGCTAGGGCCTCATACGACATCACGAGACGATGTCGCATTACGTCTGGCGCAACATCAATCAGGTCTTGTGGTGTCGTGTAGGCACGGCCACGTAAAAACGCCAATGCTCTGGCACCCTCAACCAGACTGATACTGGCCCGCGGACTGGCACCAAACATGATGAAGGGCGCAAGCTTGCCCAGACCTGCTTTAGCTGGATCGCGTGTGGCATTGACCAAGTCCACGGCATATTGAACCAGCGCCGAATCAACGAACCCACGCCGGCAATGCTTTTGGATTTCAGCCAGCTGCTCGGTGCTGGCGCGAGCTGCCACATTGATTGAGTCCCCAATGGCCCGTTGCACGATCACAAATTCTTCCTCGGGCTGTGGATAGCCGACCAGAACTTTCATCATGAAACGATCGACCTGTGCCTCAGGCAAGGGATAAGTGCCTTCACTTTCAATTGGGTTTTGTGTGGCCATCACCACGAACGGTTTAGGTAGCGTATGGGTTTGACCAGCGATAGTGACCTGGCGCTCTTGCATCACCTCAAGCAGAGCGCTTTGCACCTTGGCCGGTGCACGGTTGATCTCATCTGCCAACAACAGGTTGGCAAATACCGGTCCAAGCTCGGTGGTGAACTCGCTGGTTTTTTGGTTATAGACCCGGGTGCCAACCAGATCGGCAGGCAAGAGATCAGGGGTGAACTGGATTCGCTTGAATGAGCCTTGTAACACTTTGGCCAGTGTGTTGACCGTGAGTGTTTTGGCTAACCCGGGCACACCTTCAATTAATAAGTGTCCTCCCGAAAGCATCGCAATCATGATGCGTTCAAGAAAGGCATCTTGCCCAACGACAACTTTTTTGACTTCGTACAGCACGCCTTCCATCAGTGCGGCTGATTGAGTGACCTCATTGATGGGGCTGTCTTGCGCTTGCCAGATTTCCGGTTGGTTCATGAATGTATCGACTCTTGTTTAGAAGGGTGGGATGCCGGCGGCATTGGCCGCGCTTTCCATGGTGATCGCAAATCCAATACCCGCAAATGCGCCATCGGGTGAGGGGTTTAAAAGTGCAGTGACCACTCCGAGTACTTCACCAGCTTGATTCACTAGCGGCCCGCCGGAGCTACCTGGGTTAACTGCCGCATCGAATTGAATGAGCCCCTCAAGTCGTTCGCCATTCGGGATTTGGTAGGAACGGTTAAGCCCTGAGACCACACCGGCAGACACAGAGGGTCCCATACCGAACGGGAAACCAACGGCAACAACCATATCGCCAGGCACCAATTGACCGCTTGGTGCCAACACAGCTGGCTTTAAATCATCCGGTATGCGGGCTGGGGCCAGCACCGCCAAGTCACGTTCGGGCTGAGAGGAAGCGACCACCGCGGGTGATTCCAACCCATCAGCAAACGTCACCAAAATCCGCTCAGATCCGGCCACCACATGGTAGTTGGTCAAGATGCTGCCATCTTCTTTAATGACAAACCCAGCGCCTTTGCCGGGACCACTGATTAAGCCTGGTGGTGGTGGATCACCATCGAGCGTGCGGATTTTTACGATGGAGGGCCAAACGATAGCGGCTGCTTGGGCGGGTTTGGACGGTAGCGTTTTGGTGGCCAGCGTCTCAAGCACAATCGACTCAACCTTGCTCTCGGTCAGGGCTTGCGTCTGGGCTGCAGGGCGAGGTTGCATGGCCCACACAATGGCCGCACCCAGAAGTAGCCCAAATACCACCAGTAAATATGGGTTTTTAAGGTAGGGCTTGAGCGATTCAACATTACGCTTGGTGGGTGCTGGTGCGTGGTCATGACCAGCCAACGCCTGAGCAATCGGCTTGGCGTAATCTGTTCTCGGCGAGCTGCGGCTGTATAGCGTGGCGCGTTTCATGACCTGACCTCAATGCGGCGGACGGTGATACAGTTAAACCATCTTAACGCCGACGGTACTTTTATGCACTTTATTTGGCCGCAGGCTTTGTGGGGTCTTTTGCTAGTGCCCGTTTTGGTGCTGGTTTACCTATGGTTGCTAAAACGCAGACGCCGACAAGCGTTTGGCTACTCGACGTTGATGATCGTGCGCCAGGCCATGTCACCGGGCCAGGGGTGGCGACGTCATGTGCCGCCAGTTCTGCTTTTGTCGGCCATCACCGTCGGGCTAGTTGGTGCGGCACGTCCGACCGCAAAAATAGTGCTGCCCGCTGACTATATGACGCTGGTGCTCGCGGTCGATGTGTCCTTGAGTATGGCAGCCGAAGATGTGCCACCAAATCGCCTGCGAGCAGCTCAAGACACGGTGAAGGACTTTATCAATCGGTTGCCCGATGATATCCGGGTGGGGCTAGTGACGTTTGCTGGCACGGCTCAGGTCGCCCAGCGGGTTACCGATGACCGCCAAGCTCTGATGGATGCCATTGACAGGTTTCGCTTGCAACGAGCTACCGCTACGGGCAGTGGATTGTTGATGGCGTTAGCTACATTAATGCCAGAGTTGGCCTTAGATATCGAGCTTTTGATTTACGGTTTTGATGGTGAGCGGGCCCGGGGCGGCGCTCCGTTGTTTGAGGGTCGTCAACCAGTCCCGCCAGGCGCTTTTGAATCGGGTGCCATCATTCTGATTTCGGATGGCCGCCGCACGACTGGCCCGAACCCCATTGCGGCCGCACAACTGGCAGCGCAGTTAGGGGTGCGGGTCTACACCGTGGCGTTTGGCACTCCCGACGGTTTTATCCCAGGGTTTGAGGGGCGCTCTTTCTATGCGGCGGTCGATGAGCGAACCTTGCAGGCGATTGCCTTAATCACTGAAGGGGAGTTCTTTAAAGCAGAAAATGCCGCTGAACTCAACAAGATCTACCAACAACTTTCCACACAATTTTCGCTTGAGCGCGAACAGACCGAAATCAGCGCGTTGTTTGCCGCTTCAAGCGCTTTGCTGGTGTTGCTCGCTGCCGGTTTGTCGTTGTATTGGTTCAGACGACGCGACGCTTAAGCGTTCCAAGCGCAATGCCAACCAGCCTCCAGCGCAAATGCCGGCAAATGCCATCATGGATGCAAAAGACAGGGTCGACATGCCAGTCAAGCCTTGCCCAATTGAGCAGCCCAAAGCCAGTGCACCGCCAATGCCCATGCAAGCCGCACCCAGCAAATACCTGGGCATATCCGCAGATTTATCAAACCCAGTGATGCTGAACTGACCGGTGGCGCGAGCCGCGAAGAACGATCCCAACACTACGCCAAGTACCACCACAACCCCAAAACTCAGCGTCATGCCTGTGGCGATCATGGCGTACTGGATTGCCGAGCCAACGGGAGCAACGAACGTCAAGGACACCAGTGGGGTGGGCTCGAATTCATCAAATCCAATCCACCCCGTCACGATCCATCCCGCCACTACCAACAGGCCAATAACAAGGCCGGAGATCACGTCAAGTCGTTGTTGTAAAAAACCTTTGTCCTTGCAGATAAAGGCGAATAGCAGACCGCCAAATATGGCGATAAATGTCCAGCGGTCAGCGTCAGTTGAGAAACTGCTGCTGTCTAGGGTTACCGCCGTCATTTCTGTAATGCTGCTGCGCAATGGACCAAGTACCCCGCTAAGCGTCGCAAAAGCGCTGATGCCCATGATCAGCAAAACAAGCAAGCTACGAAGGTTGCCCTGACCAAGCAACACCAGTGAACGGGCGCCACAGCCGCGCGCTCGAATCATTCCAAACCCAAAAAGCATGCCGCCAAAGATGGTTAATAGCCAGGATACTTGCGGCATTTGGTAGATGCTTTGTGACAGGTCAACCACGCCAGCGGTGTTCAGCATCTGGGAACCGAGAATGGCAACGAGCATCGCTAGCGCAAATGCGCGCAACTTGTTACCGTTACCGGAAGTGAGCTGTTGACGCAGGGCGCTGTTCAAGCAAAAGCCCGATAGTTGACCTATAACACCGTAAGCCAAACCGATCGCCAGACCCAACCAAAGAACCCATTCTGATACAGATAATTCCATTTCTTTGAAACCTAAGACAGCCAGAAGAATTGCGGCAGTGAAAGTGCAGCCATGAAAACAAGGCAATGTTAAAAGAGTCACTGCAACACGGTGACGTTACGATAATCGAACGTATCAAGACAAATACTGATTCGCAAAAAGCTTATTCGGAATTGGAAATGATTGATCTTTATTACTGGCCCACCCCAAATGGTCACAAAATCACCTTGTTTCTCGAAGAAGCCTCCCTATCCTATGAGATCAAGCCTGTGAACATAGGGCGTGGCGAGCAATTTGAGCCTGATTTTTTGAAAATTGCTCCAAACAACCGCATGCCAGCGATCGTTGATCATGCCCCAATTGGTGGTGGCGAACCCATTCCAATATTTGAATCTGGCGCCATTTTGCTTTATCTTGCCGATAAAACACAGTTATTTCTTCCAAGTGACTTTAGGCAGCGATGGGTCGCTTTGCAGTGGCTGTTCTGGCAGATGGGTGGCCTAGGCCCCATGGCGGGGCAGAATCATCATTTTGTCCAATACGCGCCTGAACGGATCCCTTACGCGATGGATCGCTATGTGAATGAGACCAGCAGGCTTTACGGCGTTTTAAATAAGCACCTCTCCGATGGGCGTGCATATGTTGCTGGGCAGGATTACTCCATTGCCGATATGGCAATTTACCCCTGGATTGTGCCTCACGTTCGCCAGCAACAGGATTTAAATGACTTCGCCGCACTTAAAGCCTGGTTTGAGCGCATCGCAGCTAGGCCGGCAACCATTGCCGCTTATAAGGTCGGTGAAACGGTGTCGACCAAGCCTACGGTGGACGATGAAGCCAAGAAAATTCTGTTTGGTCAAACGGCTAAAACCGTGCGGTAATCTGCCCTCACTTGGGCAAAACGTTTCGGTCTTTTTGGTGAAGCGATGACTGTAAAGGCAGCGGTATTTGATGCTTATGGCACTTTATTTGATGTGTATGCAGTGACAGCACGTCTGGATTCATATTGCCCTGGTCAGGGTAATGCGATCGCACAGCTTTGGCGTGACAAACAAATTGAATATTCGCGGCTGGTGAGCCTGAGTGACCCAAGTCCACAAGGTAGTCGCTACTACCAGTCTTTCTGGACCATTACCTGTAAGGCACTTGAATATGCGCTGCGCCGATTTGAGCAGTCGCTGAGCCAGGCACAGATTAAATCGGTGCTGGATCAATACTATGCGCTTGACGCCTTCTCCGAGAACGCCAAGGTACTCGCTACTTTAAAGCAGCAGGGGGTTAGAACTGCGATTTTGTCCAATGGTGATCCTGGCATGCTAGCGGGTGCAGTGACTGGTGCTGGTATGGAGTCATTGATTGATCATGTACTGTCTGTAGACGAAGTGAGGCACTTTAAAACCACACCGCAGGCATACGGTCTGGTTGAGCAAACCTTAGGCGTTCAGCCGCCTGAGGTGCTGTTCGTGTCGAGTAATGGCTGGGACATCCTTGGGGCTCAGTGGTTTGGCTTTCGCACATGCTGGATCAATCGGGCCGGACTGCCGCCTGAAACATTAGGGCCCGAACCCGAGTTTCAGGGGAGCAACCTGAACGTGGTGCTCGATGTGCTAGCAGCGCTTAGATAGATCAGAAAATCGACAGTTATTTGTCACGTGCGGTTAACGACATGTGATTGAACACACCGTCATGGTCTACAAGCCGATGTTTGAGTGCACCGGCGACATGCAAGAACAAAAGCACGCACAACGCGACAGCCAACCAGCCATGGATCGCGAAAATCTCTTTGGCGAATTCCTTGTCAGCTGGGATACCAGGCATGGCAGGTAAATTGATTCCAAACAGGATATTCAGGGCACCAAATGCAGTAACGCCAGCCCAGCCTAAAAGCGCGATGGCTACCAACAGCGAGTACAACAACCACTGCGTTGTCTTGGCAAGCTTGCGCACGGGCACCGAAACGCTGTCAGGGTAGTCCGGGGCAGTGTTGGTTGCGCGCAATATCAAACGCCAGATGACTAACCACAACACAATAAACCCGAAGGTTTTATGCGAGGCATATAACGTGCCCGTCAGGCCATCCCAAATATTTGCTTCGGCACGATCCACCATCCAGAAGCCAATCGGTAACAAGATCAACACCAGCATGGCGACGATCCAGTGCAGCCAGCGTTGGGTGGCAGAAAAACCCAGTGTGCCTCGTGTGTCCATGTCAGGAAGCCTCCACCTCTGTGATTGAGTAAACATCACGACAACCATTGTGCGCTATTGTTCCATCAAATCCTAGCCGTCCCACAAAAGGCAGTCGTAGTGCAGGGCAATTGAAGTCCACTCCAACCCCCAAGCCGAGCAGGTTGAATTCAAACCCCTCTTGTGGGCTGGCAATCAAGCCCAGTAGCCCTTCGAGCGATAACTGAATGCCACGGCCAGAGGGGGGGGAACCGAATGGGTCGTCTAAAGGACGATAGTCCTTCCCGATGGCGGTGGGCGGCAAGTCCAGATCTAAAGCGGGAACCGAACGGCCGATATGAGCCAAAAACGTGTTGCTGTTTGGCCCAGGATAGCTTCGATAGGTTTGGGCATAGGGATAGCTGGCAATCGCTCGTTCGATGTCCGGGATCATGTTTTCAGCAACAGGCCCCCGATGCAATACCAGCAGCTTAGGGGTTGCACCGTACCATTGACCATCAGCTCTGGCATGGTTGCGCCGCACGACGTTGGTACGGCCCCAGCCAATGACTTCATGCCGGGTGTATGTCGTCTCGCCGGCGCGCTTATAAACAAGCCATGGATGAACTGCAAAGTATCCACGCCAACCGTAGGTTGGGGCAGCCAATACTGCCACCACTGCGTCTTTCGTCGTTTCAGGGGCGGGCAATAGGTTGGTTGCCTCTCTTGGTAGCTGATACCAGCCCAGTGTCTGGGCATGCGCGATGCGCTCACCGTCTTGCCACCACTTGATCGCAGCAGCTGCAGTCACGAGTAGCAAAAAAATCAGCAGGATTCGATAAAGTAGTTTCATGCAAAAAGTCTAATTCCGAAACTACGGCCGAACAAAAGGTTGATATTGCATGGAAAGAACAGACTCGTACCGTTCAGTGAGTTCTTCTGAAGACGTGATGCTGATGTCCAAATCACGCACCAAGCCGTCATGCAGACCATATACCCAGCCGTGAACAGTCACAGGTTGACCATCAGCCCAAGCTTGTTGAACACTGCTGGTTTGGCAAACGTGTATGACTTGCTCGATGACATTTAGTTCACAGAGCCTATCGAGTTTTTGATCGTCTCTGACAATATGCCCGAGGTAGTTCGAGTGCTTTTGTTGGACATCGCGGATATGGCGTATCCAGTTGTCAGCAAGACCGACCCTACGGTTTAGCATGGCCGCCTTCACGCCCGAGCATCCATAGTGTCCAACCACAATGATATGTCTGACTTTAAGTTCCTCGATGGCGAATTGAATGACGGACAGCACATTCAAGTCCGTGTGCACCACAACATTACCAATGTTTCGGTGGACAAACACCTCGCCAGGCGCGAGTCCCGTGATCTGGTTAGCCGGTACGCGCGAGTCCGAGCAACCAATCCATAGATATTCCGGTGACTGCTGGTTCGCTAGGCGGGTGAAATAGTCTTTGTCATTTTGGGTTACATCCGCAACCCAACGGCGGTTGCTTTCAAATAGTTTTGCCAAACTACTGTTTGAGCCAGATGTTGTCGTCGAAGTGAGCATGCTCAAAGTTCCAGGAATTTAATGAGTACGACTGATTTTGCGCTGTCTCAGTTTAAGTCGTCGAGTGACTACTACGGCGGCAACAGTAGCAGCCATCGTACCGATGGCTGCAGGAAATAATGCCGTGGTCACCGAGTAGCTTTCAAGTGCCATCAACACGAGCACGTTACGCACTACGATCAGGCTAAAGAACAATAGCGATTCCGACTCGGGGCGATCATATGCTTTGCGCAATGTGGGGCCGAATCCTAGGATGTCGACCGTTGTGACTAACAGCACAGCCAGCAAAGGATTGTTGGTGGCATACCAGAGCGGAACGGCAGCCAGTGCGGTCAGGAAAAAAACCCAGTCGCTGCGTACAATTCGCACGTCACCGCGCTTGGTATAGGCTGTCGCGGCAATTAGAAATGCGACTAACGCAGAAAAACCGACAGGCCATGCACCCACGCCACCACCGGCCTCTCGTTGAGCCCAAAATACGATTGACGTGGTAATGCCCCAGATGGTCCAAGACATGACATGCGGACGGATGATGCCACGAACTGTAGATAACAAATACGGAAAAATCGCGAGCACCATGATCGCTGTCGCAATGGCTGATAGCCAGGCTTTGTCGATCACGTGGATGTGACCATCTCAGTCGGCCCGCTTCAGTTTCGGCAGGTCGATGATTCGGTACAGGCGGCCAATCCGATCCATGGGTTCAATAGCGCCCTCTTTCACCCAGCGGCTAACTTCCCGGCTAACCGTTTCGAGCTTTAGGTCAGACATTGCCCCCATGTCCTCGCGTGAGAACAGCGATGTCAATGAGGGGTCTTCATCATGACGCATTTTAAGAATGATGTTGGCCACACGTTGTCGGGCTGTTCCAAAATTCAGGTCAGCCAGCCAGTCTTCAGAATCTTTGACAGCCTTGTGCCAGCGCTCCATCAGTCGCATATGCAAACGCGGCGAAGTGGTTGAAAGATTTTTGATGATCGATATCGGGATGCGACAGACGCTCGCCTCGCTAGCTGCAACTACATCGCTTTCGTAGCTCGGGGCAAATAGTCCCTCCAGGCCTGCAACATCACCCGCTCTTAAGATCCTGACAATTCGGACGCGCCCATCAGGGGTGTTGCGCACAACTTTCACTAGCCCCTTGCGGATCGTGAAAACATGTTCAGCCGAATCACCCTCCAGAAATAGAGTGTCGCCAGCGTGAAATACAAGGTCGTCGATGGGTGCGTGAATCGACGCAAAATCTGATTCGTTGAGATCTGCAAACAGCACCATGTCGCGGATGCCACAATGGCGGCAATCCGAAGTGCCGCGCCAGGCGGATTCTATTTGGATAGGAATCATATGTCTGAATCTAGCGCAACTACACAATTAACACTCGAGCATAGACAACTGCTGTTTAACCATCAACAGGGTTGTAAGGTGTCGCAAGCACCTTTTGGTAAAAAGATGCATCTAGCCAGCGGCCAAACTTGAAACCGGCTTGCTTGACTGTACCGCAATACTCGAACCCAAATTTTTTGTGCAAAGAAATGCTCCCTACATTTTGAGCATCGATACACCCAACCATCACATGATACTGGCCAATAGTCGCCTGATTGAGTAAATCCATCATCAAATCAGAGGCGATGCCGCGTCCATGGTATCCATCCCTGACGTAAATAGAGTGCTCTACCGTGTACTTATATGCCGGCTGAGGGCGAAATGCGCCGTATGTTGCGAACCCTACGAGTATCCCCGTGGCGTCAAATGCACAGCGTAAAGGTAATCCGTTGGCAAGCTTTTGTTCGGCCCAGATGCGAACGTTGTCAAGTGATCGGGGCTGGTAGTCATAAAGCGCTGTCGAGGTCGCGATAACGTGATTCAGAATAGCTTGAATCTCGCCGATGTCGCTTTCAATCCGGCAGTTTTGAATGGAAATTGGCATAGGCTGTCTCAGGCAACGGCGCGAAGTTTGGTTAAATGTTGTGATTATCAAGCACGCGTCAAGAATATCAGACGTCAGCCAAATCATGGCGATAGTCGCGGCTCTGATGTTTGCGGTGACTGCTACACTAAGGGAACACAAGGGTACCCTAGGATCGTACCAGAGGTGCTTGGTGCCCCACTGAAATTTGAAAGCGAGGGTAATGTGATACCTCAGCACCTGACGAATTGGTTCATAAAACAGTTTGCGGCGGTTTGTGCAGCCCTCGTCGCGCCATTCGTATTAGCGCAATCGACTAGCGCAGTACAGCAGCCAGTATTGATTGGTTTTGATGGGGCCTTCACACAACCGTCAAGCACATCAGCTGCTTCAATTACGCTCGGTGCACAGATCGCTATCGATGAAATCAACGCTCGTGGCGGCGTGCTGAATGGACGCCCATTGAAGCTGGTGACCGAAGACAATCATGGCATTTCTGCGCGGGCACGTGACAACTTCAAGTCCTTGGCAGTGATGCCTGACTTGGTTGCCATATATGGTGGCAAGTTCAGTCCAACCATTATGGAAACGATGCCACTGGCCAACGAGCTGAAGGTTGTCTCTGTTAGCTTGTGGGGGTCAGCCAATCCCATTACGGATGACCCTTTGAAAAACCCCTACGTGTACCGGCTTTCTCTAAAGGATAGCTGGGCCATTCCGGCCATGATGAGGCAGGCGCTTGATGCTCATTCGGCCACTCGATTATGTGCCCTCTTTCCGAATACTGCTTGGGGGCGGTCTGGCGCTAATGCCTTAGACCTGAATCTGGCTCAAACTGCTCAGCAGTTAGTGCACTCAAAATGGTATCAGTGGGGTCAGACTGATTTTGCTGCAGACTTACAAAATTGCATTGATGCCGGTGGTCAAGCGGTCATTATGGTCGCCAATGAAGGTGAGGGTGCTGCCATTATTAATAGCATGGCCACCCTGCCTGACAAGGAGCGCCTGCCAATCGTCTCACACTGGGGTGTGACTGGTGGGCTGTTACATCAGCTCATTAAGCCAAGTGCCGGTCTGGTAGATGTCGATATTATTCAAACCTTCAGTTTTGTGGACAATCCCAGACCTACAGCTCAAGCGCTTGCAAGGGAGGTGATGCAGCGTACCGGCGTGCTGAATGTTGCGCTAATCTCCAGCCCCGTCGGTGTGGCACAGGCCTATGACATGACGCATTTACTGGCGCTCGGTGTAGAGCAGGCTGGTTCAACGGATAGAGCAGCGGTTCAGGCTGCCTTACAGACATTGCCACCATTTGCAGGTGCCATTCGGGATTATGACCGACCATTCACTGATACCAATCACGATGGATTGACGGCAAAACAAGTGTTGTTTGTCCATATTGAGCCTGATGGCGCTTTGTTGCCGGTTCCTGAGAATGGGCCAAGCAAATGACACAAAGATCTTTGCGATCTGAAGTCGGACAAGGCGTTGCCAAGGTGATCGGGTTGCAATTGGCCTTCACACTAGCTTTGTTGTTTGTGGTCGCTGTCGGCGGTGGATTCTATGCATTGACCTCAGATCTGAAATCCAAGCAAGACATTATCGGTGCCCGTATCAGTGCTGAAATTTCAACGATTTCTAGTGCCCTTGAGGGTTTGGCAAACTCGCCTGTATTGTGGACCGCGTTGACCGATACCACTGACCGCAACGCCTATCTGGCACCCCTGCTTGCCGGGCTGAATCGTACCGATACCTTCCGTTTCGGTGTGCTTGATTATCGGGGACGTGAATATCTTGTCCCGGATGACTTCTTTTTGACAGAGCATGAGTATCAAAAAAGCCACACTACTTGGCTTGAAGGTCCACAGTTGCATTTCGAAGTCATACAAAATGAGTCGTCTGGTCTGCATGTATTAATGGTGGCGCCCATTGTCTCTCCCATGAGTCGCAGTGTTGTGGGTTACGCCATCGGTGCTTATGGAATTGATCGCTCGCTGATGCAGCTGCAATTTGGGCTAGAGACTGCAATTAAAGTTAATTTCCGCAGGCCGGCTGCTCTTGGTACGTACGACTTTGGACTCTTGACAGTGTCCACTACAAGCCGACAAACGATTAACACTCCAAATGGCGAATTTGTTTTTTATCTCACTGTTACCGATTCCTTTCAGCAGCAGTTGCTTACTTTGATATTGCTGTTGTGCGCCGTGGCGCTAGTGGGGCTGTACGCCCGTCGGCTTGGCCTGGCCTGGTCAACAGGGTTTGCAAAACGTACCTTGGCTCGACTAGAGACCCTAGTGACACAATCGAGGTCAGTGGTGCGGGGCGAGAGTGTGTCCTTGCAGTCAGAGCAAGCCTCTGATGAGATTTCCGAGATCCAGAATACGCTGGTTAAGCTGCTCACAGATCAGCGCACCACGCTGGATCAGTTAAAAACAGCGGCCAGCGTATACGAGACGGCAGGTGAAGCCATTATGGTTACTGACGTCAAAGGTGTCGTTGTCGATGTCAACACTGCGTTGCTGTCGATTACTGGTTACACCCGTGAGCAAATCATTGGTCAGCAATCAGGGAAAATTTATCGCGCGCCCACACAAGATAGCGCGGATCAGACGATTGCTCAGACTATTGCGCAAACGGGTCGCTGGCGTGGCGAGACAGTTTTTTTTGATTGTGAGGGTCATTCAATACCGGTTCAGCTTGCCGTATCGGTCGTACATGACAGCGAAGGCAAAGAGACTGGCAGAGTTGCTATCTTTACCGATATCCGTCAAATCAAGCACGCCGAAGAGCGTCTGCGCCAATTGGCTTATGAGGATCCTCTGACAGGCAAACCCAATTACCGTGCTTTTACTGATTTTATTGTCCAGCAGATCAATGACCCGGCCACAGAAAACAAGCCATTCTTGTTTTTGTTTATTGACCTTGACAGGCTTAAGCAAATCAATGATTTGTGGGGCCATGAAAAAGGTGACGATATTATTCAGGCGGCTGCAGATCATTTTAGTGAATGCTTGCCACACGGGCACTTGCTTGGCCGACGTTCGGGTGACGAGTTTCTGGCCTACGTTCCTGTCGATGCGTCGCAGTCGCTGCAAATGCTCAGGGAGCAACTTCGGGCTGACTTGGTTAAATACCGCGTGATGCTCGATGACAATCTATACGAGGCGACAGCCAGCATCGGCGTCACTCAATATCCGCAGTTCGGGCAGTCACTTAAAGATTTGCTGCAACAAGCTGACGCCGCACTTTACGAAGCGAAACGTGCTGTTTCTGGCAGCAAAATCGTCTGGTACGACGACCGCCTGGGTCAGAAAATGAAGCGTCAATTAGTCATTCAGGCCGCATTGCCAGAAGCAATCAGGGCTGGGCGAATCGTGCCGCACTTTCAGCCGGAAGTCAGCTTGGCCACCGGTCGTGTGGTTGGATTCGAAGCGTTAGCCCGTTGGTATGATCCGGTGCTTGGATTTGTTGCACCAGATGAATTCATTGCAGTGGCTGAAGAGTCTGACTTAATCGTCAGCCTATCGCACAGTATGCTAGATCAGGTATTTGCAGCCATGCCGCAATTGCAAGCCAAGTTTGCCGGGGCCCAGATTGCCGTCAACGTTTCCCCTAGGCAGTTTCTGAATCAGAAGCTGCTAAGTAGCTTGAAGCGATTTGCAGCAGACCATCCGGATTTTGTTTCTAGCCTGGTACTTGAGATCACAGAGACGGATCTTTCCAATCAGGAAGAATTGCTGATTGCTCAGTTGCAGCAAATTCGAGAGCTTGGCCTTAAAGTGGCAATCGATGATTTTGGTAAGGGGCATTCGTCCCTGTCGCGTTTAGCGAACATGCCGCTAGACAAGCTTAAGATTGATGCAGCATTTGTCGCTGGCATTGGCGATGGTGTGCAGGAGAACATCATTGAAGTGATCTTGGGGCTTGCCCATACGCTCGGATTGACGGTTACTGCCGAAGGTGTTGAGACTGAGCAACAAAGAAAATGGTTGCATGCGGCCGGCTGTCAGCGAGCACAAGGGTGGTTATATGCTCGTGCCATGAGGCTCGAGGATGCTTTAGCCTTGAATAGCCCAATGAAAGGCCACGATTAAGTGGACAATTTAAGCAGTCAATACAAGCAGATCATCAAGTCAGACTAATCAACACTGAGGGTGACCACTTTGTTGCGTCCACCTGATTTGGCAGCATACAGTGCATCATCAGCTTGGCTAAGCAGCGCATCGATTGTCTGATCGGCAACATGAGCCGCATACGCCACACCAATGCTAATCGTGACACGCAGAGGCTGGTCGCTATCGGCTATCTCGATTAGCTGACTTGCAGTCTGTGCGCATAGCTTCTCAGCTATCCGTTCAGCACTGATTCGGGGTGTGCGAGGCAGGATAAGGGCAAACTCTTCACCGCCAAGGCGAACCAATAGATCTGATGAGCGTATGGCACCAGACCACTTTTCGGCAAGTGTTTGAAGAACCACATCACCAACACCATGCCCCCAAGTGTCGTTGATTTGCTTGAAATGATCAATATCAATCATCAGGACTGCCAGTGACATACGGGCGAGGTCTTTCTGCTCATTCATTTCCCGGACAAACTCGTCCAAACCACGACGATTTGCTACCTGAGTCAATGGATCAAGGGTAGCCTCCGAACGCAGTTTTTGATTGAGTGACTCGAGAGTTAACCGCGCGGCCTTTTCCCGTTCGTACTCTTGTGACAGTCGGATTGCTTGGGTGATATCACTGTAGAGGGAGATGTAGTGGGTGGTGTCCCCCCACTCGTTACGAAACGGGATGATGGTGGCCGTCAGCCATAACAATTCACCAGACTTTGTTTTGTTACGAAATGTGCCCCGCCAGATCTCGCCGGCAGCCAAAGTCTTCCACATGTGTTCGAAGAGCTCTGGCTTTTCCAGACCGCTGTTGAGTATTTTGTGATCTTTGCCAAGCAGCTCTGCTCTAGAGTACCCAGTGGCTGCAAGCATAGGTTCGTTAACGTCTTCAATCCGGCCTCTGAGGTCTGAGCGTGTCATCAACAGGTGCGTGGTGATGCCAGCCAGCAGATTGTCTGACATCACGGCTGCCCTTGCTTGCCTGATGTAGAGTCGGTATAGAGCGGATAACACCCCGACAATAAGCAAAGATCCCAGTGTTGCGATAAGCAATAAAAACTCGCGGGTTTGTACCGTGTCTGCGCTTAGCGTATCCATGTTGGCGATGCTTGTCACAATCATGGGCGACTGGCTGTCAGACCGGTAGACCACCAGAAAATTATCGTCTTGGGCTAGATAGAAACTTCCGATATCTTGATAGGAGATTGCGCTCGAGAGTTGTTTGAAGACCTCTGCTGTGGATACTGGCTGGGCATGATGATTCATCACTTTTTTACCCGTGTAGTTGAAGATGGCAATCTCAACGGCAGGGTTGTGATCAATTCTGCTCCAGACGTTTTCAAAGAAAGAAATGTTGATCGTGGCGACCCAAATGAGTTGTTTGCCGTCCTGATCGACTGAGTAGAAGGCAGGCATAAGCTGTTGGGTCGGGGAGGTTCTCTCTTGTGACCAATCCGAGATGTCGCGATACGGCAGGACTTCACCGAATCTAACTTTACCAATACGCCATGTGATGTCATGACTATCATCAGAAAAACTATCCGGACTGATGGTTTTACCGATGTTGCCAGGGTTTGAGCTCGTGAGCACCAGACCAGCGCTATCGATCAAGGACAGGCTGCGAATGACATGTGAGTTTCCGATCGCACGTTGCAATTCCTCCGGTGTCAGCACATCCGGAGTGACCATGGTGATATTGGTCATCTCACCCATGGTCAGCAAAATGGTCGTGACAAGATTAAGTGAGCGCTCAAGATGATCCTCCAGTAACGTGGTCTCTGAGGCCAAGGCACTCTCTGTGGATTTGGTGAAACTATTCTGAACAGATTGATACGCAAAAAAGTAGCTCGACCAGACAAGTATGAGCAAGGCAAGACCCACCGCCACACCCAGTCGTCTGACCTGTTGTGGCTTTAAACGCATGGAGGTGTTGGTATCCAAGCGCTAGTCCCTGACTAGAATGGGTAGCAGGTTGTTGGCTCTTGCTGCTTGCTCAAGACGGCCATCTTGCTTGACGCGGATCAAAAATTCGTTGACTGTTGCTAGCCACTGCGGATCACCTTTGCGCACCGCGTAGGCATAATCAGTCGTTTTAAGTTCCTTGGTAGGGCTGATTAATCTCGCCCAATCAACGTTACGCAACATGCGCTGACTGTAGGGGTAGTCGGTCGCAAAAGCGTCGGCCCGACCCGTTTCGACTTCTATCTCGCGCTCGGACGGTTTGGAGACGATTGATAAAGTCGCATTCTTGAAATAGTCGCGCGAGAATGGCTCCATGTAGGTTCCCTTCTGCACAGAGATCACTACACCTGGTTGATCGAGATCCTCAACAGATTGCAGGGTTGTATTCGCTTTTGTTGTAATGAAATAAATATCGCTACGCAGATATGGTGCCGAGAAACTAACCCTTTCTTGACGTGCAGGGGTTACACCCGCTCCC
The DNA here is from genome assembly GCF_022811525.1 of Orrella daihaiensis. Classification (NCBI taxonomy): domain Bacteria; kingdom Pseudomonadati; phylum Pseudomonadota; class Betaproteobacteria; order Burkholderiales; family Alcaligenaceae; genus Orrella; species Orrella daihaiensis. The sequence goes on along the minus strand of NZ_CP063982.1, from coordinate 2,699,243 downwards.
ATCATCGCAATGTCACAGTCGCCGGCCTCCAAGCGATCCATGAAGTTTGCGAAGTCGGTTTTGACATACTCAAGATTCACGCCAAGATCGTCTGCAAATGCCTTGGACATATCGATGTCGATGCCTTGCAGTATGCCTGTTCTCGGATGTTCGAAACTAATCCCAAAATATTGTGGCCAATGACAAACTAAAAGCGTACCGCGCGCTTTGACCGCGTCTAGTGTGCCGGCTAACGTGGTTCCTGGCCCCAGTGCAACCAACAGGATTAGGCTGCCGAATAATACATTCATGATTCGTATGTTTCGAGTGAGCATGACATCCTCTTGGGCAGTCAATAGCCATTGGACCTCACGGAACCTTGTGGGTTCCGCACTTGTCAGAGTTAAGTGATTCTAGTGTCGCGAACAGACCCGATAGCCTTTTTAATCAACCTGATCACAATTGCAAGCGGTGCATTCATCATAATTGATAACCCGTCACTCTTTTCGATACCAGCGCATCCATAATGGAGAGAAAGCCAGAAAAAACCGAAAATAATCAGTGGTTATTATCTTGCAGGTAAAATCTAACCGGATACGGAGGTGATTTGCTTGAGTAATTTACTGAGGTATCAGGCGCTTAATTAAGGTGTAATCCTCTCAACCGAAGAAGGTATCTTCGGTTCTTGCTAAACCTGTCATGGTGACGCTATTTGATCACCGGTGATACTGGCTGAATAATTTTTCATATGCAAATAAATTTCAATGGCAAGTTTTTCCGGCGTCTGATCGGCATCATTATTTTATTGGCACTCGTCATCGTGGTTGGGCCAGCCTTATTTAAGGTGCAAAGTGCCAATGCGATTGTCAATGCACATGTCGTGTATGTAAATTCGCCGCTTGAAGGTGTTGTAACGGAAGTGTTCAAGTCGGTTGGTTCAACAGTTGAGCGCGGTGATTCACTGATAGTCGTCAACAACCCTAGAATCAGCGAAAGATTGCTAGAGGAATTGAAAGCGTTGCGCCAGACAGTCATGGAAAGAATTAATGGATTGACCCGACAGCAAACGAGTTTGCAGTCCATGCAATCAGACCTGCAGGTGCGGATTGAATTGCACAATAGTCATGAAACCACGCGTCTTGAACATCAAATCGCGGAGGCCCGAGCGCAGGCGTTGGCTCAGCAGGGCACAGTCAATGAATTAAAGCTTACGCTCGAAAAAAACCGCAAACTACTGGCTCAGAAGTTTATTTCCGAATTAGAGTTTGACCGATCTCGATTTGGGCTTGAAGTGGGCGAAGCCCAACTGCAAGCGATCGAAGCCAAAATCAGAACACTCGAATCTGAGCAGACTGCGTTGGCGGCAGGCGTTTACCTCGGTCAAGGTCGAAACGATGTGCCTTACACGCAACAAAAGTTCGAGGACATCACGGTGCAATTAATCAATATTCAGGCCGAGATCAGTGAGGCCAATGCACGCTTGATGGCGCTTGAGGATCAGATTGCCGCTGAGCGTTCGAACTTGCAGAAATTGCGTGAAGCCACCTTGGCTGCACCAGTCAGTGGAATGCTTTGGCGCCTGTACTTTCCAGTCGGCAGTGATGTTGTGCTGGGGAGTCGTCTATCGGCGCTAGTCGATTGCAATGACCTGTTTGTAGAAGCGGCTGTGCCCGATAGCAATTTAGCCGGCTTATCCGAGGGCAGCAAAGTAAATTATCGGCTCGTCGGTAGCTCTGAATGGGCAGTTGCGGAGGTGTTCAAGATTGTGGGCAGCGGCAACAAGGTTCGTGATGAGACGCTGGCAGCTGAGCTCGATACCGATTCTCGTGATGGGCGTGTCTTTGTGCGCATAGCGAAAGATACATTGCCCGATATTCAAGCCAATCAGTGTTACGTTGGTCGAGCTGCGGAAGTCACATTTGACCGCACCTTCAATCCCAAGGTGCTGTTGACACGATTGACTGGTCTTTTTCAGTAATGACGCTGACTGCCTATATGCCACTGTTGCTGGTGGCATCAATTTATTTATTGTTTTGGGATGCCACCAAATCGAGTAATAAAAACCGAGCTTTCTTTGCGCTAGTCAGTGTTTTACTGGGGGTTGTCTACCTTGCCTGGCGAGCAATCGCTACGCTTTACCTGCCGCCCGAACTTGGTTGGGCAAATCAAGTATGGACCATCTTATTGTGGCTCGTTGAATTATTGACCTTCATTGAGGTCGGTACGTTCTTGCTAATTATGAGCCGCACCAATGAACGCAGTGCTCAAGCCGATGCACTTGCCCAGTTACCACGTGAACCCTCACCGTCGGTTGATATACTTATCCCGACTTATAACGAGCCGATTGACGTTCTAGAAAAAACAATTATTGGCGCGTGCAACATTGATTGGCCAAATAAAAAAGTTTGGGTTCTCGATGATGGCCGGCGTGACTGGCTCAGAGACTATTGTCGGGATCGAGAGGTCGGCTATCTGACCAGAGAGGATAATGCGCATGCCAAAGCCGGGAATCTTAACCATGCATTGGCAAAGACAAAGGGGGAGTTCATTTGCATTTTTGATGCCGACTTTGTGCCATTTCCAGATTTCGTGCGAAGAACCATAGGCTTTTTTGATGATCCGACTGTGGGCATTGTGCAAACGCCGCAGCACTTTTACAACAAGGATCCGATTCAAACAAACTTGAGTATCTCGCAAGATTACCCTGATGAGCAGCGTCTTTTTTTTGATGAGATGGCAGCAAGCCGTGATGCCTGGGATGCTGCCTTTTGTTGCGGCTCTTGTAGCATTCAGCGCCGCGCGGCACTGGTTGCTGTGGGTGGTGTGCCAACCGAAAGTATCACGGAGGATTTGTTAAGTACCTTGGTCATGCTGCGTAAAGGTTACCGCACACTTTATTTGAATGAACGACTGAGCATGGGCCTGGCGGCCGAATCGATCCAAGGCTTTTTTGTTCAACGCGAGCGTTGGTGTCGAGGAGCCATTCAGTCTCTGTTTCTGCCAACTGGGCCGTTGGGTGCAGGGCTGACCGCCATCCAGCGGCTGCTGTTCTTTCCCACGAGTTGGTTAATCCAGTACACCGTCAGAATCATGCTGATTCTTATCCCCATCGTATATCTTTTAACTGGAATGATCCCGTTTTACTTCACTAGTATCAATGATTTGATTTTCTTTCAGGTACCGGTGTTTCTGGCGTTCTTCTTGAACATGCGATGGCTAGTGGGCGGTAAGTACATGCCCTTGGTCTCAGTAGCGGCTAGTGTGTTTGCGAGTTTCCGGATGTTTCCCACTGTCGTGGCATCACTCATCAAACCGTTTGGCACACCGTTTAAGGTTACGCCCAAGGGTTCCTCGTCTGTCAGTGGACGCGGCGCTGAGCTTTTCACGTTCTATCAAATTCTCCTTGCCATTGCTTTGACTGTGGCGGGCTTGCTGATCAACGTGCAACCTGAAATTGCAGTCATTCGGTTTGATGAGTTCTATCCGATCGCTGTTTTTTGGTCTGCCTTTAATCTTGTGGTTCTAGTGCTCGCAGCATTGCTGTGTTTTGAGGGGCCAAGATTTCGGCGGGAAGAACGATTTGATGTGCATGAGTCTGTTGAGCTTGAGCTCGACGACTTTAAAACCTTAGGCGAGCTTATTGACGCCAGCGTCGACGGTTGCAAGATACAGCTTGATTCCAACTGGTTGTCAACGCCGTTACCAACAAGTATGGTCGCAAGGATATCGGGTGTGGGTGCAGTACGGCTTAAGCCTATCCGGGTTAACCGTGGTGCGATTGCAGCGATCTTTGAGTATGAAGCGAATCAGCGTGATTTGATGATTGCTAAGCTGTTCAGTGGTCGATACCGTAATCAAGTAGATGATGTGTCGGGATTTGGGACTATCCTTGCTCGGCTTTGGCGAAGAGCGTTTGGAGACTGATTCGGTTAGTCTGTTAACGTACGTTTGATTTGATCGGTATTCGCGAGCAGTTGTAATCTTGTTTAATAAAACAGCTTATCGAGGAGAGCCGTTGTGGCAGCAAATGATCGCCTACAACAGGTCAGCCTGCTGACAAAGGCAGTGTTGACTCTATCTATCGGCTTGTTTGGGTTGGTGGTCGCATGGACTAACCTCATCGCCTACAGTATTAATTTTCAATTTGTGCAACAAGTGCTCAGCATGGAGTCACTTGCCAGTTGGGCGCAAGTCGAGACGTTATTGCATCGCGCGATCAAAGACCCGATGCTGCACCAGATGGCTTACGCCGCGATTATCTTTGCTGAGTTTGTAGTTGGCATTCTGTGCAGCGTTGGTGGATTACTGCTGCTGTTTTGCGTGTTTTGTGCTAACCCGAATCGTTTGGCGATCGGCAAGGCGTTTGGTTTGGCTGGTTGCGGGGTTGGTGTCCTGATCTGGTATCTGGGCTTTGCGGTCATCGGTGCTGAATACTTTGCCATGTGGGCTAACAGTTGGAATGGGCAGGCAACAGCGTATGCGTTTTCCGGGATTTTATTGTTGTCGATGATTTATTTGGCTCAACCAGAAGCGACCGTATCCGATCCTCGCAAGCCAGAAGATATGTCGTCACCCAACGGTCAGAACGCTCAGTTGTGATGATGACGCCTCGGGACGCGGTGTCCGGTAATTTGCTCAGTGATCTTCCGAGTTCGCCTGAAGCTGCTGAAGTTTTTCATGCCTTGTTGTCGTTCGGAAATGTGCGTATCGAACGTATTGTGTCGACTGGTCAAGTTAGCCCGGAAGGGTTTTGGTATGACCAAACACAAGCCGAATGGATTTTATTGGTGCAAGGTAGTGCCACCCTCAGGTTTGAGGATGAGCTATACGGAAGAAACTTGGCTGTGGGCGATTTCCTATACATTGCACCGCATCGCCGGCATCGCGTGCAATTCACGCAAGCCAGTCCGCCAACGGTCTGGCTTGCGATCCACATAGAGAGTAATGAGAAGTAGCCACTGGATTTATCGCTACTGCCAGCAGTAGGACGCCATGGATAACATACCGTAGCGAACCTCCCTTGAAATCACTTCAAAACGGTCTGCCTTGCTTGTGGCGCCAAGGGCAAAGAACAGTGGCAACAAGTGCTCCTCGGTGGGGTGGGCCCGTTGCCCATGGGGTGCCAATTCACGGTAATGCAGTAAAGAGTCATAATCGCCATCTTTAATCCGGTCCTCAATCCAGTTGGCAAATTCATGCACATAGGGAGATACTTGATCTGTATTCGAACCACGGAACTCCGCGAGGTTGTGCGTCAGGCTGCCGGTTCCCAGGACCAAGCAGCCATATTGGCGAAGCACGGCAAGTGTCTGACCGAGATGCCAGGCTTGATCGGGCGTGCTGTTGATAGGTAGTGATACGCAAATCACTGGTATGTCAGCCAATGGCCGCAAATACCGTAGTGGTACCCATACGCCATGGTCCATGCCTCGATCTGGATCCAGACCGGCGTCTAGACCATTTGATGCAAGAGTGTCCACAACCAGTTTGGCAACTTCTGGAGACCCGTGGGCTGGATATTGAATGGCATACAGCTCTTTCGGGAAGCCGTAAAAGTCATGAATCGTCTCAGGGGATGGGTGGCTTGAAACCCGCAAGCCATTGGTTTCCCAGTGTGGCGAGACAGCTACGATTGCCCTGGCACTGCCAAGCATTTGTCCCAATTGACCCAGCCTGTATCCAAGCTCACCAGGTTGGTCAGCAAATGTCGGCGCTCCATGGGAGATGAATAAGCTAGGGGCGGTGTCAGGGTTTGTGCTCATGATGATTCCCGCAGATAGTTCTTGGACACTAAATTGTGATTACTTACCAACGCGCTTTTGATCGAGACTAAGTTGTCCGGCACCATGTGCAGCCAGAATCAATAGCCCCCCAATGACCGCGATATTTTTATAGAACAGCAGTTGTTGCATGAAAGCCTGATCTGCTGGCATTGCCCAATAGGCATGGAAAAAAATGCTGGCCAACAGTGTGAAGATAGCCAGAACAATTGCTGCTGTGCGCGTAAAGAAACCTGCGATCAATGCAACGCCGCCTACGATTTCAACGATGATGGCAATGACCGCACCTAGCGCGGCAAGCGGCAAGCCCACCGATTCAATGTAACCAACGGTTCCGGTAAAGCCGGTAATTTTGGAAAGACCCGCTGGTAAAAACAGGGCGGCCAGAGCCAAGCGACCGATAAGAACGAGAACATTGTTCACTGAGGATTGCATATTGAGCTCCTAAAAGTTGAGTGTTTCAGTAGGCAAATTCTGTCAGTTTCTTTATTTAAGATAAAGGTGGTAAAAAGTTATAAATTGTCAAAGAAATTGAAACAATAGGAATTCAATGGATCGCATAGAAGCCATGCAGGCGTTTGTGGCAGTGGTCGAGGCTGGTAGCTTCGTGGCGGCAGCAAACAAGCTACAACTATCCAAAGCAGTGGTGTCGCGACAGGTGGCCTTGCTAGAAGATGAGTTGGGCACGCGTCTGTTGCATAGAACCACAAGAAGGGTTTCCCTGACCTCCGATGGCGACTTGTTTTTTGGGCGCAGTCGTGAATTGTTGCAGCAATGGCAAGAGGTCACAGACGAAGTCAGTCACCGAACTGTTCAGGCGCGTGGCACGCTCAGAGTCAATGTACCGTTTAGTTATGGGGTGATGTACCTAGCGCCGCTCTGGCCTGTGTTCATGCAAAAGCACCCCGAGGTCTTGCTGGAGATCACGCTGTCAGATCGGGTGGCCGATCTTGTTGATGAGGGTTTCGATTTGGCAGTTCGCATCGGACAGCTACCATCGTCATCATTGGTCAGTCGCCGACTCGCGAGCATGAGGCTGAAAGTTTGTGCCGCACCGAGTTACGTCAAAAATCATGGCAGGCCAAACAGACCAACCGATCTCGCGGCTCATCGGATACTAGCTTACAGCTTGCTATCAACTGGTGACACTTGGACACTGTCGATGAAGGCTGAGCCGCAAAAACGCGAGGTCGTTGATGTCAAGCCGGTGATGCGTAGTAACAACGGCGACACCTGTACGCAAGCGGCCATCGCAGGCCAAGGCATTGTGTTACAGCCCGATTTCATGGTGCAGAAACATATTGATCATGGGGAGTTGCTTGAACTACTGCCGACCTGGCAGGCAGAGGAGTTTGGTATTTATGCTGTCTTTCCAACCCGCAGGCACCTGCCGGCTAAGGTTAGACTCATGATCGATTTTCTGGTGACACATTTGATTTCTCACAAACCAGGTCGCTAGCGCTGCCTCGTATCTGTTCAGATACGCAAGACACTATGTGCTAGCACTCTCAGGATGTTTTGTGAAGGTGGGTTCAGTGTAAACCCGAACGCGCCTTACTTGTGCTTACGCTTCATCAAAATCGATTAGCCGCAGCTACAGCCTGCCTACAATTCTCGCTCTTGAAATCTATAGGTTGGGTAAGGCAGCAACATGAAGCTACATGTTTTGAGTGATCTACATTTGGAGTTTTCAGGGTTTACACCCCCGCGAACGGATGCCGATGTGATCGTGCTCGCCGGTGACATCGCCGGCGGGGTCGATGGGCTGCAATGGGCGGCTAAGCAATTTGAGCGGCAAAGCGTGATTTATGTGCCGGGCAACCACGAATATTATGGTGTCGAGTGCTCGGAAGTGCTCAGGCAATTGCGCCAGACAGCACATGAGCTTGGCATTTTTTTACTTCATAACGATGAGGTGGTGCTCGACGATGACCGCGGCAACCTGGTGAGATTTTTAGGTTGCACACTTTGGACTGATTTCCGTTTGTTTGGTGATGCCAGGCGAACGTTTTGCGTGAATGCTGCTAGTGTAGGTCTGAATGATTTTCGGTGGATTAAAGATGGTGGACGCAAGTTATTGCCCGAACAAACTGCGCGCTGGCATGCAGATCATGTGCGGTGGTTGCAAGAGCAATTGAAAAAATCATTTCCCGGGAAAACCGTCGTAGTAACACACCACCTACCTAGCGCCCGCTCAGTCGCTGAACGTTACAAGCTTGATGTCCTATCGGCTTGTTTTGCGTCAGAGCTAGATCATCTGTTTGGTCCGATGGCACTCTGGATACATGGTCACACTCACGATTCAGTCGACTATGAGTTGGCAGGCACGAGGGTGATCTGTAATCCGCGTGGTTGTGCCTATAACGTTGGACGGCCAGAAAACCCAGCGTTTGATCCCGGCTTGGTGATCGAGGTTTAGAGCGCTTGCCTGATTAATAGCGCTGCTAGCGTTAGCATGACAATGGCGACGTGTTCTTGACGTAAGCCTTGACGCGAAACAAAGGCGTTTTGTGCGCCAATGGCCACAATAAGGCCCAAGCCCAGACTAAAGGCCTAGATGAAGACTGCCAACTCGGTAGATAGTGATGAACTGATTGATGTCATAGTGTGCGCATCATGCGGCTTGCGTTAAATTTGAGCAATCCCGCTTTTTTGGAAGTTTTTTAGGGAAAGTTATGTTGGGACAATTCAAATCGATTATTGCGGTAATGCTCGTGTTGATGACCACGGGTGTATTTGCGCAAACAGCTACGGTTGATGCGGAAATCGGTGCTACCGAAGCGTATGAGCTAGTTAAAGACGGCAAGATCACGCTAATTGATATACGTCGTCCAGAAGAGTGGCGGCAAACAGGAGTTGCGCAAGGGGCGCTTCGTATCAATATGTTGCATCCAAAGGGATTTCAGGGTTTCGCACAAGAGATATATACCGCTGTTGGTGGCGACTTGAATGCACCGATTGTGCTGATTTGCCGTACGGGCAGTCGAACCAGCCGTTTACAACCGATTCTGACGCAAGTGGGATTTACCAATGTAAAACATGTTCCGGAGGGGACACTTGGTAATCGGAAAAAGCCCGGGTGGATCGCTCAAGGGCTGCCAATTGAGCCATGTAAAGATTGCTAGGCAACTAGCGAACGCGGTTTCATGGCAGATAATGTTCAGTCAGTTTTTCAAATGCTGCTAGATCAGTGTCTAACCCGGTTTCTTCTCGGAGGATACGGTCGACCTCTGGTGCCATCGAGCATGCCAGTTTGGCATCAAGGAAGAGTACGCGCCAGCGCCTTGCCAACACATCTTCGATAGTCTGAGCATATTCATGACGGGCAGCAAAACGGACCATGGCCTCAGTTAAGCCTAAGCCAATTTCGTGATCAGCACCCGGACATTGCTGCACTGCTTCGATTTCACTGCCATATAGGTGTGGTCCCGGGGGTTGCCACAAGGCGTGGTTTTGACCACCTATCTGTGCAGCTCCGACCAAGGCATGCGTTCGAGTAGCGCCCCCTGGGCGGGTGGGCAAAATTCCAGCTTTAAAGCAGGCATCCATGACATCTTCGGCCATGGCGCGATATGTTGTCCATTTGCCGCCGGTAACGGTCACAAGTCCGTTTGGATCAGTCACGATTGTGTGCTCGCGCGACAGCGTCTTGGTTGCGGTGTTGTCGTTGGCGGCAGGTGTGGCCACGAGCGGTCGCAAACCGACCCAGACGCTTTTGATGTCGTCTCGTGTGACCGGCTTGCTGAGCACCTTGGACGCTTCCTGCAAAATAAAGTCCAGCTCACTGGCAAAGGGATCTGGTTCGCGTGGTAGATCTTGCCTCGGTGTATCCGTGGTCCCTAGGATAATCGAACCCATCCATGGCACAGCAAAAAGCACCCGGCCATCTTCGGTCTTGGGAACGAGCAGCGCATGCTCGGCTGGCATAAATGAGCGGTCGACAACCACGTGCACACCCTGGCTCGGCGAAACCATCCGATGATGCGGGGTTTTGTCGGTGGCCGGCTGTGCCATCTGGCGTATCTGATCAACCCAGACGCCGGCGGCATTAATCAATGCCCGTGTCTTGAAGTGATGATCCAGGCCCAGCCGCCTGTCGGTGACAGCGATATTGAATTTGGCCTCACCGGCGTTGATGTGTTCAATGGCGGTGACGTCAGCATAGTTGAGCGTCACAGCACCTGCGCGCTCTGCACTGCGTGCCAAGGCCAACGCCAAACGGGCATCGTCGAACTGCCCGTCCCAGTATTGAACGCCGCCTTGCAGATGCTTGTCGTTGATGCCCGGCAAAGCGGCTTTAACCTCACGGCTGCTAAGCAATTGCGTTGATCCTAAGCCAGCTTTGCCAGCAAGCAAATCGTAAGCCTTTAAGCCCATGCCGTAAAACGGTGTTTGCCACCACTGATAAGAAGGCATCACAAATGGCAGTGGCTGAGCCAGGTGCGGCGCGATATGCAAGACAGTTGTGCGTTCAGCGAGTGCCTCACGCACAAGTGAGATATTGCCCTGCGCCAAATACCGGACACCACCATGCAACAGTTTGGTCGAGCGAGAAGAAGTCCCGCCACCGAAGTCGTGCGACTCCAGTAGCAGCACGCTGAAACCACGCAAGGCAGCATCGAGTGCCACCCCAAGTCCGGTTGCGCCCCCACCAATGATGGTGATGTCGTAGAGATCAGTCTGATTGGCCTGATTCCATTGTGCCGTGCGTATCATGTGAGACGTTGTGGTGTCCGTTGTAATTAGGCAGCGTAATGCAGCCATAAGTTTCGTCTCATTCTAGTCGTTTATCAGCTAGACTCATCAGACATGGCAAGCAATCTAGCCTGGGCATCCGATAAACAAGGGGGCGTTGTGAGTTTTATCCTGGCATTGGATCAAGGTACGTCAAGTTCTCGCAGCATAATCTTTGATGCCAGTGGCAAGATGGTTGGCATGGCTCAGCGCGAGTTTAGACAGATCTTCCCCAAGCCTGGTTGGGTTGAGCACGATCCCCGCGAAATCTGGTCGACGCAACGTGATACCGCGCTTGAGGCTCTCGCCAAAGCCAAATTGACCGCTAAGGATATTGCTGCAATTGGTATTACCAACCAGCGTGAAACCACGATTGTCTGGAATCGACAAACGGGTGAGCCCATCTACAACGCCATTGTCTGGCAAGACCGTCGAGCCGAACCAACTTGCGCCGAACTTCGCCAACAAAACCTCGGGGCATACGTGGCGCAAAGTACAGGGCTATTGATTGATGCCTACTTTTCAGCAACCAAGTTGCACTGGATTCTAGAGCATGTGCCGCAAGCCAGAGCGCTTGCTCAAAAGGGGGATCTTGCGTTTGGCACCGTTGATAGCTGGCTGATCTGGCAATTGACTGGTGGTGCAAGCCATGCCACGGATGTCAGTAACGCATCGCGCACGATGATGTTTAATATCCAGCGCAATGACTGGGACCACAAGATCCTGGAGATGCTGAATATCCCATCATCGGTTTTGCCACAAGTTTTGTCATCAAGTGCGGCGTTTGGGGAAACCGACGCGTCGGTATTTGGTCAGAGTATTCCAATCGGTGGTGTAGCGGGAGATCAGCAAAGCGCGCTATTTGGGCAGGCTTGTTTTGAGCCGGGTATGGCTAAAAACACATACGGTACGGGTTGTTTCATGCTGATGCATACTGGTCACCAATTTCAACAAAGTGCCAATGGCTTGATCACGACAGCTGCTGCTCAACCAGATGATGTGACAAGGTTCGCACTCGAAGGAAGCATCTTTATAGGTGGTGCGGTCGTACAGTGGCTGCGGGACGGTTTACGTGCAATTACCTCAAGCACTGAGGTACAACCTCTGGCTGAAAGCGTTCCGGACTCAGGCGGGGTAATGTTCGTGCCTGCTTTTACGGGGCTCGGTGCACCCTATTGGGCCCCTGATGCCAGAGGTACCATCGTTGGTCTGACACGGGGTACCACCGTTGCGCATATTGCCCGAGCAGCCCTCGAAAGCATCGCATTTCAAAGCGCGGCATTGTTACAGGCCATGAATCGTGATGTGGTTGCTGCAGGTGGTGTGCCTGTTAGTGAGCTGCGGGTCGACGGTGGTGCCTGCGTCAATGACCTCTTAATGCAAATACAGGCGGACCTGCTTGGAATACCTGTGGTGCGTCCGGCAGTCATCGAAACCACTGCACTCGGTGCTGCATATTTGGCGGGCTTACAGTCTGGCGTCTATAAAAACCTGCAGGACTTGAGTGGTCAATGGCGGGTTGATCGTACGTTCCATCCGACGCTGCCTAGCGGGCAGGCTCAAGAGCGCATGCGCCGCTGGGAGCAAGCAGTACGTCAGGCCACGGCGGCCTGACGATTTGACCGTAATGTCTGGCGATTGCGTTGGTCATTGCCCCTGCCCAAGGGCGTAACCACGCTCGCCATCGAAGGTGCACAAATTTTCTGTTTTGATGACGTCAATCCCGCGCGCAGTGAGTGCTTCTAACAAGTGAATAATGTCCGTATGGGTGATCGTGTTAGTGCCAGGTGCGGCAAAACGGCAACGCCAGTGATCGGTGCAAAATGTCTCCGCAAAGCCAGCTGGCCAAACTTTGACACCACGGTTGGTGATCATCTGCAGCTCAAAAGCCGATGTGGTCAATGCACTGAGCTGCCCGGCTAGAAAGTCAGCGCTCGTATCAGATGCGTGCACAAATACATCTACACCCACCATTTTTTTATCTGCCTTGGGTGATTTAAATAGCAGCTCGCTCGGTGAGCTATTTGCGCTTACGGTTGTTTCCGATCCGTTGCTTGCTGGACTGCCCGAGTAATAAACCGGGGTAAAGTGCTTGGGCTGTTGCCCGAGACGATCGATAACGGCTTGCGCAAAAGCCTGAGTGCCGACCGCAATACGTTGGCTTTGTGCGTGATGCAACTCTGCACTATGAATACCATCCTCAATCGCACAGAGCCAAGCATTGTGTATGGCTTGCGCGACTGCTGGCTGTCCAATATGAACAAGCATTAACACCGAGGCCAGTAATAATCCAGACGGGTTAGCGATGCCTTGGCCAGCGATGTCTGGCGCACTGCCATGGATTGCTTCAAACATAGCGCAATGTTCGCCAATGTTGGCGCTAGGGGCTAAACCGACGGAGCCGGTTAGCTCAGCTGCGATATCGGAAATAATGTCGCCATACAGGTTCGGCGTGACAATCACATCAAATTGCTCAGGACGTGTTGCGAGTCGCGCTGCTCCGATATCAATAATCATGTGATGGGTGGTAATCGCAGGGTACTGTTTGGCTATTTCGTCGAATACTTTATGAAATAAGCCGTCTGTCATCTTCATGATATTGTCTTTGGTCATGCAAGTGACATGTTGACGACCATGGTTTTGCGCGTATTCGAAGGCGTAGCGAATGATGCGTTCGCAGCCAGGACGGGTGATGAGTTTCAAACACTGATACACATCATCAGTTTGCCGATGCTCAATACCCGCATATAAATCTTCTTCGTTTTCTCTAACAATCACAACATCCATTTTGGGATGCAGAGTTTGCACGAATGGAGCGTAGCTGACGCACGGCCGTATGTTGGCGTATAGACCAAGCGTTTTTCTGATTGTGACATTAAGGCTTTTAAACCCTCCACCTTGAGGCGTCGTGATAGGTGCTTTGAGAAACACTTTGGTGCGCCGCAGGCTGTCCCATGCTTGTTGTGAAATCCCTGAACTGTATCCAGCAAGGTACTGACTTTCTCCGATTTCAATGAATTCAGGTTTAATGCGCGCCCCAGCAGCATCTAATACGGCGAGTGTGGCATCCATGATTTCAGGGCCGATGCCATCTCCGCGGGCGACCGTGATAGCGGTAAGGTTATCCATGTGCGTATCCAATATTTATTGATGTCCAAAGTCTTTCAGGACTGAATTTTGAACTGACCAATGATTAAATAAAAATAATAAATATGGATATTTATGATAGATTTATATCTATGAATAAGATTCGAGCGCCCAGGGTTACCTTCAATCAGCTACGCACACTCGAAGCTGTGGTGCGACTTGGCTCAGTTACACGCGCGGCTCAGGAATTACATCTGACTCAGCCAACCGTATCGACACAGATACAAGATCTACAAGCCTCACTTGATACCGAATTGCTCGAGCCGATTGGCCGTGGTATTCGTCCAACTGAGATTGCTGGGTTATTGCGTCAAACAGTGCTTGACATCTTTGTGAGATGGCAGCAATTTGAAGAAGAGTTGCAGGCCGTGCATGGATTGGAGCGGGGGACACTAAAGATTGCCGGTGTCACAACGACTGAGTACTTCATTGCGCAGTGGCTTTCAGATTACACGGCGGACCACCCAGGCATCGAGATCGAATTGGCAGTAGAAAATCGAGATGCAGTGGTGAGGTACTTGACCAACGACGAAATCGAGTTGGCTGTCATGATGATGCCACCACAACAGTTGCCGCTTGAGACCTTGCCAGTTATGCAAAACCCGCTTGTGTTGATTGGTCCAAAGGATCACCCATGGAGTAAAAAAAGCCGATTAACCCGACAGGTTTTAGATGGGGTGCCGATGTTGATGCGCGAGAAAGGCTCGGGCACCCGCCTGACCACGCAAGCTTACTTCAAGCAATATGGTCTGGATCTGAATGTCCGCGCCACGCTCGGTAGTAACGAAGCGATCAAACACGCAGTGGCTGCGGGCTTAGGATTGGCCGTTGTTTCACTACATGCACTGGCCGCAGACCCGACCAAGGATGGTGTAGCGATTTTGCCTGTTACGGGTTTCCCGATCAAACGTCAGTGGCAATTGGTGTGGCGTAAGGATCGACGCCTATCGTTGGCCGCCAGACGTTTTATCTCGGATGTTAGGGGGCGTTATCAGTTGTCTAGATCGGCAAACCACACAATAGCCTGACGCGCTGCAGTAAGCACTGCGAGCCCAGACTCATAAACAACCGGCTCACTATCAAGTGCGATGATCTCAATGCAGCGGTCTCTGAGCGATACAAAGCTATTGGGTTTAGAACAATGTCTGTATGCCAGTGCCTATCACAGACGCTTGGGCCCCAGACGCCATCTCAAAGTTCTGACCGTATGAGGCCCAAACGTATGCAGTGGTCCGCGGTGACAGGTTGTAAGTCAATGCGGCGCCAAGAATTTGTTGTGTACTCACGCCCGGCATGCTGGCGAGCTGGCCGGTCGGCTGTAGCATTTGCCAGGAGGCCATGAGTTGGGTTCGGTCATCGATTGCCCAGCTAAACCCGAGCAAATAAGCATTTTGATTAAACCCAGGGCTAAAGAGCATATCGGCGTCTCCTGCCAGGGAGGCAAGGCGGCTGCCATCAATGTCATTGCCTGGACCACTGCCTGAGAATGCGCCATTAATGCCTCGCCCCCAGGCAGCTGAAAGGACTACCTTGTGTAATGTATAAGCAAGTCCGACGTACCAAGCTTGAGGATTGGCAGTCGTGGGATTGGGTTGCGGTTGGCCCGAGATACTTGGCGATCCGATGCTTTTACTCGGGTAGGCTCGATCATAAGAGGCCACCACTAGCAAAGGACCGTTTTCATACTGAATGGCGCTAGTTAGTGCACGCATTTTGTCGGTCGTGTTAAACCCATTCGTTGATGGAATGGGGTTATTTGTTCCACTGCCTTCGTATAAAGCTGTCTCTCCGGTATCGAACGAGTATCCAACAGAAAACTGAAATCCCTTCCAGTTATCTGACGTAATCTGCGCAAGGTTGTTGTATATCTGGGTATTGATGGCAGTAAAGGAAGTACCCATGTTGGCTTGGCCAAAGCTCAATCCCATGGGGTCAATGGCGGTAAAGAAATTGGTTGAAGCGGTTTGTTGGCGCCCGAATTTGAATGACCCCCAATGGCGTCTGGTCAGACCGAGCGTTGATTCAATCCCAAAAAACTCTGTGTACGAGATATTGCCGTTATATAAGTTAATTTCGGTAGCAAGGTTAAAGGTCGCGGTCCAATCGTGATTAAGCCTGTCTCTTCCTTTAAACCCGATCATCGAATCGTCAAGTACGCTCGAATCCATGCCCAAGCGATTTTCCGTAGCACCGTTTTGTGATGTGCGGACATAGCTGATTCCAACGTCAGCTGCACCATATAGCGAAAGCTGAGCGCTTGTATGCACAGGAGCAGTTGATAACAGGCATGCGGTCGTAACAACTGCCAACACCCTAAGTTTTGTGGGGCACGATTTCATTGATCTGAGATTAGCAGGTTTGCATGACTAAAGAAGCAGTCATTTCAGATTGATTGTCGCAGCCTAGGCCCATTGGCGACCTGGTGCTAGACGCATAGGGGTCAACGGGTAATCAGCCTTCGGAAGCTCCAATAAGGTGTCGGTATCTAGAATCACCAAACCAATGCGACGTTACATCCAAAAGGACTTGATCTCATCCGCTTCTTTCTTTGCCCGCTCATAGCCGGCTTTGATTGCCGGTGCGATCTCTCGAGGGTCGGTGAGGCTAATACCGGACGGGGCCCCAGCGACTATCCACTTTACTTTGGTGC
Source organism: Orrella daihaiensis (assembly GCF_022811525.1). Lineage (NCBI taxonomy): Bacteria > Pseudomonadati > Pseudomonadota > Betaproteobacteria > Burkholderiales > Alcaligenaceae > Orrella > Orrella daihaiensis. The sequence goes on along the minus strand of NZ_CP063982.1, from coordinate 2,682,953 downwards.
CTGTGGCGCGGACATCTGCGATGTTTTGAGCCATGGGATGCGGGATTTTGGTGAGGATGGGGCCAGTGACACCATCAGTTAATGAGATAACCAATGCCCGCTTTGATCCAGCAACCAGGTCAACGTGTGCCGGATTGGAGCACATGCCGCCATCCATGCAATAGCGTTGTCCAATCAGAGTTGGGCCGACGATGCCTGGCAGTGAGCTGCTCGCTGCGACAGCATGAGCAAGCGCAATGTTGTTTCTTTTTGCGCTTGCTTGACTAACAACTAAACGTTCTCCGGTGTAGCAGTCGATGCCAGTCGTATACATCCTTGGTGTCGGCCAGTCGGTTTTGCTGTCACCGGTGAGAAGTGCTGCAAGTGCCTCTACCCTTGGGCCGTTTAGATGATTGTTCGCTGCAAGTGCAGCACGGCCAAGGATCTGCCGGGTCTCAATGCTGCCATCTGTTGCCGCCATGTTGATTTCCATCGCGCGTTTTTGGCTGATATTGGGGCTAGTGACTGGCGCTAACTTTGCAAAAATCTTTGGGAATTCACCAAAGAAATCCATTTCATTGCGTAGGCGTGTGAAATGCCCCGATAGCAAGGAGGAGCCCATATAGGAGCCGGCGGAGGTGCCCACAACCATCCCTGGCAGTTGCGCCATATCGAGCCCTGCTTCAAGCAAGCCATGAAAGAAACCGCAATACCAAGCGATGTAATACTCGCCACCACCGCCTAGAACCAGAGTGCGATCTAGCCCTTTGGCTAATGGAGATACCGTTGGCTTGGTGGCGATCGGGATTGCTAAACCGTCATCCGCAAACAGTTTCTCCGAAATAGCATTTGCTTTGTCTGCGTAAGTGCTGGCTGCTGGGATTGATGACGCGTATGCTGCCTCAGGGATAACACTGCTTGCGCCAACAAGCGAGGAAACGGCGATAGAAGATGACTTTAAAAATTCACGACGCGACACGGCTGCTCTCCCATTGGTTACGGATCCAAAGCATCCGACTCAGTGCATACCGGCTGCCTCGTGAAGTGTAGTGATGCTTTGTGATGTTGTCGTGTAAAAAATACTTACATTTACAACTAAAGCAGCCACCAAGATGCCCCCGGAAGAAGCCGTGAGGGGTGAATACCCCGGGTGGAGAGCCTTGCCTTAATTCGAATCAGTGTTGCCAGCCAGTGCAGTGTCTGTGCCAGTCAATTTCTTGCGGTCGTAGCGCGACCAGATTTTTTCATGGAAAAAATAAACGATTGTTTGAACCGTGGGTTCAAGCAGGCTGAGCGTCACGGCCGCGACCCAACTGCCGGTGACTGCGTAGGCTACTGCAGCCGCCACTGTGATGTGCGTGAAATAGTAAGAGACCGTTTTTTTGATCGTAAAAGCATTAGTGCTTATGAACTTGGTCATGACGACCCTCGTAGCTGACACATAACCACGAGGATGCCATCCAGAGCTTGATGTGTAAAATTAATTCATTAAAACCAAACAATAGAAGAAGTTTATTGCTCTGCGCAGTTCAGCGGCACGCAAAATTAATCGCCACAAAATTGTGCGCAGTTGGTCTGTGGGGGTTAAATCAAGCGGTCAGTCTGAATGCGAAGATTACAAAGATGCTCCCGGTGATGCGATCTAGGGTCTTCAATATTGAGGGTCGCTTCAAAAAACGTTCCAGAGGGACAGTCGCCACAATCAGGGCACAAAACCACAACATCGACACCATCACATGAATAGCTGCCAGCCCCAGCGAATAGGCAGCAACTTCGGTGCCGTTGGGAACGAATTGTGGCAAAAAGGTAACGTAGAAAATGCCAATCTTGGGATTGAGGACATTGACCATCAGACCCTTGCCAAAAGCCCGCGAGCTTGAGAAATCGTGTTCAACTGAGGCATGCGACAAACTGGGGCTGTAGGGTCTAAACAATAGTCTGATGCCCAGCCACAAGAGATAGAGTGCACCGGCATATTTCAGCGTTGTATAAGCCGCCTCGGACGCTGCGATCACAGCACCGAGACCGAAAGAGACTGCTGTACCCCACAGCAAACATCCCAAGCAAATTCCCAGCGCTGCCATCAGTGCAGGTTGTCTACCTTGGCTGACTGCTGTATTCAAGACAATGGCAGTGTCCACGCCGGGGGTCAATGCCAGAATCGTAGCAGCCGCTACAAAAGCCAAAAGGGAAGGGAAATCGATCATGTCGGGTCTTAGCGGCGGCTATATATCCAAACTAGTTACCAGGAAATATATGCACCAGATCTTAACTGGACCTTCGATCAAAATATGTACCCCGCTACCAATTGATGTGACGCCGTTCTTGGTGGTGCAAAAGAAACAATTTCAATACTTGTCTTACTTGGCTGCGCTCCAGTGTGGGTAGGCAGCATCGCAAGCAATACTAGTTCGATGGCTGATGAGTCAAAAGGGCAAATTAGCTTACCCGCAACTCCAGACTCCGACCGCAAGCTTTTAAATAACGTCGCAACGTGGCCAGCGAGGGGGAATGTCTGCCAGTGGCTAGTGAGCGTTCTAGTCGTGCCACAGCGGGTGCTTGGGTGCCCATGCGTTTGGCAAGCTCGGCTTGTGTCAGTCCAGCGTCTTGCCTGGCTTTAAGCAGGGCGTCTAATAGCTCGCCTTCTTCGTGTTCGATTCGCTCGAGTTCGGCTTTCACGCCTTGCCGACTCATCAGTGCCTTTACAACATCATCATGTTTTCTCACGTTTACGCTCCTTCAAACGGTTCATTGCGGTCTCTAATTCCCGCGAAGGGATTCGACCAGTCTTTTTAATGAAACTGTGCAACATTACTATCCGTTTCCCAACTAACGTACAGTAAAAAATTCTGGCAATACCTTCTGATCCTTTCAGGCGTAGCTCAAACAAACCATCTTTGATCGCCTTGGTATGTGGCTCACCAAGATTTGGTCCTATGGCCAGCATCCGGCGAGTCAAAAATATGTAGCGTGCAGCCAACTTGTCAGGCAAGTTGAGAATGTCCATCTGCACGCTGTCGCTGTAATACTCAATCTGATATTGGTCAGACATAATAATAACAAATTTGTTATTAACACGGGAATTTAGTGATGCAGTCTAGTGGTGCAGCAACTAACTTTTGCAACTATCGATCTCGAATAACGACGAAGCCGTCTGGGGTCACAATCCCCAAACGGCTTCTCATTTCTACGGAAAAAAGCGCTTTTGCGCTCAGATTCGGCAATTTTACTGGATGCCACAAAGTCAGTCTTGCCTTATACGCTGGCCAGGAGCGATACAAACCCACCTTTCGCACACATGTGTAACCATTTGACTGCACGGACATTCTGCGTGTGTTGAGTTAAAGCAGTTTTGATAACTTTTTTGAGAACAGAGAGCAAAATCAAACGACAAACTGGCCGAATAGCCAAATTGCACGCACTTGTCGACACACGCAGAATTGGCAGGGGTCGAGCGAATTAGAGGTCCCCGACAACAAAACGCCCAACCGAGAGCGGTTGGGCGCGAAACTTTGGTGGTGCAAAAGAAACAATTTCGATACTTGTCTTACTTGGATGTGAGCGATTGGTGGGGTTAGGGGGCGACTATGCTAAGGAAGAGTCAGGAACAGGCAGTCATTGATATTGGCAGTTATCTCTCCCGTGTCTTGGTGGCGATCTAGATTTCGCCTGATTAGACTATCTCTTCGTTTGATTTCGTTGCGATGTCCAGTCTGTCCCGCATAAAAAAACAGCACTCATGGTTCATTCGGTGTTTCATGCTGCTATCACCAGCTCTCCGGCTTTCGTAACGTTGAGTGCGGAATACGGTCTGGCAATTGTGCAGCTTGCAGATGCACGGGGCTTAGCGGTTTTGACCAATGAGCGTGCTTTGAGAGGTCCGTTGAAATTCTGCGGTGATCGTGCCCCGGAATCGGCGCAACCAATCCCAACCGGATGTCATGGTGGTAATTACGTACTGCTGCGAGAGCGGCCTCAAGGTCGGTGTCGTTGCTACACACAACAGCCTGTTCGTAGGCGCCTGTCCATGCTCCTGTAATCAAGTCAGCAGCAAGGTTGACGTCGGTTTTCTTTTCATTGAAATCATAGACTTGTACCAGCTTCAGGTGTGACGCGTTGTCAATTGGTTTGACGAGGCGTTGATAGGGGGTGCTGGCGAGAATTTTGCCTTCTACAACGGCAATTCTTTCTGGGTACATCTTGCGACTATCTCTTCGTTTGATTTCGTTGCGATGTCCAGTCTGTCCCGCATAAAAAAACAGCACTCATGGTTCATTCGGTGTTTCATGCTGCTATCACCAGCTCTCCGGCTTTCGTAACGTTGAGTGCGGAATACGGTCTGGCAATTGTGCAGCTTGCAGATGCACGGGGCTTAGCGGTTTTGACCAATGAGCGTGCTTTGAGAGGTCCGTTGAAATTCTGCGGTGATCGTGCCCCGGAATCGGCGCAACCAATCCCAACCGGATGTCATGGTGGTAATTACGTACTGCTGCGAGAGCGGCCTCAAGGTCGGTGTCGTTGCTACACACAACAGCCTGTTCGTAGGCGCCTGTCCATGCTCCTGTAATCAAGTCAGCAGCAAGGTTGACGTCGGTTTTCTTTTCATTGAAATCATAGACTTGTACCAGCTTCAGGTGTGACGCGTTGTCAATTGGTTTGACGAGGCGTTGATAGGGGGTGCTGGCGAGAATTTTGCCTTCTACAACGGCAATTCTTTCTGGGTACATCTTGCGAAGTGCTTGCAAGTAACGTCGCTGACGTTGCGGTGATTCTGCGCTGTCACACATCCTGCCCAGCACGGGTGCAGTGTAGTAGCGAACTTGGACGAGATCGGTGCTGCTATCAAGCACATGGTCTCGAAATAATGCAAAAAGATCTAGCCATTTGAGTTTGGTCCTTCTCAGTAATCCGTAGTACAGGTTGTAGCCATCAACATAAACAACAGTTCTCAAAAAGCCATCTCCAGAAATGACAAAGCCGCCAGAAGGCGGCCTGTCGCCCAAAGAGCATCTGGCCAAACCAGACGGTCAAAGGGTGAGTCGTAGTGATAGTGTACATCAAACGCTAGCCACTTTGCGAATTGAGGCGTTTGAAAACGCCAAGCTGAGCTAGATGTTTTGCATTCTGTGGTGTTTTGGCAGATCGAAGGGCACAGAACAATTTGCTTTCGCTTGCGCGCAGAGCTTCGGATCGAACAAACTGACCCCGTAGACACAAGTGCAATAGATCGATTTCCTGATCACTTTACGTGTGTTGATTTAAACAATACTTTGGAAATTTTTTGAGAACAGAGAGCAAAAGTTAACTACAAACTGGCCGAATAGCCAAATTGCACGCACTTGTCGACACACGTAGAACCGGCGCGCGCCCCGCGCAGATTGTGGGGCCGCAAAAAGAAAACGCCCAACCGAGAGCGGTTGGGCGCGAAACCTTGGTGGCCTAGGGCAGAATCGAACTGCCGACACAAGGATTTTCAGTCCTTGTTGTGGATCAAGAGATGCAAAGTAGAGCTTTTATGTTCTCACGCACTTGCCTCAATTGAGCTGAAGAAATTTTGGATTTAAATTTTGCTTTACGCTCACGCCAGTCTAGCGATTTGACCTGATCCGAGAGCACGACGCTGGTCTTTTTGCCGGTTTCAACTTCAACCTCAAACGGGTAGCCCTTTACTTTTGTTGAAAGTGGGCAACATACTGCCAGACTCACTTTGTCGTTGTAGCTCGCCGGGCTAAGTACCAAAGCAGGTCGGTGCCCAGCCTGCTCTCGGCCTGCTTGAGGGTCAAACTCAAGCCACACAATATCCCCCGCATCGGGAATGTAAGACTTAGGCACTAGAGAATCTCCTTCCCGACAGGCTGGCCAAAACTTTCCTCGTCGTGGATATTCTCTGGAGTAATTCCAGCCAGCAACTCATCCAGACGAGTATTTTTAGGTGCGATAGGTTCGATGATGACTTTTCCCTTCAGAACATTGATATTGACCGCCTGATTAACTGTCAGCTGAGCTTGTTCCATGATCGAACTTGAAATCCGTAGTGCAGGGCTGTTTCCCCATTTCTTGATGGTTGCTTGCATTTTGACCTCCTATGTTTCTACATTGTAGATACATAGGGTGGCGTGGTCAATCAGGTCAGCCTGCTCACGATGGAAATCCGAAGGGGCTTCTGCTTTCACATTGATATTTCATGGAGTTCTGCTTTCGCGTTATTGACCACCGAAGGTGACTTGTTGAGCGTGCGCTCGGTTACCACCGGCGTTTGATCGATTGATAACGTCAGATCGCTGTGTTCAAGCATGGATGTTTTTACCTTCTGCCCAAGCGGTACCAAAAATACGAGAGCTCCTTCACGTCTGGCAAATTTCATCGCCGGTACAAAATCGCTGTCACCAGACACGAGCACAATAACCTGTACATGTTTCTTTAGGGTCAACGCAGCAATGTCCATCCCGATGCGCATATCAACACCTTTCTGTGAGATCTGCGGCAGGAGGTCGGTGCTAGCTACGGTTATTTCGGATGTGTCAACTCTGTTCAGGCTTTTGTTGCTGATTCGCCAGCCGTCAAAAGACAACTCTCCCAGCCTTAGGGCGGTAAACGGTTGCTGAGATAGTTGGTCAAAGAGTTGCCTCGATCGCGCGGCTACCGGACTATCTCCGAAACGGACGATGCCTCCGTTTAATGGTTGTTCATGAGCGGTTTCCAGCGGTAGCGAGTCATAGTAATAAATCCGATGGAGCTGCTTTCCGAAAAGGGGTGGTGCTGCCTTTATTGCGGCTACCAGCCTATCAAAATCGGCTGCCGATGCGTGGCGTTTGTTGGAGCCAAGTTTTCTTTTGGCGAATCCGCCATCAATAAGTATTGCGTAACTTTGCATAAAAGTTGGCCGCCGAACAGGCCGGAGGTCGATGCCCCCTGTTATATGTCGCCCGTAGGGCAGCCGTTTCTCTATGTGAATTGATGTTATTCCAATTGATAGTCGAAGCACAAGTGACTCTGGCAAAGTCCCAGTTGTCACCTCAAACCAGTTACTTGACCCCCAAACGACGAAGCCCCAGCGCATAACGCTGGGGCTTCAAACCTTGGTGGCCCAGGGCAGAATCGAACTGCCGACACAAGGATTTTCAGTCCTCTGCTCTACCGACTGAGCTACCGGGCCAAGGAACGCAAGATGATACACCAAATTTCGCCTTTTGACTTTTGGCCTCCGTGAGCGAGCTTGATGGTGACCATTGCCTTCGTTGTTGTTTGAGCCGATTTGATGCCGCCTGCGCATTTGATTCAGATCAATGGCTAAGGCTTTAAGAGTTAAGCGAGCGTTCAGGACAATGGCGTTCAGCGCGGTAGCGTCCTATAATCCGTTTGACCCCAATCAATTTTTAGTTGCATTGCCCAAATGTCTGTCGGTGTTTACACGCTTGGCCTAAATCACGTCTCCGCCCCTGTGGCGCTGCGTGAGCGCGTGTCACTTTCAGATGAATTGGTTAAGCCGGCGCTCGAGTCGCTGAGGGCTGCGTTTGGTAGCTCGGTTCAGGAAGCGGCGGTGCTCTCGACCTGTAATCGAACTGAGCTGTACTGTGCGGCTGACCGGCATGTGGCGCAGAGCCTGCCGCAGTGGCTAGCTGATTTTCGCCAGCTTGAACACTCCTCGTTAGCGCCGCACCTGTATTTGCATGATCAGGATCAGGCAGTCAGGCACGCCTTTCGTGTGGCCAGTGGCTTGGATTCGATGGTGCTCGGTGAGCCGCAAATTCTGGGCCAAATGAAAGGCGCAGTTCGCACGGCAGAAGAAGCAGGGGCCCTTGGCACGCTATTGCACCAGTTGTTTCAGCGTACTTTCTCTGTCGCTAAAGAAGTGCGGACCACCACAGCAATTGGTGAACAATCGGTCTCACTGGCTGCTGCTGCCGTTCGGTTGGCCGAACGGGTGTTTGGCAACCTCTCAGAGACCAAGATTCTTTTTATCGGTGCAGGGGAGATGATCGAGCTCTGTGCCACACACTTTGCGGCCAAGCAGCCGCAGATGATGACCGTGGCCAATCGCACGCTTGAGCGCGCTGATTTGCTCGCCACGCGTTTTGATGCTTCATCGATGCGTCTGGCAGATTTGCCCGACCGTTTGGCAGATTATGACGTGGTGGTCTCCTGTACGGCCAGTACTTTGCCCATTCTGGGTTTGGGATTGGTTGAGCGTGCCACTCGAAAGCGTCGCCGTTTGCCTATGGTCATGGTGGACTTGGCAGTGCCGCGTGACATTGAACCTGAAGTTGGGCGGTTAGACGACATTTATCTTTATTCAGTTGATGATCTCGGTGCGGTAGTGCAGTCTGGCGCCGAGGCTCGTCAGGCGGCTGTCGTGCAAGCTGAAGCGATCATTGATGCTCGCGTGCGCAGCTTCATGCATTGGTTGCAGCTGCGTTCAACTGTGCCGATCATTCAGGGCCTGCAAGCCGGCGCCCAGGCCGTGCAGGCGCATGAGCTTGAACGCGCCAAACGCGCATTGGCCAAAGGTGAGTCGCCTGAGGCTGTGATGGAGCAACTCGCTCATTCTTTGACACAAAAATATCTTCACGGCACCTTAGCGGCCATTCATCAGAGCGAGGAAGCTGAGCGTGCCCAGTTGCTTGGCTGGCTTCCCCGCTTGTTCCCCTCTCGCGATACCCGTCGTTAGCGAAGCTGTCTGGAACTGCCTCGGGCCTCACTTGGCTCGAGTGCCATGACTGTTTGCCGTTTCGACTGCGCCGTATCGTTTTCCGTAACCTATTTTGTAGTGAGTTGTCATGAAACCCTCCATGCGTTCTCGCCTAGAGCAACTAGCCAATAGGCTTGAAGAAATTGACGCCATTTTGTCCGAACCCGAAACTGGACAAGAAATGAAGCGTTTTACGGCACTGTCGCGCGAGCGGTCTGAATTGGAACCGGTCGCTACCGCGTTTGGTGAGTTGGTGCGTGCAGAGGATGGTTATCAGCAGGCCAAAGAGCTGATGAGTGACCCGGATATGAAGGAGATGGCCAGCGAGGAAATGCAGCATTGCAAAGAGCGCATCGAGACGTTGCAAGATGAGCTGCAGATTCTGTTATTGCCAAAAGATCCGGATGATTCTCGCAGCGTCTTTCTAGAGATTCGCGCCGGCACGGGGGGCGATGAAAGTGCCCTGTTCTGCGGCGATTTATTGCGCATGTACACGCGTTACGCTGAGCAAAAAGGTTGGCGTGTAGAGCTCATGTCTGAAAGCCCTTCGGAGCTCGGCGGCTATAAAGAAGTGATTGTTCGCATCGAGGGTGAAGGTGTCTACGGGCAGCTCAAATTTGAGTCAGGTGCCCATCGCGTTCAGCGTGTGCCGGAGACTGAGTCTCAGGGCCGTATTCACACATCAGCTTGCACGGTGGCCGTTATGCCAGAGGCCGATGCGCAGACAGAGATCAACATTTCCCCGTCGGATTTGCGAATCGATACATTCAGAGCAAGTGGCGCAGGTGGCCAGCACATCAACAAAACCGACTCTGCGGTCCGTATTACTCATTTACCCTCGGGTATTGTCGTCGAGTGCCAGGATGATCGATCTCAGCATCGCAACCGGGACAAGGCGATGCAAGTTTTGGCGGCCAGGCTCAAAGACCAGCAGCTGCGCGAGCAGCAAAGCAAAGAAGCGGCCGAACGTAAAAGTCTCGTGGGTTCAGGGGATCGATCAGAGCGTATTCGCACATACAACTTTCCTCAGGGTCGCATGACCGATCATCGAATCAATCTGACACTCTACAAATTGCAAGCGATTATGGAGGGTGATCTAGACGAATTGACTGGCGCACTGATTGCTGAGCATCAAGCTAACCAATTGGCAGCCTTGGCAGATGCGGCCTGAACGGTTCACGGTAAAAGATTGTCTGGCCAATGCCGTTATGCAGGCAGGCTTACCACGGCTGGAGGCGCAGATGTTACTTGAGTATGTGCTTGAGCAGCCACGTGTGTGGCTGATTGCGCACGACGAATATTTACTCTCGGGTGACGAGTTCGATAGGTTTGATGGGCTTTGTCAGCGTCGACTGATGGGTGAGCCTATGGCGTATCTGGTCGGTGTACGTGAGTTTATGGGATTACCGTTTGAGGTCAGTCCCGCTGTGCTTATCCCGCGACCGGAAACAGAGTTGCTGGTCGAAACCGCCTTGAAATGGATGGATGATCTTCAGGCGCCGCGGGTGCTCGATCTCGGCACTGGTAGCGGAGCCATCGCGGTGGCGATTGCGCATGCACGGCCTGATGCCAGGGTTTGTGCAACGGATGTTAGCCAAGAGGCGCTTATTCTGGCTCAGCGCAATGCTGTCAGACACGGTGTTAATGTCAAGTTTGCGGCCGGGTCTTGGTTTGCAGCGCTGGATCAAGCAGACGAGCAGTTCGATTTGGTTGTGTCTAATCCACCGTATATTGCTGCGGGCGACCCTCACCTGGTTCAGGGTGATCTGCGGTTTGAACCAAGGAATGCGCTAACTGATGAATCGGATGGGTTAGCAGCTTATCGTTTTTTGGCCAGCGGCGCTCCCGCGTTTTTAGCGTCAAAGGGTGTGCTGTGTCTGGAGCACGGTTTTACTCAGGCTAATGCGGTTAAGCAGCTATTACTGAATGCGGGGTTTTTGAATGTAAAAACCATACAGGACCTGGCTGGCCACCCACGGGTGACGATGGGTTCATATAATGGGTGAAATGCTGGTATTTTGAACCGGCCATATTACTGATTTGTCAAATCGAATCTAAGGAATCAGAGCCATGTCAGACGCTCAAACTTTCATTAAAGAAACCGTGACGAACAATCCAGTCGTATTGTTTATGAAAGGTACTGCACAGTTTCCACAGTGCGGCTTCTCGGGGCGAGCCATACAGCTGTTACGCGAAAGTGGTGTGACCAAGCTTGTGACGGTTAACGTGCTCGAGGACGATGAAGTCCGCCAGGGAATTAAGACTTTCTCACAATGGCCGACCATTCCACAACTATATGTAAACGGCGAATTCATTGGTGGCTGTGACATCATGGGTGAGATGGATCAAAGCGGCGAACTTAAAAAACTTCTTCAGGAAGCGGGCGCCACCTCGTGAGCGAAACTCGCAGGCTCGTCGTAGGTATTACGGGTGCCACGGGTTCGGCATACGCCATTCGCTTGCTTGAGATGGCGCGTGCTGTTCAAGACGTCGAGACACACCTGGTGGTGTCGGCGTCGGGGGTGCTGAACGTACGTCATGAGCTTGGTTTAAGCCGCCAGCAGATACACTCATTGGCAGACCGCGTCTACAACATCCGGGATGTGGGTGCCACCTTGGCCAGTGGTTCGTTTGCCACCACGGGCATGGTGGTAGTGCCATGCTCGATGCGCACACTTGCGGCCATCGCAATTGGCTTAGCCGATAACCTCATCACGCGTGCAGCAGATGTCACGCTCAAAGAGCGTCGAAGATTGGTGCTTGCGGTGCGCGAGACGCCATTTAACCTTGCGCACTTACGCAATATGACAGCGGTCACTGAAATGGGCGCGATCGTGTTTCCGCCTTTGCCCGCCTTTTACCATCTGCCCAAGACCATTGATGAGCTTGTCGATCACTCAGCGGCCAGGATGCTTGAGCTCGCTGGCGTTGAGGTGCCGCGTGCGAGCTGGCAAGGCTTAAAGTCTGAGCTGCAATGAGGTCTGGGCTCGACTAAGTTGCTCTAGGCTGTGTGGCTTAGACCCACAGTCATGCCGCCACAAACATACAAAATCTGTCCGGTAATAAATCCCGCCCGATCATCTAGAAATGAGGCGACCGCATGTGCAACGTCTGCCGGTTCGCCCATGCGTTTAACAGGTAGCGTATCGATAATTTGTTTGGTTTTTGGGGAGTCGGGCGGATTACCGGATAAAAATAGATCGGTAGCGATTGGACCTGGACCGATGGCGTTAACGGTTATCCCATTGGCGCCTTCTTCGAGTGCCCATGTGCGTGTCATGCCTAGCAGACCAGCTTTTGTGGCGCTGTAGGCAGTGCGCAGCTCTTTGCCCAAGGCCGATCGACTGGTGATGTTCACGATCCTACCGAACTTTGCTTGTCGCATAGCCGGAAGAAAACTCTGAGCCACCAGCAAGGGTGCGCGCAAATTCAATTGGACTACCGCCTCAAAATCTTCCACGCTTGTGTCTTGAAGTAACGCCGGACGAATAAAGCCCGCATTATTGACGACACGTAAAACGTCACCGCGAGTAGCAATTGTTTGTAGCGTTGCTTCAGCAGCGTCCCAATCCATCAGGTCAACATTGACAAATTCTTCGCCTGGCTCGAGCGCTTTGGGGGCAACCAAGTCAACATTAACGATCCGGTAGCCGTCATCAGTTAAGCGTTTGGCGATAGCTCTACCTATACCGCCACTGCCACCTGTGACGAGCACTTTGTTTCTTGGGTTCACGATCTACCCTTTGAGCTTGATAATGAGTCGATCGTATCTCAAGAAACAACCGGGTGGCAAAGTGACTGCCAACTCACTGTCAATCGTCTAATTGGGTGACCGAAGGCGATGTCGCAAGGGGTTCGGGATCGAATGCCAGGTCACCGCCTGGATTAGCGTTACCACCGGGCTTCAATCCAGCGAAATCGAAAAGCCCACGATCCATTAGGTGCGACGGCACAACAGTTGCCAAAGCATTAAACGCATTCCAGACACGTTGTGGGTGTTGCCGCTCCCACATTCTTAACATTTCGCTGACCTCACGGCGCTTGAGGTTCTCCTGTGAGCCGCACAGGTTACAGGGAATAATAGGAAACTGTTTAACCTCGGCGAACTTAATCAGGTCTGCCTCGGTGACGTATGCCAGTGGCCGAATTACCGTGTGGCGCCCATCGTCGGACACTAATTTCGGTGGCATGGCTTTCAGGCGCGCGGCATAAAACAGGTTCAAAAAGAAAGTCGCCAAAATATCGTCGCGATGGTGTCCAAGCGCGATCTTGGTGGCCCCTAGCTCACTGGCGACCCGGTATAGAACGCCACGACGCAAGCGGGAACAGAGTGAACATGTCGTCTTACCCTCGGGTATTAATCGTTTGACGATTGAGTAGGTGTCTTGTTGTTCAATGTGAAATGGCACACCAAGCGCCGAAAGGTAGTTTGGTAAGACAGCCTCTGGAAAACCAGGCTGCTTTTGATCGAGGTTAACAGCAACCAAATCGAAGGCAATCGGCGCGCGATGCTGTAGGGTCATCAACAAGTCCAGTAATGCATATGAGTCCTTGCCGCCGGACAGGCAGACCATCACCTTGTCGCCTTCTTCGATCATTTGATAATCGGCGATGGCTTTGCCCGTTTCACGTAGTAAGCGCTTTTGCAGCTTATTCGCATTGAGTTCAATCTTTTGATTGCTAGTACGATGAATGGCGATCGTTTGAACGGTAGTCATGGCTAACGGGTCTATCAGCTGCTACGTTGTTTGTGGACCTCAATCGCAACACCGGCTGAATCTGCAAACGCTGAGGGTTTGGTGATGCGCACCGTCACTTCACGCGTCTCGATAAAGGTGGTGAGCAGGCGATTGGCCACGTTATCAGTCAGCGTCTCGAGCAAGTTGACGTGACCACTTGTGCATTCTTTGACAATGGATTCATGCAGCGTGCGGTAATCAAGCACGCTGTTGATGTCAGTGTCATTAACGGGCTGATTGACATCAACCTCAATTTCAGCGTCGATATGGATCGGTTGGGTCGCAATACGTTCGTGCTCCAAGATACCAATGCTGGCGTCTAGCGCGATGCGCGAGAAGATGATTCGTCGTGTGGGCATGATGTGTTAGGAGATGAAGCCAAGGCCCAATTGTAGGGCAGCCGCGCAGGGATTTCAGCTTTAGGCGCTTGAGCCTCAAACCATTGCTTCAAATCGTTAGGTGCGCAAGTGCCGAGGGTTTCGCCTGCAAATTTAATGTCCTTGCGCTTGGAGGTAGGCGATTACATCCTGGGCATTGCCCTCAAATACCACGGCACTTTGCTTTTGCTGTCGCTGATAGCGGTACATCGGGTCGTAGTAATCGGTCATGAGCGGTTCAATCCATGCCCGGTGGGCATCGAATTCTCCGTATGAAATCTGCCTTGATAGTGCAGTTTTCAAGTGCTGCTGCAGTTGGCTATACCGCTCAAGACCTAGACGTTTGTGCAAGTTATGCAAGCTTTTGGTGAGGTGCGCCTGGTAAAGCTCAAGTCCCTTCGCTTCGCCGTATTCAGCCACATAGTCCCTAGCCAAGGATTCGATGTAGTCGCGTTGTATACGACGAACCCGTTGCTCAAGTGGTGCTGTGACCCATACAAGAGAACTTTGCTGCGTCTTTTGTCTAAGTGTCAGTGGTACTGCACAACGCCCGATCAAATGCGATTCGTCTTCAACCGCGATCAGCGTGTGTTGTTGCCGTGATAGCTTGAGCAGCTCGATGCTCAAGCTATTCTCAAAATCTATTTGACTAGGCTGTCGCTGCGCTCGCCCGCCAAAGCTTGAACCGCGATGACGTGCAAGACCCTCAAGATCGATTTTGACATCGAGCGTTTGAATCACATCTGTTTTTCCGCAGCCTGTCAGACCGCCAACAACCAGAAAGCTGCTGCGTTGTACAACGGTCTCTAGATTTTGTAATAGAAACTGGCGCATGGCTTTGTAGCCACCGGCAATCCGGGGGCGATCATGGCCAGCTTGTTTGAGCCAATGCTGCGAGATTTGTGAGCGCATACCACCGCGGAAACAATACAGCACCCCCTCGGGATTTTTTTGCATGAAATCAGCCCATTTCGCGATGCGTTCATCACGCAAAGCACCGCTGACAAGCTGGTGACCAAGTGCAACCGCGGCGTCTTGCCCCTGCTGCTTGTAGGCAATGCCAACAGCTTCGCGTTCAGTATCGTTCATTAATGGCAGGTTCACAGCGCACGGAAACGAGCCCTGTGCGAATTCAATCGGTGCTCGCACATCGAGCAGCGGGGTGTCGGATAACAGCAGCGTCGCGTAATCGCTGACCAATTCCGGTGTGGACACAGTTAGCTTGCCTTGAGCGGCTTGATTTCGCAGGTTGATGCAGCGGGTGCTGCGAGCTTGACCATGCGCGCTTGCAATACGTCACCACGAAATGCCTGGAGTTGAACCGTCTCACCGGGCTGATACGCGGCAAGCAGTTGCTTGAACGAGTTGGCGCTGTTGCCAATGCGCAGGCCGTTGCATGCCACCAGTATGTCACCAGCCGAAAGCCCGGCTCGATGGGCGCTGCCACCCTCGATGACTTGTCGGATGGTCAGTGATTCACCATGTGGCTTGAACGTTGCGCCAATCTCTGGTGTTTGGTCTTTTGCGATCCAGTTCAGCTCGAAGCCTTGCGATCTCAACAGTTTTTCCAGCGGGACGTCTGCTGTTTGCTCGACCCACTGCGCAATCTCGTCTCTGACATCCACGCCAGTGGCTTGTTTAACGATTTGCACAAAGCCCGTTTCGCTTAAGCCTTTGGGCTGGCCTTGATAGAAGTGTTCACCAAATTGTTGCCACAGCGCCCGCATCACGTCGTCAAGGCTATGGCGATTGTCGCTACGCCGGCGAATGGTCAGGTCCAGTCCGAGCGCCACCAAAGATCCTTTGGCGTAGTAACTGCTGATTGAATTGGGGGCATTTTCGTCTTGCTTGTAGTACTTGGTCCAAGCGTCAAATGAACTATTAGCCAGCGACTGTTTCAGACGCCCGGGTCCCGCATGAACGCCTGTGATAGCCTTTGCTAACTGTTTCAAGTAGGTTGGCATGTCGATGACGCCACTACGCACTAGCATCAGATCATCGTAGTAAGACGTGAAACCTTCAAAGATCCAAAGCAAGCGGGTGTGATTGGGTCTAGCCAGGTCATAAGGCACAAAAGCTGCTGGCTTGATGCGCTTGACGTTCCAGGTATGGAAGTATTCATGGCTGACCAAACCCAGAAAAGTGACGTAGCCGTCCGGCGCTTTTTCTTGGTGCTTGGTTGGCAAATCTTGCCGTGAGCAGACCAGTGCAGTGCTGGCGCGGTGTTCTAGGCCACCATAGCCATCAGCAGTGACCAAGGTCATGAACACATATTCTGGCGCGCTGTCCAAAAACGGTGCGCGGGCATTGACTGGGTCAAACAATCGGATCTGGGCCTCGCAAACCCGTTTGACGTCGCGTGCGATACGAGCCAAGTCCAGATTCGGGACATGGCCTGTGAACACCATGCTGTGCTTGGCCCCGCATGCTTCAAAACGCACCACAGCAGGTCGACCCAATTCAAACGGGTGATCGATCAGCGCATCGTAGTCTGGCGCCATGAAGCGGCCCAGCGAATCGGCTGGCAAGCGTGTGGTCGAAGCTGGCATGCTGGTGTAGACACGCCATCCGCGTTGGCCCGCCGGACGTATGATGTCAACCATACATGGCCAATGTTCAAGGCCATGAGGCTTTAGAAAAACCGATGTGCCATTAAAAAATGCATGCGAGTCGTCTACGTGCGCACCTCTGACCGACAAGTCCCAGGCGTAAACAACGATTTCAACGGTCAGGCTGCCTTGGCAACGATCAAAGACCCAGCGGTGATCATCGAGTTTTTTTGGGGCATGCCAGCGCCCGCCATGCCTGCCACGGATGCTTTCGATGTGGCGCGAGAAGTCCCGGATCAGGTAACTGCCCGGAATCCATGCAGGCATCGACACAACTTGACTGGCGCTTGCGACTTGTTCGATCTGCAGGGTTATCCTCAAGCGATGACCCGCTAGATCGTGGGGGTCGACGGTGTAACGTAGAGTTTGTTGTTTCATCCTGCTATCTTAATGAGAATTTCGTGGAGACTGAACATGAGTGATACACAAACAAATGAAACCCTGATTTTGCAGGAAGTTGAAGGTCGTGTGGCGATTCTCACGCTGAACCGTCCTAAAGCGCTGAACGCGTTGAATGACGCCTTGATGGATGAGCTAAGTGCTGCGTTAGCCAAGTTTGACGGGGATGACAACATTGGCGCCATCATTATCACCGGCAGCGAAAAGGCCTTTGCCGCGGGAGCAGACATCGGCGCGATGGCATCGTGGTCATACATGGACGTCTATAAATCTGAGTACATCACGCGCAACTGGGATCCAATTGCGCGTGTGCGTAAACCTATCATCGCTGCAGTCTCTGGTTACGCACTTGGCGGCGGCTGTGAGCTTGCCATGATGTGCGATTTCATCATTGCTGCTGACTCGGCCAAGTTTGGCCAGCCAGAGATCAAGTTGGGCATCATTCCTGGTGCTGGCGGCACACAGCGTTTGCCGCGCGCGGTCGGCAAGTCCAAGGCCATGGACATGGTCTTAACGGGCCGCATGATGAATGCCGAGGAAGCTGAGCGATCGGGGCTGGTCTCCCGCGTAGTGCCGGCTGACCAATTGCTGGCTCAGGCCAAAGAGGCCGCCACGGTCATTGCTTCGATGTCACTGCCCTCGGTCATCATGGCCAAAGAGTCGGTCAACCGAGCTTGGGAAAGCAGCTTGCGTGAAGGTGTGTTGTTCGAGCGCCGCGCGTTTCACTCGCTATTTGCTACCGAGGACCAAAAAGAGGGAATGACAGCTTTTGTTGAAAAACGCTCGCCCGAGTTCAAACACCGGTAATCAGGTTGGCACCTGGGGAAACAGACTGGGTCCCAGACGTTTTGCACATATTAGGGAAAACCGCTATACTTTTCAGGCTTTGCGTTGGCAATTTTCTGGGCCGATGAGTGTATAGCGCTCCGACGCCGGCAAATTGTGGGTTTATTTTCACGGAAGTAGTGTCCTTTTTGATCGGGACCGCCTGAAATAGCGGGCGTGTCAGGTCTCTGAAGGGTTACTTAAGCAAAATGTGATGAGTAAATGACGATGAGTGTTTCAACAGCGTCTGCCACTGATCACGTGGTGTTAAGTGAAGAGGACAAGCAACGTTTGGCCTACAGGGCGCGTCGAGATCTTTTCAGGGTTTTGACGGCTCAGTTGGTGGCATCCCTGGTAGTCGCTCTGGTTTTTTGGGTGGTCTCGGGGTCCGGTTCAGCGGTTAGTGCTTTATTGGGCGCAGCTTGTTATCTGGCGCCTAATGCGGTTTTTGTATTGCGTTTGGTATTGGCGACGTTTAAGCCTCAAGGGGCTGGTGCTGCCACTTTTCTGATCGGCAATGCGGTGAAGGTTCTTGTCGCGATCGGCCTGCTTTGGCTGCTTGCAGATGTCGAGGCTGGGCGTCTTGACTGGGTGGCTGCAATAGTTGGTTTGATTGCTGCATTAAAGGGATATTGGTTCGGCCTGCTATTTTCGGGTGGCAGGTTGAGTAAGTGAAATTTGGGTCGGAGCAGGGGTTTATTTGCTCCGTGTTGGAACTAAAGCTCGGTTGACGGGCAATCAGACAACGTAAGGGTTCGCATGGCTGCCGCTGGTGACGTCTCCCCCCAGTCCTATTACATTCAGCACCATTTGGTGAACAACAACAATATTGGTGGCAAGCAGGAGCTTATCGCCGATTTCAGCGTCATTAACTACGACTCTATGTTCTGGTCGTTGCTGATGGGCGTCATTGTTTTGTTTTTTATGTGGCGTGGCGCTCGCCGCGCAACCGCTGGTGTACCGGGCAGAGTGCAGGCCGCAGTCGAGTTGCTGGTTGACATGGTTGAGCAACAAGCCAAGAGCATCGTGCCCTCTGAGGAAACCCGCAAGTTCGTATCGCCGCTGGCGCTGACGATTTTCTTGTGGATCGTTTTGATGAACGCACTGGATCTGGTACCGGTTGACCTCATGCCCTGGATCTGGAAGACCACTGGCCTTGGTTACGCTCCAGGTGACCCACTCTACTATCACAAGATTTTGCCGACGGCGGACTTGAACGTTCCATTAGGCATGTCCTTTGGTGTCTTGCTGCTGATGTTCTATTACGGCATCAAGATCAAGCGCCCGGGCGGCTTTGTCAAAGAGCTGTTTACCGCGCCGTTTCACGCGCACGGTGTCGCCGCTTTGGTGTTGGCCCCAGCCAACTTTCTCCTGAATATCGTCGAGTACGCTGCCAAGTCCGTGTCCTTGGGCATGCGACTGTTTGGCAACATGTTTGCTGGCGAACTGGTGTTCATGTTGGTTGCTTTGTTGGGTGGTGCTTGGACCGGGTTCAATGCTGCTAGTCTGGCGTTGGGATTTGGCCACATTCTGGCGGGCACCATTTGGGCTTTGTTCCATATTTTGATTGTTGTACTTCAAGGGTTCATCTTCATGATGCTCACGCTGGTGTATATCGGCCAGGCGCATGAAGGGCACTAACAGTTGGCTTGACATAGTCGGGTTGGCTTTAACGAGTAGTTTGTTTTTTAACTTTGATTTTTGAGACATTAACCAAGGAGTTGTCATGACCAACGTCGCTTTCGTTGCTCTCGCTTGCGCTTTCATTATCGGTCTGGGTGCTATCGGTGCCTGCATCGGTATCGGTATGATGGGTGGCAAGTACCTCGAAGCTTCGGCCCGTCAGCCTGAACTGATGAACGCTTTGCAAACCAAAATGTTCCTGTTGGCTGGTCTGATCGACGCTGCGTTCCTGATCGGTGTCGGTATCGCGATGCTGTTCGCTTTCGCAAACCCGTTCGTCTGATCCATGACTCTGGGCGCACTGTCTAAAGGCAGTGCGCGCGTATCGCTTAAGCACATCCAGTGCTTGGGTATTAGTCAAATCGGGCATTTGGCATATTGTTTTGCCGGGTGCCTGGGTGTGATAGGGAAACGACCGTGAATCTGAACGCGACACTCTTTTTTCAGATGATCGTTTTCTTCGTGCTGGCGTGGGTCACAATGAAGTTCGTGTGGCCACCGATCACGAAGGCGATTGAAGAGCGCCGGCAAAAAATTGCCGAGGGGCTGGCTGCTGCTGAGAAGGGCAAGTCGGATCTGGCGCAATCGCAGGCAAAAATCTCCGCTATGGAGCAATCAGCCAAGGCTGACCTGCACTTGCGCACCACCGAAGCCGAAAAGCACGGTGCTCAAATTATTGAACAGGCTCGTCAAGAGGCTGAGGCTGAGCGTGCACGCATTGTTGAGCAGGCTCGTCAAGAAGCACTGCAAGAAGCTCAGCGAGTTCGCGATGCCTTGCGCGACGAAGTGGCCAAACTAGCGGTTCAGGGCGCATCACAAATCCTGAAGCGCGAAGTTGACCAGAAAGCGCACGCAGAACTGCTCGCGCAGCTAAAGACACAACTGTAAGGGGCGTGTCTCATGGCTGAAAACTCCACCATCGCACGTCCGTACGCTGAAGCGCTGTTTGAGGCGTCCAAAGCGTCGGCCGATGGCTTACAAGTGACTGCCCAAAATCTGCAGTTGCTTGCTGAGCTCATTGGTATGGAAGACGTCAGGCAAACCGTCTCCGATCCACGGCTCGATGACACCGATCGGTGTGATCTAGTCAAAGGATTGTTAAAAGGCGTTTCGCTTGACGCGCACTTGAGCAACTTTGTCGAGCTGCTCGTCAGCAATGACCGCTTGTTGCTCATGCCGGAAATTGCCGAGCAGTTTGCGGCGCTCAAGGACAAGGCTGAAGGCGTGGCTCAGGCTGAAATCGTCAGTGCCTTTCCGATGTCAGATGACCAGGTCACTGAGCTTGTGCAACTGCTGGAGCCCAAATTCAATTTAAAGCTAAAGCCGCACGTGACGGTGGACGACACCTTGATTGGTGGCGTGCGCGTCGTGGTAGGGGATTACGTGCTTGACACTTCGGTGCAAGCCCAGCTTAACCGCATGCGCGATGCGCTGATGGCCTAGGCCAACGAACAGTTTTCAGGAGTCTGAACATGCAACTCAATCCGTCAGAGATTAGTGAACTACTAAAGAGCCGAATCGAAGGTCTGGGTACCTCTTCGGATATTCGTACCCAGGGCACCGTCGTCTCGGTGACCGACGGTATTTGCCGCATCCATGGACTGTCGGACGTGATGCAGGGCGAAATGCTCGAGTTCCCCAACAACACTTTTGGCTTGGCACTGAACCTCGAGCGTGACTCGGTTGGCGCCGTGGTTCTCGGTGACTACACCAACATTTCGGAAGGTGATGCGGTTCGCACCACTGGCCGTATTTTGGAAGTGCCGGTCGGACCTGAGCTCCTTGGTCGCGTGGTGAATGCACTGGGTGTGCCGATTGATGGCCGCGGTCCTATCGATGCCAAGGAAACCGACATTATTGAAAAAGTGGCCCCAGGCGTGATTGCACGTCAGTCCGTGTCACAACCACTGCAGACTGGCTTGAAGGCCATCGACTCCATGGTGCCGATTGGTCGTGGTCAGCGTGAGCTGATCATTGGTGACCGCCAGACTGGTAAGACGGCCGTTGCAGTTGACACCATCATCAACCAGAAAGGCAAAGACGTTAAGTGCGTCTACGTTGCAATTGGTCAGAAAGCATCGACGATTAACAACGTCGTGCGCAAGCTCGAAGAGCACGGTGCGCTGGAGTACACGATTGTGGTGGCCGCCGCCGCATCGGAAAGCGCAGCGATGCAGTACTTGTCAGCCTATGCTGGTTGCACCATGGGTGAGTACTTCCGTGATCGCGGTCAAGATGCATTGATCATCTATGATGACTTGACCAAGCAAGCTTGGGCATACCGTCAGGTGTCGCTGCTGTTGCGCCGCCCACCAGGTCGCGAAGCGTATCCTGGTGATGTGTTCTATCTGCACTCCCGTTTGCTCGAGCGTGCTGCTCGTGTCAACCCTGAGTACGTTGAGAAATTCACCAACGGTGAAGTCAAAGGCAAGACAGGTTCATTGACGGCTTTGCCGATCATTGAAACCCAGGCCGGTGACGTGTCGGCTTTCGTGCCCACCAACGTGATCTCGATTACCGACGGTCAGATCTTCCTGGAAACTGACCTCTTTAACGCCGGTGTGCGTCCTGCTATCAACGCAGGTATCTCGGTATCGCGAGTCGGTGGTGCTGCGCAGACCAAGATTATCAAGAAGCTTTCAGGTGGTATTCGTACCGACTTGGCTCAGTATCGTGAACTCGCGGCGTTTGCACAGTTCGCTTCTGACCTCGATGAAGCAACCCGTCGTCAGCTCGAGCGCGGCAAGCGCGTGGTTGAGTTGCTCAAGCAACCGCAGTACCAGCCTTTGCAGGTGTGGGAACTTGGTGTGGTGCTGTTCTCGGTGAATAACGGCTACCTCGATGATGTGGCTGTTGAGCAAGTGCTGGCATTTGAGAAGGGCTTGAAAGACTATCTGAAGGCCAAGCACGCTGGGTTCATCGAGCGTGTAGAGAGCAGCAAAGAGCTCTCCAAGGACGACGAGGCCGAGTTGGTTGCCGCGCTGCAGGAGTTCAAAAAGCACGGCACCTATTAATTGGCAGATGGCTTGAGATAACGGAACCCGGGAACTGCAATGGCAGGAATCAAGGAAATTCGAACCAAGATCAAGAGCGTGCAAAACACGCGCAAGATCACCAAAGCCATGGAAATGGTGGCGGCCTCCAAGATGCGCAAGGCACAAGATCGTATGCGTGCCGGCCGTCCGTATGCCGTCAAAGTCCGTAACATGGCGGCTCACCTGATGCAGGCCAACCCTGATTATCATCACCCCTATCTGACCGAGCGTGAATCGCTCAAAGCAGTTGGTGTGGTGGTGGTGACGACCGATAAAGGCCTGTGTGGTGGCTTGAACACCAACATCATGCGTCTGGTGCTCAACAAGTACTCAGAATTCAACGCGCAAGGCATTAAGTCGCAGTTCACGGCCTTTGGTAACAAGGGCTTGGGCGTGTTGTCACGTGTGGGCGCCAATGTAGTGACTCAGGAAGTAGGCTTGGGCGATATGCCTCAACTTGACCGCCTGATCGGTGCATTGAAAGTGCAACTTGACGATTTCGTTGAAGGCAAGATCGATGCGGTCTACCTCGCCACCAATCGTTTTGTGAACACCATGCGTCAAGAACCCGTGTTCTTCCGCTTGCTGCCTTTGCCAGGCAAGCTCGCTGATCCCAATACGGTGTTCGAGACACCGGCTCAAGGGGTTGAGACTCCCGGTGAGAACCAGTCGCAGTATGGCTGGGATTACATCTATGAGCCAGATGCGAAGTCAGTCATTGACGAGCTGTTGCAACGCTACGTCGAAGGCGTGGTTTACCAGGCAGTCGCTGAAAGCATGGCTTCGGAACAGTCTGCCCGGATGGTGGCCATGAAGGCGGCGTCTGACAACGCCAAAAAGGTGATCGGAGATCTGCAGCTGGTCTACAACAAGACCCGCCAGGCCGCCATTACCAAAGAAATTTCTGAAATTGTGGGGGGTGCAGCAGCGGTGTGATGTCGCACTCAAGCTAGCCCATCCGAACAACGCTACAAGAGATCGAGTAAGGAAATCAAATGAGCAACGGAACCATCGTTCAATGTATCGGCGCAGTGGTGGATATTCAGTTTCCCCGTGACGCGATGCCGCACATCTACGAAGCGCTGACCTTGGCTGACGAATCCAGCTCTTTTGCAGAAAAGGGTCTGACGTTTGAAGTTCAGCAGCAATTGGGTGACGGCATTGTCCGCACGATTGCGCTTGGCTCAAGCGATGGCTTGCGTCGCGGCATGGCAGTTAACAAGACCGGTGCACCGATTTCAGTACCGGTTGGCACCGGCACTCTGGGTCGTATCATGGACGTGTTGGGTCGCCCGATTGACGAAGCCGGCCCAATCGCTTCGGATGAGAAGCGTGCGATTCACCAGACCGCACCGAAGTTTGACGAGCTGTCGCCTTCGGTTGAGCTGCTTGAAACGGGTATCAAGGTGATTGACTTGGTTTGCCCGTTTGCCAAGGGCGGTAAAGTCGGCCTTTTCGGTGGTGCCGGCGTGGGTAAGACCGTGAACATGATGGAGCTCATCAACAACATCGCCAAACAGCACAGTGGTCTGTCTGTGTTTGCCGGTGTGGGTGAGCGTACTCGTGAAGGTAACGACTTCTACCACGAGATGGAAGAGTCGAACGTCCTGGACAAAGTGGCCATGGTGTTTGGTCAGATGAACGAGCCACCAGGTAACCGTCTGCGTGTGGCATTGACCGGCTTGACCATGGCCGAGAAGTTCCGTGATGAAGGCCGTGACATTCTGTTCTTCGTGGACAACATCTACCGCTATACCCTGGCCGGTACCGAAGTGTCCGCTTTGCTCGGTCGTATGCCTTCTGCGGTGGGTTACCAGCCAACGCTTGCTGAAGAAATGGGCGTTCTGCAAGAGCGCATTACTTCAACCAAGACCGGTTCAATTACTTCGATTCAGGCCGTGTACGTGCCTGCCGACGACTTGACCGACCCGTCGCCTGCAACCACCTTCCAGCACTTGGACTCGACTGTGGTGCTTTCGCGTGACATCGCGGCACTTGGTATCTATCCTGCTGTGGATCCGCTTGACTCCACTAGCCGTCAGCTTGATCCGCACGTGGTGGGCGAAGAGCACTACAACGTGGCACGTGGTGTTCAGCAAACGCTGCAGCGTTACAAGGAATTGCGTGACATTATCGCGATTCTGGGTATGGACGAACTCTCGCCAGAAGACAAGCAGGCGGTTGCTCGCGCTCGTAAGATCCAGCGTTTCCTGTCGCAGCCCTTCCACGTGGCTGAGGTGTTTACGGGTTCACCTGGCAAGTACGTGCCCCTGTCTGAAACCATCCGTGGCTTTAAGATGATTGTTGAAGGCGAGTGCGATGCGTTGCCCGAGCAGGCCTTCTACATGGTGGGTTCTATCGACGAGGCCTTCGAGAAAGCCAAGACGATCCAATAAGGAAGCGACATGAGCTTGATCAAAGTTGATGTAGTCAGCGCCGAGCAGTCTCTCTTTGAAGGTGAGGCCAAGTTTGTGGCCTTGCCGGGTGAGGCTGGTGAGCTAGGTGTATTGCCCGGCCACACCCCGCTGATTACCAGGATTCGTCCCGGAACGCTAAAGATTGTGATGCCCGACGACTCGGAAGAGACAATTTTTGTCGCTGGCGGGTTGCTAGAGATTCAGCCGAATCATGTCACGGTGCTATCTGACACTGCGATCCGGGCGGCAGATCTGGATGAGGCCAAAGCCGAAGAGGCGCGTCGTCAGGCTGAGGAGTCATTGCGTAACGCGAAGGACAAAGCCGATATAGCGGTTGTTCAGGCCGAGCTCGAAATGCTGGCCGCTCAGGCGCTCGCAGCCCGTAAGCTACGTGGTGTTAGCCGACGTGGAATGAACTAGTTAGTTATTGCTAGTGAGCTCAAACGCACTCGTATCAATCGAGTGCGTTTTTTTTGGGGTGTTGCAAGGACACCTTTTTGTTAGTCCTCATATGTGAGCAATTGCCGCAATGCGTTAACTCCGAATAGAAATGACCACTTGATCTCTGTAGGCTAGCGGGCTTTCTGTACAGGAGATTGCAATGAGGCAACACATAGACTTGGCATGGCTATCTAGAGCAGATCATCAGTCCTGGTTCGAGCGAACGCTGACCGGGTTACGACCTGCTTTAAGCAGGGTGCGTTTGCATGAGCTGAATTGGCTCGCGGATTTTGAGCTTGCCCGGGATCAGAACCAGCGCGCTGAGGAATCGGCACAAGTGTTGGCTAATGCCGTGGTCGATCTTAGGCGCTACGATGCTTTGCTAATCACGGTTTCGCTCGACACACTGGTTTGGACGCGTCGTTGTCTGGCAGCCTTGCCCAAGACGCCGGTGGTACCGATCATCGGTATGCTCGAAGGCCTTCAATCCGGCGCCATGATTGATTTGCTTGAGCTTGGCATGGCCGACTTTGTGCAGCCAGCGGTTTGTCCCCACGAGTTCCGAGCCAGATTAATTGCAGTCGTTTGCCGTGCGCCACGCTACTTCCCCTTGCGCGAACCGACGGTGGGCATTGCGCCTACTCTGATAGATCCACGTAACCCGGCGTGCACAGATCCCAGGATCAGACCTGAACCACCAGCAGAGCGGTTAGCCGTGTCACATCTGGCGTGGCCAACCGTGCCATTCCAAGAAAACAAGCAACGAATCATCGCTTTGTTTGAGAAACAGTACTTGATGTTGACTCTGCGGCGTGCCAACGGCAACATCACTCAAGCAGCTCGCCTCGCGCAAAAAGACCGTCGCTCCTATTGGGAATTGATGCGCAGGCACAACATCACGTCAGATGGTCAGGACTAGGTACAATCAACCCGACTGTCATTTCAACAGGGTGAGCCCGTGAGTTTTGCTGCGTTAAAGAACGATACTTTTCTAAAAGCATTAAAGCGTGAGTCAGTGGCATACACACCGATTTGGCTAATGCGTCAGGCTGGTAGATATCTCGATGAGTATCGCGCGACGCGTGCACGGGCTGGCTCCTTTATGGGCCTGGCACAGAATCCCGAGTTTGCAACGGAAGTAACCCTGCAGCCGCTCGATCGCTTTCCCTTGGATGCAGCGATCTTGTTCTCAGATATTTTGACTGTGCCTGATGCCATGGGTTTGGGGTTGCAGTTCGTCGCAGGAGAAGGTCCTCAGTTTGACAAGCCATTGCAAGATGAGTCTGCTGTCAGAGCACTCGCTGTACCCGACATGGACAAGCTTCAATATGTATTTGATGCAGTTGCAATGATTCGCCGTGAGCTGAATGGACGCGTACCATTAATTGGTTTTGCAGGCAGCCCGTTTACGATTGGGTGCTACATGATTGAAGGTCAAGGTACCCGCGAATATCGGCTAATTAAAACCATGATGTATGCAAGGCCAGACCTACTTCATCATATTCTTGATATCAACGCGCGCGCTACCACTGCCTACCTTAATGCTCAAATCGCTGCAGGGGCTCAGGCTGTGATGCTGTTCGATAGCTGGGGCGGCGTATTGCCCGACGGTAAGTACCAGGAGTTTTCTCTCGAGTACATGCGTCAAGTGGTGCAAGGTCTGACGCGTGAAGTTGATGGCGTGGCGATTCCTGTGATCGTGTTTACCAAGGGCGGTGGCCTTTGGCTTGAGGAAATCGCCGATATTGGTTGTGATGCGCTTGGTCTTGATTGGACGGTTAATCTCGGGCAGGCGCGCCGACGGGTCAATGATCGTGTTGCACTGCAAGGCAACATGGACCCAATGTCGCTTTTTGCCAACGAGGCAGCAGTGCGTGCCGAGGCTCGTAGGGTGCTCGATTCTTACGGTGAGGTCGGTAACGGTGGGCACGTGTTCAACCTCGGGCATGGCATTTCCCAGCATACGCCAGTGGACAATGTGGCCGCCCTGGTCGATGAGGTGCACACCTACAGTCGTCAGTTTCACGCCTGTTGAGGGACGTTTCATGCCCAGTTTCAGGGCATGATGCCTCGGGTTATGCACAGAAAATATTAATGATGGGGCAAACCCTGATTTCAGTAGGGAGTTACGTCATAATTTTTTATAACCCGTTGATTTGTAATTAAATTTATATGGAACTTTGATTTGGTTGGTGATTGTTGGCCGACTTGACAGTCTTCAAAAATTAGGGTTTCAGAAGGTTTTCCCCAAAGTTATCCACAGGCTGGCTAATCACACCGTCTGCCCCTGAAAAATAGTTTCAAGTCGTCAGCGTTTTACAGCCCTCATCAAGAATCTACTTTAAGTTATGCCACCTGTCAGCCGTGTCCCGATATCTGAAGCGAGTGCCCTGCGGTATTGCCGGGTGGCGCTTGATGTGCCGTTGGCCGGACCTTTTGACTACGCTAGCGCAGAACCGGTAGAGGCGGGTGATCGTGTTTTGGTGCCGTTTGGTCGTCGTCGTCTGATCGGGGTAGTGATCCAGATCGATATAGAGCCAACACTACCACCCGAACAAATACGCCCGATTGAGCGTGTGCTTCGTGACCTTGGTCCGCTACTTCCGAAGTGGCTTGCTTTGGCCGAGTTTGCAGCCGGGTACTACCAGCGTCCTGTTGGCGAGGTTATGTTACCGGCGTTGCCAGTCCCATTGCGGCGCGTCAGCAGTTACGAAGGTAAGCGGGCTGGTCAGCAGGGTCCAGTCGAGCGACTTAAAAAACGGCGAGTCAGTCAATCACAGCCTGAAGTGGGCACACCCTTGGCGGACTCTTTGACATTAACCTCACAACAACAACACGCTGCTGACCAAATCATGGCGGCCAGTGGGTTCGCAGCGTTCTTGTTATTTGGCGTGACTGGCAGCGGTAAAACCCAGGTGTATCTAACCGTGGCTCAGGCGGTGCTGGCTCGAGGTGGTCGAGTTTTGTTTTTAGTGCCAGAGATTAATCTGACGCCACAGTTTGCGCAGGCCCTGCTGCAAAAGCTAGGCTCGGTGGTTACCCATGATGAGGTCGCCATTTTGCATAGCCGTCTTGCTGATGGCGAGCGGCTTGACGCCTGGTTGCGAGCCCATGAGGGTCAGGCTCGCATTGTGCTTGGAACCAGATTGGCCATCTTTGTGTCAATGCCAGCGATCGATCTGATCGTCGTTGATGAGGAACATGATCCGTCGTATAAGCAGCAAGAGGGTTTGCGTTATTCGGCGCGCGACCTGGCTGTCTGGCGCGCTCGCCAGGAGAATGCACCAGTTATTCTAGGATCAGCTACCCCATCACTTGAGTCTTGGCATAAGGCCGAGCGGGGCGATTACCAGCGACTGACGCTTACCGAGCGTGCCAGTGCTGCTGCCTTGCCAACGGTGCAGTTAATCGATACGCGCAGGCTTGAATTAAACAAAGGGCTAGCCCCCCAACTGATTGATGCGATCGGCCTTGCGCTGTCGCAGGCACGACAAGCGCTTGTCTACCTTAATCGACGAGGCTATGCACCGGTCTTGCACTGCAATAGTTGCGGCTGGGTGAGCCAATGCGATCATTGCACGGCGTTTAGTGTGGTCCATCGGGCAGGGGGCCATCGCATGCGGTTGCATTGTCATCACTGCGG
This sequence comes from Orrella daihaiensis, assembly GCF_022811525.1. Classification (NCBI taxonomy): domain Bacteria; kingdom Pseudomonadati; phylum Pseudomonadota; class Betaproteobacteria; order Burkholderiales; family Alcaligenaceae; genus Orrella; species Orrella daihaiensis. Next base: position 2,654,117 of record NZ_CP063982.1, on the reverse strand, counting down.
CGCGCAGCGGGTTGCGCCGGCGTCTTGCCCGAGCTGCGGCGATCCTGACCTACAGCCTATGGGAAGAGGTACGCAGCGACTAGAGGAACACTTGGCACAGCTGTTTCCGCAGGCCCGAATCGCCCGCATTGATGCCGACAGTACACGCCGTAAAGGCAGTGCGCAGGATTTGTTTGAACAGGTGCATGCGGGTGAGGTAGATATTTTGGTGGGCACCCAAATGGTCTCCAAGGGGCATGACTTTGGAAATTTAGGGGTGGTCGGTGTGGTGAATGCCGATGCAATGCTGTTCTCCCAAGACTTTAGGGCACCAGAGCGCTTGTTTGCACAGCTGCTACAAGTTGCTGGCCGGGCCGGTCGTGACGGCAAATCAGGCTTGGTCATGATTCAGACAGGATATCCGGAGCAACCTCTTTATCAGGCCTTAAAGCGTCATGACTATGAAGGCTTTGCTCGCAGCTTGATGCTTGAGCGTGAGGCAGCGGGTTTGCCGCCGTTTGCTTTTCAGGCGCTACTGACGGCTGAGGCCACGCAGTTGCCTGATGCGCTTGGCTTTTTAGAGGCTGCAAGAGCGACTGCGCTGGCTTGGCTACAGGCTCATCAATTAAATGAAGTGGTCACGCTTTATGATGCGGTGCCGTTGCGGGTGGTGCGAGTCGCAAAAATTTGCCGGGCCCAGTTGTTAATTGAGGCAAGTTCACGTGCTGCGCTGCATCGTTTGTTACGAGGTTGGTTAATCAGTTTGGGAAGTCGGCATGGCACCGGCGGTTTACGTTGGCAGCTCGAGGTAGACCCGCTGGAAATCTAATAGCTTATGAATAGAGTAGATCTGTCTCGCATGAACCCGGCGCAACAACAAGCAGTGCGCTATCTTGATGGCCCTAGTCTGGTTCTGGCAGGTGCTGGCTCGGGTAAGACAAGGGTGATTACCAGCAAAATCTCCTACCTGGTTGGCCAGTGCGGCTACGAACCCAAGAGCGTGTTTGCGGTGACCTTTACCAACAAGGCAGCCTCTGAGATGCGCGAGCGTCTAATTAAGATGCTTGGCGCTGAACGAGTGCTTGAGCTCAATATCAGTACGTTCCATTCGCTGGGTGTGCGTATGTTGCGTGAGGAGTCTAAAGCGGCAGGTTTAAAAACCGGCTTCTCGGTGATGGATGCACAGGATTGTTTTGGGTTGATTCAGTCGCTCGTGGCAAGCACTGACAAGGCGAGGTTAAAAGCTATACAGCAGCAAATTTCACTTTGGAAAAACGCCTTGCTTGACCCAGATGCTGCCACACACAGCGCACAAAACGCCATGATGATGGATGCAGCGCGCGTCTATCACAGTTATCAGACGAGTTTACGCGCCTATCAGGCAGTGGACTTTGATGATCTGATTATGTTGCCATGTCAATTGCTGGCTGATAACGAAGACGTTCGTGAAAAATGGCAAAACCGCATACGCCACTTACTGATTGATGAGTATCAGGATACCAATGCGTGTCAGTATGAGCTCATGCGCCACTTGACTGGTGTGCGTGCCATGTTCACAGCCGTGGGTGATGATGACCAGGCCATCTATGGCTGGCGTGGCGCGACCATGCAAAACCTGGCGCGTCTGCAAGATGACTACCCGGTGTTGAAACTCATCAAACTTGAGCAAAACTATCGCTCTACGCAGACGATTCTAGCGGCGGCCAATCACCTCATCACTCGCAACCCAAAGCTGTTTCCCAAGCAACTCTGGTCTGATCTGGGAACGGGAGAAGCGATCTCGGTCTCGCGTATGGATGGCGAGCTTGAGCAAGCCCAAGCCGTCGCGATACGCCTCTCAGCCGCGCGCACGGAAAAGCGGGCGACCTGGAAAGACTTTGCGGTTCTGTATCGCAGTAATCAGCAGGCTCGTGCCATGGAGCAGGCGCTGCGTGATTTGCGCATACCCTATACGGTCTCGGGTGGGCAAAGTTTTTTTGACAAGGCTGAGGTCCGCGACATCCTGGCCTATCTGCGGCTAGTAGCCAATGAACAGGATGATCCAGCATTCATTCGGGCGGCGACTACACCGCGTCGAGGCATTGGTCAGGCTACTTTACAGGCGCTTGGAGAATACGCGGCCAAGCGGCATATCAGTATGTTTGCAGCTGCATGCGAGCAAGGCGCGCAAGCTGCGATCAATCCTAAACAGCTGCAGGCACTGCAGACTTTTGTTGGCTTTTTGCAGCGCTATGCGATGAGAGCGAGTCAGCCGGCTAGCCGAGAGCATGTGGCCACGCTATTAGACGAACTGATGGCAGCGATCAATTATGAACATTATTTGTATGACGTCAGTTCTGATGATCGGGCTGCAAGAATGCGGTGGCAGACGGTGCTTGAACTGCTTGACTGGCTCAAGAGCCGTGCAACCGAATCTAACTGGAGCTTGTCGGAATTGGTGCAGCATGTCGCGCTGATCACGATGCTCGAGCGCCAGGGTGAGCAGTCGCCAGATGCAGTGACGCTCTCGACACTACATGCTGCAAAAGGGCTGGAATTCCCCCACGTGTACTTGATTGGCGTTGAGGAGGGATTGTTACCTCACCTGGGGCGGGAGTCCGATGAGGATTCGCTGGCAGGCGGTCCCGAGCGTATCGAAGAAGAGCGACGTCTTATGTATGTGGGCATTACACGTGCGCAACGCAGCCTGCACCTGACGTGGTGCGCTAGACGCCGCCGTGGCGGCCAGGATCAAGCTTGTGAGATTTCCAGATTTGTGGCCGAGATGGGACTTGAGCAGCAGCCTGCGGTTGCAGACCCTGGTGCATCTCTTACACCCAAAGGCCGTCTGGACATGCTTAAAGCCATGTTGCTAAAGCCAGGCGCATCTTGATCAGGGTTCAGTTTGGTTTGAGCGTATTTCTTAACTTGCGAATCGTGTCAATCAGTTCCGATGCCGTCAGTCCAATCGGGCCACCGAGTTGAGCAACCAGCTCATCAGCCGCTTTGCCATGTAGCCAGACAGCGGCGGGTACCGCTACTTCAGTCGTAAAGCCTTGAGCCAACAGGCTTGTCAGTAAGCCAGTCAATACATCACCACTGCCTGCGGTAGCTAATCCAACGTTGCCGGTGGTGTTCGTCTGGCATTGACCATCCGGACGACAGATGACAGTATGCTGCCCTTTTAGGACAACCCAGGCGTTGAATCTAGCGGCCAAGGTTTGTGCTGCCTTAATTCGATCAGCCTGTACGCTGCTCACGTCAGTGTTCAAGAGCCTTGCTGCTTCAGCCGGATGTGGTGTGAGCACTACGCTACCTTGGCCCCACGTTGCACTGACATCACCGCGCGCCAAGGCATTTAAAGCATCGGCATCGATGACCAATGGACTACCTGCGCGATGACTAAAAACAGCTTTTAAGCACTGCAGACCGTAGTTGCTATCACCCAAGCCACAACCGACTCCCCAAGCAGTGATCTGCTCGGAGATATCGATCAACGCATCCAGGGCCCGCCACATGAGCTCGGGTTGGCCGACGTCTACATCGAACAATACAGACTCTTGCGCCAAGCCCACGTAGACTCGCCCGCAACCCGATTTAAGCGCCGCTCTACCGGCCAAGACTGCAGCCCCAACCATACTGGGTGCTCCACCAACAATGGCACTAGAGCCAAAGCTGCCTTTATGGCCGGCTGGATCCCGGACCGCAAATATCTGAGCAAATTGGCTCGGATCAATCAAATCGGACACTCGTTTGGACATGTTTGTCGGGCACAATAGAGAAAAAATAGATATTCAGAGGATAGATCGATGTATTCGTTTGAAACAATTGGTGTGGTTGGCGTAGGCGCCATGGGTAGAGGCATTGTACAGATCGCTGCTCAGGCGGGTCTAAAAGTGATCATGTTCGATCAGCAACTTCAGGCTACTCATTCCGCTCGTGAAGCGCTCGGACAGACGTGGGATAAGTTGGTGGTCAAGGGCAAAATGACTCAAACCGCTGCCCAGACTGCGCTATCGAATGTGCATGTAGCGCAGTCCCTTGGTGAGCTGGCAGATTGTGATGTGGTGATTGAGGCTATCGTTGAGCGACTTGATATCAAGCAGGCACTGTTTCGTGAGCTTGAGGGGGTGGTTGGTCCCGATTGCGCACTGGTGTCAAACACGTCCTCTTTGTCTGTGACAGCCATTGCATCTGCCTGCAACAGGCCGCAGCGTGTGGCGGGTTACCATTTCTTTAATCCAGTGCCTCTCATGAAAGTCGTCGAAGTCATCGATGGTTTGCGCTCTGACCCGGCAGTCGGTGACGCATTGATGCGATTGAGCCAACGCATGGGTCACACGGCTGTACGCGCTAAAGATATGCCGGGATTTATTGTGAACCACGCTGGTCGCGGATTTGGCACCGAGGGGTTCCGCATAGTGCAAGAAGGGGTCGCTAGTTACGAAACGGTGGATGACATCATGCGTGAGCAATGCGGATTTCGCATGGGTCCATTCGAACTCATGGATTTGACGGGCCTTGATGTCTCACACGCTGTGATGGAGTCAGTCTATCGCCAGTTTTATGATGAGCCAAGGTTCAGGCCCTCACCCTTGGGTACTGCTCGTGTGGCGGGCGGTCTCTATGGTCGTAAAACGGGGGCTGGCTTTTACGAGTATCTGGACGGCAAGAAAAAAGAATCTCCATTGCCGGCTATCCCTGAAATCACTGCGCCGCCTTCCGTGTGGGTAAGTCCTGCGCACGAGCATGGTCATCAACTCGCCATGTCACTACTCACTAGCCTCGGTGTCACTCTGCAGACTGGTAGTCGACCCAACCAAGATGATTTGATTGTGGTGACACCGTTTGGACAGGATGTCTCGACAGTTATTTCCGAGCAACGGCTTGATGCAGCTCGCACCGTTGCCATTGATACGTTTGGATCTTTGCAACCGCCGCGTCGTCGCACACTCATGGTGTCACCTGCGACTTTGCCGCAGTGGCGAGATTATGCTCATGCGATATTTGCTCGCGACCAGGTAGCGGTCAGTGTGATTCAGGACTCGCCTGGATTTGTTGCGCAACGAGTGCTCGCCACCATCGTAAACATTGCTTGTGATATTGCTCAGCAGCAAATCGCGAGTCCGGTTGATATTGATCGAGCAGTGACATTGGGTTTGAATTACCCGGCAGGCCCTCTTGCTTATGGTGACAGCCTAGGTCCCGCCCGAGTACTTGAAATCTTGAACAACATTCAAGCCGTGACGGGTGACATGCGTTACCGCCCAAGTCTGTGGCTAAAGCGCCGGGTACAGCTAGGCATGTCATTGTTAGAACAGTCGGCAACTGCTTGAAGCCCGAAATACAAAAGCGCCGCATAGCGGCGCTTTTGTATTACTTGTGCCAAGAAAGCTTTACTGCACCGATTGCACCATGTAGTGAACGGCTGATGCAATATCATTGTCACTGGCGTTCATCATGCCACCGCGTGGGGGCATGGCACCCTTACCTTTGATGGCCAATTCAATCATGGTATCCATACCGGTTGCGACATAGGGTGCCCAAGCCGCCTTGTCACCAAGCTTGGGTGCACCTGCTACGCCTGAGCGGTGGCAGGCCATGCATGCCTGGTTGTAGATTTTTTCACCGAGCGCTAAATCAATACCAGCAGGCAATGTTGAGGCTGAATTCGTTGCTGGCGCAGGGGCAGCGGCAGGTGCTGGCGCGGGTGCAGACGTGGCAGCAGCGGGTGCCGCAGCAACTGCCATAGGAGCAGGTGCTGGCGTCGTAGCTGGCGCAGCACTGGTCTGCTCAGCAGCAGGCTCTTCAAAGTTACCACCCGCTGCGTTACTCATATAAACAACCGCACGGGCAATTTCAATGTCCTGCAGGTTTGGATTGCCGCCTCGAGCGGGCATGGCACCTTTGCCTTTAATCACATTGTTGATCATGGTTTCGAGCCCGGTACCAATTGGGGTTGACCACGCAACCTGATCACCAAATTTGTGCGCACCTGCCGCACCTGAGTCATGACAGGCGGCACAGGCTAGCGCGTAGACTTGTTCACCGCTTCTGAGCTCGACTGGACCGCTTGCGTCTACGAGTTCGATCTTAGCCACCGGCGCAATCCGCAATGCCGTCGCCTCTGGCCCTAGCGCATCGGATCCAGCAGCTTTGCGATCGCCCGTGGTCACCCAGCTAGCCAGCATGATCAACACCACGACCGGAATAACGAATGACAAAACCACGGTCACGATCAACTGTTTTGGGGTTTTGATGATCATTTCGTGATCTTCAGCGTGCATAGACTCTTGCTTTTCGGTGGAATTACTCATAAGACGCCCTGTAGTTGCGATCGCAAAAATTTGGGGCATTATAGCGGCAATGCCCCCAAAAATGCCATGTTGGTTGAGATAAATCAAACGAGCGCTGTGCGTATAATGTGACCCGAGCGCCCGTAGTTCAATGGATAGAATTAGAGTTTCCGAAGCTCTCGATACAGGTTCGATTCCTGTCGGGCGCGCCAGTCATCAGCATTTGCCGACTGATCAAGGCGCTTTTAACGCCAGATGAAAGTCTTGTACGTATTGTTCAAACGACACGCTTTTGTCAGCTTCAAGTAACTTTTGTGCGGCGATTGACTCATCGCGCATCGCTTGTGCGGATTGCCGTTCCTGTTCAGTCAAGCCAGCGTTTCTGAAATGCTCAGCATGAGCATGCGATAACTGAAGCGCAAATTCATGAAACGACTGCCCGGCTTGAATCGTGGCCAGTACTCGGGCCGAGGGGGTCAGGCTGATATCGTTGACTTTGTGCTGTTGCGTGATAACCGCCTGACGATAGCCATCGTCGTTCAGCTCGGTTGCCAGCAGGTCCGCACAATCTGCGATCCGCTCCAGTACTTCTGAGGCCCATTGCGCTAAGCCCACGGGGATGCCGTTACGAGACAGCGCGAGCTCAGGCTTTCTGCCCTGGATCACAACCGAATTGAAGTTTTGTGCGCTCTCCACACAAAAGCCATCATCACCGAATTGGGGGCTATGTTCGAGCGCGCAATACAGCAGGAAAGCATCCATGAACCGCACACTTTGCGCAGAAATACCGGTAGGTTCAAATGGGTCAATATCCAGGCAACGAACCTCGACGTACTGCACGCCACGTTCAGCGAGCGCTGTAATCGGGCGCTCACCCCGACCGGTAGTGCGCTTGGGCCGGATCGTTGAGTAAAACTCGTTTTCGATTTGCAGCAAATTACAGTTCAGTTGAATCCATTGACCATCTCGCTTGGTGCCGATGGCTTCATAAGCAGGCCATGGGGAGGTCACCGCCGAGTACAAGCGATTCAGAAATGTTGGCAAGTCGTTATAGCAAAGCTTTAGCGTTGATTGGGCTTTGTTCTGATAACCCAGATCACTCATGCGCAGGCTAGTTGCCCAAGGCAGGTAGGCGGTAGTCGAGCCGAGGGTTTGCAAGCCGTGATCACCTTGACCACGTAAAAAATTATTTGATACGGCAGGTGAAGCGCCAAATAAGTACATCAACAACCAACTGTGACGCACGAAGTTGCGAATCAAAGCCACGTAGCCTTCTGACTGGCGGCTGGACTGGTGAGACTCGTCAGTGTGGCTATGGGGAAACAAGCCTTCATGAGTCCATAATGCTTCAGGTAGCGAGAAGTTGTAATGCAATCCTGCGATGCATTGCATTAATTTGCCGTAACGCACTGCCAAGCCACGACGGTATACGTGCTTGAGCATCCCCGTGTTGGAGTCACCGTACCAGGCGATGGGGATGTCAGGTTCAGCGGGTAATAAGGCCGGCATGGAGTGGTTCCACAGCAATTCCTCGCCTAGCCCGGCCACGGCCAATCGATGTACCCAGTCAAGCTCCTCGATAACGCCATTGGCGCTGTGGTGCGTGTTGGTAATTAACTCCAGAAGTGCCTCGGAGTAGTCGGTCGTGATATGCGGATGCGTCAGTGCACTACCGAGTGCTAAAGGGTGTGAGTGTGTGGAAAGCCACCCTTGTCGATCGACTCGCAAGCCTTCTTTTTCTATGCCGCGCTGGCAACCCGCGAGCATGCCCGATTCCTGTCGAAGCAGGTTGAGGCGTTCTTGTAACTGAGAGGCCAACCGCAATCCCCGGTTCGTAATTAAAATCGCGGTAACCGCGCTAGAGTGTCCATTGTACGGCACGCGCTTTGCTGTTGGATTGCTGCATCACATGATCAAGGAAATCGATTGTTTGGAACCTCATTCACTAAGCTGTTCTCGCTCAAACGCGCAGGTGTTCTCGCAAGCCTGTTTTTGTTAGTGGCTTGTTATCCGACCTATAACTGGCGAGAGATACCAGTTGCGGATGGTCTCGCGACGTTAGCATTCCCCGCCAAGGTTGATACTGCCAAGCGCAATCTTGATCTCGCTGGAATGCCGGTGACTTTTGTGTTGACCAGTGCTGATGTCAACGACGTGGTGTTTTCCATTGGATGGGCACAATTACCGACGCAAAGTACTGCCGAGCAGCGTCAATCGGCACAGAGAGCGCTGGTGGACTCCCTGGCTACCAGTATGGGGCAAGTAGCTCCGGCGCAAGCTTATGAAGCAGAGGTGTTTCGTCTGCAAACTGATCGCGATGGTCGCACGCTGGCTTTAGTGGCCAGAGTGTTGGTTCAGTACGACATCGTGATGCGAGTAGTCGCCTCAGGCCCGCCCGAAGTGCTCACGGAAGAACTCGCGACAGAGTTCATGCGGTCGTTGAAGTTGCGGTAAATGGCTCGAGCAGTCCGAGATGAATGGCGCGCGCAACGCAGGCTTGGCGCCCGTAAACATTTAATTTGCGACTCGCGTTGCATAAGTGGAAATTTACGGTGCGCTCGCTTAAGCCTAATATGGTGGCGGTTTCCCAGCTGGTTTTGCCGCGCGACACCCACGCCAGACATTGCAGCTCTCGCCCGGTTAAAGGTGTTTGCGTCATGTTACTACCCTCATCTTTTTAGTAATGATTAAACAACTGGCAATAGTTTGACTGCAGTTGTTCTATTTGTTAATTCGCAAAATCCCGTAACAATTACTTACATTTGTCATGAGCGTTTTGATTTCTGCCTACCTTGCCATGCTGGTCCGACTCATGCCCTTGGTGGCCTGTGTCGTGGTCGGCTTTATTTGGGGGCGCCGTGAGCAGCCTTATCCGACGGCATTTGTTTCGACGCTTGTGACTTACGTGGCGATACCTGCACTCACGTTTCACACCTTAATGACGACGCCACTAGCTGCTAGTACCATGACATGGGTGCTGGCTTTGTCCGTGATTGCGTTGCTGGTTGCCGGTGTCGTGGTCGCAGTGGTCTTGCGTTTATTGGGCTTGTCTGGTCGCGATTTGGGGCAAACCGCCTGGATACCCAACGCAGGCAATCTTGGCTTGCCAATGTCAGAGCTTGTATTCGGTGTTCAGGGGCTGACGATTGCGATTGCTTTTTTTGCGGCGTCATCGTTCGTCAGTTTCACCTTCGGGTTGCGGTGGTTGACCGGCTCGGTCGGTAAAGTTTGGCGCCAGCCAGTTGTCTGGGCGACGCTCATTGGCATAGGACTTCGTGCTCTTGATATGCAGGCACCGCAGTGGTCATTGGATAGTGCCAAATTGTTGGGCAGTATGGCAGTGCCCTTGATGCTGGTAACGCTCGGGCACACGCTGTCACAACTTCCTCGTTCAGGCTTTATGGCGGGTTCAGGCGTAACGGTGGCCAGATTTGTCAGCGGTATCGTGGTGGCATTGTTGTTATTTGCGCCAATAGGAATTGATCCTTTGATTGCTGCGCCGATAGCCTTACAGATGCTGATGCCTTGTGCGGTCAATAGCTATCTGTTTGCGCGTTTGCATGGCAATGGCGGTGATGCAGCAGCTGGTGCCGTATTAATCTCGACCTTGGTGTTTCTCCTGCTTGCGCCCTTGTTGTTATGGCTTGGGGGTGTTGGCCAATAAGCCAGAAAGCTGGTGTTAGAATTTACAGACGTTTTGGCGCCGATTTGCCTGATCCGCTTGCGGGCGCCTCATAAATCCAGCTAAAGAGGTCCATCATGGTTAATGCTATTGATCCTCAACTGACCTGCTCTGATTCGCCCAACCCGGGGACCGGCTCTACGGCTTGCGGATCGGTGGGTGTGGTTAAAACCCAGTATTTCGAATTTGACGAGCCCCTGCGACTGTCATCTGGGCAGGTGCTTGAGCGTTATACGCTAGCCGTGCATACCTATGGCACGTTGAATCCCGACAAAAGCAACGCCGTTCTCATTTGTCATGCGTTAAACGCGTCACATCACGTTGCGGGGATTTCGGCCGATGATCCCAACGAGATTGGCTGGTGGGACAACATGGTAGGGCCTGGTAAGCCCGTGGATACCGACAAGTTCTTCGTCATCGGCGTCAACAACATTGGCTCATGCTTCGGTTCCACCGGTCCTGCATCTATTCGTAGTGAGACGGGCAAGCCTTGGGGAGCAGCATTTCCGGTGGTGACTGTCGAGGATTGGGTAATGGCGCAAGCCCGTTTGGCTGATCGCCTTGGCATTGAACGGTTTGCCGCAGTGATGGGCGGTTCGCTTGGTGGTATGCAGGCACTGAGTTGGTCCATCACGTGTCCCGAGCGTGTTGCCAATTGCGTGGTGATTGCGAGCACGCCCCGATTGTCGGCACAAAATATTGGTTTTAATGAGGTCGCAAGGCGTGCCATTATCACCGACCCGGAGTTTCATGGTGGTGATTACTACGCCCATGGTGTAGTGCCAAAACGTGGTTTGTCGGTGGCACGAATGATCGGGCATATCACGTACCTCTCTGATGATGATATGGCAGAAAAATTTGGCCGAGCGCAACGTGCACCGGCCGAGGATGGTGCTTGGCGCTATGGATTTGATGTTGAGTTCGAAGTTGAATCGTATTTGCGTTATCAGGGTGAGAAGTTCTCCAAGTATTTCGATGCCAACACCTATTTGCTGATTACTCGGGCACTAGACTACTTTGATCCGGCTCGCAGTTCGGGCGGTGATCTCACGAAAGCGCTTGCACCGACTGAGGCGAGTTTTCTGCTGGTGTCATTTGCGACCGATTGGCGCTTCCCGCCCGCGCGCTCACGCGAAATTGTTAAGGCCTTGTTGAATAACGCAACACCGGTGACCTACGCTGAAATCGATGCGCCGCATGGCCATGACGCATTCTTGCTTGATGATGCGCGTTATCACGCGGTGGTACGAGAGTATTTCAAGCGTATCGCCAAGGAGGTGTCTCATGACTGAGTTCAACGTTCGGCGCGACTTCGAGCGCATCGGCAGTTGGGTCGATCGCGGCAGCCGAGTGCTTGATCTTGGTTGTGGCGACGGCTCCTTGCTTGGTTATCTGCGGGACACAAGGCAAATCAGGGGCGTCGGTGTTGAAATCAGTGACGAGCGAGTGATTGCCTGCGTGGAACGTGGTGTGGATGTCATTCAACAGAACCTCGATGATGGCTTGGCCATGTTTGGTGATCGGCAGTTTGACACGGTCGTGCTGTCACAGACATTGCAAGCGGTACACCAGACTGAGCATGTTCTGCGCGAAATGGTGCGGGTCGGGCGCACTGGGGTGGTGTCGTTTCCGAACTTTGGCTATTGGCCCCATGGTTGGTCAATTTTAAAAGGACGGATGCCAGTGACGGGGCAGATGCCCTACGCTTGGTACAACACCCCTAACATTCATCTTTGTACGCTGAAGGATTTCGAGGATTTATGCAGAAAGCTTGATTTACAGATTCTTGAGCGTGTGACCTTTAGTCCGACGCACGAGGTAAAGTGGCTGGCCGGCTGGCGTGCAACGCTGGCGTTGTATCGGTTTGCGAGCGCAACCAATTCCGCAGGTGGTTTGCGTGAACCTCAGTAGTCTCTATTTTGGTAGACGGGTCGCGCCACTGTTGGCGCTAGGATTTGCCAGTGGCTTGCCGCTGGCGTTGACTGGCGGCACGCTGCAAGCGTGGGCAACCGTGGAGAATGTGTCACTGCAAGAAATTGGCTTTTTGACGTTGGTGGGAACTGCCTACACGCTGAAGTTCGTCTGGGCGCCGTTCATTGACCGATATGTGCCACCGCTTCTCGGACGCCGTCGAGGTTGGATGGCAGTGACTCAAATATTGCTAGCACTCGGTTTAATCGCGATGGGCATGCTGTCGCCCGGACAATCGCTTGGACCCCTTGCGCTGCTGGCGGTCATGGTGGCTTTTTTTTCCGCCACGCAAGACATTGCATTCGATGCTTACCGCACTGATGTTTTGCGGCCAGCCGAGCGAGGAGCCGGTGCCGCATTGTCAGTGCTTGGTTACCGTTTGGCTATGTTGGTGTCGGGCGGTCTGGCGCTGATCGTGGCTGATCAGTGGCTTGGTTGGGGGCGTACTTACGCGCTCATGGGTTTGCTTATGCTGGTCGCCGTGCTTGCAACGCTTTGGGCGCCAGAGCCTGAGCGCCCGGGCCAAGCGCCCGTGTCGTTAACCGAAGCTGTGATTGAGCCATTTAAAGAATTCTTTGCTCGGCCGCAGGTGTGGATGTTGCTGCTGCTGATCGTGCTCTATAAATTAGGCGATGCCTTTGCAGGAGCGCTTTCGACAACTTTTTTGATTCGGGGTGCGGGCTTTACGCCGACTGAAGTAGGTACTGTTAATAAGCTGCTTGGTTTAAGTGCAACCATCGTAGGCGCACTCGCCGGTGGTGCTCTGATGGCAAAGCTCGGGTTGTACCGCTCGCTAATGGCATTCGGAATTTTGCAGGCGGTCTCTAATTTTGGCTATTGGTTAATTGCGGTGGGTCCCCAAAGCATCTGGTTGATGGCGTTTGGTGTTGGACTAGAAAACCTGTGCGGTGGAATGGGGACCGCTGCTTTCGTCGCTCTGCTGATGGGGTTGTGCAACCATCAGTTTTCCGCCACGCAATTTGCTTTACTGTCTGCGTTGTCTGCTGTGGGCCGAACCTATTTGGCCGGACCGTTGACGCCGCCCTTGGTTGAGTCTTTTGGGTGGCCAATATTTTTTGCGATGACGGTGGTCATTGCTCTGCCAGGTCTATGGTTGTTGTGGCAACGACGCACAGAGATTGACGCGCTCGATGATCGGGTCAAGGCAGAGGCTAACAGTTGATGTCAACGATTGGCGTGTGGCACGAGCAAGACGTCACACTGCACTCGGCTCAGAAGCTTCTCAGCAATACTACCCATGGCAGTTCGACTGACACCGGTGGCGCCGTGTGTGCCCATCACCACAAGCTCGACGCGATGTGCCTTGACGTATTCTGGCAAACAGTGATCGGCCGCGCCATGTTCAATCACGATGGGAAACTTGTTGGCTTCAAGGCCAAGTGTGGACTGGCCAAACTGCTTGGTCCGGGCGCGCAAGGCCTCAGTCTCTTCAGCCACTGTTGGTGAATCGAGCTCATAAATGCCTGCGATTTGGTCGAATGCATGATAAAGCGTCATTGGGGTCGAGGGGCACACAGTACGTGCGTATGCCAATGCTTGGCTGGCTCCATCCGAGAAATCAGTCGCAACCACAATATTTTGATACGCCGTGAAGGGGCGTGATCGCACAACGAGAAATGGGGTGGGGGTACGCCTGGCCAGACGCTCGACCGTATTGCCCAATACGATGCGACCCAGCGTTTCATCGCGGGCAGTGCCTGAGACAATCAGGCTGCAATGGTTGGTTTTTGCGACCTGTTCGATGACCTCTAGCGGGTTACCTGGCTCAACCAAGACAGTCAGATCAACGTCGGCCAGGGCGGGATCATCGGTTAAACGCTGCTTGGCAAATTCGGTGCTGTCTTGCAGCATATTGCGCCAGGTGGGGTCTGCCAATTTAGTTAACCAGGGAGTCTCTACAACATGCAGTGCGATCAATCGCACCCCATGCGATTTCGCCAGCGCTGCTGCCCGATCCATGGCCCGGTCACACCGAGCACTCAAATCGGTGATCAGCAAAATGGGTGCTCGGATAGGGTCATGGACAGCCATACAGGTTCCTGGTTCAGGGTCAATTAAGATCAGCCGATAGACACATCGTAGTCGATCGTAAGAGGCGCGTGATCCGAATAACGCTCAGCCTTAAAAATCTCGGTGCGTTTTGCGCTGGCAGCGATGCCCGGTGTGGCGATTTGATAGTCAATACGCCAACCTACATTCTTGGCCCAGGCTTGCCCCCGGTTACTCCACCAAGTGTAATGATCCTCCCCAGGCTCAAGCTGGCGAAATACATCCACAAAACCAATGTCGTTAAATACATGCGTTAGCCAGTCACGCTCTTCGGGCAAGAATCCTGAATTCTTTCGGTTGCCACGCCAGTTCTTGAGGTCAATTTCCTTGTGGGCGATGTTCCAGTCACCGCAAATGATGAACTCGTGACCGGACTCCCGATGCGTGCGCATCAGGTTGTCTAACCAGGGAGCAAATGCATCCAGAAAGCGCATTTTGACCGCTTGACGTTCGTCACCGCTAGAGCCCGACGGCAGGTAAGCGCTCACGATGGTGAGGTTCTCCCAACTTGCAGCGATCAGCCGACCTTCACGATCAAATTCCTCAAGTCCTATACCGGAGAACACCGTCTTCGGCGCGTGTCGGGTGTAGATGCCTACACCGCTGTAGCCTTTTTTCTCGGCGCAATGAAAATGACCGTCGTAGGGGGTGGGTCGTAGAAGTGCCTGATCCAGGTCGATCTCGTGTGCCTTGACTTCCTGAAGGCAAACCACGTCTGGCTGGTGTGAGTCTAGCCATTGGGATAGGCCTTTGCGGAAGGCTGAGCGCAAGCCATTGACATTTAGAGATGTAACGCGAAGCAAGTGGTCCCCCAATGCGATAATCGCTGTAAATCAAAATCACAATACCCGACGATAATTTCGAGGAAATACGCATGGCAACTTCAATATCGGCCTCAAACTGTGAGTCATTTGTCGACTTTGCGTTGCAAGAGGGCGTTTTGCGATTTGGCGAATTCATGACCAAGTCGGGTCGCTTGAGCCCATACTTTTTTAACGCAGGCCTGTTTAATCATGGCGCAAGCGTCGGGCGATTGGGTCAATTTTACGCACAAGCCCTGATTGATGCCGGCATCGACTTTGACATGTTGTTTGGTCCGGCCTACAAGGGCATACCTCTGGCCACAACAGCTGCAATTTCACTTTCATCTCATCCGCGCCTAGCGGGTCGTAGTATCCCGTTTGCATTCAATCGTAAGGAAGCCAAGGCCCATGGCGAGGGCGGCACGCTAGTGGGCGCACCCCTGAAAGGCAAAGTGGTGATCATTGATGACGTGATTACAGCAGGCACCTCTGTCAACGAATCGGTCGATATTATTCGCAGTGCAGGTGCAGAACCAGTGGCCGTTCTCATCGCGCTCGATCGCATGGAGCGAGCGGGCAACGATCATGAGTTATCGACAAACTCTGCTGTGCAAGAGGTTGCCTTGCGTCATGGTATGCCGGTGATCGCAATTGCAAATCTGGAGAACATTTTGGCGGTTATCCGCGAGCGTGCTGAGTTTGCCCAGTATGAGGCAGCCGTGCTCGCTTACCGCCAGCGCTACGGCATTTAACCGTCAAGTTTTTGTTTCAGCAGATCATTGACCTGCGCTGGATTCGCTTTGCCCTTGGCCAGTTTCATGACCTGACCGACCAGTGAGTTGAATGCTTTTTGTTTGCCAGCGCGGTATTCCTCAACGATTGCAGCATGGTTGGCGATCACTTCATCTACCATGGCACCGATTGCACCCGTGTCACTGATTTGCTTCAAGCCATTTGACTCAATGATCTGGTCGGCATCTTTGTCTGCTGAAGTCCACATCTGACTGAACACATCTCGGGCGATCTTGTTGGAAATCGTGCCGTCGATGATACGCTCTAGCAGCTTTGCCAGTTGTTCTGGTGTGACGGGGCAAGCGCTTAATGTAAGGTCATCACGATTTAGAGCAGCTGAGACTTCTCCCATCAACCAGTTGGCCGCTAATTTGCCTTGGCCGGCAGGTAGTGCTTTTGCCACCGCTTCAAAATACTGCGCTGCTTCGGGATCCTGGCAGATCTGAGCAGCGTCGGCCGGCGCCAGTCCCATGTCGTTGACAAAGCGCTCACGCATTTGTTCCGGCAACTCAGGCATATTGGCACGAACCTGCTCGATCCACTCGTTGCTAATCACCAATGGCGGCAGATCAGGGTCTGGGAAATATCGATAGTCATGCGCGTCTTCTTTGCTACGCATGCTCCGGGTCTCATCGCGATCGGCGTCGTAGAGCCTGGTTTCCTGTGTCACTGTGCCACCGTCTTCGATCAGTTCAATCTGACGTTGCACTTCGAATAGGATGGCGCGCTCGAGAAATCTGAACGAGTTGACGTTCTTGGTCTCGGTACGGGTACCGAACTCTTTTTGGCCGAATGGGCGCACGGAAACGTTGGCGTCGATTCGAAACGAGCCCTCCTGCATGTTGCCATCACAGATGCCTAGCCACGTCACCAAGGCATGCAGTGCTTTGGCATACGCAACGGCTTCTGCAGCCGAGCGCATATCTGGTTCTGACACAATTTCTAACAGTGGCGTGCCGGCGCGGTTCAGGTCTATGCCAGAACATGGTTTGCCGTCTGGACCGGTGAAGTTTTCATGTAAGGATTTGCCAGCATCCTCTTCAAGGTGCGCCCGCGTGAGGGCAAATGTGCGTGGCTCATCGCCTACAACACAATTGATCGTTCCGCCTGACACCACCGGAATTTCATACTGACTGATTTGGTAGTTTTTGGGGAGGTCAGGGTAGAAATAATTTTTACGCGCAAAAATGGAGCGCGGTGCAATGTGCGCACCGATCGCTAAACCGAATCGAATCGCGTGTTCAACAGCCTGGCGGTTCAGTACCGGTAATGAGCCAGGCAACGCCATGTCAACTTCATTGGCCTGCGTGTTTGGCGCTGCACCGTATCGGGTGGAGCTGCTGGAAAAGATTTTGCTGTGGGTGCGCAACTGGACGTGCGTCTCCAACCCAATGACGACTTCCCACTTCATGCTGCACCTCCGGGGCGGCGAGTATGCCAATCCGTGACTTGTTGGTAGGTGTGAGCAATCGCCAGCATCCGTCCCTCGTCGAAATAATTTCCAATTAATTGCAAACCAACGGGTAGTGGTTGACCTCGGTGTCCGGGGGCAAAGCCACATGGAATAGACATGCCGGGCAAGCCAGCGAGATTAACGCTCAATGTATAGATGTCACCAAGCCACTCAGCGGTGGCATCTTGTGCCACGCTACCGATCGCTGGTGCGACCGTCGGATTCACGGGGCCGAGAATGACATCGCACTGGTTAGCGAACGCGGTCTGGAATCCTTCAGCGATTAGCCGCCGCACTCTTTGGGCTTGCAAATAGTACGCGTCGTAGTAACCGTGAGAAAGCACGTAGGTGCCAATCATGATGCGCTTTCGGACTTCAGCCCCAAACCCTTCGGTACGCGAGCGCGCTGTCATGTCTTCAAGATCACTGTATTCGCTGGTTCGATGCCCATACCTCACCGCATCATATCGGGCTAGGTTACTAGAGGCCTCAGCCGGTGCGATGACGTAATAAGCGGGAATGGCATAGGCCGTGTTTGGCAGTGAGATGTCGACTCGCGATGCGCCAAGCGCCTCAAGTTCGGCAATGGCTGCTTGCACTGCGGTTGCCACATCGTTGTTCAGTCCCTGACCGAAATATTCTTTCGGTACGCCGATGCGTATGCCCTTTAATGGCTTGTCGCCTACATACGATTGGAGGCATTTGTTGTAATCAGCGAGGATACGTCCAGGTGCATTGGCGGTGCCGTGGCATGTTTCGATGCTGGTGGCGTCACGCGGGTCGAAACCGCTGATTGCATCGAGAAGTAGTGCCAGGTCATCGGCGTTATTGGCCATCACGCCAGCCTGATCCAGGCTTGATGCGTATGCAATCATCCCAAATCGGGAAGCCACACCGTAAGTCGGCTTGATACCGCAAATCCCACATAGCGCAGCTGGTTGCCTGACCGAGCCGCCCGTGTCAGTACCGGTGGCCCCTAGCACCAGCCCTGCAGCCACGGCCGCTGCGGAGCCGCCTGATGATCCGCCTGGAACGACTTCATGATCCCAAGGGTTCAAGACTGGCCCGATCGCAGCGTGCTCATTACCCGAGCCCATCGCAAATTCGTCACAACTGACTTTACCCAGGCTAACGGTGCCTGCTGCATTCAAGGCATCGATAACAGTGGCATTAAAAGGGCTCAGGTAGTCTCGCAGCATCTTGCTGCCGGCGGTAGTGCGCCACCCTTCAGTGACAAAGATATCCTTGTGCGCCAGCGGCGTTCCCAGCAAAACCCTGTTGGCGCTATCCGCACCCACGGTCAGTTGTTTGTCGGCCAATAGGGCTTGTGCCAGCGTAAGCTCTTTGTTGATATCCACAAAGGCATTCAGTGCCTGGTTTTGTTCGATTTCCTGTAGCAGCGTGGAGGCTGCTTCCTGCGCAGAGAACTGACCTTGACCAAGCGCTTGACGAAACGCCCGAATGGTGGGGAATTCTTTTAGGAATCTGCTCATGAGGCTCACTCAATTACTCTTGGCACGAGAAACACACCCGCTTCACGAGCGGGGGCGTTTTGCATGAAGTGCTCGCGCGTGGCCTCATCGTTAGTCGGCAACGCTCGATCTTCCCGAAGACGCAGGCCAATGTCGCCAATGGCCGATAAGGGATGGGCCATCGGTTCGATACCCTCGGTGTTGATCGATTGCAGTTGCTCAATAAGACCCATGACTTCATTTAGCTCGGTTTGTAGCGCTGGCACCTCAGTATTTTGAAGATGCAGCCTCGCGAGTCGTGCAATTCGAGTCACGTCGGTTTCAGTCAATGCCATGATGGGAGATTCCTGTGCCGGCGCAGACGATAAGAACATCGATGAGCTGGCGATTTCAGTACGTGAAACCCACAATTATAAGTTATCATTTAGAGCTAATCGGCGGCTGACACTGACCGCAATTTCAGCAAATGAAACACCAAGCTGGTATTGCGTTAATTTTGGTAAGAACCGACCTGGCGTCAGGCTGTCTTTATCTTCTTTTTTTGGCTACTTTTGCATGTTCGGATTCCTGCGTAGTTACTTTTCCAGCGACATGGCTATCGACCTCGGTACGGCCAATACGCTGATCTATGTTCGTGGCAAGGGCATTGTGCTTGATGAGCCTTCGGTGGTCGCGATCCGGCACGAAAGTGGCGGGGGTGGTAAACGCATCATTCAGGCGGTTGGTCGCGAGGCCAAGCAGATGCTTGGTCGGGTCCCGGGTAACATTGAAGCCATTCGTCCGATGAAGGACGGCGTGATCGCTGACTTCACCGTCACAGAGCAAATGCTCAAGCAATTCATTCGCATGGTCCACCCGCGTAATATCTTTGCGCCAAGCCCTCGCATTATCGTTTGCGTGCCTTGTGGTTCAACGCAGGTTGAGCGTCGCGCGATCCGCGAGTCAGCCCTAGGTGCGGGGGCCAGTGAGGTTTACCTGATTGAGGAACCCATGGCGGCGGCTATTGGTGCTGGTCTGAACGTCTCAGACGCCAGTGGATCCATGGTGGTTGATATCGGTGGTGGTACGACCGAGGTGGCGGTGATCTCGCTTGGCGGGATGGTCTACAAGGGCTCGGTCAGGGTCGGTGGCGATAAATTTGATGAAGCGATTGTCAATTACATCCGCCGCAATTACGGCATGCTGATTGGTGAGCCAACTGCAGAGTTGATTAAAAAAGAGATTGGTTCAGCCTTTCCGGGCGCTGAAGTACGTGAAATCGAAGTCAAAGGCCGTAATCTGGCTGAAGGTGTGCCGCGCAGCTTTACCGTGTCCTCTAACGAGATACTCGAATCGCTGACCGACCCCCTGAATCAGATCGTGTCTGCTGTCAAAATTGCGCTTGAAAACACGCCACCTGAACTTGGTGCTGACATCACTGACAAAGGTATCGCCTTAACCGGCGGTGGTGCTTTGCTCGCAGACCTCGACCGACTGTTACAGGAAGAGACCGGTTTGCCTGTTGTGGTGGCTGAGGATCCCTTGACGTGTGTGGTGCGCGGCTGCGGCGATGCTCTGGAGCACCTGGAAAAGCTTGGTGCGATCTTTATCGACGACTAAATTCTGCCAGGCTGGCCACAGCATAGGTCAGTGTGTGCGGGGCGGTCATCAAGAGCTTGTTTTAAAAGCGACTAGTCATGGCTCGCAACGTTGATCTGCAATTGTTTCGGCGCAGTGTGCCGGCCGAGGTCAAGCTTGTTTTGCTTGGCTTGGTTTGTGTCGTTTTGCTGGTGGTGGATGCCAATTCGCGCCTACTTAATCCAGTGCGCCAGGCGATCGGTATTGGACTCTACCCGTTTCAGCGTGCTGTAATGCTGCCGCGTGACGCTGTCACGCTGGTGCAGGACTACACCAATGCGGCTCGTATGCTGCAGCAAGAAAGTGATGACCTGCGACGCCAGCGCATCGAGCTGTCCCAAGTTGTAACCAATGCCGCCCAGTTATTGACCGAGAACGAACAGTTGCGACGCTTGCTCGGCGTGGTCGAGCAACGGCCTGCTTATCCCACTGTGGTGGTCGAAGTCCTGTATGAGCCGGTGACGCCATTTCGCCGCCGGCTGGTATTTAACAAGGGTAGTCGCGATGGCATCGCTCCCGGCATGCCCGTGATCGACGAGGGTGGTGTGGTTGGTCAGGTGATTCGGGTGACGCCGTTTTCTGCCGAGGCCGCCATGCTCACCGATGAGCAACTTGCGATACCGGTGCAATTGCTGCGCAATGGACTGCGCCTGATTGCCTTTGGATCCACCGTGCCTGGCAAGCTAGAGGTTCGTTATTTCTCATCGGATGCAGATATCCGCGTAGGTGATGCTTTGGTGACCAGTGGCGTGGGGGGTGGTTTCCCGTCCGGTTTGTCGGTGGCTACCGTGCAAAGTGTGGAGCGCGATGCGGCTTCAGGATTTGCCAGAGCATTGGCCGAACCAACTGCCTATCCAGAGAGGTATCGGCATTTTCTGGTACTTAAAGTGCCGTTAAATCAGGCAACAGAAAAAGATACTCAAGCGAATCAGCTATCGAGCGAGGAGCCAGCCGATGCGACGAGATAACGGTGGCGTAGAGGCGCGCGCCGGATTGCTGCGTACGGTGGGCATGGGCGCTGACAGCAGGGATGTGCACACTGATGGTTGGGTTGTCTGGGGTTCGATATTGCTGGTGTTTTTATTGAGCCTATTGCCATGGCGTATGGCGATCTGGGCCCCAGACCTGCTGATGCTGGTGATCGCTTTTTGGGTGGTGCATGAGGGTAATAAGGTGGGTCTGGTCGCTGGCTTTGTCTTCGGTCTACTCATTGATGTCCATGATTCCGGACCCTTGGGCCAGTATGCGCTCACCTATGTATTGGTGTGCTACGGGGCGGTGGTCCTGCGGCGACGCCTGTTGCGGTTTAACCTTTGGCGGCAGGCTCTGCACATGCTGCCAGTCTTCGTGTTGGCTCGCACGCTGACGCTCGCGCTGACTGCCTCGCTGATGGGCGTATGGCCGGGATGGTGGTGGGCAGCAGCCATTTTGCTTGCCTCGCTGCTGTGGGTGCCGGTAGGATGGATCCTATTGTTGCCGGGCAACCGACTCGCTGCAATGAACTCGCAGACGGATTGACGATCTATTTTGCATGTTTGACTTTAAAAGTGCCAACGAACGTGAACGTAACCGCTTCGGCCTTCGGGTCTGGGTGGCTGGCTTCGCTGTATTGCTGGCATTCGGTTTACTCGGTTGGCGTTTGTGGGTTTTACAGGTTCAGCAGCATCATGGCCTGCTGCAGCGAGCCGACAACAACCGCACGGCTGTTGTACCTATCCCGCCGCGTCGCGGTGAAATTCTGGACCGAAACGGTGAGGTACTGGCGCGCAATTATTTGAGTTACACACTCGATGTGGTACCGGCCCAGGTTGATTCCATGGATGGACTCTTGGCGGATCTTGAACGGGTGGTATCGCTGTCTGATCGACAAAAACGTCAATTCGAACGCCGTTTGCGTGAAGCGGGTCCGTTTGCGCCAGTTTTGCTGCGTAACGACCTGTCTGATACGGAGGCCGCATATTTTGCGGCTCAGGCATTCCGATTTCCAGGCGTAGAGTTAAAAGCGCGGTGGGTGCGTCAATATCCTCAAGGTCAGAGTGCAGCGCACGTGGTGGGCTACATCGGTCGCATATCAGAGCGAGACCTGCAAAACCTGGATGCCAGTAATGAGCTTGGGAATTACCGCGGCACAGATGTGATTGGAAAAAAAGGCATTGAAAAATCCTGGGAAACCCAGTTGCACGGTCAGACAGGCATCGAATCGCTCGAGGTCACGGCTCGCGGCAAGCCAGTTCAAACCTTGCACCGAATTGACCCAGTGCCGGGTCATGACCTGGTCCTTTCGTTGGATTTGCGGCTGCAGCGTATTGCGGAGCAGGCTTTTGAGGGGCAGCGTGGTGCATTAGTGGCTATCGATCCGAACAATGGCGAGATTCTGGCCTTTGTGTCGCAACCTTCGTTTGATCCCAATTTGTTTGTCGATGGGATCGACCATGAGAGTTGGAAGCAACTGAATGAATCAGAAGACAAGCCGCTGATTACCCGGCCTGTGTACGGTACCTACCCTATCGGTTCGACATATAAACCATTCGTGGCGTTAGCAGCGATGGCCCTTGGCAAACGCACACCCGATACAAAAATCTACGATCCTGGCTATTACGAGATGGGTAAAACCCGGTTTAGAAACGCCGGTTCCGTGCCCTACGGTCATGTCGATGTGCACAAGTCGCTAGTGGTGTCGTCAGACGTTTATTACTACTCCATGGCTGAGGAGATCACGGTTGATGCGCTGCATGACTTCATGAAACCGTTCGGTTTCGGACAAAAAACTGGCATTGATCTGGTTGGTGAACGCACGGGCATCTTACCTTCGACCGACTGGAAGAAATCAGCTTTTAAAGATGCCGAGCAGCAACGCTGGTATCCGGGCGAAACTGTGTCTGTGCTGATTGGGCAGGGTTACAACGCTTTCTCACTGATGCAATTGGCTCAGGCTACTGCAGTGCTTGCAAACGGTGGTACCTACTATCGTCCTCAGCTCGTACGGGCAATCAAGCGTGGCGGCTCGGCTGAGCCGGTGCCATCGGAAGTGATGCATAGAATTGATCTGGATCCTAAAGCGGTCAGTGCTGTGCGCGATGCACTCGTGGATGTCACAAAGGTAGGTACCGCTCGCAAAGCATTTGCAACGGCACCTTACGAAGTCGCCGGCAAAACTGGCACGATTCAGCTCTTTAACCTCAAGGGCGCCAAGTACAAGCGCGATGAGGTTGATGAGCGACTCAGAGATCATTCGGCCTTCATGGGCTATGCGCCGAGCAAAAACCCGACCATTGCCCTGGCAGTTTTAGTCGAAAATGCAGGGTGGGGCAGCGAAGTGGCCGCCCCTATTGCCCGAGCAGTGTTTGACGCATGGCTGATGCCTGAAACGGCTGATGTTGCAAAAGCACCCGTTGGTGAGACAGCGAGATGATTAGCCTCTTTAACTGGCTCATGCAGGGGTTGCGTGCCATTGATTGGCCTTTGCTGCTGATCGTGGCATGTCTGTCTGGCATCGGTCTGCTGGTGATGCACTCGGCTGTTGGCGGCACCGACTGGCGGTTTGAAGATCAAAGCCAATATTTTGTGTTTGCACTCGTGTTGATGTGGACAGTTGCGTTGGTTCCGCCACAGTGGCTAGCCAAGATGGCACCCCTTTTGTATGGCGCTGGCCTGTTCCTTTTAGTGGCGGTCATGTTTGTTGGTGATACCAGTAAAGGCGCTACTCGCTGGTTAGACCTCGGCTTCGTTCGCTTGCAGCCTTCTGAGATCATGAAAATAGCATTGCCACTGCTACTGGCTTGGTACTTTCAAAAGCGCGAAGGCAAGCGCAACCCGCTTGACTACCTGATTGGGCTGGTGCTTGTCGCGGTGCCGTTTTTATTGATTGTGCGTCAACCCGATCTCGGCACAGCCTTGCTGGTCGCTAGCGCAGGATTTTTTGTGTTGTATTTTGCAGGGCTGTCTTTCAAGTTGCTTGTTCCAGTTACGATCGCAGCCGTACTTGGCATTGGTTTGGTGTTGGCCTACGAGGACTCGTTGTGCGCTCCGCAGACCGATTGGGTAGTCTTGCACGAATACCAGAAAGGTCGCGTTTGTACATTGCTCGATCCTGCCAAGGATCCACTGGGTAAAGGATTTCACACCATTCAGTCAACCATTGCAGTCGGTTCAGGCGGGCTGTATGGTCGTGGTTACATGGAAGGCACGCAAGCGCAGTTGGATTTCATACCGGAGCGTACAACTGACTTCATTTTTGCGGTGTTTGCTGAGGAGTTCGGGCTGTACGGCTCCGTGGCCCTGCTGTTTTTATTTTTATTGATGGTTGCTCGAGGCTTGGTGATCGCGCAGCGTTCTGAGACGACGTTTTGTCGTTTGGCAGCTAGCAGTCTCACCATGGTGTTGTTTGTCTACGTATTTGTAAACATCGGTATGGTGATCGGTATCTTGCCGGTGGTGGGTGTACCGTTGCCGTTTTTTAGCTATGGCGGCACTGCATTACTCACGTTAGCGCTAGCACTTGGGATCTTGATGAGTGTCAGCGCTCACCGATCATCAATGCCCGCAAGTAATGCCCGCACCGGTTTGGGTAGCCCGTAGCCATCAAGGCTGAGCAATGGAACCCAACGCTGGTTTTTGTTGAGCGTTTGAAAGGTTTGCGATGCTGCGGCGTGGTGCAAGCGCCATGGGGTAATGACCATTCGAAAGTGAGTCAATTCATGGGCGAAGCTTGCCATTGGCACAGCGGCTCCAAGTCCGAGTTGGCTACAGATGTTTGTGTCAGTTGGCAGGCACCATAGTCCTCCCCAGATGCCTTGGTCTGGACGTTTTTCGAGCAGCACGTGTCCATTCACCGTTAGCCATAGCAAGTTGAGATCTCGCACGGGCTTGTCTCGCCTTTTGACTGTTTTGACCGGGAACTCCTCAGGCACCCCGAGTTCGTTGGCGAGGCAGTGCTGTTGTACAGGACACTGCTTGCATTTGGGCTTGTGGCGGGTGCACACGGTGGCACCCAAATCCATCATGCCTTGGGTGTAGCGAGCCATGGCATCAGGCTGGGCACTGATGAGTTGATGGCTTGGCACTTCGTTTTGCGCGATTTCCCAAAGGCGCCGATTCGTGGCAGTTAGGGTGATGTCATCACGAATCGCGAAGTAGCGAGTCAGAACACGTTTGACGTTGCCATCCAGTATGGCGACTCGCTGGCCATGACAAAAAGCTGCAATGGCCGCTGCAGTCGAGGCACCGATTCCTGGTAAGGTCTCGAGATCGGCCGCGAGCTCTGGAAACTCTCCTTGCCACAGGTCAACGACGGTCTTGGCGCAAGCGTGCAGGTTGCGCGCGCGGGCGTAATAGCCCAGACCTGCCCAAAGCGCGAGAACCTCATCAATGTCTGCGTTTGCCAAGGACTTGACCGACGGAAAACGCTCTACAAACCTGTGGTAATAGTCGATGACAGTGGTGACCTGGGTTTGTTGCAACATAATCTCTGACAGCCAGACCCGGTAAGGATCACGGGTGTTCTGCCAGGGCAGCTCATTGCGCCCATGGGTTCGCTGCCAATTGACGATTCGCAAGGCAAGGCGCTGTGTTGCCATCGATTTAATAGCGGGTGTGACGTGTCACAGACCAGCGAGCAGAAAAAGCGCCAAGGCTGATGGCTGCCAGTACATAGAGAAAAAGGCTTAGGGCATCGGGTAGGTGCAAAGCAAACAGAGCATCGTATGTGCGAGATAACCCGCTTAATGCCTCATTTAAGGGCGTCAGTGCGGCACTTGCAAGCCCGATGGCAATCAACGCTGCAATCGCGCAGGTGATGCCACCCTGATATAAAAAAGGTCTTCTGACAAATGACTCGGTAGCGCCTACAAGGCGCGCCACGGCGATTTCTTCGCGCAATGACAAAGCCTGCATACGTACCGTGTTAAAGACGGCAGCCAGTACGACTAACGCGATGATGAGTGTGACCATGGCCAGCCCGATATTGCCAATACGCAATAGTGCTTCGATTCGTTGCACCCAGATGCTGTCGAGTTGGACAAAGGCAACGCCATCGAGTTGCTGCCACTGCCGCGCGAGTACATCGGCGTTGGTAGCCATGGCCTCATCGGCAGCGATGGTGACACTCACAGCATGTGGGAGTGGATTGTCTGGCAATACCTCAAGCGCCTGGCGCCATGCCTGATTGCCGCGCAGTAACTCATAGGCGGTCTCTTTTGAGATCAGGCGGACCTCAAGGACCACTGGGTCGTCACGACTGCGAATTTCCTGCGCGACCGCTTGTGCTTGCTCAAGGCTAGCATCGGGTGTCATGAAAACGGTGATGGCCGGGTTAGCTGATACATGTTGGGTCAGTGGTTGCACCGATACCAGCACCGATGCACCAAGCAGGGGCAGTGTTAAGGCCAGTGCGATGACAACAACGTTGGAAAAAAATGAAAATGGCTGCCCAATTAAGCGTCGTACGGTGACTGCCAGAGCGTAGCGATGATGTTCAAGCAGCCGCTTCATGTTTTAGACACCGGAAAATCCCGGAAACGCCCCGGTTCCACCACAAACACGCGTTGCGCGTACTGTGCCATCAAGTCCTCATCGTGGGTCGCTACCAGCGTGGTCACCCCCACTTGATTAAAGTCTCTAAAGACTGACATGACCTTGCGCGCAGTTTCCCGATCTAGGTTGGCGGTGGGCTCGTCAGCGATTAGCAACGCGGGACGATTCACAATCGCACGCGCAATAGCCAGTCTTTGCTGTTCACCGCCAGACAATGAAATCGGATTGGCTTCTTCCTTGCCGCTGAGCCCGACCTTTTGTAGGGCGGCGCGCGCGCGAGAGCGTGCAATACCGGTCGGGTGGCCAGCCACTGCTAAAGGGAGCATGACGTTATCCAATGCGCTACGGTCATACAACAAATGGGTGTCTTGCAGGATGACGCCAACGGCGCGACGCAGATAGGGTCTTGCCCTAGCGGTGATTTGGTCCAGCCTTTGCCCATTGACGTGGATGCTGCCTTTGGAGCAGGGCTCAAGGCCAGCGATTAGTTTAAGCAAGGTGGACTTGCCTGCCCCGGAGGGACCGGCAATGAACACAAACTCTCCGGCTGTCACCCTGAACGAAATATCCTCCAGGATGTGGGAGCCGGTGCCGTAGGACTTTGAGACGTGTTGAAACTCGATCATGATGAGGCTGTTTTGTAGTTGCGCTAGTGTAAACCTTCAGGTTGGCGTGAAATTTGCTTTTGTAAGCCTATAGGGGGTTTTCCCCCATGCCGATTCTGGCAAGGTGCGGCTACGATCGCAGCTCGGGGATCTATATATCCTCAGATCTGGTGATGTGGTTGCGTCGCAATCAACTCTTTGATGGAGCTTTACATGAAAACTCTTAAACTGGCTGCCATTGGCGCCGCCCTGTTTGCCACAGCCACCGTGGCGCAAGCTGGTCAGACTTTTGACGCGGTTAAACAAAAAGGCTTTGTGCAATGTGGTGTGTCCACTGGCTTGGCCGGATTCTCTAACCCCGATAGCCAGGGTAACTGGACTGGACTAGACATTGATATGTGCCGCGCCGTGGCGGCGACCATGTTTGGCGATGCATCCAAGTTCAAGGTCACTCCGCTTACGCCAGTGCAGCGTTTCACCGCACTGCAGTCTGGTGAAATCGATGTGCTCACGCGTAACACGACCCAGACGCTAACCCGTGATACGACGCTTGGTTTGATCGGCGCCGGGATCAACTTCTATGATGGTCAGGGCATCATGGTCAAGAAAGAACTAGGCGTAAAAAGCGCCAAGGAGTTGGGCGGTGCCACGATTTGCGTACAGCCTGGCACGACCACCGAGCTGAACCTGGCTGACTGGTTCCGTGCTAACAATTTGCAGTTCCAGCCGGTCGTGGTAGAGAAGCTTGACGAGACCGTGCGTGCATTTACGGCTGGCCGCTGCGATGCTTTTACCACCGACAAGTCTCAGCTGGCGTCGGTTCGCACCACGCTACCTAATCCGGATAACTACTTGATCTTGCCCGAGACGTTTTCCAAGGAGCCACTTGGCCCTATGGTGCGTCAGGGTGACGAAGCCTGGTTTAACGTCGTTCGCTGGGCTTTGTTTGCCATGATCGAGGCCGAAGAGTATGGCATTACATCAAAGAACGTTGATCAGATGCTCAAGAGCAACGATCCCAACGTTCAGCGTATCCTTGGTGTGACCCCAGGTATGGGTAAAAACCTCGGTGTTGATGATCAGTGGGCCTACAACATCGTGAGCCAAATTGGTAACTACGGCGAGAGCTTTGAGCGCAATGTCGGTCAAGGCAGTCCAATGAAGCTGGAGCGTGGTCTTAACGCCACGTGGCGCAATGGCGGCCTGATGTACGGCTGGCCCATTCGTTAATTTGGTGTAATCGCGCAACGGGATTGACCCGTTGCGCAAGCTGGTCATAAGCCATGGCCAGCTAACCTCAGTTGTTCAATGCCCATGAGTAATCCAACCACTGGCGTGTCTGCCAAAGCAGCCAGTAAACCAAAGCGTGCCTGGAACGACCCTAAAGTACGAGCCATTGCCTACCAGGTTCTGGTGGTGGGCTTGGTTGCGATCGGCGTTTGGTACTTGGTGTCCAACACCCTGCATAACCTGTCAGTGCGTAATATCGCCACCGGTTTTGGGTTTCTGGATCGTGAAGCTGGTTTCGCGATTGGTGAGGCGCCGATCGAATACACGCCAGCGGACACTTATTCACGCGCATTAAGCGTTGGGCTTCTCAACACGCTGCGCGCAGCAGCCATAGGGATTGTTTTGGCCACCCTACTGGGTACCATCATCGGCATTGCTCGCTTGTCGAGCAATTGGCTGGTGGCCAAAATCGCCAGCATTTACGTAGAGGTGATGCGGAATGTGCCCCTCTTGTTGCAACTCTTTTTCTGGTACGCAATCATTGCAGAGAACCTGCCGGGACCGCGACAGGCGCTTAACCCGATGCCGGGCGTATTTTTATCAAATCGGGGTCTTAAGCTGCCAGCGCTAGAGGGCGATGGTTTGACATGGCTGGCCGGTGGGTTTGTGTTGGCTGTCTTGGCGACTTTGGTGCTGGCAAACTGGTCGCGTCGACGTCAAGAGCAGACCGGACAACTGTTTCCAGTCTGGCGGGTTGGGATTGGATTGATGGTTGCCTGTCCGCTTCTGGCGTGGTGGATCAGCGGGTCGAATTTGAGTCTGAACGTGCCTGTGTTGCAGGGCTTTAATTTCCGTGGCGGTTTAACCTTGACTCCAGAGTTTGCCGCACTACTTCTAGGTTTGGTGATCTACACCGCCGCGTTTATCGCCGAGGTGGTTCGCTCAGGTATTCAAGCGGTCAGTCGTGGGCAGTGGGAGGCAGCTGAATCATTAGGTTTGAGACGTAATCTGGCGCTCAGACTGGTGGTGCTACCGCAGGCGCTGCGCGTCATTATTCCGCCCATGACCAGTCAGTACTTAAACCTCACCAAGAACAGTTCGCTAGCGGTGGCGATCGGCTATCCGGACATTGTCTCGGTTGTTAACACCACCATGAATCAGACCGGCCAAGCGATTGAAGGAATCATGATCATCATGGCTGCCTATCTGACGGTGAGTTTGTCGATTTCGTTCTTCATGAACTGGTATAACGCGCGCATTGCGCTAGTGGAGCGTTGATCATGACGACCGAACCGATCAATGCCATCCCCAGTCGCGAGCCACCAGCCAGTCAGGTAGGTGCAGTTGGCTGGATGCGACAAAACCTGTTTTCCAGTCCGTTCAATAGCGTGCTGACATTTCTCTCTGGTTGGTTGCTGGTGATTGCTGTGCCAGCCCTGTTCGAGTGGGCGTTTTTCCAGGCCAAGCTGACGGCGGCCAATGGTCTTGAATGCCACGAGGCCTCGGGAGCCTGTTGGGCATTTATCGCAGAAAAACATCGGCTGATCTTGTTCGGCACTTACCCGTTTGATGAACAGTGGCGGCCGCTGGTATCGATGGTGCTTCTGGTCGCGATGATCGTGGCCAGTGGCTGGCGCAGACTCTGGAATATCTGGTTATTGCCGCTTTGGGTGGTTGGCTTGACTGTTGTCGCCGTGCTGATGTGGGGTGGTGTCTTCGGTTTGACCTACGTTGAGAACACCCTCTGGGGCGGCTTGCCGCTGACCTTGATTCTGGCGACCTTTGGCATCGCTCTGGCATTTCCCTTTGGGGTGGTGCTGGCACTTGGACGGCGATCTAAATTGCCTGCTATCAAGTCGATATGCGTGATCTACATTGAACTGATACGTGGTGTGCCACTGATTAGCCTGCTCTTTATGTCGTCAGTCATGCTGCCACTGTTTCTGCCAGAGGGGTTGACTATCGACAAGTTGTTGCGAGCCTTAATCGCTATTATCTTGTTTGCCGCCGCCTACGTCGCAGAGACTGTCAGAGGGGGCTTGCAGGCCATTCCGAAAGGTCAATATGAGGGCGCTGATTCATTGGGCTTGACCTATTGGCAGCAGACACGACTCATTATCTTGCCGCAGGCACTCAAGATAGTGATTCCGCCTTTGGTCAGTGTGTTTATTGCGATGTTCAAGGACACATCACTGGTAGTCATTATCGGAATTTTTGATTTGACCCTGGCAGCCAAAGCGGCATTGACTGATCCAGCCTGGCAAGGTTTCGGGGTTGAGGTCTATGTGTTTATCTCGGCGATTTATTTTGTGTTTTGTTATTCGATGTCCAAATACAGCCAGGCGCTTGAGCGGCGGCTGGCAACCGGACACAGCCGTTAGCAGGCTGAGTCCAAGCGTGGAGAAATAGGGGATGGATCAAGATCTGATTCAAATGATCAATGTCAATAAGTGGTACGGCAAGTTTCACGTACTTCGAGACATTAATTTGTCGGTAGCCTCCGGGGAGCGTATCGTGATTTGCGGCCCATCCGGGTCGGGTAAGTCCACCCTGATACGGTGCTTGAATCGTCTCGAAGAGCACCAGCAAGGTCAGATCATCATTGACGGTACGGAATTAACGAGCGATATCAAAGATGTTGAAACGATCAGGCGTGAAGTCGGCATGGTGTTTCAGCACTTCAATCTGTTTCCCCATTTGACGGTGTTGGAGAACCTCACGCTTGGACCGATCTGGGTCTTGAAAAAGCCTAAGGCTGAGGCTGAGGCACAAGCCATGAAATACCTGGAGCGGGTCCGTATTCCTGAGCAGGCCAACAAGTATCCTGGTCAGCTCTCTGGTGGTCAGCAGCAGCGGGTGGCGATTGCCCGCTCGCTTTGCATGAACCCCAAGATCATGCTGTTTGATGAGCCAACTTCAGCACTTGACCCGGAGATGGTCAAGGAAGTGCTTGATGTCATGGTGGAGCTTGCCGAGCAAAGCGGTATGACCATGCTTTGCGTCACCCACGAGATGGGGTTCGCTCGCAAGGTCGCCAATCGAGTGATCTTCATGGATCAGGGTGAAATCATCGAACAAAACAATCCTGAAGCGTTCTTCGACAACCCGCAATCAGATCGAACCAAGTTGTTCTTAAGTCAGATTCTGCACTAGGCGAGGTTTTGATCTTGTGCGCCGCAAAATCGGCGCCTCCCTACAGTAGAATTAGCACACTAAGGTTCAGATTTGGTTCTCTGCAGGGATACTTCCACCATGGCTAGTCATTACGAGTCCGACATCACGCAGTTTATTAAGCAATACAAGCAGCAGCACCCCGATGCTGAGCAAAAGCAGCGAGAGGGACGTGCGCGCCTGTGGGATCGTCCCCAGGACCCTGAGCTGCTTGAGGGTTTCAAGCAGGCCAAGGTGCCGCAACGACCGTACGTCTATCAAAACGATTGACGATTCATGTCCGATCCCGGCTCAAATGACCAGGCACTCGAGGCGCTAGTTGCGCCACCGGTGGACTCAACCCCTGATGTGGTTGACTCGGTGGCCATTGCTCGCCTGTATGGCGAGCCCCTTTTTAATCTTCCGCAAGATCTGTACATCCCTCCCGATGCGCTTGAGGTGTTTCTCGAGACATTTGAAGGGCCGCTCGACCTGTTGCTTTATCTAATTCGCAAACAGAATTTCAATGTGCTTGACATTCCGATGGCAGAAGTCACCGGTCAGTACCTCTCGTATGTCGAGCAAATCAGGGCGACTAATCTTGAGCTTGCCGCCGAGTATTTGCTCATGGCTGCGATGCTCATTGAAATTAAAGCCAGAATGCTTTTACCAGTAGCGCCACGTGAAGACGGTCAAGAGCCAGAAGACCCGCGTGCAGAGCTCGTTCGGCGGCTGCTGGAGTATGAGCAGATGAAGATCGCCTCACAAAAGCTGGATGAATTGCCTCGTATTGGTCGGGATTTTTACAATGCGCAAGCCAGTGCCGACTTTGAGGTCGAGAAAATCTTACCGATGGTGCAACTCGCCGACTTGCAAGCGGCCTGGGCTGACATCATTCGTCGAGCCAAACTCAATGCGCACCATCACATCACTCGTGAGCAGTTGTCTGTACGTGAGCACATGACCCATATCCTGAGGCATCTCTCGGGGGTGCGATTTATCGAATTCAGCGACCTATTTATGAGCCGCGTAAACGAAGGTGCACCCGTGGCAGTGGTCGTGGTGCATTTTCTGGCGATGCTTGAGCTCGCCCGGGAGTCGTTGCTGGAAATTACTCAGGCCGAACCCTACGCACCCATCTACGTACGCCTATCCTACTCAAGTATGCCGGCCTAAGTTGGCAGCAAAAGGGCTGGAGGAAACCTTGAAAGTTGTTCACACCATAGAAGAGTTACGCGATCACTTGCGTGGCCAAAACCGCGTGGCTTTTGTGCCAACGATGGGCAACCTGCATGAGGGGCATTTGGCGCTCATGCGAACCGCTCGGCAACATGGTGACCCAGTCGTTGCCAGCATTTTTGTTAATCGTTTGCAGTTTGGGCCCAATGAGGATTTTGACAAATACCCGCGCACCTTGGCTGACGATATCGCCAAGCTTGAAACTGCTCGTGATGTATACGTCCTGTTTGCGCCCGATGAGCGTGAGCTCTATCCAGAACCACAGACTTTCCGAGTCCAGCCGCCAGGTGATCTTGGCGATATTCTGGAGGGGCACTATCGGCCCGGTTTTTTCCAGGGGGTAAGTACGGTGGTGCTCAAGCTCTTTTCTTGTGTGCAACCACGTGTGGCAGTGTTCGGAAAAAAAGACTACCAGCAACTGATGGTGGTACGTGCCATGTGTCGACAGTTTCAGCTACCAGTTGACATCCTGGCACATGAAACGGTGCGTGCTCAAGACGGGTTGGCTCTATCTTCGCGCAACGTCTATCTCTCCGATACCGACCGACAAGAAGCGCCCACTCTCTATGCGCAGTTAAAACAAATACAGAAGGCTGTTCATGATGGTGCCGTCGAGACCGCAGCACTTGAAAGCCGAGCCATTGATACCTTAACGGCCAATGGCTGGCAGGTGGACTACATTGCCATTCGTCGTCAGCGCGATTTGTTAGTTCCTACCGAAGCAGAGGTCGCCGCTCGCGAGCCCTTGGTAGTACTTGCCGCAGCCAAGCTTGGTGCAACGCGTCTAATCGACAATCTAGAAATTTAAACTAGCCTCGATGTCAATCCCCATCTAGGGTAACCCCCAGCTGTCAGATTTGACAGCTTTCGCCCCCGATCCAGGTTTGAGAGACTACCACCTACAAAATCCTCCAAGGACTGCTGCCTTAGCGGCAGCCCTTGCACGAGGGTTCATTCAAACACTCGAGGAGTTGTTGAGCTTTATGCGCTTGCACCAAAGCTCTGGGCTCCGAGCGTGGCTGGTGTAAAACCAGGTGGTCTTTGGCGAGTAGGGCATATCCGTCATATATGGACTCGACTAACAGTTTGCCGTTAGCAAGCGTGAAGGAGTCAAGTTTTACCGTGCACCACGGTGACATTGTCCAAGCTAACCGTAACGCCGCCTTCAGTACGTCGGTAGCGGAAAACTTCGAAAGAACGCGAGTTTCACCGCGATGAGAAATTGGATTGAATTTTTGCGACACGTTCTGCGGTGCAACTGAGCGTCAGGAGCTTGGATTGAGCGCGCAAGCGCATTAACCAAGACCAGAACATCTTGTGCGAAGCAATACGCAACTATTTTAAGGATAGGCAGTATGCGAAGAAAAAAAGAACGGATTATTGATGGGATTGGTTGGGATGGCTTGACAGCTCGTGAGCGTCAAATGCTTTATCCCGTTACAGAAGGTAAAGCCAATAAGGTGATTGCCATGGAGCTCGGTATTTCAATGCGTACGGTGGAGTCACATCGCGCAAGGATTTTTCGCAAGATGAATGTAGATAACGCCGTCCAACTGGCTAGGGCAATTTATGGCGACCCGAGCCTTGCAGACCAAATGCGCACCGGCCAGGCGCTGATCGTCTCTGATCCCAAACTCAATTACATGACGGGGCGGCGACCCCGTCGAGTTCAGAAATCGGATCAAGATCGGGTTGTCGGCTCAGCGTGTAAGTCAGGTTAGGCGTCTGGCCGTCGATGCTGCGAAGTTGAAGCACTTGGGACGATGTCATGGTCAATTCGGCTCGCACGTTTTTGTCCTCACCTAGCAGCATGAGGCGCGGCGGGCGCATGAGAACGCCGCGCCAGCATCCTTGCATGGTTTGAGCGCCACCGCTAGCTTGTTGGTTTTCGAGATAACTGACTCTTGCTCGCCATCGGCCATTCGGCGCTAGCGTGAGCGTGACCTGCTGCGCGATGCAACGCATATCTTTATGAAAGCAAGGCAGTGTCCCAAAAAACGTCTCAGGTTTGGCAAACAGCGTGTTTTGTGGGGTGACTTCGTCTTGTTGGATCTTCTGCGCGAGCGCGCTTTGCCCAGCCGGCGTTAGCCCGTCTGCCTGAGCAACTGTGGTGCTTTGGGATTGGACCGGTTCATTGGAGCGTAATTTGATCTGTATCTGAGAGGGGGCATTGACTGTTTGGCGGGTGACACCGCCCTCTGCGAACACAATCGCGTCCTGAGTTGAGCTAGCCGGAGGGGGGTTGTAATACCCCGGTTGCTGCATTTGCGCGCAGCCTGTTAGACCCAAGATGGCGGCCGCGACGCCGACAGAGTGGGATCTTTTAGAAAACCATTTAAGAGTAGGCATGAACACACGCATGGCAGGCCGCACAAAATCGTTTAGTAACACCACGCATTCTACGCATATTCGGGGGATCAAGCGACTGCTAACTGGAACTGATTCTTTGTCCGGCAGATATGTTGCAATCGATCGATTGATCTTGATCCGCCATGTTGAGTGATGTTTTTGTGACATGGCTTTGGGCGCTGCCCTTGGGTGGTTTGGTGGCATTGACAGCCCAGCGCTGCTCCGTGCGGTTAATGCAAGAAGCCGTCTTGGTTTATGGCGCCCCATCACATTGTCCAAAAATGCGTGGTGCTTATGTCTGGTTTGCAGTCTGGTACGTCGTTAACATCGCGGGCTTGACGACTGTGGTGCCTGGTTCAGCGTTTGCGCTTGCCCCTTGGGTGCTATGGCTGGCTGTGCTGGGCTTGCTTGGTCTGATTGATGCAAATACGGGGCTATTGCCCAATGAGCTCAACTTGCTAATGATGATAGCTGGCTTGGCTTGGCATGCAATGACAAACGACACTTGGCTGCCCGCTGCAAACTACGCCTGGGGTATGGTGTTGGGCTGGTTGTTGCCATGGTTGCTTAATGACTTACATGAGCGCTGGCGCGGTACCCTTGCTATCGGGCAGGGCGATGCCAAATTACTGGCTGGCATTGGGGCATGGCTGGGGCTGCAGTCTTTACCGCTAGTCTGGGTCATCGCATGTCTGGCCATGCTTGTCTATACTGCACTGGTAGTGCTGGCAGGTCATGGACGACCCGCGTATGTCACGTTCGGCCCGTTTTTGGCGGTGGGAGCAAGTACGGTCATGTTGCTAAATCATGTTTAAGTTAGGACTCACGGGCGGAATTGGTTCCGGTAAAACCAAGGTGGCAGACATGTTGGCCGAGTTGGGTGCCACCGTGATTGACACTGATGTGATCGCTCATGCGCTCACTGCCGTTGGTGGGCAAGCGATCGAGCCAATTCGAACCGCTTTTGGAGAGCAAGCCATCTCGGCGGCGGGGGCGATGGACCGAGATTACATGCGCGACCGCGTATTTAATGAACCTCGCGATCGTAAGCGTCTAGAGGCAATTTTGCATCCGCTGATTGCCCAGGAAGTGCAACGTCAGACCTCGCAGGCGAGCGGTTGCTATGTGGTGTTTGTGGTGCCTTTGCTCATTGAGTCAGGGCGATGGGTTGACCGCGTGGACAGGGTTTGCGTGGTTGACTGCGACCGACAGACTCAGATTGAGCGGGTTCAGACGCGCAGTGGTCTGAGCCGTGAGCGTATTGAACAAATTATTGAGGCTCAGGCTAGCCGTCAGCAGCGGCTCGCCGCTGCTGACGATGTCCTCGACAATGGGGCTCACATATCTACGACTGAGCTTAGGGCTCAGGTCTTGGGTTTGCACCAGCAGTGGTGTAACCTAACGGGATGATCATTTATGTCGACATGTGCTAGGCCGTGATGCGCTTTGAATATCCCTTCAATGAGCGCGTGCGGGCCTGGATGCGTCTAGAGTATTTGCTGGACAGGCTCAAGTTTTTTGCTGGTCCGGGTGATGCTCGTCTTCACCAAGTTGCACTTAGTGCACTGTTCGATGTGCTTGATGCCACTGAGCGTACAGACGTCAAGGGTGGCGTGTTACAGGATCTTGAGCGACAGAAGGCCGCGTTCTCGGCACTGAAAGATCACCCCGGGGTTGATGATCAGGCACTTTGCAAGGTGATTGACGACATTGATCTCGCCCATGCAGCACTAACCGGGCAGGGTCGTACCGGTCAGACATTGCGCGACAACGATTGGCTAACGAGCCTACGAGGCCGACTAGCGGTTGCTGGTGGCGGCACGCAAGTCGACATGCCTTCATTTCACGCGTGGCAATGCCAGCCTGAAGCTGTACGATGTGCTGATCTGCGGCAGTGGATCGAGCCGCTGTTGCCATTGGATCAAGGCATTGGCCTTATCATGCGCTTATTACGGCAAGCTGGCGAAACCCATGACGAGATCGCTCGCAATGGTGCGTTTCAGCAAATGCTTGGTGGCAAGTCTTACCAGTTGCTGCGAGTCTGGATTGACCCGCAGCTTAATGTTTTTCCAGAGATGAGCGCCAACAAGTACATGGCATGGGTTCGGTTTTCTGAACAGTCAGGGCAATCCAAACCTCAGCCAGTCCAACGTGACATCGCATTTCGATATGCGCTGTGCGCACTCTAGTGCTGTTTGTAATGCTTAGGTAGCAATCGATGTCCAACTGCACGGGTCGTTCAGCCCGTTTAATCCCACTGTTTCTCTCAGTCGTGTTGGCTGCATGTACGGTCGGACCGGATTACCAGCGCCCGGAGGTAAGTCTCGGCACGGCTTTCGAGCAGTTACAGGACAACCCAGGCTGGATGCCTGCAAAGCCGGGAACACCGGCGATCGGTCAGCAGTGGTGGCAAATTTTTAATGACAACGTGCTCAATGGTCTGATGGCCACGTTGAATGCACAAAACTTAAGCATTGAGCAGGCACAGGCGCAATACGACCAGGCACTCACCTCAGTGCGCTCGGCCAACGCGGCGCTTTATCCGACGTTGGGTTTAAATGCCGATCTCGTGCGAGCCGATGCACCAA
The DNA here is from genome assembly GCF_022811525.1 of Orrella daihaiensis. Lineage (NCBI taxonomy): Bacteria > Pseudomonadati > Pseudomonadota > Betaproteobacteria > Burkholderiales > Alcaligenaceae > Orrella > Orrella daihaiensis. Next base: position 2,616,311 of record NZ_CP063982.1, on the reverse strand, counting down.
TCTTGCTACCCGGATCGCCCGTTGTGGCCGGCGGATCCGGTGCTTACACCGAATATGACGCCAGCCTTGGTCTGAGCTGGGAGATTGATCTTTGGGGTGGCATTCGTCGCGGCGTGGAGTCTGCACAAGCCTCCGCGCAGGCCAGTGCGGCAGATCTTGCAGGTGCCAAGCTAAGTGCACAGGCCGCACTGGCAAGTACTTACTTTCAGGTTCGAGTGCTAGATGTTCAGGCTGACTTGCTCGACCGCACAGTTACTTCGTATGAGCGATCGTTGCGCATGACCGAAAGCCTGCAAAAGGCTGGTTTGACTGACAAAGGTGACGTGGCGGTTGCACAAACACAGCTTGATACAGCACGAGCGCAGCGTTTGGACCTGCAGTGGCGTCGTGCTCAACTTGAAAATGCCATTGCTGTGCTGCTTGGTGAGGCACCGTCAAGCTTTGAACTAGCGGTCAAAGTCGACTTGAGTGTCCAGCCGCCTCAGATTCCAGTGGGCGTTCCGTCCGCGCTGCTGCAACGGCGTCCTGACATCGCAGCAGCCGAGCGACGCACCGCTGCAGCCAATGCGCGAATCGGCGTAGCGACTGCTGCTTGGTTTCCAGACTTGACCATCTCCGCCAGCGGCGGTTACCGATCGCGTCAGTTCACGCAGTGGTTTAATGCGCCGGCCCAGTTCTGGGCTTTGGGTCCCGCCTTGGCCATGGCGATATTTGATGGTGGCCGACGTCAAGCCCAGATTGAAGACGCACAAGCCGGATTCAGGGCACAAGCGGCCAGCTACCGCTTGACATCACTTCGAGCCCTGCAAGAAGTTGAGGATGCGCTGGTGCAATTAAGGGTGCTTGCGCAAGTTCAGCAAGTGCAGGCCTCTGCGGTGGCAGCTGCTCGTGAATCTTTGCGGATTCGGCGTAATCAGTATGAGAAAGGCTTGGTGGATTATTTAAGTGTGGCGCTGCTGGAAACAACGCTGTTAAATAACGAACGTAACGCGATCGGTGTTATGGGCGATCGCTTGTCGGCCAGCGTCAAGCTGGTGACAGCGCTCGGTGGTGGTTGGTCAGTCGATCAGATGAGCAATACCAGCAATGCCGTGAGCGCCCCGTGATTGAGCGAGCGCCAACGAAGCACTACTTTGGCCTCCGATGGCAAATGCGGGTAGACCAGCTAACTGGTTGAGCCGTTCGAACTCATCCCAGCCCAGAGTAGCGGCGCCCGGATGTGATGCGGTTGGCAGTACAGGTCCAAGCACTACAAAATCAGCTTCAATGGCACGGGCAATCGCTAACTCTTGTTCGTTATGCGTTGACACCCCGACTAGCTTGCCTTGCAGCGCTACAGGTCTACCCGAGAGCTTTTTAGCGTCTTCGGCTCGCAAATGTACGCCGTCAGCCAGATGCCAGAGTGCCTTGTCATGAACGCTGTTGATGAGTAGTTTGGCGCCATGGGCGTGGCAACAGGATTTAACCTGTTCAAATACGGCATGCATATCCGGTGTGTCCCAAGCTGGTTCACGCCACTGGACGAGTTTGACGCCTTGTGCCATCGCGACTTGAAGCTTATCCAAAAAGGCAGCATGGCCCATTGATGAGTGTGCTGATGAAATCAGGTACTTGCTTGGCAATTTCAGCCAACGCAACGGAGGGTATGCGGCTGGCAATAGGTCTGGCAATTCAGTAGCCGTTGCAATATCCACCCATTTGAGTTGTTGTTGCTCAAGTGTTTGTGGCTCGCCCACCCAACCAGTGACACGACAAAAGTGCAGCCTGACAGTCGTGGTTGGGTAGCGGTGAATGTAGGTCACCCATGGTGTGGCATCCGTCAGCTCAATGCCGAGCTCTTCCTTGAGCTCACGCCCAAGCGCTTGCATCACCGACTCACCGGGTTCGAGCTTGCCCCCAGGTAACTCCCACCAACCAGCCCATGGCTTACCCGCGGGTCGATCACCTAGCAATACCTTGCCGTTATCCGTGAGTAATACGCCAACGGCAACGTCAATGATGGGATCAGTCACTGCCTCAGGCATGACGGGCAGCCCAGTCCCTCGCAAAGTGCCATGCTACCCGTCCGGAACGTGAGCCGCGTTCCAGCGTCCATTGCAGGGCTTCGGTGCGCGCCTCGGTGATGGAGGCTTCCGAGCACCCAAGCTCGCGCAGCCAATGCGCGACGATATCAAGATAATCGTCTTGGCGAAATGGGTAAAACGACAGCCATAACCCGAAGCGCTCTGAGAGGGAGATTTTTTCTTCGACTGTTTCGCCCGGGTGGACTTCACCGTCTGGTTGGTGTTTGGCCTGAAGATTCTCATTCATGTACTCAGGCATCAGGTGGCGTCGGTTCGACGTAGCGTAGATCAGCACATTGTCACCCGTCGCGGCGGCTGATCCATCCAGTACGGATTTCAGGGCCTTGTAGCCTGACTCGCCTTCTTCAAATGACAAGTCATCACAAAACACGATAAATCGTTCAGGACGGTCAGCCACGCAATCCACAATATCAGCCAGATCACCAAGGTCTGCTTTGTCAACCTCGATCAGGCGCAGGCCCTGATCCCCAAACTGCGCCAACATGGCCTTGACCAACGAGCTTTTACCGGTGCCGCGCGATCCTGTCATCAGCACATGATTGGCTGGCTTACCCTGCACAAAGTGCAGCGTATTGCGTTCAATCACGGTTTTCTGGCGCTCGATATGTTGCAGATCCTCCAGGGTGATGCGGTGCGGGTGGGCAATGGCATCTAACCAGCCGTGGGCAGTGCCGCGCTTGCGCCAACGAAATGCCCTGGCATTCCAGTCAACCGGGGGTGGCGCTGGCGGCAGCCAGGCTTGCAACTGTTTGAGCACGCCATTGGCTAGCGTGATGAGTTCGGAGATATCTTGTGAATTGGTTGTTTGTGACATGATGTGATCAAGAACGGTAGTCAGCGTTGATGCTGACATATTCATGAGAAAAGTCGCAGGTGTAGACGGTCTCGGATACCGCACCACGCCCAAGCGAGACGCGCACCAAAATCTCCGGCTCTCGCATCACGCGCTGTCCATCTTCTTCTTGGTAGTTTGGGTCGCGTCCACCCGCGCTGGCCACCAGCACATCGCCTAGCCAAAGCCGGGTTTTGGAGACATCTAAGTCGGCAATGCCAGCATAGCCAATCGCTGCGAGAATTCGCCCGAGATTCGGATCGCTCGCAAAAAAAGCTGTTTTAACCAGCGGCGAGTGAGCGATTGCATACGCGACTTTTAGTGCCTCCTCGTGAGAGCCTGCATCATCTACCGTAATTGTCATGAACTTGGTGGCACCTTCGGCGTCTCGCACAATCTTGCAGGCTAAGTCTTTGGCGGCATGGGCCAGTGCAGCCTTTAGTTCATCGTAGCCTGGGTCCGTCTCGGCCTGGATCGTGAGCTCGGATTGACCAGTTGCCATCACGATGAACGAATCGTTCGTTGACATATCACCATCAACCGTGATGCGGTTAAACGACTGGTTGGCGATCTCGCGAGTCAGCGATTGCAGTAGCGGTTGCGCAATCCTGGCGTCCGTGGCCAAGTAGCCCAACATGGTTGCCATGTTGGGTCGAATCATGCCAGCGCCCTTGCTGATGCCGGTGATGGTGATTGTTTTGCCTTGTATCTGGATGCGTGAGGAGTAAATCTTGGGCAACGTGTCCGTGGTCATGATGCTGTGTGCAGCTTCATACCAATTCTCGGCACTCAGACCGCTGACTGCCTTTGGAATTCCGGCTTCGATGCGATCAATCGGCAGGGGCTCAAGGATCACGCCAGTAGAGAATGGCAATACCGCCTGCGCATCAATGCCTAGCGCTTGTGCAGTGGCTGCGCACATACGGCGAGCCCGAACCATCCCCTGTTCTGCCGTACCAGCATTGGCGTTGCCGGTGTTGATCACCAGCGCGCCGATAGATGTTCTGGCGCCGAGGTGCTCTTCGCAGACGATGACAGGCGCTGCACGAAAGCGGTTGGTCGTAAAGACACCCGCTACGGTGGTGCCAGGCGCCAACTTGAACACGGTCAGGTCTGGCCGGTCTTTCTTGCGGATGCCAGCCGCTGTGATGCCGATTTCTACGCCAGGCACTGCGTAGATCGTGTTGCGTTCAGGAATGACGAGGTTGACAGCCATGATGGTTAAAACCTTTGGACCTTGATATCTTTAGACAAGTGATTTGAATACGGCATCTGCAGCCGAGATGGTGGCATCGATGACACTGTCGTCATGCATGGCTGAGACAAAACCTGCTTCATAGGCTGATGGTGCGAAATACACCCCTTGGTCAAGCATGCCATGGAAAAACTTTTTGAATCGCTCAATGTCACTAGCAGACACATCATTCAGGCTTTTGGGAACCGCCTGGGCAAAGTAAATGCCGAACATGCCGCCTTCAGAGTCGGCACTAAATGGTATGCCATGGCGTTTGGCTTGTTGCGTGAGCCCTTCAGTCAGCTTGCGGGTTTGTGCACCAAGTTGGTCATAAAAACCCGGTTCGCCAAGTAACTGCAGTGTTTTGATGCCGGCTGCCACAGCCACCGGGTTACCCGACAGAGTGCCTGCCTGATATACCCCGCCTAGCGGTGCAATATGATTCATGATGTCCGCCCGCCCGCCAAATGCACCGATCGGCATACCGCCACCAATGACCTTGGCCAGCGTGGTGAGATCTGGCGTGACCCCTGTGATGCCTTGCACACCTTGAGGCCCGACCCGAAACCCAGTCATCACCTCATCAAAGATCAACACCGAGTCATAGGCGGTGCAAAGCTCACGCAAGGTTTCCAGAAACCCTGGCGCTGGCTTGACCAGGTTCATGTTGCCTGCCATGGGCTCAACAATCACGCATGCGATCTCTTTGCCATGGGTCTGAAATGCCTCGCGCACAGCTTGACTGTCGTTATAGTCCAGCACGATGGTGTGTGACACAAACTCGGCTGGCACACCGGCAGAGGTTGGATTGCCAAATGTCAGCAAGCCAGAGCCTGCTTTGACCAGAAGACTATCAGCATGGCCGTGATAGCAACCTTCAAACTTGATGATTTTGTTGCGGCCGGTTGCCCCGCGTGCCAAGCGTATGGCGCTCATGGTGGCTTCTGTACCTGAACTGACCAGACGCACTTGTTCCATGCTGGGCAAGCGCTCGATCAAAAGCTCTGCAATCTCGATTTCCGCCTCTGTGGGTGCGCCATACGATAAGCCGTGCACAGCTGCCTCTTGAACTGCCTTGACCACAGCCGGGTGTGCGTGGCCGAGGATGGCAGGACCCCACGAGCCGATGTAGTCGATGTAACGTTTGTCCTCTGCATCCCAGAAGTAAGGACCCTGAGCACGTGCGACGAACCGTGGGGTGCCGCCGACTGAGCGAAACGCCCGAACGGGTGAGTTGACTCCGCCCGGAATGCTGCGACAGGCGCGTTCGAACAGTTCAGCGTTGGTACTCATCCATCTTCTCCTGCTTGGGTTAACTCATACAGTCACTGGCCTCAAACGGTCGGCCAAAGCGTATTAAAACGATGTGCGGTGTTTGTAATATCGTCAGTTATAAATAGCCCACCGACGACCGCCAGACTATCGGCACCCGCTGCCAGTACGCTAGCAGCATTGTCGGCCGTGATGCCACCGATGGCAACCACTGCTGGTCTGGGTGCCATCGATTTGACGAGCGCCTGCGCCTGGGTCAGTATCGTGAGCTGGGCTCGAGAGGCTTGTGGTTTGGTGCCCGAGCTGAACATGGCTCCAAATGCGATGTAGTCCACGCCAACAGCCAGCATCTGTCGGGCTCTATCCAAATCTGAATAGCACGACACACCTAGCAGCATTGACGGGGGTAGTTGACTGCGCACTTGGGCCGGATCAGCGTCATCCTTGCCCAGATGTACGCCATCTGCTCCAAGTTCTATCGCTAGCTGCCAGTCATCATTCATGATGAGTGGTACTTGCAGGTCTCGGCAAACTGGCAAGAGGTGCTGGGCGATCGCTCGGCGTTGCGTCGGGGTCACCTCTTTAAGCCGCAATTGCACGGCTGTCATGCCGCCAGCCGCGGCCTGTCGTATCGCCTGCTCTAATCGATCGGCATCATGCCAATCGGGCGTAACTCCATAAAGACCAGACGGAAATCGCAGCGCTTGTTTCATGGTTTGCCGGACTTGTGGCGGTTGGCGAGCTTTTGTCCCATACCAGCCTGAAATGCTTTGCTGGCAGCCTGCTCGGCATAGTCACAGGCAAGTTTGGCAGAGTCGATCACCGTCATGCCTTGAGCCAAGCCACAGGCCAGCGCCGTTGCGGTCAGTCCACTGAGATCCTGTAGGCGCTGTGGCAGCGCGGCGTTGGGCGGGCATGGCAAGGCGATTGTCTCGCCCTCAGGGCCTAGCAGCAGATTGACCAGAGACCCCGGTCGTTGGGCAAATCCCGTGACCAGCGCCCAGGTGGCGCCTAGCGTTAATAGAGCTGCAGGGCCGTCCGCGGGGTTGAAATTATTCAACACCTCGTCGTTTAGCCAACGCGTCATGGCGCTAGCTGGCATCACGACGACCGAGGCCTGTGGCAACAGCAGCTCCAGGGTGGCCCCGACGCTAGGTGCTACCTCGCCACCCTCCATGTCCTGATCTGGCGTGTCTTGAGGGTTTTCTTGTGGGCCAAGCTGTAACACCATGGGGGCATCGCTGTAGTCGGCTGCCACGCTGGCAATGACACTAGCGATTTCAGGGCACATCACGGTGCCGACCTTGATAGCCGCCACCGGCATGTCTTCAAGCAGGCAACGTGCCTGCTCGTCGATTTGCTCAGCATTTGCGCGCTCAAGTCCGTGAATGCCAGCTGTATCCGAGATGGCCATTGCCGTGGGTACGCATAGCGCATGCGCGCCATGAGCCGCGCAGGTGATGCTGTCAGCTGGAATGTCGGTGCGGCCGGTCGGATCGAACAGGCCAAACACAAGCACAGTGGGTGGGGTTGCAACGAGCAATTGGCTAGACTTTAGGTAAGATTACACAGGATTGCATTGTAAAAGAACTGACAAGGTAACTATGCGTACTTACATGTGTTTGATTTGCGGCTGGATTTATGATGAAGCTGAGGGGTGCCCGGAAGAGGGCATCGCCCCGGGTACCAAGTGGGAGGACGTGCCACCGAACTGGGTGTGCCCTGAGTGTGGCGCACGTAAAGAAGACTTTGAAATGATGGAAGTCTAAGATTAAATGAGTGCGAGCGTGGATCTATCTGGCCATTTTTTGATGGCGATGCCTGGCATGGTTGAGGGCGACCTGGCCGGCACGGTGATCTACGTTTGCGAGCATTCAGATCGGGGGGCGCTGGGCTTGGTCATCAACCGGCCGACGGATCTGAGTTTGGGTAGTCTGCTCGAGCAAGTTGACCTGGAACAAACGAGCACATGCCAATCCGATTTGCCGGTGCATTTTGGCGGGCCCGTTCAAAGCGATCGAGGGTTTGTATTGCACAAGCCGGCTGGCGACTTTAGTTCCAGCATCCGCTTGGGCGATACATTGGCCTTGACGACTTCGCGTGATGTGTTGCAGGCTGTGGCCAGTGGCGAGGGACCTGAAAAGATTTTTGTGACACTGGGCTATGCCGGCTGGGGTGCTGGTCAGCTTGAGCAAGAACTTGCACAAAACGCCTGGTTGTCCGTGCCCGCCAAAGAGTCGATTATTTTTGAGGAGCCTGCAGAGTCTCGCTATCCTGCTGCCATGCGGCTGCTTGGTGTGGATCCTGCAATGCTGGCAGGATCGGCAGGACATGCCTGATGAGCGAACCATACTAGCGTTTGATTATGGCACCAAGCGCCTGGGCGTAGCACTTGGCAATGTTCTGATCGGGAGTGCCAGGCCGCTGGAAATCATTGACTCAGCCGAAAAGGTCAAACGATTTGCGCGCATCGAGGAGCTGATTGTGCAATGGCAACCAGACATGCTGGTGGTGGGCTTGCCGTTGACGGAATCTGGTGGTGAGCAGATTGCCACGCGTCAGGCGCGACGGTTCGCCAACCAGCTCGAGGGTCGATACGGATTACCGGTGACGCTGGTCGATGAGCGCGGTTCCAGTCTGGCCGCCCAGGAGATCGTTGGCAATGCTCCCGATGACGCGGCTGCAGCGGCTATTATTCTGCAAAGATATTTTGATGCGCTGCCGCGCCAGGAATAAGGAACATGATCATGACACCGCCAGCTGAGTCAACCCAAGCGCTGCCCGCTGCCGAAGATCTTTATCTATCCTTGCGGCTAGGGGTGGCAGCGCTTATCAAGGACCTGCCCGCAGACGAGGTGCACCTCGTGGGCATTCACTCCGGCGGTGCCTGGCTTGCGCAACGGTTACATCGCGATCTGCAGATGCAAACCGCACTAGGTACGCTAAACATCAGTTTTTACCGCGATGACTTTGATCGTATTGGCTTGCATCCGCAAGTTGAGCCATCGGACATCGGCTTTGATGTGGTCGGTAAGCATTTGGTGGTAGTCGATGATGTGCTCTATACCGGTCGCACCATCCGAGGCGCCATGAATGAATTGTTTGACTATGGTCGCCCGGCATCGATCAAATTAGTCGTGCTGATCGATCGTGATCAACGCGAGCTGCCGATCTGTGCGGACTTTGCGGCCTGGCGGTTCGAGGCAGCGGTGGCTGATAACCTCGTCCTGGCTCAGACCGAGACGGGTGAATTTACACTGCACGTTGAATCCAAGGAAGCGTGATGCGTAACCCTCAGTTAAATCGCCACGGTGAGTTGACACATTTGATCACCACCGAAGGCATTCCACGCGATATTCTGACTCACATTCTGGATACGGCTCAAACATTTGTGCCGCTCGCGGAACGTGATGTCAAAAAAGTACCCCTGTTGCGCGGCAAGAGTGTTTTTAATTTGTTTTTTGAGAACTCCACCCGCACCCGTACCACTTTCGAGATTGCGGCTACGCGGCTATCAGCTGATGTCTTTAATCTGAACATCAACGTATCCTCTGCCTCCAAGGGCGAGACGCTGCTTGATACCATCGCCAACCTCTCAGCGATGCAGGCTGATATTTTTGTGGTGCGTCACGAGGCAAGTGGTGCACCTTACCTGATTGCCAAGCACGTGGCGCCCGATGTGCATGTCATTAATGCGGGTGACGGCCGACATGCGCATCCGACGCAAGCACTGCTTGACATGTACACGATTCGGCATTTCAAGCAGGACTTTTCCAATCTCACCGTGGCGATTGTGGGCGATGTTTTGCATTCACGAGTGGCGCGCTCCAATATTCACGCGTTGACCACACTAGGTGTGGCAGAGGTGCGTGCAATCGGGCCGCTAACGCTTCTTCCTAGTGGTCTTGAGCAAATGGGTGTGAAGACTTACACCGATATGGCGCAGGGCCTGCGCGATGTGGATGTGATCATCATGCTTCGCCTGCAAAACGAGCGCATGCGCGGCGCGTTACTGCCGTCCTCACATGAGTATTTCAAACACTATGGGCTAACCCCACAAAAGCTTGCCATTGCCAAGCCAGATGCGATCGTGATGCATCCAGGGCCCATGAACCGAGGTGTTGAAATAGATTCTGCGGTGGCTGATGGTTCTCAGTCGGTGATTCTGAATCAGGTGACGTTCGGAATCGCAGTTCGTATGGCCGTTATGAGTATTGTGGCGGGAGCATCATCGTGAGATTGCATATCAAAAACGCCCGCTTGCTTGACCCAGCCACAGGCATGGACCAACAGTCAGATCTTTGGGTTGCCGGGGGTCGAATTGCAGCGATCGGCCAAGCCCCGTCAGGGTTTGAAGTTCAGCAGACATTGGATTATGGTGGCTTGTGCCTGATGCCGGGTTTGATTGACCTCGCGGTTCGACTCAGAGAGCCAGGTCATGAGTACCGCGCCACGCTGGAGTCCGAATTGAAGGCAGCCATGGCTGGCGGCATTACCAGCCTGGTATTGCCGCCAGACACGGATCCGCCGCTTGATGAGCCTGGCCTGATCGAGATGTTAAAACACCGGGCTCGTCAGCTCGACCAGGTCAATCTGTATCCTTTGGGTGCCATGACGGTAGGTCTGAAAGGACAGGTCATCACCGAGATGGCTGAGCTCTCTGAGGCGGGTTGTATCGGGTTCGCCCAAGCCGATGAGCCAATCGTAGACACTGCTGTGATGTTGCGAGCCATGCAGTATGCGCGTTCGTTTGGTTTTACGCTTTGGTTGCGTCCGATTGACCCATGGCTTTCGAAGGGTGTGGTGGCTAGCGGTGCTTATGCAGCTCGGCTCGGACTCTCGGGCGTACCGGTGCAATCGGAGACGATTGCGTTGCATACGCTATTTGAATTGCAGCGAAGCGTGGGTGTGAAGTTACATATCTGTCGCATCAGTTCCGCAGCAGGTGTGGAACTCATTCGCCAAGCCAAGGCCCAAGGTCTGCCAGTGACTTGCGACACCACAGTCAATCATGCACATCTGACCGATGTGGATATCGGCTACTACGACACCCATTATCGGTTGGATCCACCATTGCGAACTCAACGCGACCGCGAGGCTTTGCGCCAAGCGCTAGCCGATGGTACGGTCGATGCGTTGTGCTCGGACCATACACCCGTTGATGACGATGGCAAACAGATGCCTTTCGCAGAGGCAGAGTCTGGTGCTACTGGCTTGGAGCTTTTATTGAGCCTGGCCATCAAGTGGGCGCGGGAGGACAACATACCGCTGACCCAGGCGCTGGCGCGGGTCACCTCAGGACCTGCTGCTGTGTTGCGCACCTGCTCACAGGCCATGCCGCCGGTGGGTTCTTTGGTGGTGGGCGCACCCGCAGATTTTTGCGTGGTTAACCTTGATGATCACTGGATTGTGGCCAGGCAATCGCTGGTCAGCCAAAGTCGGCACACGCCCTTTCTTGGCATGGAGTTGCCTGGCCGGGTTCAAGCCACCATCATGCGTGGCCGCGTGGTCTGGGAGCGAGCCGGGTGAGGGTGGCATTGTTTGCACTCAGAGCGCCGGTCGTGGCGTTGTGGGTGCTGTGCGGTCTGCTGACGATCGGTCTGGTATTTCCTTGGGCAGGACGCTCAGGCAGGCTTGGCTTAAAGAAACACTGGTCCCGGGTCTTATTGATGTTGTGTGGGGTTCGTACCCGTATACAGGGTGATCCAGTTAAAACGGGTCCAGTCTTATGGGCAGTGAACCATGTCTCTTGGCTTGATATCTTCGTTTTGAATGTGGTGCGTGCTACCGCATTTGTTGCCAAGCAAGAAATTCGCCACTGGCCCATCATTGGTTGGCTAGCGGCGGGTGCGGACACGATTTTTATAGAGCGTGGTTATCGGCATGCTGTCCATCGCGCGGGTCAGGCCATGAAACTGCGTTTTAGCCGTAACCAGCCCGTGGGTCTTTTCCCGGAAGGGACTACCTCCGAGGGGTTTGATGTGCTGAACTTTTATGGCAACTTGTTTGAGCCAGCACGTGAACCGGATATCGCTATTCAGCCGGTGGCGTTGCGTTACTACCATCGCGGTGAGCGTAGTGCATTGCCCGCATTTGTCGGTGAGGAGTCTCTTCTTCAAAACCTCTGGCGTTTGCTCGGTACGACGGGCGTGAGTGTTGAGCTCGTATTCTTGCCTCTAATAGGCACACCTGATCAGGCTAAACCACCTCGTGCCGAGCTCGCTAGCCACGCCAGGCAGTCCATTCGTGAGGTTGTTCTGGTGAATCAGGCTTGACGTTCCTCGCATCTTGCCATATTCACGGCACGAGTGATGCGGCCAGGGGGTCCAACTCTTGATGGCAGGCGACTTGCAGCAATCGGCGATCTTGCAGGCGCATAGCTGATAAATGACCACCCCAGACGCAACCCGTATCCAAGCAGATGACATCTGGCCGGTTCAGCAGTCCCAGCGTTGACCAGTGACCAAATACAACGGTGACATCGCTTGTTGCGCGGCCTGGCATATCAAACCAAGGAATCAAATCGTCGGTACGATCCTTGGGTGAAGATTTGACCGCAAGCATCATGTGGCCCTTGGGGTTGCACATGCGTAATCGCGTCAATGCATTGATGATCACCCGCAGGCGTTTGGTGCCCGTGTGGCCTTCTTTCCAGCGCGTGGGCTCGTTACCGTACATTTTTTGCAATGACTTGGCCCAGTTGTCACTGCGAAGTGCCTGCTCTACTTCTGCAGCAAGTGATAGCGTTTTTTTGACGGTCCATTTGGGTAAAACCCCGGCGTGAACCATCAGATGATCGAGCTCAAAATGGGCAAGTTTACGATGGCGCAACCAATGAATAATGTCGCCCGCGTCCGGTGCGGTCAGGACCTCATGAAACGTATCGTTTTTACCAGGGGCCCGAATACCCGCAGCAACCGCTAACAAATGCAAGTCGTGGTTGCCGAGCAGGAAGACGCTACGGTCTTCGAGTGACATCAGTCGTCTGAGCGTCTGTAATGAGCTTGGACCGCGATTAACCAGGTCGCCAGCAAACCAGAAACGCGCCTGAGGATTGTCTGCGATGGTCGGCTGCGAAAGCAACGCGTCCAGTGGCGCATAGCAACCCTGGATATCACCAATCATCCAGATATCGGGCGCGCTCATGCCATGCCTCCCGCGCTGTTGGTGGGCGCGCGAACCGTTTTTCTAGGCCATTTGAAGCGCCTTTCCATGGCCAGTAGCGTCCCAAATGCCAATACAAACGCAATCACATTGGGCGCAAGCGCTGTGACAACCGGTGGCCATTGGTAAAGCATACCCATATTCAAGGTGAGCTGACCGAGCATAAAGAAAACGGTGCCAGTCAAGATACCTGCAAATACCTTGGCGCCAATACCGCCACGGCGCGTTTGCATATAGGCAATTGGGGCTGCAATGGTGAGCATGACCAACAACGTAAAAGGGTAGGCGATTTTGCGCCATACCGCCACAATCTGGCGGGTGGCGTCTTGATTGTTGGACTGCAAAAAGTCGATATAGTCCCACAGCGTCAGTAATGACATCTTTTCTGGGGTGGCAATCCTAGCCACGAGTCTTGCTGGCGTTAACGAGGTAGTCAGCAGGCGGGTCGGCTCGGTCTGGACGATCATCAGCGGCTCTGAGGCTGGTAGCCCATCAGCGAGCGCTTGCAGGGCGTTGTCATCAATGATGTTGTCCGAAACATTAAAAAGCCGCAGTTTGTCGCCTTCAAACACTCCTCGCTGCGCCTGGGAAAGTAGAGTGAGGCGATCATCTGCTCCCATTTCATAGATGGTCAGGTTAGCCACTTCGCCAGAACTTAGTAGTTCACCGATGTTCAGAACACGCGAGCCGCCTTGGGCAGTGGGCTCGCGAAACCAGTAGCCACTGATCAGGCGTCCACCCTCGACTTTGCCTCGTAAAACAAGGTTGGCTTCGCTGTAGCGAATCTCGGCGGCCGGAGTCATGTACTCTGACAAGATGATGGCCAGCGCGATGATTGGGACGCATGCCATCCAGAGCATGCCCAGCAGTCGGGTGGCACTGACGCCAGAGACCCGCAGAATCACCAGTTCATTGCGTTGCGCCAAGCCCGCGAGTGCAAGTACAGCACCAATTAATACGCCGATCGGCAACAACTCATAGGTTCGCGTCGGTAAAGCAAGTAACTCTATATAAAGTAATGATTTCAACGATAAACGCTCGCTGACCCTGTCGAGCTGGTCCACCAGCGTAAAAAAAGAAAACAAACCGATAAGTGCAAGCATGACCACGAATGTGGCGCGGTAAAGCTCTTTAGCTATGTAGTTGCGAGCAGTCGACATGTTTTTAGTTTAACGGACTGCCGATTCAAGTTGGGCACGAATCTCTGTAATGACTGGCTCAACATTGGGCGATTTCGATAACCAGATCCGAAAGCTCTCAGCAGCTTGCCCAACCAACATGCCTAGTCCATCTGCCAACTCGGTGCTGCCGGCCTCATTGGCCTGCCTTAAAAAGGTAGTCAAGCCACGGCCATACATCATGTCGTATGCTGCGACCGACGGCCCGAACAGGCTGGCAGGCAAAGGCAATGGATCGCCCTGCAGGCTGCTTGCCGTGGCATTCACGATAAGGTCAAAGTCTTTTGAGTGATGGAGGTTTGCCTGGCCAAGCGCTGACAAGCTATTTGCCGATAGACGAGTTGAGTCGTGTGCGTGCGTTGCGAGCCAGTCATCGACCAGTTCGTCAGCGCGCGCCGCTGTTCGATTGACGACCAGAAGGTGCTGACAGTCTGCCTCCAACAACGGCCCGATCACGCCACGGGCGGCGCCTCCTGCCCCTATCAATAAAATTCTGGCGTCTTTGATTGGCATCGATAAGCGTTTTAAGTCATTGATCAGTCCCACACCATCGGTGTTGCAGCCATGCAATTGACCATTGGCCATCCACAATGTGTTGACCGCACCGGCTTGTTGCGCCCGTTCGCTCAAATTTTGTCTGGCAAGTTGCCACGCACGTTCTTTGAACGGCACGGTGACATTCAGTCCTGTACCGCCTGAATCAAAGAACTTTTGTACGCGGGTTTCAAACTCGTGCGGCTCACAATCAAGACGGTCGTAGATCAGGTTGACGCCAACTTCAGCCGCGAAGGCAGCATGAATATCGGGCGACCGACTGTGAGCCACGGGGTGACCGATCACGGCGAATCTCAAGATGGGCTGCTTGGTCATGGGCGTTTTATGGAACCTGTGTTGTCAAAAGTCCTGGCGTGAAACGCCAGGTTCGAGTAATCACCAATTGATCGACTTCAGCGGCTAATTGCTCGGGAAATGGTGGAAATGGCTGTGCCAGTTCAATAATACGTTTCACAGCCTGGTTAAGTCGTGCGTCAGCCGCCGGTCTGTCAATCACAATCTCGGCCACGCTGCCATTCGCATTGATCGTCACGCTGGCCTGTAAATCACCGCGTGGACGCTGCCCTGCACTCGTCGGGTAGTGCTGGCTGCCAGTTTGTTCCACGCGTAAACGCCAGGCATCGACATAGCCGGCAAATGGATTGGCAATGGCCGATGGGGCATCGTAGTAGCGTCGTGGTCGCTCGTTATAGCGTTCAATTTGATCCAGAATGGCAGCGATTCTAGAGTTTTGTTCGAGCGCCTGCTGGTCAACCTCATCCGTCCCCGATATGAGGGCATCCTCAGACGCATCACTTTGGAGTTGGTTCGGACGTGCATTCCAAATGCTCAGTAACTGCTTGAGCAATTGTTGTTGTTCGGCCTCAAGTTGCCTGCGCTGACGGGTTAGCTCTACTAACGAAATGTCTTCGTCCTCGATGCCCACGCGCGGCATCGGGTTGCTGGCAATGCGTTGGTCGGCAACCTCGCCACCGCCCTCGAGGTTGTCTTGGGCGATGACTTGGGGTGTTAGGGGTATTTGTTCACTGAACGTATTGACCAGCACCACATCGAGCGCGGTGGGCCTGTTTGCGATAGGAGACATGATGTGAGGCTGCCATGCCAATACCAGGCCGTGAACCAGCAACGACAGTGCCACACCCCAACGCAACGCGTTTTGCTCAGGGGCGGTAAACCATCGAACCAGTGGTGTCAGGATTTTCATGCCGGGATCAATGGGGCCTATGTCACATGTGTCACATAACGGGCTTGGACAGTCAGGTTCAATTCATCAGTATCGGTGATTTCTATCGTGATTTGAGCACCACGTTCTAGCTCAGGCAAGCCACTAATCTCTATCGTCAGCGGAATATCAACCAGCCGAACCAGGTTGTCTCGCATCACGCTTGCCTGGCAGCAGCTAACCTGTTGCTGATCGAGCCAGCGCAGGCACCAGTACCGTTCCATTTGTCGCTGATAATCAGACCAGGCACCGTACTGCGCCTCGAATCCACCGATGATGGCAAACAGGTCGTCCTCGCGCGGTTGATAGGGTGCAACCAAGGGGGCTGATACGCCATGCTCAGCCAGCGCCAGTAACTGACGCTGGTTGACCAAATCAACATAACGACGCAATGGCGAGGTGCACCAGGCGTAATATTCAACGCCGATGGCCTCATGGGGCAGGGCATGTGTACTCATGCGAACCCGCCCGGCCTGTTGTGAACGAAATACCCCAGGCAAATGATGAGTCGCGAGCTGTTCAGCCCAGAGCCGGTTGGCAAGAATCATGAACTCAGCCACGATGCGATCTAGCGGGGCATTGCGCATGCGCGGCTCGATTCGTACCGGGGTGTCCGGGTCGTGGGCTGCACCGTCGAGATAAAAGTTGTAGTCAACCCGGTTGTTTGACTCGGGCTTGCCACGCCGCTGATCGCGCTGGGCAGACAGGGCCAAGGTTAGTGTCCACAGGGGGCGCACCCATTGGTCATACGGAAAAGATTTGGCATCGTCTGCGAGTGCTTCGAGTGTGATCTCGTGGTCAAGTTCGTTGTGACGCAGGTTACTGGTGACCATCAAACGCTCAACGCGAGTGTGATGCGATCGAATCTCAGCCGTGTCGGGATGCACCTCAACGTAAAGTGACAGGGCGGGTACAGCCTGACCGGCAACCAGTGAGTAATGATCAATGACCTCATCCGGTTGCATCGGGATTTTTTCACCGGGGGTGTAGACAGTTGACATGCGCGCTCTGGCGATTTGGTCTAAGTCACTGTTTCGCGCAATCCCAAGTGCGGGTGCTGCCACATGAATGCCTACGCGTAACCAACCGCCTTCGAGAGCGTGTACCGAAATTGCATCGTCTATCTCTGTTGTGGAAATGTCGTCAACGGAGTAAGCAGTAACGTCAGCAAGCGGTAAATCATCATGCGCTGGCAGGCTCGCTACTTCAGCAAATCCCGTGCCTTTGGGAAAATGCATGGTTAAAAACTTGCCGCGGTGCAGACTGAGCGCATCAGGCCACGCACCGCATTTAAGTAGCAGTGCCTCGATTGTCAGACCGCTTTGCTGACTGGCCTGCTCGACTGCTTTGTAGGCCTGGGTGTTCTTGTCAGGTCGTGTGACCAGTGACAAAGCTACCTGAGCGATTTCATCGGGCAGTTCACCACGGATCAATTCGCTGGCCCAATGAGCTTGTTGCTCTGCTAACGCACGCTTTTTCTCTTGGGCAGCCAGTGCAGCTTGCAAGATCTCGGGTGGGGCAGCACGGTATTTCCCTTTGCCACGCCGATGAAAATAAATCGGTGCGTCATGCACACACCATAGGAGCGTTGCGGTTTCGAGCGCCGTGGGAGTATGACCGTAATAGTCGTTGGCAAGGTCAGAGACTTCGAACTCATCTTGCGGCGCAACTTCCCACAGAAATGCGGGGTCGATCTCCGCGGCGTTGATGGGTGCCTGTCGCAATAATTCATCCGCATCGGGGGATTCGAATGTCAGGATGCAACTAGAGCGTTTGATTTTGCTGCGCTTGCCAGAAGAGGCCTCGACTTGCAGGCTAGCATCGGTTTCCGACTTGATCAGGCCAACCTTAAAGCTGCCGCTGTCTTCGTACAACACAAACATTCAATCTACCTGGCTTGAAGGGGTGAGTCCGTCGGCAAATGCGAGCACACGTGGCATGTATTTCTCAAAATCGGATAGACCGTGATCGCTTCCGGGGACAATAATTTGGTGGGCGCCATCCATGAACTTAACCATTTCACGCCAGTCCAGCAACTCGTCACCGGTGGCGGCAATCAGCAAATACCGTTGAGGCTTCGTGATCTTGGGTACAGCCATATCAGCGAGTTCGTCTACGTACTGTGGCTCAAATGTCATCGGTTCGTTACTGTGATAGTGCGTGTGCTCGCCTACCTGGGTGGCTAGGTCACGCGCTGCGTGAACTGCTGGGTTAATGAGCACTGCGCGACAATCAAGCTCTTCAGCTAGCGCGATAGCGTAATAGCCACCCAAAGAGGATCCGACAATTGTGAGCGACTGTGGCGTTTCATGACAGGTTTGCAGCAGTTCCTGCGCTTGGGCGCGGGCAAGATCTACTACCTGCTTTGGGCTAGCAGGTAGTTGCGGACAGCGCCAACGTTCAATCAGCCCATGGGTGCTGAAATAGTCGTCAAGCAGGCGGGCTTTAAAGGAGCTCGGTGATGAGCGAAAGCCATGCAAATAAAGCATCATCATGATTGCTGCTCCAGGGCAGCGATGAGTTTGTCGTGCACGCCGCCGAATCCACCGTTGCTCATGATGACCACGTGATCTCCAGCGTGCGCGTAAGCAACGACATGCGACACCAACTCACTGAGGTCCTGATCAACTGTTAGCTTGTCCCCAAGTTCAACCATGACAGTCCGCGGATCCCATCCCAGTGATTGTTTACCCTGACCTCCTGCAAAACAGAACGTGTGGTCAGCGTCTTTCAGAGCCGCGGGCAGTCGTGCGGCCATGGCACCGAGCTTCATGGTGTTTGAACGCGGTTCAAGCACAACCAGTATTCTGGCCGTGCCAACCTGCTGACGTAAACCCGCCAGTGTCGTCGCGATGGCCGTGGGGTGGTGCGCGAAGTCGTCGTACACCGTCACGCCAGCCACAGTGCCGCGCACTTCCATGCGACGCTTGACCCCTTCGAATCGGTTTAGGGCATTCAGTGCGTCAGTTGGCGTAACCCCAACGCCTTGTGCGGCAGCCATTGCGGCCAAGGCGTTCTTGGTGTTGTGCGAACCAGTCAGTGACCATGTCAGGGGACCAATTGGCTGGTCGCCTAAAAAAATGACGTTTTGTCTATCAACTTCCTTGGCATGCCAACCTGTCTCCAGGCCGACGCGTGTCACGGGGCTCCAGCAACCGCGCTCAAGCACTCGATCAATGGCGGGTTCACCATTGGTCACAACGATGCTCCCGTGGCTCGGTACGGTACGCACCAAATGGTGAAACTGGGTTTCGATAGCCGCTAGGTCAGGGAAAATGTCTGCATGGTCATATTCAAGGTTGTTCAGGATCGCTGTGCGCGCACGGTAGTGGACAAATTTTGAGCGTTTGTCAAAAAATGCCGTGTCGTATTCGTCGGCTTCGATCACAAATGTGGAGACGTCCGGATCAAATTTGGCTGATACAGCAAGTCCGGGTGCAATGCCCCCAATCAAAAAGTTGGGATTCAATCCAGCTTGCAGCAATATCCAGGCCAGCATGGAGCTTGTGGTTGTCTTGCCGTGGGTGCCAGCGACGGCTAAAACTTGTTGCGATGTGAGAATGTTTTCTCCTAGCCATTGAGGCCCCGAGATGTAACGGGCGTTGGCGTTAAGGATCGCTTCCATGAGTGGGTTACCCCGACTCACAATGTTGCCGATTACAAACACATCGGGCTTTAGCGCAAGTTGATCAGGCTCAAAGCCCTCTATGAGCTCTATGCCTTGTTCGGCGAGTTGCGTGCTCATGGGTGGATAAACCGCTTGGTCGCAGCCCGTTACCCGATGACCGGCTGAGCGAGCGATTAACGCGAGCCCCCCCATGAATGTGCCACCAATGCCCAGTACGTGCAGATGCATAACCCCCTCCTTGATGGCATTGTAGAGGGATGTTCCTATATGTGAGTCCAACAGGCGCTATGATTTGATGCATGAAACGACGCACGTTGATCATTGGTGGAATAGGGCTTGCTGGCATGGTCGCGGTTGGGTGGCTTGGCTGGCGCGAGAGTTCGCGCCGAGCACCGCAGGCCAATCGGGCGGTTAGGCCCATGGCAGCTGTCGAGCCCGATCCACAAAGGTTCTTTGCAGCCAGACTGCCCGATTTGCTGGGAGGCGAACAACCCATGTCGCAGTGGCAAGGGCAGCCGCTCGTGGTCAATTTCTGGGCGACTTGGTGTCCACCATGCGTGAAGGAGATTCCAGACCTGAACCGGTTAGCCGCCAAGCATACCGGGGCTAATTTTCTGGGTGTGGCGATCGATACGGAAGACAATGTGCGCAAGTTTGTGGTGAACGTGCCCATCGATTACCACTCGGTCGTCGCAGGGCATCAAGGCATTGAGCTCGTGCGTGCATTGGGCAATACTGCAGGTGGCCTACCTTTCACGGTGCTGTTTCGCCCTGATGGCACTATCTTTGAAGTCATCATGGGGATGGTTGACCCGGATTCGCTTGATCAGCAGATTGGGCGTTTGGTGGCAAGTTCGGCGTAAAAAGTATAAACTTAAGTGCAGTTAGGCTAAAAATAACGCCGAATTGGCTGCTAATTTCATAGACATGTCACATTTTGTGGTGAATGGCGCCGGGATTGGGCTGCTTTGCGGCGTTTTGTTTGGTTTTTCTCACTTCAACCTGTTCAGGCTTGCTGGCTCGGTCTCATATGGCTCATCATATTCTGGTTTTGCATGGTCCCAACCTAAATCTGCTCGGCACACGCGAGCCCGAGGTCTACGGCACAACCACTCTCTCAGACATCGATGCTCGCCTGAGAACCCTCGCCGAGCAGGCTGGTGCCAAACTCACCTCATTTCAGAGTAATCATGAGGGAGCACTGGTTGACCGTATTCAGGCATCAGCTTCCGATGGCACCACGCACATTGTGATCAACGCGGGGGCATACACCCACACCAGTGTGGCTATCCGCGATGCACTCGCGGCAGTCACGCGTCCGGTTATCGAAGTGCATCTGTCAAACGTGTATCGCCGAGAGCCGTTTCGACATCATTCATATTTGTCCGATATTGCCGTAGCAGTCATTGCCGGTCTAGGCGCTGAAGGCTATTGCGCGGCAGTTCGGTTTGTTTTGCAGCAGCCAGCGTGATGCTTGAGACTGGTCTTAAGCCATCGACGAATTTTTAACGACCCGTTTGTTTGGGGAAACAAAGCATGGATCTCAGAAAACTTAAAACATTGATCGATCTCGTGGGCGAATCTGATATTGCCGAGCTCGAGATTACAGAAGGCGACGACAAAGTTCGTATTGTCAAGGCCACTGCTGCGCCAGTGATGGCTGCGCCGGTCACCTACGCAGCAGCTCCAGCTTCAGCACCTGCTGCCGTGCCATCTGCTGCTGAGCCAATTGCTCCAGCTGCCCCGGTGGTCCCGCAAGGTGACGTTGTCAAAGCACCGATGGTGGGGACGTTTTACCGCGCCCCGAGCCCAGGTGCTTCGCCATTTGTCGAGGTTGGCCAAACAGTGAAGGAAGGCCAGCCGCTATGCATCATTGAGGCGATGAAACTGCTCAACGAGATTGAGGCTGACAAGTCGGGTGTGATCAAAGAAGTGCTTGTGGAAAATGGTGAACCGGTCGAGTTTGGCCAGCCCCTCTTTGTGATTGGTTAATCATGTTTGAAAAAATTCTCATCGCCAATCGTGGCGAAATCGCTTTACGCATACAGCGTGCCTGCCGCGAGCTTGGTGTCAAGACAGTCGTGGTGCATTCCGAGGCAGACCGCGATGCCAAATACGTGCGGCTGGCTGATGAGTCAGTGTGTATTGGTCCAGCGGCATCTAAAGATAGCTACCTGAGTATGCCGGCGATTATCTCGGCAGCCGAAGTGACTGATGCTGAAGCGATTCATCCTGGCTATGGCTTTTTGTCGGAAAACGCTGACTTCGCTGACCGCGTCGAAAAAAGCGGTTTTGTATTTATCGGTCCTCGACCGGAGTCGATCCGTTTGATGGGTGATAAAGTCAGTGCCAAGCAAGCCATGATTGAGGCAGGAGTGCCCGTGGTGCCGGGCTCTGAAGGGGCGCTGCCTGATGACCCGCAGGAGATCGTCCGTATTGCGCGCGAGGTGGGCTATCCAGTCATCATCAAGGCTGCTGGCGGTGGCGGTGGCCGTGGCATGCGCGTGGTGCACACTGAGGCAGCTTTGATCAATGCAGTCACCACCACCAAAACCGAAGCAGGTGCTGCATTCAATAATCCGGAGGTCTATCTCGAGAAGTTCCTTGAGAACCCCCGGCATATCGAAATTCAGGTGCTTGCTGACGGTGGCAAGAATGCTGTCTGGCTCGGTGAACGCGACTGCTCCATGCAGCGTCGTCATCAGAAAGTGATTGAGGAGGCGCCTGCGCCTGGCATCGCTCGGCGGCTAATTGAAAAAATTGGCGAACGTTGCGCCGAAGCTTGCCGAAAGATGGGCTATCGCGGGGCTGGCACGTTTGAGTTTCTGTATGAGAACGAAGAGTTCTACTTCATCGAAATGAACACACGGATCCAGGTTGAGCATCCTGTGACGGAACTTATCACGGGTGTGGACTTGGTACAGCAGCAAATCCGAATAGCTGCAGGCGAACCTTTCACGCTCAAGCAGCGTGATATTCAATTCAAGGGGCATGCTATTGAGTGCCGTATCAATGCTGAGGATCCGTTTAAATTTGTTCCCAGCCCGGGTCGTATTACCAATTGGCATACACCCGGAGGACCTGGGGTGCGTATCGACTCACACGCATTCAATGGTTATTTTGTGCCGCCGCATTACGATTCGATGATTGCCAAGGTCATCACCTATGGCGATACACGCGATCAGGCGCTTGCCAGGATGCGTATTGCTTTGTCAGAGATGGTAGTCGAAGGCATCAGCACCAATATTGCTTTGCATCGGGAGTTGCTCGTTGATTCACGTTTCATCATGGGCGGCACCAGCATTCATTATTTGGAGCACAAACTCGCTGAGCGTCCATAACAGCTCAACTCGATAGGGATTGCGTGTGCGTGAATTGGTTTTAGAGTGCTCTGGCGAGCAAGCTGACATCCTGACCGACGCTTTGTTGGAGGCTGGAGCATTGTCAGCATGCGCAGAGGACGCTGAGCTTGACACACCTAACGAGCAGCCTATATTCGGTGAGCCCGGTGGCGATGCCTCACCGCAGGGATGGGCTGTTAACCGTGTCGTGGCCTTGTTGCCAGATGGGCTAGACCCAGCACAGTTACTGGTACACGCCCAGCATGTTGTCGGTTTTGCGGTGAGTCAGCATTGGCACTTGCGCGAAGTGCCGGATGAAGACTGGGTCAAGCTAACGCAATCCCAGTTTGATCCAATCAACATTGGCGAGCGGTTAGTGATTGTGCCTACCTGGCATCGTAGCGAGGCGCAGACGGGTGATCGGGTGCGCATAGAGCTTGATCCCGGCCTGGCATTTGGTACGGGTAGCCACCCCACCACGCATCTTTGTCTCAAATGGTTGCAAAGTGAAATGCCGCAGGCAAGTCGTGTACTGGACTATGGCTGTGGCTCGGGCATTCTGGCGATTGCTGGCAAGTTGCTCGGTGCAGCTGAGGTCGTGGGTGTCGATATTGATGAGCAGGCCGTGCAATCAACCCGCTACAACGCGAGCGCTAATCATGTCAGCGTGCAGGCGATGCTGCCGGACGAGCTTGCGCCTGGTACTTTCGATGTGGTGGTCGCGAACATTCTGTCAAATCCTTTGAAGGTGTTGGCGCCCATGCTCAGTCATCGGGTGCGTCAAGGTGGTTACCTGGTGTTGTCCGGGATCCTGGCTCGCCAAGCGCAGGAAGTGGCTGAGTTTTATTCACCCTGGTTGCATTTGTCTGTTTACGAAGAGCTCGATGGGTGGGTTTGTCTGGCTGGTCAGCGTCAGGAGGGTTAGCCAATGCCCTTGGTGACATGTTGCCCCAAATGCAACAGCGAATATGAAGTTATCGCCGATCAGCTCAAACTGCATGATGGACTGGTTCGGTGCGGCCAATGTTCGCACGTCTTTGACGGTTTTGCTTGTCTTAAAAATGCGTTGCCTACGTTGACGCGAAAGGTGGCTCAGGATTCGGCGGCCAGTGCGGTTGATGCACCGTCCTCTACGCCCGTGTTAAACGCATTGGTCGAGCCGATCAAGCCAGCCCCTGACCCGGTGGAGCCAGATGACATCCCCACAAAAGCATCCAAGCCATCGCCAGTAGAGTCACGCAGTACACCTGCAACGGATTCTGTTTTCTCTGGCACTTTGACATCTCAGACGACCAGGACATCGACCACATCGACCCCGCTTGGGCAGGAAGGTCCATTTATACCGAGTGTCGACCGATCAACTGCAGCAGGTTTTGCAGGATACGGTCGACAGGAGCCCGGCTTTGGTAGCCTTGAGCAGGCAACTGTAACGCCCGATTCACGCGAGCCGAGTTTGGGTGCGATCGCAGCGCGAGCACAGGCGCTCACTGATGCGAAGGTAGAGCCTGTGCCTGAGCCTAAAGTACAGGTGTTTGGTGAGTCGCGACTCAAAGGGGATGATCCGTCAGCTTTTGGTCGCCAGGTGCCCGAGTTTCTCGAAGAGGAGGAAGAGGTCTCTGAAGGCGTTGGTGTGATGTGGTTGGTGGCATCGATTGTATTGGCACTTGCGATCATCGGCCAGAGCTTGGTGGTTTTTAGAAATGACATTGTGGCGGCAGCACCTAGTCTGCGACCATTGCTTGTGCAACTTTGTCAGCCGTTGTCTTGCGAGGTCGGTTATGTTCGGCAGATTGATCGAATCTTTATCGTAGGGTCATCGTTACAACAAGCACCTGATGCCCAGCCTGTTGGCAACCAGCGTGCTTATGTGTTGCGGCTGACCCTGCAAAACCGATCCACTTATCCGCAGCCTTGGCCAGCTCTCATGTTGACGCTCACAGATGCTTCGGGTACGGCTGTTATCAAAAAAGCGTTATTACCATCAGAATTCTTGCCACCTGATCTGCTTGAGGGCCCCATGATTGCGCGCAAAGAAGTGGGCCTAGACATACCATTGACTGTTGATGGTTTAAGCATTAGCGGTTACGAGCTAGAACGATTTTTTCCATAGGTTTCCATAGGGCCCGTGTAACGGGTAGTCAATTATGTCTGATGAAGTTTTGATATGCGGGTCGGTCGCTTTTGACACTATTGCGGTGTTTGATGGTCGTTTTAAAGAACACATCTTGCCTGACCGAATTCATGCGCTAAGCGTGTCGTTTCTCGTGCCGCAAATGCGGCGCGAGTTTGGTGGCTGTGCAGGCAACATTGCCTACAACCTAAAGTTACTCGGTGGTCAGCCTTTGCCAGTGGCAACGGTTGGCAGTGACGCCGAAGACTATCTCAAACGCTTTGCTCAGTTTGGCATTGACACGCGGCATGTCAAGGTGCATTCGGATATGTTTACCGCGCAGTGCTTCATTACCTCGGATCTTGATGACAATCAGATCAGTGCGTTTCATCCAGGTGCCATGGATCGAAGTGCTGACAATGATATTGGTGAGCACAAGGCTCGTTGGGCGATCGTGGCACCGGACTCAAAGGCCGGCATGATGGCGCATGTCAACCGGTTTGCACAAGCGGGTACGCCGTTTATATTTGACTTGGGGCAGGCCATGCCTTTGTTTGATGGCAATGACCTGCTGAGTGTGTTTAGCAAAGCAACCGCATTGGCACTGAATGATTACGAAGCCAGTGTGGTTGAGCAGCGCACAGGCCTGTCGATTGACAAGCTTGCACAAACGCTGCAAGCGGTGGTGGTTACTCGTGGTGGTGAAGGCGCTACGTTATATACCCAAGGACAGATTATTGATATCGCGCCGGTTTCACCGCAAGCTGTCATTGATCCCACCGGGTGTGGTGATGCTCACCGAGCGGGCCTGTTATTTGGCCTAACCCAGGGCTGGTCTTGGGAGAAGTCCTGCATGCTTGGCAACGTGATGGGTTCGATCAAAATAGCACATCGGGGACCCCAGAATCACGCCCCTACACGCGAGCAAATTGCCCAGATCATGCAACAAAACTTCGGTGTTGCGTTCTAATGGAGGTAAGGCTGGTCCGTTCCAGTAAGCCTATGGGAGAGAATCATGCAAACGACTAATGCTTTTACAACCATGAAGGTATTTCAGCGCCTGGCCATTGTCGGCGCCGTGCTTGCCATATCAATCCATGTCTCGGGTTGTAGCACCCCTAGTGCTTCGGCAGGTGTTTACACCTATGGGCAAGCGCAGTCAGAGCAAATCGTGCGGTTTGGTACGGTCACGGGTCTTCGCCCTGTGGTGATTCAGAAGGATCGTTCCTCAGGTGTAGGCATGATTGCAGGTGGTGCGTTGGGTGGCGTGGCGGGTAGCGCTGTCGGTGGTGGCACCGGACGTGACCTGGCCATTGTTGGTGGGGCTATCCTCGGTGCTCTAGCCGGCGAGAAAATCGAAGAACAAGCTGGTAAGACCCAGGGCGTTGAAATCACGGTTCGCCTAGACAACGGTGAGACACGTGTGATTGCACAAGAAGACGATCAGCGTCTTGCGATTGGTTCTCGGGTACAAGTCATCAGCGGTGCTGGTCCGGTTCGAGTCGTTCCAGCCTCAGGTGGCTGAACACTGGGTTAACGCTGTTTTAAAACTGCCCTGACATATCCAGTAAAGCGGCGGCGCAAAAGCGTTAGCCTCAGGTTTGTTCTCCCGTATTTTGTTCTAGCGTAATTGATCGCATCGGGTGCGCAAACGCGATACCGTACTCCGTAAATCGAGCGTGTATCTCTTTGCGTATTTCGCTCATGACAACCGGGCCGCTCACCTTCGCTAGCATGGGCGCCCAGAACTGTAATTTGAATTGCATGCCACGCTCAGTAAAGCCGTCAAGCAAAACACGTGGCTCAGGCACATCCATCACCACCGGATGATCTTTTGCCACATTGATCAGAATATTGCTGACTGTTTGTGCATCAGCGCGATAGTCGACCCATACGTGGACCTCGCGACGCACGTCCGGTGATGAATAGGTCCAATTAACCAGCTTTTCTTGTACGAGAGCACTATTTGGGATCAGGTGTTCAGTGCCGGTGGCACTAGTGAGTGTGGAGAAGCGAATGCCAATGGAGGTAACGCTTCCGGTCACACCTCCAATTTCTATCCAGTCTCCAACCCGGACTGGTTTTTCCAGTAAGAGAATCAACCCGCTGATCAGGTTCTGCAGCAGGTGCTGAGCACCAAAGCCAATGCCTATTGCTAATGCCCCACCAGCAAATGCAAAAATACTCAAGGGGATATCCATGAGTACCAAGCTAAAGACAATCAGTGTCAGGCCTGCGAATAGGGAAATCCACCGAGTGATGATGATTGAGGTACTGGCACCAATTCGGTTGCGTCTTAAGGCCATGTTCATGGCGCTAGACACGATTCGTTTAACCAGTAAAAGACCGACAACCAGAATCAGCAATGCCCCGATACTCTTGCCGACCGTGACACTTCGTAGTGTGGTGATGGGGCGTCCTTCAACGGTGACAGTATCGGACACCGTAAAAATCTCGTAATGCCAAATATCGCTCGCAATGTCAGCAACATCACCGCCAAGGTTCAATACACGCTGCCACAACGGCGCTTGGTGCTCAAATGTCTCGACTTCCCTAAGCGTGATGTTCAAAAGAAACTGTGTGCTGGTCAGCTGCGACATGGCTTGCGCCAAGGTGTCGATGTACTGTTGCATGATGTCAGCGCGTGCTCGTAAGTAGTCTCCCTCAGCTTTAGTGGGCGACAAAACCGCACCGTCGAGAAATGCTTGTCGCTCGCGCTGTGTTTGTGCCGATACTGTCTGGTTGTACTGCTCCCAACCTGCAATCTGTGCAGCCATGTCCCCAAATACGGTGTTGAGCTCAGCGAGATTACTGCTGCTGTGTTGGTTTTGATAGAGATCGAAGCGAATTTGCCAGAGCTGCTTGGTGATTTCCAGCATTTCATAGCGGTAAAAAGCGACGTCACGACGCAGGCGCTGCAGCTTTGCCTGATCACTGGCCAGCATCATTGCCCGCTCTGCTGCCACCACCGTTTCGGTGTTGACCGTATCTGCCGATTGGATCCTTTGTAACTCTGCCGATGCCTCGTTGAACGCGGCGATCGCCTTGTCGTTGTCTTCGCGGATTCCTTCCTGCTGCACGAGCAGCCCCGTGATGTTTTGTTGTACTTGTTGTTCAATCCGGCTAAAGGCAGGCTCATCAAGGTAGAACCGGTTATCCATGTAGAGCCAATCTTTGCGACTGATTTGGTGGCTTAATTCAGCGATTACCCGGTTTAAGTCATTGGTTTGAACAAAAATATCAGCAAATACCAACTCTAGATCGACCGCCTTGAGCTCAGCTTGTTGCAATCGCACGGCGAGCTCTTGTCGTTGATCAAGCAGATCGCTGGCCGTCCCGGGCACCGATCGAGTCTGCCTGATTTGGGCTTCCAGTGTTTGTTTCTCATTTAGCAGGGCCTGGCGCGAGTTCTGCAGCAGTTGTCCATGAAGCAGGTATTGATCAGCCAGAACTCGCGACTCTGTCATCAAGAGGTAGGTGTCATCGGCTAATTGCAATGGCCACGGTGGACCATCAGCCGGCGGCTGCCAAGCGGTCAGTTGTTGCTGTCGCTGGCGCGCTTCCATAATCAGGCGTTGCAAGCTGTGCAGCCCATCGATCGCGTGGTGATAACGCTGGACGCTGAGCTCTTGTACATCAAGAAGACTTTGTGCCAGCGACGTCAAGCTTGAAGCCTGTTGTTTAAACGTCTCGAATTGGGCACGCTGCAATGCCACTTCACGCTTGGCGTCTGCCAAATCGCCTTGCAAGGTCGTGATTTGTTGCGCAATATCCTCTGGGCGAGGTGTTTGCTGGCTAGCAATGGTCGCTGCGTCAGAGCCACGCATCATCCCCGAAAACACGCTCGTTTGGGCTGACGCTTGCACTGAAGTTAATAGGGCAGCAATCGTCAAGCTCAGAACAAGGGCTAGTCGCATGCCACTACAGCCCAACGAGTGTATAGCTGATTCGATTAAGCACCATCAGTGCAACTTGAGCCAAAATCAGAAGTGCTAAAGGAGAAAAATCGAAGCCGCTAAAGTTGGGAAGTATTCTGCGAATCGGCTCAAGCATTGGATCAGTCAGCGTTCGCAGTACTGGCATGATAGGCGCCATTGGGTTGACCCAAGACAGTATTGCCTGAATCAGCGTCATCCAGATGACCAGATTTAATGCCCAACGCCCCATGGTGACCGCAGCCGCCAGCATGCCAGGTCCTATCAGTTGCGATGGCGGCATGCTGCGAGTGGCTAGTACCCACATAAAAAACAAATAAAACAAAGCGACCAGATAAACACCAAGCAAGCTCGCCCAGTCGATGGAGCGGCTAGCTGGTAGCGCCGCTCGCAGCGGCTTGCATAGCCACTCTGTCATTCGGTAGATCAGTTGCGCAAAAGGATTAAAGGGATGAAACCTGATGGCGTGCAACCATGCACGCGCCAGGAATGCTGCGCCCAGAATCGTGAAACTGATTTCAATCAGAAATGTCAGGATGTCGCCCGTCATTTAGATGCTGTCCTTGTGCTCATTGTTGCCATGTCCGCATTGTCGCATGATGCTTTGACACATCAACAAAAAACCGCCCGGCAAGTGAATGCCGAGCGGTTTGTTGACCTAATCAGTCGTCCGATTTACGGACGGCCGCCGGTCGGAAATGGCCAAGAAGCGGCCGGATTCAGTGCCGTTTTTGCACCCGGGGCAGCAGCCGTTGAGGGCTTGCTGGCAGCAGGTTTTCTTACGGCAGCTTTTTTAGCGCTTTTTTTTACAGCCTTTTTTGCCGTAGCCTTCTTTGCTGGTGCCTTTTTAGCGGCTGCTTTCTTAGCAGGCGCTTTTTTGGCGGGCGCTTTTTTAGCGACGGCTTTCTTAGCGGCAGCTTTTTTGGCGGGCGCTTTCTTAGCAGCTACTTTTTTGGCAGGCGCTTTTTTAGCGACGGCTTTTTTAGCCGGTGCTTTTTTGGCAGCGACTTTCTTGACGGCCTTCTTCACAGCTTTTTTAGCTGCAACTTTCTTGACCACCTTCTTCACTGCTTTCTTGGCGACGACTTTTTTAGCTGGTGCCTTCTTGGCGACGACTTTCTTTGCCGGAGCCTTCTTCACCGCTTTTTTGACGGCCTTCTTTGCTGCTTTTTTGGCTGTTGCCATGGTCTTACTCCTATAGATCAGGTACCTAAATGGAACGCGCGCCTTGAGATCCACTCAATGGAGTCGACCACAAGGCTCGCGCTATTCACCAAAGCCATCTGCTGTCTGGTACCGACCGACAGACGACTCTAGCGAATTCTGCACGACCACCAAACCACTCAATCAGAGTCGTTTGGCAATCGATGGTTGGCAACTTGTCTGGTCACCAACCAAATTTGGCACGTGCGTGTCAGTACCTGACTAGCTCTTTATTCCCAATTTAGGGCACCACCGGTTTGGTACTCAATGACACGCGTCTCAAAGAAGTTACGCTCTTTCTTCAAGTCAATCATTTCAGCCATCCACGGGAAGGGATTCTCTTCCTGGGCAAACAAAGGCTCTATGCCAATCTGTTGGCAACGACGGTTGGCGATGAAACGCAAATATGACTTGAACATCGGCGCGTTTAAGCCCAGTACGCCACGAGGCATCGTATCCTCGGCATAAGCGTACTCAAGGTCAACAGCTTGTTTAAACAGCTCGCGAATCTCTTCGCGGAACTCGGGAGTCCATAAGTGCGGATTCTCGAGTTTGATGGTGTTAATCAGATCAATACCAAAATTGCAGTGCATGGACTCATCGCGCAGGATGTACATGTACTGTTCGGCAGCGCCAGTCATCTTGTTTTGACGGCCAAGCGCCAGAATCTGTGTAAAACCAACGTAGAAAAACAGCCCTTCCATCAGGCACGCAAAAACGATCAGAGACTTCAGGAGTTTCTGGTCAGTTTCCGGTGTGCCCGTGTTGAAGTTAGGATCAGCGATGACGTCAATAAAAGGAATCAGGAACTCATCTTTGGCGCGAATGGACGGAATCTCGTTATAGGCGTTAAAGATTTCACCTTCATCCAGATCAAGGCTTTCTACAATGTACTGATAGGCATGCGTGTGGATGGCTTCTTCAAATGCCTGACGCAGTAAAAACTGTCGGCATTCGGGGGCAGTAATGTGGCGGTAGGTGCCAAGCACAATATTGTTGGCTGCCAGAGAGTCGGCCGTCACAAAGAAGCCGAGATTACGCTTGACGATGCGACGCTCGTCTTCCGTCAAGCCGTTGGGGTTTTTCCACAACGCGATGTCACGCGCCATGTTGATCTCTTGTGGCATCCAGTGGTTAGCGCAAGTCGCTAAGTACTTCTCCCATGCCCATTTGTATTTGAAGGGCACGAGCTGGTTGACATCGGTCTTGGCGTTGATGATGCGCTTGTCAGCAACATTGACACGTTGCTGAGAGGCATCGGCGCCACCGATACCGCCCATGGGGCCAGTCGGCGCATGGTCAGCGGTCGCGCTTTGCGTGACTCCGGGGGTAGGCATGGCGGCGTCGCCGAATACGCCAGTTGCTTGACGCAAACCGGTGGGCTCAGCAGCCGCTGGTGTAGCCGATGGTTGTGCAGTTGGGGTGATTTCGTCGTTCCAGTTCAACATCTCGATTTATCCTTTGTCGTGTTCGTGGTCTGGGTTATTGGCAAGCTTCGCACTCTTCGAAACCAGGGTCACCTGGTCTCATGGTGCAGGCCACACCCACCACTTCCGGCTCGGGCATCGCACTACTGGCAGCAGCACTTGACGAACTGCCAGCACCCATGCTGACAGCGTTTAACTCACCACCACGGCCTGTGGACTTCTCGGCACTGGTGGCTCCCAACGTACGCAGGTAATAAGTTGTCTTCAAGCCACGCAGCCAGGCAAGCTTGTAAGTGTCATCAAGCTTTTTGCCTGAAGCGCCCGCCATGTAGATGTTTAATGACTGTGCCTGATCGATCCATTTCTGGCGACGTGCGGCACACTCAACAATCCACGAGGTGTCCACTTCAAATGCGGTGGCGTATAGCGTGCGCAAATCGGTCGGGATGCGATCGATGCGGGACAGACTACCGTCGAAGTATTTCAGGTCGGCGACCATGACTTCGTCCCAGAGTCCCAGCTTCTTGAGGTCACGTACGAGGTAGTCATTAACTACAGTGAACTCGCCGGATAGGTTCGATTTGACGTACAAGTTTTGATAAGTAGGTTCGATGCACGCTGATACACCGATGATATTTGAAATTGTTGCAGTTGGGGCAATTGCAATGCAATTTGAGTTGCGCATACCCTGTTGTTTGATGCGTGCACGCAACGAATCCCAATCCATCGTGCTCGATTCATCTACTTCAACGTAGCCACCTCGTTGTTCACGCAACATCGCAAGTGTGTCTTGCGGCAAGATGCCACGCGACCACAACGAGCCATCGTAGCTTTCATAACGGCCGCGTTCAGCAGCCAGATCGCTTGATGCGCTGTATGCGTAATAGCAAACCGCTTCCATTGAACGATCAGCAAACTCGACTGCCGCTTGCGATGCATAAGGAACACGCATCACGTGCAAGCAATCTTGGAAGCCCATGATGCCCATGCCTACCGGGCGGTGACGCAGGTTTGAATTGCGAGCCTTCTTTACCGCATAGTAGTTAATGTCAATCACGTTATCGAGCATGCGCATCGCGGTATTGATGGTCTTTTGCAGTTTGTCGTGATCAAGCGTGTGGCCACCCTGTCCATCTTCTTTGAGATGTGCAACGAGATTGATTGAGCCGAGGTTGCAAACAGCGATCTCGGAATCATTGGTGTTCAGCGTGATTTCTGTGCACAGGTTGGAGCTGTGAACCACACCCGCATGCTGCTGCGGTGAACGGATGTTGCATGGATCCTTGAACGTAATCCAGGGATGACCGGTTTCAAACAGCATCGACAGCATACGACGCCAGAGATTTAATGCTGGCATCTTTTTAAACAGCGTGAGCTCTCCCCGAGCTGCTTTGTCTTCGTAGGCAACGTAGGCTTTCTCGAATTCGTCACCAAACTTGTCATGCAGATCCGGGCAGTCAGAGGGCGAGAATAGCGTCCAATCGCCACCCTCCATCACGCGTTTCATGAACAGGTCTGGAATCCAGTTGGCGCTATTCATGTCGTGTGTGCGGCGACGCTCATCCCCGGTGTTTTTGCGCAGCTCAAGAAATTCCTCGATGTCCAGGTGCCAGGTCTCGAGGTAGCAGCACACCGCACCTTTGCGCTTGCCGCCCTGGTTGACTGCAACGGCGGTGTCGTTGACCACTTTCAGGAATGGCACCACGCCCTGACTTTCTCCATTCGTACCTTTGATGTGGCTTCGCATGGCGCGCACGGGTGTCCAGTCGTTGCCTAGGCCGCCCGCGTATTTCGCCAGCAGCGCGTTTTCTTTGATGGCTTCATAGATGCCATCCAGATCGTCGGATACGGTAGTCAGATAGCAAGACGAGAGCTGCGAGTGCAATGTGCCTGAATTAAAGAGAGTCGGTGTGGAGCTCATGAAGTCAAAGCTCGACAAAATCTCATAAAACTCAACGGCACGGGCTTCGCGGTCAATCTCGCGTAAAGCCAGGCCCATGGCGACTCGCATGAAGAACACTTGGGGCAGCTCGATGCGCTGGCCCTTGATGTGCAAGAAGTAGCGGTCATACAAAGTTTGCAAGCCCAAGTAATCAAACTGCAGATCACGCTTGCTATCTAGTGCCTCACCAAGACGCTTTAAGTCAAACTGGGCCAGTTCGGGATTGAGTAACCCACCTTCAACGCCCTTTTTAATAAATTTGGGGAAATAATTAGCGTATTCCTTTGCCATCGCCTCTTGCGAGACTTCCTGATCCAGTACTTCTTTACGGATACTGTGCAACAACAGTCGTGCCGTTGCCTTGCTGTAGGCTGGGTCTTTCTCTACTAGCACCCGGGCCGCGAGAATCGCTGATTTATAGACCTCTTCAATTTGCACACCGTCGTAGAGGTTTTTTAAGGTCTCCTTCAGGATCAGCTCAGTGTCCACAAACTCGCCAAGTCCTTCGCCTGCAGCCTCGATGGTGGCCTTCAATTTGGCCATATCTAGTGGCTTGGTAACACCGTTGTCGGTGACATTGAATGTGTGCTCAACCGGTGCTTGCTCCGGTGCGCCCGATTTGGCCCGCTCGGCGGCGCGCTCTTGGGCGCGTCGCTCGCGGTACAGCACGTAAGCACGGGCTACATCGTGCTCGCCGGAGCGCATGAGCGCTAGTTCAACAGCGTCTTGTACATCTTCGATGTGAAATGTCCCGCCATTTGGACGGCCACGCACCAGGGCGTTGACTACTTGATGCGTCAGTTGCTCGACAAGTTCGCGCACACGGGCAGACGCCGCACCTTGGCCGCCGTTGACGGCCAGGAATGCCTTGGTCATGGCGATCGCGATTTTGCTGGGCTCAAACCCAACCACAGCACCATTACGTCGAATGATGCTGTAGTGTGCCCAGGTGCTCTGTGGCGTGGTTGGCGCAGCGGCGGGGGGTGTCGGTATTTGACCGACTGGATCGGCGGTGGGGGCGGTGTTGGCAACTTGCATGTGGACTCCTGCTTAAGGACACGGCTCACCGTGTGCGGAAAGCCTGTGTTGGCGTAAAAATGCCGCGAGCCAGACGCGACATTCGTGAGACATAAAACACTAGATGTTGTGTATTTCTACGATTCGTTCACAAATTCTAGTGTTTACTCGCCTTAGGAGCAACAGTTGGTTACCTCGAAAGTCGTACGGGTATTCCCGCACTGATTAGTCAGTCACAAGCCCAAATGCCCGCAGTCTTTGGCCAACGCGCTCGCGACCCATGAGTTCGAGCACGGCATCAATGGCGGGTGTTTGTGGGGTTCCCGCCACGATTAGTCGCAGAGGTATGGCAATTTGCGGCATTTTTAGGCCATGCTCTGCCAAAGTTGTCTTGATGGCTGATCCGATTTCGCTACTGGTCCATTCGGTGGCTTGACTCTTTGCCCAAAAATCAGCCACGGCTTGTTTGGCCTCTAGCGTCATATGCTTGGCAATAAGCTCTGGATCTGGCTGTTTTGCTTGTCCACAAAACAGCATGGCTGCCTCGGCCAATTGTTCGAGTGTTTCACTACGATCCTTGAGCAAACTGACCGCAGCTGGCAAGTCAACCGAATCGGGGTCGCCTTCTCGCGCAATGATTCGGCCCCGTATTTCCTTGGCTAGCCATTGATTGCTAGCCTCTTTTATATAGTGCGCATTCACCCAGTTCAGCTTTTTGGGGTCCCACTGCGCGGCTGATCTTGACAGATTGTGGCCGTCAAACCATTGAATGAGTTGTTCACGACTAAAGATTTCATCGTCAGCGTGGCTCCAACCGAGTCGCGCCAAGTAGTTCACCATGGCCTCGGGCAGGTAGCCCGCTTTGTCGTATTCGATGACGCTGACCGCACCGTGGCGTTTGGACAGCTTTTGCCCATCGGGTCCGAGGATCATCGGCACGTGCCCGTAGGTCGGAATGGGTGCGCCAAGTGCCTTGAGGATATTGATTTGTCTCGGGGTGTTATTAACATGATCATCTCCACGCAGCACGTGGGTGATGCCCATGTCCCAGTCATCGACTACTACGCAGAAATTGTAGGTGGGTGTGCCGTCGGGGCGCGCGATGATCAGGTCATCGAGCTCTTCATTGCGGATGCTGATGGTGCCTTTGACCAAATCATCCCAGCAAGTGACGCCGGACTCAGGGTTTTTAAACCGTACCACGGGCTTGCGACCTTCGGGAATGGGGGGCAGGGTTTTGCCGGGCTCAGGGCGCCAAGTACCGTCATAACGGGGCTTATCCCCGCGCGCTTTGGCTGCCTCGCGCATGGCATCCACTTCCTCAGGCGAGCTGTAGCAGTAGTAGGCCGTGCCGCTTTCGAGCATCTGAGCGATCACTTCTCGATACCGATCCATATGCTGCATTTGGTAGAACGGACCTTCATCGGGGGTAAAGCCCAGCCATGCCATGCCATCAAGAATGGCTTGCACTGCTTCTGGCGTTGAGCGCTCGAGATCCGTGTCTTCAATCCGCAAAATGAAGTCGCCACCGAAATGCTTGGCATAAGCCCAGCTGTATAACGCGGTGCGCGCACCCCCTAAATGCAGAAAGCCAGTGGGCGAGGGTGCAAAGCGGGTACGTACGCGAGAGGTTTGATTTGAGAGTTCAGTCATGGATGGTTCGCTCTGTCCGGTGCAATGTGCAGAAATGACATCAATATATAGAGAGTGTTTGGAAAGCGTCTGCTGCAGGCATATTGAAGCATTGCTTCAGAAATTTGATCCGGCACAAAGGTTGCTAGCTAGAAACCGACAAGATCGAACAAAATGCCTCGCATAAAACTGACACAAAACTGACTTTTATTTGACTTAGAGCATGTTGCGGCGCAACATAGTGCTGTTAGTATCAAAATATTCATATTTTAGAGGCAGAATTAAATAACAGCTGCCTGAAGCCGACATCATGTTTCGCCACAAACTCGACCCGCTGTTTCAGCCCAAAAGTCTGCTGATTGTCAGTGACAATCCACTGCCAGTGTTCCAAGCCTTACCCTCGGGCATTCGGGCAAATACTACCCGAGTAGATGCCGAGCCTGGTCAGTTGCCTGACTTCCCCGCAACGCTTGCTGGTGTCAAGCCAGGTAGTCGGCTTGATTTGGCTGTCGTCTGTATGCCACCGCTCATGTTAGAGGAGGTGTTTGAGGCCATAGAGCGTTATCGTCCCATGGCACTGATTGTGATGGCACATGAAGTGATCGATCCAGATCCCGATCGAACGCGCCGCTTATGCGGTGACTGGGCTCGCACCAATCATTGTGCGTTGCTAGGTCCATTCTCATTTGGTCTACAACGACCTAGCCTTGGCTTGAATTTGAGCCAGCATCCTTTGCTGGCTCACTCGGGGCGCGCGGCTCTGGTTGCTCAATCACGCACCATCATGGCCAGTGTGCTGGATTGGGCAGATGATGTTCATGTGGGCTTCTCTGCCGCGATTGCGCTCGGGCAGGAGTCAGTGACGCGCCTACCTGACGTACTTGATTATCTTGCAACTGACACACGAACTGACAGTATTGCGATTTACATCGATGACGAGCTCGAATCGGGCAGAGAGTTTATGAGTGCCATCCGGGCCGCAGCCAGTGTGAAGCCCGTGGTAGTCCTTAAAGCAGGTGCCGCTAATGAACCCAGACAGGCCGATCTGGCGTTTGACGCGGCCTTGCGCCGTGCCGGGGCGGTGCGGGTGCGTTACTTTATTCAGCTCTTTTCTGCCTTGAAGGTGTTTAACTACAGTCGTCGTCCTCGTGGGCGTCGAGTAGCCGTATTCGCCAACGGCGAGGCACCAGCGAGGTTAGCGCTAGATATGTCCGCTGAAGACGGACCGATCATCAGAGCAGAGTTAGATGCCAAGACAATTCGAAGACTGTCCAAGTTGCTTGAGCCCGGGTCAAAGACACACAATCCGGTCGTTACCCATCAGCCCCTAACCGAGCCGTTGGTCAGAGAGATTTTGCAGCTGCTGATGGAGGATGCTGGCGTTGACGGCGTTTTAGTGATGTTTGCGCCCGACCCGCGCTCGGACTTTAATCGAGTGTCAGCAGCTTTGGCCGAGTTTGCGCCCAAAGCATCTAAGCCGGTGATTAGCTGTTTTATGGGTGATGCCGGTATGCGACCTATCCGCAGACGCCTAGACGATGCCGGCACTTCTGCGTTTCGCACGCCAGAATCAGCGGCCAATGCCTTTGGCATTTTGGCGGCCTATCACTACAACCAAGAGTTGCTGCTGCAGATTCAGCCAGCTGAGCCAGAGCACGGCAAGCCGATGATTGAGCAGGCTCGTGCACGGATCCGTGAATCGCTGGGCCACGGTAACGAGTGGCTTGAGCCCGATGCTGCATGGGCACTGATGCGTGATTTCCATGTGCCTCTACAGCAGCTCGACAAACCAAGCATCAAGCCTTTGTCGATTGATGACTTGCCAGCCGCCGTTTGGGTTGAGCGCGATGCCAACTTCGGACCCGTCATCCGTTTCGGGGCTGGGGGTGTTTTAGGGAGGTTTGCACCTGATCAGGCTGCGGCTGACCTTGCGCCGTTAAATTATTTTCTGGCTAGACGCATGGTCAAGCGTAGCCAGTTCTGGAAAAAGCTACCACGGGGCTTTTACCCGGAACCGGTGTTTGAGCAGTTACTCATGTTGCTCGAACTGCTCTCAGACTTGGTGAGTGAGTGCCCAGAAGTATTGAGCCTGCGCATTGATCCCATCGTGGTTCGTGGGCAGGCGTTGATGACATCAGCGATTCATATCCAAATCAGTCAGACCCATGGCGCTAAAGATCCGGCGGTAGATGGATACGCTCACATGTCAGTGCACCCTTATCCTCGGCGTTGGGTGCAGCGTCTGCCGCTTGGCGATGACAAAGTGGGTGTTTTGCGGCCGATCCGGCCAGATGATGCACAGGCTTTGCAGGACTTTATCCGTGGGCTGTCAGAGCAAGCGCGGTACATGCGTTTCGTGTCCATGATGCGTGAACTGACGCCGCGAATGTTGTCGCGCTACACCCACGTTGATTATCACCGCGAATTGGCGTTGGTGGCGACGTGCGAACTAGCGCAAGGCCAGGGCCAACCGCATGAGACGATTGTCGGCTTGGCGCATTACCTGCGTAATCCCGACGGTCGTGGGGCTGAGTATGCATTGGTGATTGGTGATGATTGGCAGGGCCATGGTTTGGGTCGTCGCTTGATGAGTCGCTTGATCGATGCCGCTCGTGAACAGGGGTTGGAGTACATCGAGGGTATGGTGCTATCGAACAATCGGCCGATGTTGTCTTTGATGACTAAACTTGGAATGACCAACGATCCTGATCCAGATGACTCATCCATGCGCCGCGTTTGGATGAGTCTGGAGCCGGCCGTTTTCTAGTGCAGCACTGATTGCAGGAATTGCGCGATATCGTGCACTTCCTCTGGGCAAACGCTATGGGGCATAGGGTAGGTATGCCAATCAACCGAGTACCCGTGAGACATTAAAAGCTGTTGAGTGCTTTGGCCACGTTCTAAGGCAACGACCGGGTCGTGAGTGCCATGGGCTAGAAAGATTGGCGTTGGCTGATTGGCCTGCGCCCAATGCGGCGCGGCTCGATCGGCCAGTGGCAGGTACCCTGACAGTCCAATCAAGCCAGCCAGTCTTTCCGGATAGCGCAGACCGGTGTGCAACGTCATTGCACAGCCTTGCGAGAAGCCAGCGAGCACGATGTTGCCACTCACCACCCCGCGCTCGTTTTCTCGTTTGATCAAGTCACTGATCATCTGCTCAGACTCCAGAATGCCGGCGTCATCCTCCAGGCGCACCAGCGCGGGGGTCAGGATGTCATACCATGCGCGCATGGCCATGCCCCCGTTAATAGTTACCGGACGCACAGGTGCATGCGGGAAGATAAAGCGTGTCGGTGTCGTCATGCCCAGGGCGGGTACCAGTGGTTCAAAATCATGCCCATCAGCGCCTAGCCCATGTAGCCAGATCACACTCTGAGTCGGGTTCGGTCCAGTCTCTCGCTCGAGGCATTGCAATACACGGTGTGCGTCAGTCATTGCTTCAATCCATAGTGGTTTGGTTGTTCTCAGGGGCTGGTGTGGCAGCTTTGATGGCCTGATATAGGGCACGATAGTGCTTGCGCTGGGGTTCCTGACCGGGTAGCAGCGCCAGGTTTTTCTTGTGCTCAGCGCGCGCTGCGCGAATCAATGATCGAAAGGCCTGCACGTCCACATTCGGATGCGCGTCTAACCAGGGCGTCAGCGCGGCATCGTCAGCGATCAGTTTGTCCCGGTCTCGTTCAATCGAATGCAGATAGGCGGTTTCCTGGCGAGAGCCATTGGCCCAGGTGTCCATCTGCTGACGGATTTGCTCGGCCGGCGCATCGCGCATGAGCTTGCCAACGTAGTGAATTTGTCGCCGGCGTCCCTCACGGGCCGTGGTGCGCTGGGCCAGAAGCACAGCATCGCGCAGTTTTTCACTTAGTGGCAACTGCTTGACGCGTTCAGCACTTAACTCAACGATCGCTTTGCCAAGCTCTTGCAATGCCAGCATTTCGCGTTTGACTTGCGATTTGCTCGGGCGCTCATCGAATTCCTGATTGTCGTGATCTTCTTGGGTCATTTGATGCGTTGATTACCTGTCCTTCAGTATCATACGGGATTACGCTATTTACTTAGATCATCCAAAGGTCAATTGCACATGCAGCCACTGCCTCACCAAGAACATAGAGCCCAATTTGAAGACCTTGTCACGCAAGCCCTTGCGTTCGCCAAAACGCTGGGTGCCAGTGATGCCGTGGCCGAGGTCTCAGAGGGCCAAGGCCTGGCCGTCAATGTGCGTTTGGGCGAAGTCGAGACGGTTGAGCAAACACGCGACCGCTCGCTGTCTATTACGGTGTATGCCGGTCAACGGCGCGGGTCGGCCTCAACCTCGGACTTTTCCCGGGTCGCGCTTGAGCAAACTGTTCAGGCAGCCTGGCACATCGCACGATACACCGCTGAAGATCCTGCCGCTGGCTTACCAGAGGCGGATAAGCTTATGTTACAGGGTAGTCCCGACCTATCCCTCTACCACCCGTGGGCTATCACGGTTGATGAAGCCGCCAGGCTCGCCATTGAGGCTGAAGAGGCAGCGCGCGGCGTGAGCAAACAGATCACCAACTCAGAAGGGGCAAGTGTTGACAGCCACGAGGGTCAGTTTGTGATGGGTAACACCCGTGGATTTCTGGATGGATACACATATACCCGTCACGGCCTGTCGGTGGTGCCTATCGCTGGGCGTGGTGACAATATGCAACGTGACTATTGGTATACCAGTGATCGCATTGCGCATCGGCTGGCTGCACCAGCCGAGGTAGGGCGATATGCGGCGCAACGGGTGTTGTCGCGGCTTAATGCACGACGTTTGTCGACCCGGCAAGTTCCGGTACTTTTCGAGGCGCCATTGGCGCTAGGGTTGCTTGGTGCGCTCACGCAGGCTGTCAGCGGCGGTGCTCTGTATCGCAAGACAACGTTTTTGCTTGATTCGCTGGGGCAATCGATATTTCCGGACCATGTGTTTATTGATGAAAACCCATTTGTTCCAGCCGCGTTAGGTTCTGGGGCATTTGATGATGAGGGTGTGCGTACCGAACTGCGTCAGATTGTGTCAGCGGGGATTTTGCAAAGCTACTTCCTGTCCACCTACACGGCACGTAAGCTCGGCATGCAGACCACTGGCCACGCTGGGGGTTCACACAATCTGAGGCTTTACTCCACCAAAACAAACCCGTCCGATGATCTTGCAGGTATGTTGAAAGAGATGGGTACGGGGCTCTTGGTGACAGAGTTAATCGGGCAGGGCGTGAACTATGTCACGGGCGACTATTCTCGCGGTGCATTTGGTTACTGGGTAGAAAATGGGGAAATCCAATATCCCGTTCAGGAAATCACCATTGCGGGGAATCTGAAAGACATGTTTCGTCAGATTGTGAAAGTGGGTGCAGATGAGCTCACGCGAGGCAGCAAGACGACTGGCTCAATCCTGATCGAACGTATGTCGATTGCTGGAACTTGAGGGGCCTCGGGAACCACGAAAGTCACTGATTTCATGATAGAATCTTCGATTACCTTGCGAAAGGCCGCAGTGGTACGGACGGGTTACACGTCTTGACGGGTGCGGACAGACTAAGGGTAAGTAAGCAGAACTTGAAGATGGTCTTCGGTTCGTAACGTATTTAGGATCCAATCATGAAAACCTTCGTGGCTAAGCCGCATGAAGTAAAGCGTGACTGGTTTGTGATTGACGCCAAGGGCAAAGTCCTGGGTCGTGTGGCCAGCGAAGTCGCACGCCGTTTGCGCGGAAAACACAAGCCTGAATTCACACCACACGTTGACACGGGTGACTATATCGTCATCATCAACGCGGCTGACATCGTTGTCACCGGCAACAAGGCATTGAACAAGAAATACTATCGTCACTCGACTTACCCAGGTGGTATTTCGGAGACGAACTTTGCCAAGATGCAAGAGCGTTTCCCGGGTCGTGCGATCCAGAAAGCAGTCAAGGGTATGTTGCCTAACGGCCCGCTTGGCTACGCGATGATCAAAAAGCTCAAGATCTACGCTGGTGGCGAGCATCCCCATGCTGCACAACAACCGCAGCCTCTCGACTTCTAAGGACGCGTCATGATTGGTAATTGGAACTATGGCACTGGCCGCCGCAAGACTTCGGTGGCTCGCGTGTTTCTTAAAAAAGGTACTGGCAAGATCATGGTCAACGGCAAGCCCGTTGATGAGTTCTTTGCTCGTGAAACAGGCCGCATGGTCGTGCGTCAACCGCTTGAACTGACTGGCCATCTAGAATCGTTTGACTTTCATATCAACGTACACGGCGGTGGCGAAAGCGGTCAGGCCGGCGCGGTGCGTCATGGTATCACCCGTGCGCTGATTGATTACGACGCAACGCTCAAGCCCGCATTGTCCAACGCAGGCTACGTCACCCGTGACGCCCGTGAGGTTGAACGTAAGAAAGTTGGTTTGCGCAAGGCACGTCGCCGCAAGCAGTTCAGCAAGCGCTAAGCTGCAAGCTCAACTTTGGTTGCAACCTTGGTTGCGATCCCTGTTGCACAAAAATGCCGCCCCAGTGTTGTTTTCGGGGCGGTATTTTTTATGGCTAAGGTGCATTGTCGACTTCTCCAAAAAGTCTGGTTCGCTAACCATGACTACGCACTAGAATGACGCTTTGAGCATTCAGTTACAGGGTTTAGGTCATGTCCTCATCTCACACCCCTATCAAAGTTGGCATTGTTGGTGGCACGGGCTACACCGGCGTGGAACTTTTGCGTTTGCTAAGCCAGCATCCGAATGTAAAGTTGACCGCGATTACGTCGCGTAAAGAGTCTGGAGTGTTGGTGGCCGATATGTATCCCAACTTGCGCGGCAAGGTGGACTTGGCGTTTTGTACGCCTGAACAAGCAAACTTAACCAGTTGTGATGTGGTTTTCTTTGCCACCCCACATGGTGTGGCCATGAGCCAGGCAAAAGAGCTCTTGGCTGCCAATGTCAAAATCATTGATCTGGCAGCAGACTTTAGGTTGCAGGACACGGCAGTGTTTGAGCATTGGTACAAAATGCCGCACGCCTGCCCCGATATCCTGGCAGACTCAGTCTATGGTTTACCGGAGTTGAATCGCGAGGCAATTGCAGGTGCCAAAGTGGTGGGTAATCCGGGTTGCTATCCGACCACAGTGTTGCTTGGCTTGGCACCGTTACTGAAACCTAACGTGTTGATTGATACCAAGGACATCATTGCAGACTCCAAGAGTGGAGTCAGTGGCGCTGGCCGGGGTGCCTCAGTTGGCAGTCTTTTTTCTGAAGTTAGCGACAGTTTCAAGGCCTATGGCGTATCCGGCCATCGCCATCACCCGGAAATTAAGGCGCAACTCGATTTGTTGGCAAATGCATCAGTGAATCTCACGTTCGTACCCCATTTGGTACCTATGGTGCGTGGCATGTTAAGCACCTTGTATGTCAAACTTTTACCGGGTGCGCAAGGTGTTGACCTGCAGGCGCTATATGAACACTTCTACGCCAACGAGACATTCGTGGATGTCATGCCTGCTGGCAGTCTGCCAGAAACCCGATCGGTGCGTGCCTCCAATCAGTTGCGCCTCGCGCTTCATCGTCCGCCTGGTCATCCTGATCGTCTAATTGTGTTGGCGATTCAAGACAATCTAGTCAAAGGTGCCTCCGGGCAAGCCGTGCAGAACATGAATCTGATGTTTGGCTTGCCAGAGGCCACTGGGTTATCTCAGGTCGCCATACTACCCTGATGTTGCGCGAGCTTGTGTGCGCCGCGTTGACCAAATGCGGCGTAAAAAAGTAGCGCCAAACTCAGCCAGAGTAAAAATAATGTAAATACGGTGCCGCTTAGGTTGGCAATCAGATAAATGCAGGCAGCGATGCTAATGATTGGTGTGGCCGGATACAGTGGAACACGAAACTCTGGTGGCGTATGTTTGCGCTGGCGCAACAGGATCAGGGAAATCGCCACGGCGATAAACACCATCAGTGTTCCAAGGCTCACCATCGCCCACAAGACGTGGCTTGGGAAAAATCCTGCTAACGGTGTAATAGCCAAGCCTGCTAAGAGTGTGCCGGCTTTAGGGCAATGCGTTTTGGGATCCGTGCGTGCCAAACACTTCGGCAATAGTCCATCACGTGCCATGGCAAAGTAGATCCTTGCTTGCCCAAATAGCGTGAGAAATGTGACGCTAAATATGGAGATCACCGCACCGGTTGCCAGCATGATGGCGGTTGCCGGACTTTCGGTAGCTCGCATCAAAATAGCGGGCAGTGCTCCGCCGACACCCA
Organism: Orrella daihaiensis; assembly: GCF_022811525.1. NCBI lineage: Bacteria > Pseudomonadati > Pseudomonadota > Betaproteobacteria > Burkholderiales > Alcaligenaceae > Orrella > Orrella daihaiensis. The sequence continues at coordinate 2,572,303 of NZ_CP063982.1, read as the reverse complement.
CAAACTGATCGTATGTTTGTACCCCCAAACCACTGACGGCCACGAGCACATAGACAGTGGTGACAATCAATAACGCCGTGCAGATCGCCCGGGGGATATTTTTTTGTGGGTTGATTGCTTCTTCGCTGGCGTTAACGACGGAGTCAAGGCCCACAAAGCTAAAGAAGATGATGGCTGCAGCAGCGCTGACACCGCTGATGCCAAATGGCATGAAGGGTGCGAAGTGCTCGATTCTGAACACTGTTAATGACATCGCTACAAACAGCAGCAAGATGCTGACTTTGGTGATGGTGAGCCAAGCGTTCAAGCGAGCCGATTCTTGCGAGCCCCGCAGCAGTAGCAAGGTGCACAGCCACACCACCGCGATGGCTGGTAGATTCACAACCCCCGTACCACCGAACTCAAGCCCTTCGACGTCTGATAGAAGTGGCGGTGTACGCCACATCTCGGGGATAGCTGAGCCTGTCACCATCTCAATCAACTGATTTAGATAGGTGCTCCAGCCAACAGCGACGGCTGCACCGGCAATGCCCCATTCCAGCAAAAGGCAGGCAGCGACCAGCACGGCGGCTCCCTCGCCCATGGTGATGTACGTGAAGGTGTAAGAGGCGCCAGATACCGGTAGCGCACTCGAGACCTCGGCGTAGCAAAGTGCGGTCAGCCCACCCGTGATGGCGGCCAGTAAAAACGAAATAATGACGGCAGGGCCTGCGATTGGAACAGTTTCGGCCATGGCAAAGAAAATCCCTGTGCCCAGGGTGCTGCCGACTCCAACCAGGGTGAGTTGAGTCAGACTGATGGTGCGAGGCAGTTGCTGTTTGGCGGATTCGGATGTTGGATTCGGCAGGGGTTTTTTGTGGAAGAAGCGATAGAACATGAGTCTGTTGTGAATTGGATGAACGGCGGGTTCGCAGTTTATTTCTTTTTGATAATATTTGCCAAATAAGAAATTAAATAATTTATATATCAATGTCGCCGCGTGCAAGACGACATGCGATTGACGGCACATGCCCTTGATATGACTAGGGTTTATACTGAGAAAGTGTTGGATTCAGCGTATCTTCCACATAACGGACAAATGCCCTCCGAAATTGCGTAGTAAGGAAAAATCATGAGTAATGTCACTGAAACTGTTGATCTGCAGTCGCCGCCAGAACCGATCATTTTTACGGAGTCTGCCGCCGATAAGGTGAGGGATTTGCTCATCGACGAGGGCAACCCAAACTTGAAGTTACGCGTGTTTGTGCAAGGCGGTGGTTGTTCAGGGTTTCAGTATGGTTTCACGTTTGATGAAGACATCAATGACGATGACACTGCCCTGGAGAAAAATGGTGTGCAGTTGTTAGTTGACCCGATGAGCTTTCAATATCTAGTGGGCGCTGAGATCGACTACAAGGAAGATCTCGAGGGCGCTCAGTTCGTGATTCGTAATCCGAATGCCACGACGACGTGTGGTTGTGGGTCTTCTTTCTCTGTTTAATGAGAGCTAAGCGGGCCAGCACGCACCTAGAATCCTAAAGCCATTGGCGCCGGTCACCTCAGGAAGGTTACCGGCGTTTTTGTTCAGATGCGCCCAAGCCAGCCAGGCAAATGCCAACGCTTCCATGTCTTGAGTACCGATACCCAGTGTGTCGGTCGTACTCACCGGTCCCTCCCACGCCTGGGCTAACCGCTGCATGAGTTCGAGGTTCCGAGCGCCACCGCCGCAGGCGTAGATAGGCACGTCGACAAGGTCTTGTTGCCCGAGTGCCGCCACGATAGATTGAACGGTCAGTGCCAGTAGAGTGGCCTGCGTGTGGGCTGGCTCGACTGACTCAAACCCCGATAGACGGCTGTCTAACCACTGTGGATTAAACAGATCGCGTCCGGTGGATTTCGGTGGTGGCAGGGCAAACCAGGGCTCCGATTCGATCAAGTGCTTAAGCAGTTTTGGATGGGAAGGGGCAGACGCTGCCCATTTGCCATCTGCGTCATAGAGTTTGCCGGTATGGCGTTGACACCAAAGGTCAAGCAGCATGTTGGCCGGTCCGGTGTCAAAGCCGATCACAGGACGGTCAGGTCGCAACAGGGTGACGTTGGCAATCCCACCGAGATTAAGAATCACAAGTGGTGTATCGGTACCAAACACGGCTCGGTGAAATGCTGGTACTAGCGGGGCGCCCTGGCCGCCGGCTGCCACATCACGACTACGAAAATCTGCAATGACTGCAATGCCCGATAGCTCAGCCAATCGGGCGGGTGCTAAAAGCTGTGAGGTGTATCCGAGTTCCGGACGGTGCCGCACTGTTTGGCCGTGCGCTCCAATTGCCGCGATGTCTACAGGCTTTAAGCCCGCTTGTTCCAGCAGGTTGAACACGACCCGAGCGTAGAGGTCTGATATCGCGTTAGCAGCAAGCGCAGATCGATGCAGTTCGTTGTCACCAGGCGTGTTTAGCGCCAATAGCTCTTGGCGCAAGCTAACGGGAATCTGCTCGCTGGCTTTGGAGAGGATTTGAGGCCGTCCAGACTCTGAGAAATAAGACAGCACGCCATCCACGCCATCGACGCTCGTGCCTGACATCAGGCCGATGGTGTGGCAGGCGGTCATGGATAGGCGGCGTTAGCGTTCAGCAACCTGTAGGTTGCGGTCAAGGTCTTGCAATTCAGCAATTCGCTCGAGTTGATCGCGCCAGGGCAAGGCATGCGCGTAAAACTGTTGGCGCTGTTTGTCATCAAGCTTTACCGCTTCAGGCATCCTGACCCCAAGGGGATCCACCGGCTTGTTGTTCACCCGGAACTCATAATGTAAATGAGGGCCTGTTGACCACCCTGTTGACCCCACATAGCCGATGATTTCGCCTTGAGCGACTCGATCACCACGCTTTAATCCCTTGGCAAAGCGGCTCTGGTGCGCAAACAAGGTTGTGATGTTGTTTGGGTGGCGCAAGATGATGGTTTTGCCAAATCCACCCTTGGTTCCAATGAAGTCCACAACCCCATCGCCGGTGGCTCGGATCGGTGTGCCCGTTGGTGCCGCGAAGTCGATTCCATTGTGCGCTTTCCAGCGTTTGTGGATTGGGTGCATGCGCTTGCCAAACTTGGAGCTGACACGGGTAAATGGAATAGCGCTACGCAAAAAGGCTGCTTTCAGGCTCTTGCCGTCTTTATCGTAGTAGCCGCCATGTTGACCTTCGGGGGCGAACCACATGGCTTCAATGAGCTTGCCGTCATTGATATATTGAACGGCCAACACGCGACCTGATCCGGTTGGTCGGCCCTCATGCATGCGTGTTTCGTACAGAACCCGGAATTCGTCACCCTTGCGTATGTCGCGCAGAAAGTCGATTTTGCCGCCCAGGATTTCAGCCATTTGCATGGTCACGCCATCGGGTACGCCAGCCGCATCGGTTGCCCCGAAAAGTGACGAGTTGATCACCCCGGCAGCCAAATGCATTTGCGACTCTGTGTTAGCCGATACCTCTTCTGCTGTGAATGATTTGTCACCCAGTTTGGTAATCAAAAGGTACTCGGTTTGGTATTTGCCTTTGTTCTCCGTGATCGGCGTGTGGTAATAGCGTATCCATTTCATGCTGCCATCGCCGTCAAGTGCTGCTTGCACGGTGCGACCTGGCACAAGCCCCCGAGCGGCCTTGCGAGTGACCGCCTGTGAGGAAATAAAGGCCATGAAGCCTTCTTCCTGGATACCGAGTCTTTCCAGAATGCTAGCGACAGTATCGCCAGAGCGAATCCTGGTTTCGATTTTTTGTTCGAACTCTAAAGCCGTGGTGTCGCGGGACTCCAGAGGCGGCAACTGAAACACCAACGTGTCAGTAACCAGGTTCTGAGAGGGAGCCGCACCGCGCTCCGGTGTGACCATCGCGAATGCCCCAGCAGCGACCAATAATCCTCCGGCAGACACGCCGAGCACAGTTTTTATGGGTCGTCTGGATTTCGCTGGCATTAAGATAAAACCTCGGTGTATGCAGTGGGGTTGACTCGTATTTGTCAGTACAAAACCACGGGCACCTTCAGTGTCCGAAGCGATTCCTGTCATAATGTTAGCTTAATTCTCAAATACTTAACAACCATTGACCTGCCACAAGCGTCAGGGTTCCTCAGTCGGGAATTCGACGCGTTGGCGTGTTTAAGAACTGTTCTTCGTTTCACTGACATGAGCAATCCAACGAGCACCAAGCCAGACACCGTGATCTATCCGATTACCGACCGCGTCAAGCACAGTCTGGAGGTGGCTCTTCGCAGTTGCGATGAGTTGCTGGTTCAAGACGAATTTGTCCAAAAACTTGCGCGTAGTGAGGCGACCAAGACACCTTTGCGCATCAAGCTTGGCCTTGACCCCACTGCACCTGATATTCATCTAGGGCACACGGTGGTTTTGAACAAGCTGCGACAACTGCAGGATCTCGGTCACACGGTGATTTTTTTGATTGGTGACTTCACCTCAATGATCGGCGACCCATCCGGGCGCAATACCACTCGCCCGCCGCTGACGCGGGAGCAAATTGAAGAGAACGCTAAAACTTATTACGCTCAGGCGAGCTTGGTCCTTGATCCTGAGCGCACCGAGATTCGCTACAACTCAGAGTGGTGTGATCCGTTGGGTGCACGTGGCATGATCGAGCTTGCCTCGCGCTACACCGTCGCGCGGATGATGGAACGAGAGGATTTCACACAGCGGTTTCGCAATGGTGTTTCTATTTCGGTGCATGAGTTTCTCTACCCCTTGATGCAGGGGTATGACTCTGTGGCGTTAAAGGCGGATTTGGAGCTAGGCGGCACTGATCAGAAGTTTAATTTGCTTGTCGGCAGGGAGTTGCAAAAGGAGTATGGTCAGCAACCACAATGTATTCTGACTATGCCCTTGCTCGAGGGCACCGATGGTGTAGAGAAAATGTCCAAGTCCAAGGGTAACTACATCGGCATCAGCGAACCCCCGGATTCCATGTTTGGCAAGCTGATGTCAATCTCTGACATACTGATGTGGCGCTATTACGACTTGCTTTCGTTTAAGCCAGTCGCAGACATCAAGGCCTTGCGCGCTGACACTGAGGCCGGACGCAATCCACGTGATGCCAAGGTTATGTTGGCAATCGAAGTCGTGGACCGGTTTCATGGGGCTGGAGCTGGACAAAAGGCACTCGAGACATTTGAAGCTCGCTTCAGGGATGGTGCTATTCCTGAGGATATGCCTGAAGTCACCATTGCCGAGCCTGAGATTGGCGTCTTAAAAGCGTTGCGTCAGGCAGGACTTGTCAGCTCTGGATCAGAAGCGCAGCGTAATATCGAGCAAGGTGGCGTTCGTATCGACGGCGAGAAAGTATCTGACAAAGGGTTAACCCTAGGTTCAGGTACTTATGTTCTGCAAGTAGGCAAGCGGAAATTTGCTCGTGTTAAGGTTGGATGAAAGCTCTGATCAAGCCGTCCTCAAGTACGGTTCTTGCCGCAACACCAAACTCGCATAAGTTTGGTAAAAGATAAGGCTGATAGCCGACATTAAAAAGATGCAGTTCGGACTGATTTGGTCGGTCCGCAGGGGTGGCTGTCCCACTCCAATTTGATTAGGAGAAGCATATGAAGTTATCTAGCCATTCATTCGCAGATCAGGCCTGGATTCCTGAGCAATTCGCGTTTGGCAAAATCGATCCCCAATCTCATGTGGCCTTGTCCGAAAACATCAACCCTCATCTGCTTTGGGAACAGGCACCGGCCCACACCAAGTCTTTCGTGGTGATTTGTCATGACCCGGATGTGCCAAGCAAAGCAGATGACGTCAATCAGGAAGGCCGCGAAATACCTGAGGATTTGGCGCGAATCGACTTCTTCCATTGGGTGCTCGTGGACATGCCAGCCGATAAAACCGAGATAGCAGAAGGTGAGTACAGCTGCGAAGTCACGCCTCGTGGCAAGGGTGGACCACTTGCGCCTCATGACACCCGCCAAGGCGTGAACGACTACACCAACTGGTTCGCCACCGATCACGACATGTCCGGTGACTATTTTGGGTATGACGGTCCATGCCCACCCTGGAATGACTCGATTTTGCATCGCTACGTGTTCACGGTCTATGCGCTTGACATTGAGAAACTGCCCCTAGAGGGCAAGTTCAATGGCCAGCAGGTACTAGAGGCCATGGACGGGCACGTTCTGGACAAGGCTAGTCTGACGGGGATTTACACCTTGAATCAGCGCTTGGCTCCTGCTCAGGTCGGCTAACAGCAACTGGCAGGCGTGACGGTACAATAGACGCCTGAAACAAGAACAAGACTTCTGCGTGGTGGCATATTGCCATCACGCATATCTTTTTACTTTCATATTGCCAGGACACGTCCATGTTTGACCGTACTCTTACGCTTGACCGAGTTGACCCGGAGGTCTGGAGCGCTATCCAGAAAGAAGATCAGCGTCAGGAACAGCACATCGAGCTGATCGCCTCTGAGAACTACACCAGCCCTGCGGTGATGCAGGCTCAGGGGTCGCAAATGACCAACAAGTACGCCGAGGGCTACCCGGGCAAGCGTTATTACGGTGGTTGCGAGTACGTTGATATTGTTGAGCAGCTCGCGATCGATCGTCTGAAGCAACTGTTTGGTGCCGAGGCAGCCAATGTGCAGCCTAATTCCGGCTCGCAGGCCAACCAGGCCGTTTATTTGGCGGTGCTAAAGCCAGGTGATGCGGTGTTGGGCATGAGTTTGGCTGAAGGCGGTCACTTGACCCACGGCGCTAGCGTGAATGCCTCGGGTAAGTTGTATAACTTTCATCAGTATGGGCTAGATGCCAACGAGGTGCTCGACTACGCCAAGGTTGAGGCTTTGGCCCAAGAGCATAAGCCCAAGCTCATCGTGGCGGGTGCTTCGGCTTATTCGCTGAAAATGGACTTTGAGCGGTTTGCCCAGATCGCCAAGGATAACGGCGCTCTCTTTTTAGTCGATCTTGCTCATTACTCGGGATTGGTCGCCGGCGGCGCCTATCCCAACCCGGTGCCTTATGCAGACTTTGTGACCTCCACAACTCACAAGGGGCTACGTGGCCCACGCGGTGGCGTGATCATGATGAAAGCAGAGCACGAGAAGATTATTAATTCAGCGATCTTCCCGGGTATTCAGGGTGGTCCATTGATGCATGTGATTGCTGCAAAAGCGGTGGCATTTAAAGAGGCGTTGGACCCGAGCTTCAAAGACTATGCCGCCCAAGTCGTCAAAAATGCTCAGGTGTTAGCGCAGACATTGGTCAAGCGTGGTTTGCGCATTGTTTCTGGCAAGACGGAAAGTCACGTCATGCTGGTCGATTTGCGTGCCAAAGGCATTACCGGTAAAGATGCTGAGAAGGCATTGGGCGAAGCCCATATTACGGTGAATAAGAACGCTATCCCAAATGACCCGGAAAAGCCTTTCGTGACTAGCGGTGTACGTCTGGGAACGCCCGCCATGACCACGCGTGGTTTCAAGGAGGCAGAAGCTGAATTGACCGGCAATCTGATTGCTGATGTTCTGGATAAGCCCACCGACGCTGCAAATCTGAATGCCGTTCGTGAGCGAGTGCATGCGTTGACATCAGCTTTTCCGGTCTATCGCTGAGAGTTGTTCAATGAAGTGTCCGTTTTGCGGTCATGCCGAAACGTTAGTGGTTGATTCGCGCACTGGCGAAGATGGTAATTTCGTGCGTCGCAGACGTCGGTGCGAGAAGTGTGACCGGCGCTTTACGACTTATGAGCGTGCCGAATTGGCCATGCCTACGGTGGTCAAACGTAATGGCAGCCGCAATGAGTACGACCCGCAAAAGCTTCAGGCAAGTCTCAGGTTGGCCCTGCGCAAGCGCCCGGTCAGTACTGACCAGATCGATCAGGTTGTTCATCGTATAGAAGAGAGCCTCCTGACAAGCGGTGAGCGTGAAGTATCAACCGAAAAAATCGGTTCGCTCGTGATGCAGGAACTGAATAAGCTCGACAAGGTCGCCTACGTGCGTTTCGCGTCCGTTTACAAAAGCTTTGAGGACATCGGTGAGTTCGTGCAGGCGATCAAGGAAATGCAAAAGCCGCTGCGAAAGCGCGACGGCTAAGCCTATCAATCGACGGCATGTCTGACACCCAATCATCCCTCGACATCAAGTTCATGGCGCGCGCGCTAGAACTAGCGGAGTCCGGGTTGTACGTGCCCACGCCTAATCCGCGGGTTGGCTGCGTCATCGTCAAAGATGGACAGATGGTTGCCGAAGGTGTTACGCAAGCCGCTGGTCACGCGCATGCTGAAGTAATGGCCTTGAGAGACCTCAAACAAAAAGGTGGATCTGCTGAAGGTGCAACTGTCTATGTGTCGCTTGAGCCTTGCAGCCATCACGGCAAGACACCTCCATGCACGGATGCGTTAATTCATGCCAAGCCCGCGCGGGTGGTGATTGCCCATGTTGACCCATACCCGGCTGTGTCGGGTCGCGGCATCGCGGCGTTGCGCAGCGCAGGGATAGCGGTGAGTGTTGGTGTGCTTGCCAAAGAAGCTCTGGAGATTAATCCTGGTTTTGTCTCTCGGATGGTACGCGGCAAGCCTTATGTTTGGGCAAAAATCGCGGCATCCATGGATCGATTCACCGCTTTGCCCGATGGACAGTCGCAATGGATTACGGGCGCCGAGGCTCGCGCTGATGGCCATCACTGGCGTGCGCGCAGTTGTCTCGTGTTGACGGGTATTGGTACCGTTAAAGCTGATAATCCACTACTGAATGTGCGTGCGATAGAGACACATCGCCAGCCTAGACGGGCAGTGATTGATCCCAAACTGGAAATTCCTGACAATGCCAAGCTGCTGCAAACGGAAGGCTTGATTCTCTTTGCAGCAAACCCGGATGAGGGCAGAGTGACACAGCTCACATCAAAAGAAGCGGTGGTGGTTAATGTGCCTGATCAGAACAACCCCGATCGTGTTGATATGAATGCGGTGATGCAATGGTTAGCTGAATATGACATCAATGAGGTGCATGTGGAAGCAGGTGCTGGTATCAATGGTGCCCTGTGGCGTGCAGGCTGCATTGATGAATTAATCCTGTATTTGGCACCTACATTTTTAGGGCACGGTCTGCCTATGCTTGATATCCCTGGGATTGATCAGTTATCTGAGGCCGATCAGTTAAGCTTTATTGATCACGACAATGTTGGCCAAGACATCCGCATTCGTGCGCGCAAGTTCGATCGCTGGCAGGAGCTCGTCGAGCATATAGAGAGCAGCAATGCGCAACACGCGTTGTAATCACCAATCAACAAAGACCATCAACCAACAGTAGGGCAGATCATGTTTACCGGGATAGTCGCCACCACAGGTCAAATCGAGTCTGTTGAACCGATCGCTCATGATGACAAGAGTGGTGTGCGTTTGTTGATTCACGCCAATGACCTGAGCCTGGCCGATGTCGGCTTGGGTGATTCAATCGCAATTCAGGGTGCATGTATGACGGTGACCTCGATGCCGGATGACCAGCACTTCACTGTCGATGTGTCGCGCGAGAGTTTGAACAAGACCACTGGGCTAGACAAGCCTGGCCCAGTCAATCTTGAGAAATCATTACGCATCGGTGATCAGATAGGTGGTCATCTGGTATCTGGTCATGTGGATGGCCTCGGCACTGTGAAGCGATTTGAGCCAGTCGGGGAGTCGTGGGAGTTGGTCATCACCGCCCCCAAAGCGCTCGGTATGTATCTCGCCTACAAGGGCTCGATTACGGTCAATGGTGTGAGTTTGACGGTTAACCGGGTGACGGACAAGCAAGACGGTACAGAATTTAGCATCAACCTCATTCCGCACACGGTCGAGGTGACCACGCTTAAGCATCTGAAGCCTGAAGCCGCGGTCAACCTTGAGGTCGATACGATTGCGCGCTACGTGCAGCGGATGATGGCGTTTAAGTGATGTCGAATTGAACGTCACAGCTTTTTGAGTCGCCAGGTCTGTTAAACTTCAGCGCTTATGTCATCGGGGATGTTCTTCTCCGGTTCAGACAGGACAGGTGGCCGAGTGGTTGAAGGCGCACGCCTGGAAAGCGTGTATACGTTCAAAGCGTATCGGGGGTTCGAATCCCCCTCTGTCCGCCAAGTATCCAGCAAACATGCGCCTATCGGGGTGCTTTGGCTCGGCTCTACCCCATAAAGGGGGGATGAGCACTCATCAAACTCTGTTGATTACAGCATCCCAACCGCATAGAGCCAAGACTCTCAAGCGGTAACTTCGCTGAGGCTTTTTAGCGTCCGCTGCTATCCACTACCATCGCCATTTCCTTGTACGACCTGGCCGTCGAGCCATCGCTGAAATCGATGGTTTGGCCGTTGTAGACCACGGTTCGTTTGCTTAACGGATGCACTTTTTGATTGAAAATCTCCAAAGCTTTTTTAAAGCTGCTGTTCCAAGTGCTTGCCGACTTGATTTCAACGCCCAACAGCTCATGTCCCCGGGGACACAGCAGATCGATTTCATGGCCTTGGTTATCCCGATAGAAATACAGGTTGGCCGATAGACCTGCGTTATACCTAGTCTTCAAAGCCTCTAGGATGACTAGGTTTTCAAACACATTCCCAATGAGCGGGTCGCGTGAAAGCTGCTCCACACGCTCAATGCCAAGCAGGTAGCAAAGTAGCCCCGTGTCGGTGAAATAGATTTTTGGTGTTTTGATAATACGCTTGCCAAAGTTTTCAAAATAGGGGGGTAAGCGAAACACGACGTAAGACGCCTCCAAGATGGAAAGCCACGATTTAATGGTCATGCCGTCAACACCCGTGTCGTTGGCGAGCGACTGATAATTTATGATCTGCCCGACCCTTCCCGCCAAGAGTTTCATGAACTTTTCGAATAGCACCACATCTTTGAGCTTGATTAGCTGTCTTACATCTCGCTCCACGTAGGTTTGGAAGTAATTGCCGTAAGCGATGTGTGGTCGTTGATTTTGGTCATAGACCCGAGGTAAGAAACCCTGAAAGAGATAGTGATACACATCGTCGAGATAGATTCCTGCCTCGGATAATTCGGCAATGGTCAACGGCAGCAAGTGAAGAACACCTGTGCGACCTGCGAGCGACTGACTGATGGATTCGCGCAGTTGTAATTGGTGGGATCCTGTCAGGACAAACTGGCCGTTAGTCCGGTTCTCATCAACTATGCCCTGTATGTAACTCAGCAGCTCTGGCGCTCGCTGGATTTCGTCAAGAATAACGCGATTTGGATATTGTTTTAAAAATGCACGGGGGTCTTCCGTAGCCAGTTGTCTCATGTCAGGATTTTCGAGACTGACGTAGGCATACTCTGGCAATACGGCTCGTGTCAGTGTGGTTTTGCCGGCCTGACGTGGACCAAGCACTGTCACGATTGGGTATTCCGACAGTTGAGTTTTCAGTTCGGTCTGTAGATGTCGTGGAATCATATGTAGACCATAACATTTACAAATCCAGAGTTCAACTCTGAATTTGTAAAGAGATCAAATGACCATGTGCCGAGGTTGTCCGGATTTGCCCATGGATGGTTCAGTGCCTGCGATGGCCAAGCGATGGCGTCTGCGGTAATCGTGCTGTATCGCGGTAGGGGCTGCCCCTAGTGCCCAAGCAGCCATTAGGGGATGAACGCCCTAACGCCCCTCATGACCCTCATGGCCCTCAAAAATGCACGGGTTCAGAAATACCCGTTCCCAGAGTAGGTTGCGCTCGATGGCCGATAGGTTTGCCTCATCGCAGGTTGCTTGCCATTCGGCGCGTACCGTTGCAAGCATATTCTGAACAATGGTGGTCGCTGCCTGCTTGTCTAGCAGAAAGTTTGGTGCTGCCGCCAAGCATGTCGCCAAATTGCTACTACGGTCGTTGCCGGTTATCAGCATGGCTTGGCTTGCCTCGTTGCCAACTCGGCTTTGCGGGCAGATGTCATAGGCGGGCGTCAGACGAAGCGTCTTGCCATCCCAAAAGGCGGCATGATTGCGAGCATGGTCGTCTGTGTTGCCGCACAGGATGTTAAACACCAGTCGCCCGAACAGTTCGCGCAGTGTTTGCTTTGGTTGATCGAAACGATGGCGGATAATTTCGGTCAAATCGGCATAGCTGGCATAGCGGGCCATCATCTCGTCGAGTCCGAACATCGTGAGTGCTGAGACCATGGCCTTGCGCTGCCAGCCCTCATGGGTCTGAAAGCGGTCAAACCGTTCGATGATCAGCACATCTTTGCCCGCCACATGGACTAAATTGACCGGCGCGACGTCTAACCCTGCCTTGGCCGCTAGTCGCATGGCGATAAACTCCGCCTTGACGATGTTGTAGGTGTCTGACGAAGAAGAAAACTTCGCGATGAGCTTCTTATCGCCATCCTCAATCATGGCTTTGGGTCGAGCACCACCGAGCGAAGTGCCGTGAAACAGTGCTCGATCTAGGTCAGCCGACAGGGGTATGCCTTGTTCGACTTTCTCTGCTGCGTTAAGTAATTCCTCCAGTGTCGCAGGCCTGGGTGTGCGAGGAATATACGTTGTTGGTGACCTCTGGAAATCCAAAGCACCGATGCGGTCTGAACCGGACTCAAGCAAGTAGGTTAGCTCGTCGATGGCGCCGATATCGCCGACTTCACCTTTAATTCGGTCCCCGACGCCAAAGGCCCTGTTCAGGATCACCCGCCGCCCCCAAGCGTCGGGCGCAGCATCGCGTAAGCACCCGGCCATGGTCAGGCCTGGCTCAGGGGTAATGGCGCCAGGACGCAGTGGCAGTTCTGGTAGGTACAGAGGGATCGCGCCCTCAAGTGCCAAGTAGCTGCGACCATAGTTAAATACGTAGGTGTCGCCATCGCGGGCAATTCGACCAGCGACAACCGGCGATGTTGCGCCAGGCAGCCATACCCAGACGTAAGCCTCGCGATCAGCGGTGTCAGAAGTCATCCTTTACTGCCTTTGTTCTTTTGCGCACCCGCTTGGGCAAAAGCATGAGTCTGTTTTGTGTCGTTGCAATATGCTGAGCCAGAGAGGAGGGCTGCTCATCAAAAAGTGGCACACCGACAATGGCGGCCAACTCAAAGGCGGCACCGATGGAGCATCCCATTTCGCCGCGTTCGATCCTGTGAACCAGACCGCGCGAAATGCCAGCACGCTCGGCCACCTCTTCGACGGTGAGCCCGCGACCTGTGCGCGCTTCATGAATTAAAAGCCCAAGCAGTTGGGCAGCTTGAAGTCCGTAGCGGGAATAGGATCGACTAGTCGGCTTTGCCATTGATATCCAATTTGTTCTATTAATAATTCATTAAATAAATTAATGATTCATTTATAGATAACGATATCACGATTTAATCAGATCATAAAGAAAACTTGTACCATAAATAGATCACTAAATAATTTATCGTATTATTTATGAGTCTAATTTAGAAGTTAGGCATAGTGTAAGCATCGGTGGAACCGCGGTTGGCGTATTGAGCGCACAGACGATTGAGAGCATGAAACATTGGACAGCCCAGGCTACTTATGCCGATGTGACTGTTACACCATCTTTGGTTGCGAACTCATCAGTACAGCCTTCGATTGCGGTGACCGTTGCTGTCAATTGCGGCTGACTATTCTGTTGTAGTCGCGACTTGACCTGACAGTCCCCCAGTTTGCGGTGCCTGTATGTCAGATCAAGTTCAGTGGTTCAGTTGGTGGATTCTATCCTCCCACGCTGCCTCTGCGGTTGGGTTGTTCCTCTGTCCAACAATAATTACCTAGTTCGAACCGCAAATAACAGAAGTCCTAATGCCTAAACCACCATCTCAACCTTACCGGTGTCCAGGTGATAGAGGCCTCCCACTACTTTCAGTTGACCCATGGATACCCGTTCAGCCAGAATCGGGTTTGATTGCTGCAACTGAAGGACATTTAGGCGAACATTCTCAAGCGTCGCGGCCATCACCAGGTCTTTGGCGCCAGCAGCCTGGCTCTGACGCACAGCGGGTGACAGCGCAGTCGTTAACGCTTGAATATGGCCTGGATAGCTTGCGTTCTGAGTAACCGCCTTTACAGTCGCATCAATAGCGCCGCAGCTGGTATGCCCGAGCACCATAACCAAAGGGGCGCCTAAAACAGCCGTACCGTATTCGAGGCTCGCCAAAATATCCGTGTTCACAAAATTGCCAGCCACGCGCGTGACAAATAGATCCCCGCGCCCCTCATCAAATGCATATTCCGGCCCAATTCTGGAGTCGGCACAACTGACCAGGCAAGCGTAGGGGTTTTGCCCGCCAGCCAGTGCTGCCCGTGTTTTGGCAAAGTTCACTGGCTCGGTCTTGCCTGAGACGTAGCGCTCGTTGCCCTGCATCAAGCGCTCAAGTGCCTGGTCAGGCGTCAGCACATTGGCAGGCTTGGGAGGGGAGCTCGCGAAAGCGGCGGTTGCACCGAGAGAAAGCGGTGCAGCCAGAGAAACAGCGCTGGCCGCTTTCAGCCAACTCCGCCTTGCAGGGGATGCGACGGTCTCGCCAGTAAACACAGATTTGGTGTTACATGAAATGCACATGGAGGTCTCCTTAAGATAGTCATCGTAAATCACGGTTACACGAGAGGTATAGCCATTCTTGAGCTGAACCAGTGGCGTAACGATTAGCTACGATCGCTGCCTTCGCCTACCCGTTTCAATACATTACCGAATGACTCGGCACGGACCTCTCATAGACTCTCAATAAACTAATTAATATTTAGATTAAATTCCTTAGCAATGCTTGTGAGTGGGGCGCGATAAGTCCGGGCGCAAAGGTCCAGATAAGAATCAATTCCAAACATCCGCGATCTTGTTCTAAGTTGGCGATGCGACCGCGCCCATTGGCGCAGTTGACTATGTATGAGGCATCGACTGGCATAGTTTTACTTTGTGATTATTTTTTTAAAAAGAGAGTACGATGCGTAGCGCGAAAACTAAGAGTAGCGATCACCGAGTTTTTTTCCATATGTTTGATGATCGATCATCTCTTAAAACGTCTGACAAATGTGCTAGTTCAATTGCTATCGCTTTTGTGATTTGCAGCTGTCAGAATTTATTCATGTTTGATCACAAGGTAAACACGGAATGACTGAGCCAAACAACACCAAAAACTGCGCTAATGCGATCGTCAAGATTCTCGAGAACCACGGTGTCACGCACGCGTTTGGCGTACCCGGCGCCAAGATTGACAGCTTGTTTGTGGCGCTTAAGCACTCCAAAATCAAGCTGGTGTTGTGTCGCCACGAGCAAAATGCCGCCTTCATGGCAGCGGCCTTTGGACGCCTGACCGGCAAAGTGGGCGTTTGCCTGGCTACTTCTGGGCCTGGCGTGACCAACCTAACCACCGGCTTGGCCACTGCGACCAGCGAAGGCGATCCCGTGCTGGCGATCGGCGGTGAAGTGCCGCTTGATGAGCGCCTGAAAAAAACCCACCAGTCACTGGACGCAACCTCACTGATGAAAGCCGCCACCAAGTTCTCGGCGGAGATTGTGAGCACGGAGTCTTTGGCTGAAGTGATTGGCAACGCCATTCGAACGGCAGAAAGCGGTCGTCCCGGTGCTGCTTTTGTGTCGCTACCCAAAGACATCGGCTTAGCAGACTTTGCGGGTGATACAGACGCCAATTGGGGACAGAGCTGGCCTCAAGGATCGGCTGCCAAGGCGTGCGTAGACCAAGGTGTTGCATTACTGAACGCTAGCAGCAAGCCAGTGGCCATTCTGGGAATGCAATCGTCCTTGGCTGCTTATCGTGATGCCTTGATTGAGTTTTTCAAGAAATCCGGCATCCCATACATTTCTACCTTTCAGGGCGCGGGTGCCTGGCTTGCGAATAAGTCTGGCGCCACTTATGCCGGCCGTATAGGTTTGTTTCGCAATCAACCGGCTGACAAACTGCTCGATCAAGCTGATTGTGTGTTGACCATCGGTTACGACCCCATTGAGTATGACCCCTCGATCTGGAACACCGGCATCAAGCGACCCATCATCGCAGTCGATGTCATCGCCTCTGATCAGGACAATGCGTTTTTACCCAGCGTAGAGCTTGTGGGTGACGTTGCCTCTTCATTGGAAAACATCACCCCTTCTCTTAAGGTCAACATCTCGCCAGATTACTTGGCGGCGGCTCAAGCAGCTCGCGGTGAGATTCTGCAAACGCTCGCTGAAGGCGATGTGATGGATAAATTCCCGGTGCAGCCCATCCGTTTGGTGCGTGAAATTCAAAAGCAAATCACTCATGACACCCATGTTGCGCTCGACGTCGGTTCGAACTACATCTGGACCAATCGCTATTGTGCAAGTGACGATGCCAGACAATTACTGGTCAGCAACGGCCAGCAAACGCTTGGCGTCTCAGTTCCATGGGCAATTGCCTTAAGCATGCTTTATCCGAATCAACGGGTCTTGTCGGTATCGGGCGATGGTGGGTTTTTGTTTACCGCAACCGAACTTGAAACAGCAGTTCGCGAGGGTGTGAAATTCGTGCATGTAATTTGGAACAGCCACTCGTATGACATGGTGGCATTCCAAGAACAGGCCCATTATGGCGAAACTGCCGGCGTTAACTTGGGTAACTATGATGTGGTCAAATTTGCCGAGGCGTTTGGCTGTAAGGGCTACGAGATCACCTCAGCCGATCAATTGGCTGGAGTGTTTGAAGAGGCCTTCAAGTCTGATGTGCCAGTGCTGATCAATGTGCCGGTTGATTACAGCCTGAATCAGCGACTAATGCAGGACGTGATTCAGTCTTATCTGAACTAAAGATGGGCAAACTAGCCATGGATAACCATAAATTACCCGGTTTCAGTTCGTTAGGCGTCAATCTGCCGCAGTCAATAGTCGCGCAGTTAAAAGCCCATTGTGAGAGAACTGGTGAGAGCATCGATCACACCATTCAGCGTGCGCTTGCGCAAGCACTCGGAGTGGAACACCATACGATCTATCAGGTTTCCACCTCGACGGCATTGGTGCAAGGCGTCTATCAAGGCTGCGTTACCGTGGGTGACGTCAAAACCCACGGCAACTTCGGGTTGGGTACCTATGATTCACTGGACGGTGAAGGCTTGATGCTTGAAGGCGAAGTCTGGCAGGCTCTGTCAGATGGCTCTGTGGTTAAACCCGACGACAGCGCCACTGCACCATTTTGGGCATGCACCACCTTTGAGGCTGACAAGACTGAAACACTGGCAGCCGTAGAGAGCTGGGATGACCTGCTGTCGCAACTTGATGCCATGCGCGACTCACAAAACCTTTTTGTTGCGTTTCGCATTGATGGACAGTTTGACCAGATCCACTACCGGGTTGCCTGCAAGGCCAATCCCGGCGAGGATCTGGTGACTGCGACTAGCCATCAGGCTGAATTTACCTTAAACGATTGCGAAGGCACATTGATGGGGTTTTGGTCACCTGCCTACGCTAAGACGCTTAACGTTCCGGGCTATCACCTGCACTTGCTTAGCCATGACCATCAGCACGGCGGTCATGTGCTTGGCATCAAGGCACGCAACCTGAAAGTTCAGGTAATGAATGCCAACAATGTGGTCATCGCTCTGCCAGAGTCACCGGATTTTTTAAAGGCTGATCTCTCAGCGGATCCAACCGCAGCACTCAGCAAGGCAGAGGGAGCAAAAACATAAGTGCAATGCAATACAAGGCTGTGCAGCTTGACTGCATAGCCTTTGTATCATCTCCAAGTCTTCAAGCAGGTTCTCTAAACAACGCGCAAATCTTGTTGCCGATCGGGTCACGTAAATAAGCAAGATACAGTTTCCCTGCGGGACCCTCGCGATAGCCTGGAGGGTCTTCACAACTGACGCCACCATTGGCAACGCCTGCGGCGTGAAATGCGTCGACCTCTGTCGCCGACTTTGCAGCAAATCCGATCGTGCCGCCATTTGGTGGGGTGGCGGTCTTTCCGTCTAGTGGCAACGTAAAAGAGAACACGCCCGTCGGTGTTCTGTAGAAATAGCGGGTGTCACGATTCAATACACCGGGTGTGATTCCCAAAGTCCCCAAGACAGCATCGTAGAATTTTCTTGAGGCCTCCAAATCGTTTGCTCCGACCATTACGTGACTAAACATCTCATCTCCAGGGAATAAAAGCGATAGCGGAATTCATAGAGTAATCCTAAAGATCAGGCAATTGGCTACCGAGTTAGCGGCCCATTTTTGCAAGTGATCTTATAAGCCAACGTAGAATTGAACCTGGCTAAAAAGACACCGATCGGCCTCGGCTGCTGGCGCCATCCCAGCTGTTTCGATCCAGGATGCGCATTAGGTAGAATTTGACAGATAATTCATCTAAATAATTTTTTACTTGTCTAATAAAAAAAGTGGGAATGCTTATGTTGACATCGACTGCAGCAACGATTCTTTACCCAGAGGTATCTGCATTGCCGCTGGTCTGCGATTCGCCGCATAGTGGGATCAACTACCCCGAAGATTTTGAGTATGAGGTTCCCTTTGCCTTGCTACGTAGTGGCGAAGATACCGATGTTCATGTGCTGTGGTCAGATGTACCGAAGGTGGGGGGTACCCTGATCAGCGCCAATTTCCCGCGCACTTACATCGACCCCAATCGTGCCGTTGACGATATTGATCCCGAGTTGCTCGACGGTCAGTGGCCAGATCCTTTAAGCCCTTCCGAGAAAACCCGTCTCGGTTATGGGCTGGTCTGGAAAAAAATGGATGCGTCAAACCCCATCTATACAAAAAAGCTCTCGGTAGCAGCAGTTCAACATCGTATTCAAAACTACTGGCAACCGTATCGATCTGCGTTATCCGGCGCCTTTGATCGAGCTCGTGCACAGTTCGGTGGAGTATGGCATCTGAATCTTCACTCTATGCCAGTCAATGCCTATGAGCGATTAGGGCTAGGCAAAGACAAGGTGCTAGCGGACTTCGTGCTTGGAGATCGGGACGGCACAACCTGTGAGCCCGAGTTTATTGAAGTGGTGGAGCAAAGCCTGCGCCGACATGGCTATACGGTTGCGCGCAACGATCCATACAAGGGTGTTGCTGTGCTTGCTGATCTTGGCAAGCCAAGCCTTAATCAGCACAGTCTGCAAGTTGAAGTGAAGCGGCCGTTGTACATGAATGAGGCGACTCGTGAGCGCAACGAGAACTTTACTGTTTTGCAGGGACATTTATCGGAAGCGATTGCTGAGATAGCAGACTTTGTGAAATCTCGACTCAAGTGACAGATCGATCTGTCTGACTACTATATGGTCTGGTCGTCAGTGCATGGTCATGGCTGACACGTCTGGCTTTGTAGTTTGTTGTATCAAAGGATTCAAGGCATGAATGTCACGCAAATCAGTAGCTGGTCACAGTTTCTTCATGAAATTATCAAATTTGATCAGTGGGCGTTTCGAGGGCAACCATTTGCGAATATGCCGTTATACAGCTCCCTTGCTCGTCGCCTGCGACAACTCAATGAGCCTCAAGATGGATGGGCGCTACGCGAGCAGAGAACGATACGGGTTTTTAAGCGCAAGGCCCATGTACATATTCATGATCCGAGCGCTTTGGAAAACACGTTTCGATGCATGGCAATCATGCAGCATCATGGTGCAGCCACGCGTTTGCTGGATTTCACCAAGTCACCCTTTGTGGCCGCTTTTTTTGCGCTTGAGTCAGCTACTGGCGATGCGGTAGTGTACGCGTTAAACACGCCTGCACTCTGGAGACGTAACCCATTGTTCGACCCCTCACTGACTAGAGCAGCCATTAACCCGCGATCTGAAGAAAATCTTGAGAAATATTTTCTGAGTAACGAGTTCCCCGTCATATGGTTTGGCGAGCCCAACGAAATGGATCACCGGTTGATTGCTCAGTCGGGCTTGTTTGTGGTGCCTGGGCAGATTCATTTGCCAATTGACAAGCTACTGGACCAATACGCAACAGATGATGAACCACTGCTGGTTCAGTTGATTCTGAGTAAGCAGATGCGCAGGGAAGCCATGCGCGAACTTTATCGAATGAACGTCACGCATGCATCGCTTCGTCCCGATCTCGATGGTTTGGCGTCTTCGATGAACCAAGAGTTGGAAATCGTATGGCAACCACTATTGCCCGATAGCCAATAAAGAAAAAAGCATGGCTTGCGCTCCATTGGTGCGGTCAATGCTTCAGATTGATGCAGTCCACATATAGTGGTTTCCCCTGACTCTTGCCCGCAAGTGAAAAAACTTGTTGTCCTTTGACGCGACAACGTCTAGGATAGTGTCATAGTGTTTGTAGTGTTTACTACATTTCGCTAAAACCAGACGAAGTTTGATTCATCAGGCAAGCACTTTTCAAGGGAGCCGCGATTATGAACATCAAGCGATATGCAGGAATTTTTTCAGCAGCACTGGTAGTTGGTTTGGCGCAATCACCGATTGCGCAAGCCGGTGGTCCTTACAACATCACGTTGGCGGGCGGCTCGGTCGGTGGCGCATGGAGCGCAATCGGCACAGCGATCGGCGAAACTATCAAGACACAATATCCGGGTTCCGCGTTTACGTATGAACCAGGGCGTGAGACCAGTAACCTGGTCTTGACCTCTGAGGGCAAAGTGCAACTAGGCATTGCTCATGCCCAGATGGCGTTGATTGCTCAAAAAGGACTGGAGCCGTTCAAAAAACCGTTAACCGATATCCGCGCGATTGCGCTGATTGATCCTGAAGCCGCTGTGCAAATTCTGGCCACTCAGAGTTCAGGCATAACCGATCTGGCTCAGATCAAAGCTAAAAAAATGTCGGTTCGAGTTTCGCTGAACCAGCGTGGCACTCTCATGTCGATTACCGGTGAGGCTGTGCTTGCAGCTTACGGCATCACAGTCAAGGACATTGAAAGCTGGGGTGGCCGTGTGACCTATGGCTCATACAACCAGGGTCTTGAGCTCATGAAAAACGGCCAGGCTGATGTGATTATCAACATGCTCGCATTCCCAGCACGTCATATTCTGAATGCCGCACGTGATACCAAGTTCACCATGATTGGGTTAAGTGCCGAGGCCATCAAAAAGCTTAATGAAGAGCTCGGTACCGAGAGCATTTCTATTCCAGCCAATACTTATGACTTTCAGCCCAACCAGGTCAATACGATTCGCGGCAAGGTGATTCTGGTGGCATCGACCGCAATGTCAAACCAGGAAGCAGGCGACATTGTTGGTGCCATGCTGAAGAACTTCGATTTCCTTCAAAACGCCCACGCTACGCTAAAGCGTTTATCCAAGGATGCCTTGCCACAGACATCCCCGATTGCCCTGCATCCGGGTGCTATGTCAGCTTATAAAGCCGCCGGGGTGCTGAAGTAAGTCGGGCGGCTTTGCCAGCCAGAAGTTCTACGGGTGCTCGAAAGCTAAGGACAAGTCGCTAATGTCAGCCATTTCGTTTATCAAGTACATCGGTCCGGGTCAGTCCCGAACGCTCGGACCAGTTGCCCGAACGATCAGCCGCGTGATCAGCCTGTCGGCGGCAGTTTTGTTCATGGCAATTGCAGCAGGGGTTTATGTTGAGCCTTTCATTGCGTTGTACTTGTTCTTAGGCACTGTGCTTGGACTTGCTTTCTTGCATCAGACCGGCAATGTCTATCGGCCCAGGAGCACCTCGATTTTTTCGGGCCTGTTGGTTACGTTGAGTCTGGCTGGCTGTGGATACATGATCTATTCGTTTGAGCGTTTGAGCCAAAGACTGCCTGTGCTCGATCCGCTCACCACCATGGATATCGGGGTTTCGATCCTGCTGATTTTGCTGGTGCTCGAGGCAACGCGTCGTTGCATCGGCATGACGCTGGTTATCTTGGTGACGTTGTTTTTAGCTTACGGATTTCTTGGTGACAAAATTGATGGTCCGTTTGCTCACCGTGGCATGAGTCTGCCAGAGATGGTGGATCACCTGGTTTTTACCCCGAACGGATTGTTTGGGCCTGCACTGGAGGTGGCAGCCTTCCTGGTATTTGTGTTTGTGATGTTTGGTGCGCTGTTTGACAAGTTCGGCGGGGGAGATTTTTTTTATAAATTCGCTAATGCACTGGTCGGCCGCAAAGTTGGCGGAACAGCCAAAGTAGCCGTGGTGTCATCAGCGCTGTATGGGTCGGTATCGGGATCACCAACTGCTGATGTTGTGACCACGGGATCGTTCACCATTCCATTGATGGTCAAGACCGGTTACACCAAGACTCGTGCCTCGGCCATTGAGGCCGCCGCCTCGACTGGCGGGTCAATTTTGCCACCCGTTATGGGTTCGGCAGCATTTTTGATGAGTGATTTCACCGGTATTGCCTATAGTTCAATCGTGATCGCTGCTGTCTTGCCAGCGTTCTTTTATTACTTTTGCGTATATTTTTCGATTCACAACCACGCCGCCAAGCACAATCTAATGCCTGGCCATGACGTCTCTATCTCGTCGGTAGGCAATGTGCTGCGTCACTATTGGCCATATCTGATTCCGTTGATCACGATTGCCTGGGCAGTGCTGGCGTTAAACCGTCCCTCATTTGCCGGCGCGCTCGCTTGTCTGGCAATTGTGCCCGTGATGCTCTGGAAATCAAGACCTATCCTGTCATTGCCCAAGCAGCTTGGCGAAGGACTGAGTGAGGGTGTGGAGCGGATCGTGACAGTCGGGGTAGCGTGTGCAGTGGCAGGGTTGGTGATTGGCACACTGTCCATGACTGATTTGACTGGCAAGATCAGCTCAGCCATGTTCGCGCTGGCAAGCGGTAGTTATTTCCTGACAGTGATCACTGCGGTTGTCGTGATTGTCGTGTTGGGCATGGGGATGCCGGTACCAGCGGTTTATGCCCTGTCAGCCGTTCTGGCAGCGCCTGCGCTCGTGTCACTGGGAAGTGATGTGCTGTCGGCCCATTTGTTCATTGTCTACTTTGCAGCCATTTCGGCCATCACGCCTCCGGTGGCGGTGGCAGCCTTTGCGGCTGCCTCGATCTCGGGTGCGAACCCCATGACGATCGCGGTTAAGGCATGTCGAATCGGCATTGTGGCGTTTATCATCCCGCTGCTATTTCTCGATACACCGGCGCTACTGCTAAACGATGGTGTCCTGCAGATTCTCAAGAGCTTCCTGATCACTTTAGTGGCCTGCTATGCATTGGCAGGCGTGAATGAACGATACATGATGGGGACTTTGCAGCGAGTGCCCCGGATAGCCTTACTGATTGGCATCGTGCTGGCCTTGGCCGGCTCTGGCTGGGTTTCAGTGGCGGGTTGTTTGCTCATGCTTGCCATCATCGTTCGGCAGAAACTGACCTATTCAATTTCCACATCACAAGACCAACTTTCTCGCAAAGGAACCTAGCAATGTACGACTCATTTCAAGCCGATCGGCTGATTGATTTTTGGCTGCACGAAGACATTGGTCAGTTTGATCTCACTGCCCAGCTGATGCTCGACGAAGATGCCATCAGTACGTTTCATATGGTTGCGCGTGAACCGATGATTGTCGCTGGTATTAAAGTTGCTGAGCGCGTCTTCACTCGGTATGACGACCGTCTGAAAGTGACTGTGTTGGTCAAAGATGGGCAGCACCTAAATAAAGGAGATAAGTTGCTGACCGTATCGGGTCCATCACGTAGCATTGTGACAGCCGAAAGGCCGGCATTGAACATTTTGCAGCGACTCTGTGGCATTGCTTCAGAGACAGCCCGTTACTGCAAGGAATTGGAAGGCACCAAGGCGCGCTTGCTCGATACCCGCAAGACCACGCCTGGCCTGCGCATGCTCGAAAAGCATGCTGTGACGTGCGGTGGTGGCTTGAATCATCGGCTTGGTCTTGATAATGGTGTCATGCTCAAAGACAACCATATCGCCATCGCTGGCAGTATTGGCAAGGCGGTTGAGCGTGTCAGACAGCATCTGCCTGCTTTGACCAAGATTGAAGTAGAGTGCGATCGTCTAGATCAGGTGGCCGAAGCACTAGCTGCTGGCGCTGATGTGATCATGCTTGACAACATGTCACTCGAAGACATGCGCACGGCCGTTAAAACTGTCAATGGTGCAGCCAAAGTTGAGGCCTCCGGTGGCATCAATATCAAGACGATTCGCGAAGTGGCATTGACGGGTGTTGATTTCATTTCTACCAGCAAAATCACCCAGGCAGCACCTGCAGTGGACATTGGGCTAGATGAATAGCGCTTGAAGATGAGCCCGGGTTATTTCTTCTATGTTGTCGGCCCCAGCGGGGCCGGCAAGGACAGTCTCATGGATGGCGCTCGGCAGCGATTGCCATCTGAAGCCTTCGTATTTGCCAGACGAGTCATTACCCGGCCGCCCGGTAAACCCGGTGAGGACTATGACAGTTGTACTGTCGAGCAGTTCGAGCAGCGCGAGACTCAGGGAGAATTTCTCATTACATGGCACGCGCATGACTTGGCCTATGGGTTGCCAAAGAGTTTGCTCGACGCTCAGCAGGCCGGCAAGCACATCATCGCCAATGGTTCTCGCGCGGTCGCAGCACAACTCAAAGGCTTGGTACCGAACTTGGTCTTCATCGAGGTGACTGCGCCTGTCGATGTGTTGGCTAAACGAATTGCGCAGCGAGGCCGAGAGACGGAAGAAGAAATACGGCAACGGCTGTCGCGTCAAGTAAGTGAGTTGCCGTCAGACATCAGAACCTATCGCATTCAAAACGATCAGTCGCTTGAGATTGGCATCGAGCGATTTGTTGCTGTCATCCTGCACGTCACAGGGTTGTCTGAGCACACCAATCGGACGCACCAAAAAAAAATAAGCGGCCACAGTCTGAGTCGATCGGAAATTAGCGAAGCCCTTGAGCGCATCAATTCTGGTGAGCTGTCACCTGCACAGATCAATGCGTTTTTGATTGAGTGTTGCAATCAGCTTGGGGATGAGGAATTATCTGCCATTGCTCAGGCCCGTTGTGAGCTGATGCCACGAATTCAATGGCCAACGCCGATGGTGGTGGATAAACACTCGCTCGGTGGTACGCCTGGTAGTCGCGTGACCATGATCGTTATTCCGATTGTGGCGGCACATGGCTTGTTAATTCCGAAGACTTCGTCGCGAGCAATTACCTCAGCGGCTGGTACGGCTGATGCCATGGAGGTGTTGGCAAGAGTCGATCTTGACCGCGATAGAGTCAGGCAAGTGACACTGGCAACCAATGGTTGTATCGCCTGGAACGGCAGATTGAATCATTCGGTGCTAGACGATGCAATGAATGCAATTACCCGCCCACTGGGTCTAGACACTCGTCGCTGGTCGGTGGCGTCGATCCTCTCAAAAAAATACTGTGCTGGTGCGACTCACGTGGTCATCGACATTCCGTATTCGCCAACCGGCAAGGTGCAGTCTGCCGAGCAGGCCACGGAATTGGGGCAATTGTTCGAGCGGGTTGGGGCAGGGCTCGGCCTCACGATCAAGGCGTTTGCAACGCCTGGCCATCTGCCGATTGGCCGCGGACTTGGTCCCGGCCTTGAGGCGCGGGATGTGATGATGACGCTTGCCAGTGACCCACAGGCGCCTGCAGACCTATTGGAGAAGGCGCTGTTTTTTGCAGGGCAGATTCTAGCGTTTGACCCGGCGCTCGGAACTTATCAGGCAGGTCGGGAACGGGCCGAGGAATTATTGCAGTCGGGCCAGGCACTTGAGCGTTTGAACCGCATCATTGATTTGCAGGGCAGGCAGCAGCCGATCGACTGGAGTAAGGTTCAGCGAGCTAGCGTCAAAAGTCGTGAGGCTGGCGTTATCTGCGGCATTAATGGTCAGGTCATCTCGGGCATCGCGCGACAGGCTGGGGCACCGATTGATAAAGCAGCTGGTGTTTACTTACAGGTTGGCGTTGGCGATGAGGTCAGGCCAGGGGATGTGCTGTTTGACATCTACGCATCCGATGACGCCAACTTGCAAAAGGCTCTGGCCATGGCGACTGAGCGCCATGGCTTTGATATCGAACCGGTTTAACGCTGACCGTCGTGCACGGAGACCTCTTCCTTGGTGAGGCCGCCGAGACGAGAATGCACACGGCCACCTGTACCCATCACCAGAGAGAACAAAATTTCATTAGGGCGAGGCGAGTCTTGGATGCCAATTTCAATCGTATTGAAGTGGCTGCGCACGTAACAGGCGTGGATGTAGTGCACTGGTACCATCAGACGGTAACCGGCTGAGGCTACTGCCTTGGACGAGGGCACAATCGCTTTGGGGTTACCTAGCAATTCGCGCATGGCCCAACCACCCGCCTCATGCCAAACGGCGCCGTGTTCGAGTTCACCGTTAATACCGACGATGGCGCCCTTGCTGTAAACCTCAATGTTATCTTTGCCTAGGGTATCAACTAGTTCAGTTGCCAACATAGTGCCAAGGGTTCGTAACTCCTTCATGAATGGCATTAGATCTGGCTCATAGCGCCCGGCGTACGGGTTTTCTATGACGGCAGTTGCAGCTGCTAGTTTGAGCGGCTTGTCAGAAACTGGACCGCCTTCGTGGTAGGTGGTTTCTATGGTGAGGGCACGTTTACGGATTTTGATGAGTGACATGTTGATTCGATCTCCAATGAGTGGATGAGGGTGCAGCGCCAGCAAACAACTTCAGACAGCATGAATGGTGATTAATAATTAATGGTGACCAACAACGACCGGAATTTCAGTTGCAGGCGGTGTGTTACGGCTTCGAGCGCAGCGCACGATGCCATCAATCATCACCATGCCAATACCTGGAATATCTCCGAGCTCGACACTCTCAAGCAGGGACTTACCTGCGGTGTGCTGAGCGCGATCCATGAACACGAAGTCTGCTGCACGCCCGATCTCGATCAAACCGCTGTTGAGGTTTCTCATGCGAGCGGTATTGCCGGTTGCAAAACAAAACACGAGTTCGGCTGGAATATTGCCCATGCTCGAGAGCATGGCGATTAACCGCAGCATGCCCAGTGGCTGTACGCCAGACCCTGCAGGCGCATCGGTGCCCAGAATCACCCGGTGTGGGCATTTCAGTTCGAGTGCTGCCTTGGCTGCTGCGATGGCGACTTTCTCATTGCCGTTATGCACGATTTCGATGCCACGGCTTGAACGCTCACAAAGTTCGCATACATGGGCTTCGGGCAAGGACGTATGTCCACCGTTAATGTGGCCAATGATGTCTGCATCGGCTTCAAGCACCACGTCTTTATCGATCAGACCTGAGCCAGGTATGGAAGGGCCACCGGTGTGAATGGTGCTCTGGATGCCGTACTTGCGTGCCCATGCAACCATTTTTTGTGCTTCTTCGCCAGCCTTGACTGAGCCCAGACCAACCTCACCGAGCAGGCTCACGCCGGCGTGAGCCAATTCCCGGAAATCATCTTCGGTCATTCCCTTTTCGATGACAGGCGCACCGGCCAGCACTTTCACCCCAGCGGGTCGAAAGTTGTCAAACGCTCGCTGAGCAGTGATGGCCAGCGCTTTGAGGCCCACAATGTCTTTGGGACGACCTGGCAAATGGACTTCACCGGCGGAAATCATGGTGGTTACCCCGCCATGCAGGTTGGACTCAATCCAGCCGAGCTGGTTTTGTCGTGGCGTCCAGTCACCAAACACAGGATGTACGTGGCTGTCGATTAAACCTGGTGCCAGGCAAACGCCTTTTGCATCGATCACGGTTTTGGCGTGACTGGTATCACAGTCCTTGTGGCGACCAACCGCGGTGATGATGCCATCTTGCACAACGACTGTATCTGCTGACAGGATGGGGTTATCCAAATCCCCCGACAGCATCAGCCCCACGTTCTGGATGACTACTTTGCCTGACTTGTCTGCTGCAGCGACCTCTGCCATGTTCTTGTGTCTCCTATTTGGTTGTGACCGTGCGTAGCACGGCATCCATAACAAACTGTTCCCAAGCCGAGAAGGTCTCGGTTTTTTCCAGCTTTTCCCCAAGAAATGCCGATAGGGTGTAACGGTTCGATTGATAAAAATACCCCATGGCGGCAACCATCATGTACAGATCTCTGGGGCTTAAATCGTCACGGAAAACACCCTTTTTCTGTCCGGCTAACAGAACTTCGCTAAATACGCTGATCGCTTTTGATGAGTACTCTTGAGCGAGTTCGGATTTGGCAATGTGCTTGCCTCGATGAAGGTTTTCGCTGTTGAGGATGATCACGAATTCGGGATGATCGTGGTAGTAATTGACGATGAACTCCACAAGCTTTTTAAGGCTCAATACCGGATCTTTGGGGTCGATCTCAACTTTGGCCTCTGCCTCGTTAAATCGTCGGTAGGTTTCCTCAAGGACGGCGACAAACAGACCCTCCTTGTTACCGAAATAGTAGTAGATCATCCGATCGTGTGACTTGGCGGCACTTGAGATTTTCTCGATGCTGCCACCATTGAGCCCGTACTTGGCAAACACTTTTATGGCGGCTTTGAGCACACTGTCGCGAGTCAGCTGAGCCGATCGTGCGCGGGCGCTTAGCGGCTTGTTACCCACCGCCGCTTTACTGGTTGCTTTGGGGTTTTTCGCTTGAGTCATTGTGTGTGATCATTGATCTGCAAAAGCTCGTTCTATCACAAAATCGCCGGGTGTGGAGGTATTGCCTTCCTTGAAGCCTCTGTGCTCGAGCATTTGTTTTAGATCGCGCAACATCGCTGGGCTGCCACAGATCATGCCCCTGTCATGTTCGGGATCTAGGGGCGGGACCTTGAGGTCGGAAAAAAGCTTCCCATTCTCAATCAGGTCGGTAATTCGCCCCTGTTGATGGAATGCTTCACGGGTCACGGTAGGGTAGTACTTGAGTTGAGTTTTAATCAGATCCCCGAGAAACTCGTGTTCGGGTAGTTCCTTGGTAATGTAATCATGGTAGGCGAGTTCCTTGACCTCTCGTACGCTGTGAATCAGGATCACTTCGGAGAACTTTTCGTATGTCTCAGGGTCACGGATAACGCTCATGAACGGTGCTAGTCCGGTGCCCGAACTCAGCAGATAAAGCCGCTTGCCCGGCAGTAGGTAATCAATTAGTAGTGTTCCCGTCGGTTTGCGTCCCACCACGATTTCGTCACCAACCTCGATGTGTTGCAAGCGTGATGTCAAGGGGCCATCCGGTACCTTGATGCTCAGAAACTCCAAGTGCTCCTCATAGTTGGCGCTCACGATGCTGTAGGCGCGTAATAAGGGTTTGCCCTCAACTCTCAAGCCGATCATCGTGAAATGCCCGTTGCTAAATCGAAGCGAGGGATCTCTGGTGGTGGTGAAGGAGAAAAGCCGGTCAGTCCAGTGGTGAACAGTCAGTACTTTTTCATTGTTGAATGCGCTCATGTGGGCCTCGGCGATCGGGTTGGCAGGGTTGATGGAAATCTGTTGCTTTTGGCGAATGCTTGCATTAAAGTCGTTATACGCATTTAGTAATTACAACATTATGTAGTAAATGCTACATAAAAGTCACGAGAATTTCAATCTGTTTCACGCAAACAATTCACGTCAGGGTGAGCGAGTACGTATGGAACACACAAAAACGGATGGGTTACCAGAAGAAGGCTTGCCAACCAATGCGGCTCAAGCCTCGGAACCGGCAGCCACCGGCTTGAAATCCCTCGGGAAAGTCGAATGCAATGCTTGTCCCGTTCTTTGCAAGATAAGCGAGGGCAGAACCGGCGCCTGTGATCGTTATGCGAATCAGGATGGTCATCTCATTCGAGTTGATCCCATTGTTTTTTTAAGACAGTCAGTCGATGCCTCCGAGCAAAACAAGCCGGTCGCGTTTGTGCAAACCGATGCGCAAAACCCTGAGGGCTGGGACGGTGATCTGCTGCACGCGAACAAGGCTTTCGTTACCGGCATTGGTTGCTCTTCCACTTATCCGGATTACAAGCCTGCACCTTTTATTGTGAGTTCACAGCATGAGGGTGTGGATACGGTCACCGTTGTCACCGAGGGGATCTTTAGTTACTGCAGCTTCAAAATCAAGATTGATACTGATCGGTACCTCGGACCAGAACAAGCCAATGTGCGCTGCGAAGGTGAAGTGGTCGGTCACGTCACCACTGCCGAATACGGTTCACAAATGTTGTCGCTTGGCGGCGTTCATCACTTAACGGGTGGCAGTAAAAAAGAAGGTAAAGTCACCATGAATATGATGGCGGCTCTAGGCAATAAGCAGGCCGTCGAGTTGGCGATTGATGGTGGTTCGCACCTGATTATTCAGGCCGGTCAGGCGCCAATTGTCAATGGCGTGCCCGAGCAGCGCATGCGGGTCGGTTGTGGGTCCGCAGCCATTGGTATCTTTGCGCAACAGTTTCATGGGCTGGTTGACGAGGTGGTGGTGGTCGATGATCACATCACCGGTGTGCTGACCGAACATCAAGCCGGTAGATGTCTAGATATGCCTCGTTCTGGCATTGTCATGCGTGGTCGACGCTCTACGCCGGGACGTTACTTCCAAGTGGCTAACCCGGGCATCGGTTGGGGCGGGACGGACATTGCTGATCCGTTATCCATTATTGAGCGCTGGGATCCGGAGCAGGCTTGGCCTGGTCTGCGGTTGCTGATGACTTCCACCACGGGTGAGCATGCGAGCTGGTATCGCTTGAATGAAGCATTACAGCCGGTCGAAGAAGACATGCCTGCCGATGTCAGAAAAATCGTCGATCGTATCGGCGAGAACTGCGAGCCCTCGCTTGTTTCGGTCCTGTTTTTAGGTGGAGCTGGCGGCAGTCTGCGCGCCGGTGTTACTGTCAATCCGATTGGTTTGACTCGGTCAATCAAGCAGGCCTTGGTCAATGTCACCTGTGGCGGTGCACCAGCCTACGTTTGGCCAGGCGGTGGTATTACCGTCATGGCGGATGTGCTCGGAATGCCAGACAACAGTTTCGGGACGGTTCCCACGCCAGCGATTGTGGCGCCTATCGAATTCACCATGCGACTGTCAGACTACCAGGCGCTCGGCGGGCATATGGATTACGTTAGATCCATGGAGTCAGTGCTTCGCACCGGATGCTGGCATACGGACGGCGCTCCTCAAGCACGGGTCTGGCAGTCGATCGCACCGACGCATCCCTGGCCGATTGGTCAACCGCCAATGCTCGGATAGGAACTGCGTCCATGGGCCCTATGTTTGAAACATTGCCAGGCAACCGTTTGCATATGCAGCATGGGCCCATCGACCTCATCGTTCAGGCTGAAGGAGACCCGATAGCGGTACAAGCAGCTCATGAAGAGGCCCAGAGACTGTTTAAAGAAGTGCTGCCAACTCTGGTAACCGAATTGGTCCTTTTGCGTCAGCCGGTGGATCCTTCTCGTCCCAACCCGATGATTGGTCCCGTGGCCAAGCGTATGTGGCTAGCATGCCGACCGTTCGCCCATCGGGATTTCATTACCCCGATGGCAGCGGTGGCTGGCTCAGTAGCGCAGCACATCCTAGCGCCCTACCAGCGTAGCGGTATCGATCGTGCCTGGGTCAACAATGGCGGTGACATCGCCTTGCACTTGACCGCTAACACCAGACTTCGATTGGGCTTATTCAGCGATCTGACCAGTGTATTGCCCGTCATCATGCAGGCGCGCCTGCCAGCGCTGGATGCGATGGCAACGATTGTTGCTGACACAGGCATTGGGGGAGTGGCGACCAGTGGTTGGGCTGGCCGCAGCCACTCACTTGGTATAGCCGATAGCGTCACTGTGTTTGCAGAAAGTTCGGCGTTGGCCGATGCGGGTGCCACGATGATTGCCAATGCAGTGGATGTTGAAGATGAATTGATTGTCCGTCGGCCCGCTAACCTCTTGTCAGATGACACTGACTTGGGTGATCATCTTGTGACAGTAGGTGTACCTCGTCTGGCCCCTGAAAAAGTTGCAGTCGCCTTGGCGCGTGGTAAAGCCGTCGCACAGAACTATGTTGATGCAGGCATTTTGCAGTCAGTGGTTCTGGTGTGTCAGTCCCAGGTGGTCTCCGTTAGTCAGATTGTTCAGAGCATGGGAGAAGAAGCGTTATGTCAGGCATAGTCATCAGAAAAATTACCGTGAGTGTGGACGAGACGCATATTGAAATGGGGCAGACAATCTCCCCACCCACCCGTCGAGCGGTGGCAGTTGCTGTGATCCAGAATCCGTTTGCAGGACGCTATGAGCAAGACTTGAGCATGCTGATGGACGCGGGCGCGATGCTCGGGGAGTTGCTTGGGGAGCGCTGCGTTCAGGCACTGGGGATTAAACCGCATGAGGCACAAAGTTATGGCAAGGCGGCCATTGTGGGCGAGCGCGGCGAGCTTGAACACGCAGCCGCGATTTTGCATCCCAAACTCGGTGCGCCCCTGCGCAAAGCTGTAGAAAAAGGCGCTGCCTTAGTGCCTTCATCTAAAAAGCGCGGTGGCCCTGGTACGCCGATTGATGTTCCGCTCGGCCATAAAGACGCTGCCTATGTGCGAAGTCATTTCGATGCTGTTGAGGCGCGTGTCACCGATGCTCCAGCGGCTGACGAGATCCTGGTGGCCGTCGCTGTAACCGATAGTGGTCGACCGTTACCACGCATTGGCGGATTACAAGTGAGTGAAATCAAAGGGGAGGATGGCTTGAAATAGTGCAATACTTTTTAAGCCAACGGTTTATAAAAAAAGCAGCAGGCGTTTGATTTGATGTGCAGTTCAAACTGGAGACATTTCGATGAAAAATTTTCTGCAAAACTTTGCTCCCCTTAAATGGGTGGTGGCGGTTTCGTTATTGAGTATGGCGACCATCACGAGCGCACAAGGCGTGATCAAGATTGGTGAGGTCAACAGCTACAAAGCGCAGCCGGCTTTTCTGGAGCCATACCGCATGGGTATGGAGCTGGCCGTTGATCAGATTAATCAGTCAGGTGGGTTGCTGGGTAAACAAGTGGAACTGATTCGTCGTGATGACAACGCTAATCCCGGTGATGCGGTTCGGGTGGCTGAGGAATTGGTGTCGCGCGATCAGGTGGATTTATTAACCGGCACTTTCCTGTCTCACATCGGCTTGGCGCTGACTGACTTCGCGAAACAAAAGCAGGTCTTTTTTCTGGCCAGTGAGCCGCTCACGAACAAAATTACCTGGGATAACGGCAATCGGTACACCTTCCGCTTGCGACCTTCAACATATATGCAGGTAGCCATGCTGGTACCAGAAGCTGTCGCCATGAATAAAAAGCGTTGGGCGCTGGTCTACCCGAATTATGAGTATGGTCAGTCAGCCGCAGCGACTTTCAAAGCTTTGATGAAAGCCGCTCAACCCGATATTGAATTTGTCGACGAGCAAGCCACCCCGCTTGGCAAGGTGGACGCCGGCAGTGTCGTGCAGGCGTTGGCTGACGCCAAGCCCGATGCGATCTTCAATGTCCTTTTCGGTGCTGACCTCGGTAAATTTGTCCGAGAAGGTAATACGCGTGGTCTGTTCGAAGGACGCGAAGTGGTGAGTCTGTTGACTGGTGAGCCAGAATATTTGGACCCATTAAAGAACGAGGCACCAAATGGTTGGCTAGTGACTGGCTACCCGTGGTACGGCATTAACACGCCCGAGCATGATGCGTTCTTGAAGGCTTATCAGCAGAAATTCAATGATTATCCCCGCTTGGGTTCGGTGGTTGGCTATGCCACGATTATGTCTTTGGCTGAGGGCGTCAAGAAAGCTGGAAACACCAACACAGAAGACATGATTCAGGCGTTTCGCGGTCTGGAGTTGATGTCACCGTTTGGACCGATTCGCTATCGTCCCGAGGATCATCAGTCCACCATGGGCGGTTATGTTGGCAAGACAAAAAATGTCGATGGCAAGGGCGTGATGGTTGACTATCGATACGTCGATGGCGCGAGCGTCTTACCATCTGCTCAAGAAGTTCAAAAGTTACGTCCAGCGCAAGCCAACAAGTAATCATGGAGTGAGAGTCTTTCCATGGACTTCTCTGGTTTTCTGGTTCAGCTGTTAAATGGCCTGGCGTCTGCCTCCTCTTTATTTTTGGTGGCCGCCGGGCTTTCACTGATTTTTGGCGTCACGCGAATTGTCAACTTTGCACACGGATCTTTTTATATGGTCGGTGTGTATATCGCCTACACGCTCGTATCGATTTGGTCTGGGGCTCTGGGGTTTTGGGTGTCGCTGTTACTGGCAGCCTTGGTGGTTGGTGTGCTCGGTGCCCTGACAGAAATCTTTTTGTTGCGACGGATCTACAAAGCGCCAGAGCTATTTCAGTTGTTGGCAACCTTTGCACTGGTGCTAGTCATCAAAGACGCGACCTTGTGGATCTGGGGTCCTGAAGAGTTATTAGGCCCGCGTGCGCCCGGCCTGTCGGGCGCTGTGGAAATCCTGGGTCGCCGGTTCCCTGCTTACGACCTGTTCTTGGTGGCGGTGGGTCCTGTTGTGCTGGGTTTGCTTTGGTTATTACTCACCCGCACGCGATGGGGCGTATTGGTGCGCGCTGCATCACACGACCGTGGCATGGTTGCTGCATTGGGCGTGAATCAGGCTTGGTTGTTTACCGCCGTATTTGCATTAGGCGCATTTCTGGCAGGGCTTGGCGGTGCTTTGCAGTTGCCGCGTGAACCGGCCAACCTCGAGATGGACCTGCACATTATTGGAGCCGCATTCGTGGTGGTGGTGGTTGGTGGGATGGGATCCATTCCCGGGGCTTATGTCGCTGCCCTCATCATTGCTGAGATCAAGGCAATCTGTATCTGGCTAGGTGTGGTGGACATTGCAGGTGTAGAGGTATCGTTTTCTAAACTCACGCTGGTCGTAGAGTTTTTAGTGATGGCACTGGTGCTTGTATTGCGACCATGGGGTTTGTTTGGAAGGCCGCAACCCCTGTCACGGCATACCAGCCATGCCGAGGAGCCTTTCCGCCTGGGCAAAGGCAATCAGGCTTTGCTTTGGGGCTTGCTGCTGTTTTTGATCTTGCTGGCACTACCTTGGTACAGCTCGGAATCGCCGTATACCGTTGTGTTGGCTATTGATCTGTTGATTGCCGCGTTATTTGCGACAAGCCTGCATTTCATCATGGGACCTGCTGGCTTGCATTCATTTGGCCACGCGGCATACTTCGGCCTGGGGGCGTACGCTGCCGCAATCCTGTTGACCAAGGTCAGTTTGCCCATGGAGGTTTCTTTGTTGCTGGCACCACTGGTCGCGGTCATCGGTGCCATCGTCTTTGGTTGGTTTGCGGTTCGTTTGTCGGGCGTGTACCTGGCAATGCTCACGCTTGCATTTGCGCAGATTGCCTGGGCGATTGTTTACCAGTGGGATAGCTTTACCGGAGGCAGCAATGGCTTAATTGGAGTCTGGCCAGCAGCGTGGCTGAGCGCCAAACCAGCCTACTATGTGATGACATTGGTGCTGGTGGCAGCAAGTCTTTGGGCACTCAGACGCATGCTATTTGCGCCGTTCGGTTATGCAATGCGTGCAGGGCGAGATTCCTTTGTACGCGCTGATGCCATCGGGATCGATGTCAAACGGGTGCACTGGGTTGCTTTCATCATTGCTGGCGCATTTGCTGGATTGGCGGGCTCTTTGTTTGCGTTTTCCAAGGGCAGTGTGTCGCCGGAAAGCCTGTTTGTAACCAAGTCAGTTGATGGTTTGGTGATGGTATTGCTTGGCGGTGTGCAAACTCTGGCTGGACCGATTGTTGGTGCCGTCAGCTTTACCTGGCTGCATGATATGGTTGCGCGCAACACAGAATACTGGCGAGCCGTACTCGGTGGTGTGATCCTTCTGTTGGTATTGCTGTTCCCGCAAGGTATTGCTGGGTACTTTCGAATCGCTTTTGATCGGGTTCGTCGTGTGAAAGGGGCGTCATCATGAGCCTTTTAACGGTTAAAGGTCTAGGTAAGTCCTTTGGTGGCGTCAAAGCAGTAGATGGCATCGATTTCTCGGTTGGGCCCGGCGAGTTGCTTGCTTTGATTGGTCCCAACGGCGCTGGTAAGTCAACCACGTTCAACATGGTCAACGGCCAAATTCTGGCTGACCGCGGATCTATTGAATTGGCTGGCCAGGAATTGATCGGGATGCGCCCGCGCGAGATCTGGCGATTGGGTGTTGGGCGTACCTTTCAGATTGCCGAAACGTTTGAATCCCTGACGGTTTGTGAGAATGTGCAAATGGCACTGATCTCCGCAGATCGGCAGTTGTATTCCTTCTTCAAAAGAGCATCGCGTCACGCACGTGACCGTGCATTGGCATTGCTTGACCTTGTTGGGATGCTTGATCAGGCCGACCGATCAAGTAGCGAGTTGGCTTATGCTGATGTCAAAAGGGTCGAGTTGGCAATTGCACTGGCCAATTCCCCCCGGCTATTGCTGATGGATGAGCCCACGGCAGGCATGGCTCCGGGCGAACGCAATGCCCTGATGGCGCTAACAAAGCAGTTAGTGACCGATCAGGGCATCGCTGTGCTTTTTACCGAGCACAGCATGGATGTTGTATTTGCGTATGCTGACCGCATCATTGTCCTTGCGCGAGGGCGTTTGATTGCTGAGGGCACGCCGGCACAAATTCGTGATAACCCCAAAGTTCAGGAAGTGTATTTCGGGACGGGCAAGACCTTTGAGAAGCTGCAATCGTCAAAGGAGGGGTCAGCATGAGTAATCTGCCCTGGAATACGTCAGAGCCGCTATTGGAAGTCAAAGGCTTGCAAGCATGGTATGCAGCAGCGCAAGCGTTATTCGATGTGTCGCTGCAAATCAGGCAGGGTGAAGTGGTTGCTCTCATGGGGCGTAACGGTGCGGGTAAGTCCACCACCATGAAAACCATCATGGCAATGATGAGTCGTCGGGCGGGTCAAGTCAGGTTCATGGGTCAGGATATATCAGCATGGCCAACGCATGATATCGCGTCAAGTGGCTTGGGCTTTGTGCCTGAAGATCGCCGCATTTTTACGGCATTAACCGTTTCAGAAAATCTCCTAGTCGGTCGGCAGGGGGCTCGCGCGTGGCCTGATGGGACACCCGCGCCATACTGGACAGTTGAGCAACTGTTCGAGTTATTCCCTAACTTGAGAGATATGCAGCAACGCTTGGGCAGTCAGATGAGTGGTGGTGAGCAACAGATGCTGACGGTTGCGAGGTCTCTGATGGGTAACCCGTATCTGGTGTTGCTTGATGAGCCTTCTGAGGGTGTGGCGCCTGTGATCGTTGAGCAAATGGCACACATGATTCTTGAGCTCAAGGCGCGTGGCGTGAGCATTCTGTTGTCCGAACAAAACCTGCACTTTGCCGAGCTGGTTTGTGACCGGGCTTATGTGCTCGAGAAGGGGGTGATTCAGTATGAAGGCACGATGGCTGAACTCGATGCCAACGAGTCAGTTCGACGGGCATACCTGAGCGTATAGACCAACCATGAGAAAGCCCCGCGAGATTATTCTGCAGATCAATCGAACCAAGCATGTCATCACAGCATCACCGGATGCCAGCTTGTTGATGGTATTGCGTAATGACTTGTCTTTGAACGGACCCAAATACGGTTGTGGGCTTGGGCAATGTGGAGCCTGTACGGTGCTCGTTGATGGTGTCGCAGCCCGTTCTTGTGTCATTCCAGTTGGTGAAGTTGGCTTGCGTGCCATTACCACGCTTGAAGGGCTGGCCAATGCAAAGACCTTGCATCCTGTGCAGGCGGCATTTGTTCAAGAGCAAGCAGCTCAGTGCGGGTATTGTCTAAACGGCATGATCATGACCGTGGCAGCATTGCTTGAGCGTGTACCTGATCCAACCGAACAGCAGATTGTTGATGCACTCTCCGGAAATATCTGTCGCTGTGGTACGCACATCGAAATTATGGCGGCCGCACGCCAGGCAGCCCGGATATTGTTAAAGGCACGGGAGCGTGAATGACATCCTTTAGCCGACTGACCACACGAGCTGATTTTCTAAAGGCTCAGGAAGTGCTCCTGGTTCTCAGAGAGCCAGCAGCGCCTGCGCCGGCAGTACCTGGGCAGCCAATGGCTGTGGCGTCCAATCCATTGGAGGGCGACGAGGTTTTGCTGGCAGTATGGCCTGATGGAACGGTCACGGGTTTGCATGGTCATGTGGATTTGGGTACGGGTTTGAGGACCGCGTTGACACAGCTGGTAGCGGAAGAGCTCGATGTGGCGGTTAAACAAGTCACGATGGTGATGGGCGATACGGCCACGGCACCCAATCAAGGCCCGACGATCGCCAGTGCTTCGATTCAAATCCATGGCATGGTACTGCGTCAAGCGGCTGCTCAAGCGCGCGCTTATCTATTAGCCCAAGCCGCCAATACGCTGAACCTGCCAGTCGATGAATTGCAAGTCAGAGACGGCACGATTAGCCATGTACGGGATAGCAATATTCGGGTGACCTACGGGGAACTGATTCGTGGTGCACAGGTAGCCTTAAGGCTCGATACGGCCGTCGAGGTGAAAGACAGCAAGGCGCACCGCATCATTGGGCAGTCAGTCCCAAGGGTTGATATTCCTGCCAAGGCAAGCGGCGAATTGGTCTTTGTGCATGATATGCGCGTGCCCGGCATGTTGCATGGCCGCGTTATCCGGCCACCATACGCAGGTGCTGATCACGGTGACTTTATCGGTAACACGCTCGAGTCGGTCGAGGAATCATCGATATCCCATATTCCAGGCGTGGTGGCCGTGGTCGTCATCCGTGATTTCGTGGGTGTCGTGGCTGAGCGCGAGGAGCAGGCCGAAGCTGCCATGCGCGCGTTGGTGGTTCGGTGGAAACCGTGGCCGGGCTTGCCCGATGTGAAAGATATCAAGGGTGCGCTGAGTAACAATCCTGCCGTACCCCGAGAGGTTGTGAATGAGGGCGATGCACTTGGCAGTCTTCAGGCCTCTGGCGGTGGTATGAGCCGTACCTATCTATGGCCGTATCAGATGCATGCTTCGCTCGGTCCTTCATGCGCTGTCGCCCATTGGCGTGGGCCTGAGATGCGAACTGCTGAGGATCAGTTCACCTTGCGTGTATGGGCCGGCACACAAAACCCTCATGTATTGCGTGCCGATTTAGCGAGGTTAGCGGGTTTGCAAGACATTGATGTGGATCTGATCCGCATGGAGGCATCAGGATGCTATGGACGAAATGGCGCCGATGATGTTGCTGCCGATGCCTTGTTGTTATCTCGTGCAGTCGGTGCACCCGTACGTGTACAACTGACCCGGGAACAGGAGAATGTCTGGGAGCCTAAAGGTGCGGCTCAGTGGATGGAAGTCAATGGTGCGGTGAGTGAGCAAGGGCAGATTAATGCCTGGGACTTCTCTACGTCCTACCCCTCGAATGGCGCGCCACCACTGGCATTACTGTTGACTCGAACGATCGAACCCAACGCGCAAGCCTACTTTATGGGAGATCGAACGGCACGTCCTCCTTACACCGTGCCCAATTTGCGAGTAACAGTCAATGACATGCCGCCGATCTTAAGGGCGTCCTGGCTTAGGGGCGTTTCGGCGTTACCGAATTCCTTTGCGCACGAGTCGTTTGTGGACGAGCTTGCGACCGCGGCAGGTGAGGATCCTGTTGAATTTCGACTGCGCCACCTAGATGATCCACGTGCCAGCGAACTGTTGAAAGAGACGGCGATTAGGGCAGGCTGGCAACCACGAACTGGACCTCGGCTTGTCAAGGGCGAGAATGGTTTGCTGCAGGGGCAGGGTGTCGCTTATGCGCGCTATGTACATAGCCGTTGGCCAGGCTTCGGTGCGGCCTGGGCTGCTTGGGTAGCAAATGTTGAGGTTAATCCGAATACGGGTGAAGTACATGTTCGCAAGGTCGTGGTTGGGCATGATGCTGGCTTGACCGTCAATCCGGCGGGTGTTGAACATCAGATTCACGGCAATGTCATACAAGCAACGAGTCGGGCCTTGCAGGAAAAGGTCACCACTGAGCCCACCCAAAACACTGTCGCCAACCAAGAGTGGGGCTCCTACCCTGTGCTGAGTTTCAGGCAGGTACCGGTGATTGAGGTTTATCAGATGCCTAGGCCCGAGGAGCCACCCCTTGGCGCTGGCGAGTCATCTTCAGTCCCGGGTACGGCCGCGATTGCCAATGCCATATTTGATGCGACAGGCGTGCGATTCAGACAGCCCCCATTTACGCCGGAGGTGGTGCGTGCTGCAATTAATCCCTTGCCAGCGGCAACTGATTCACCAGAGCCGCGCGTCGCAAAACGCAGGCTATCAGCGCCTTCAGTCGGTGCGATTTATCCGCGCCGCAAGAGCATCGGATGGCGGGCACTGGCACTTGCAGTGGGTGCCGTCGGTATCGTGGCTGGTGTGTTTGGCTGGCGCAGTCCGATCGCTCCCGTGACTCGTCCTTCGGCTAGCTTGTATGCCACCGAGACCATCGAGCGTGGTCGTCAGCTCGCGGCTCTGAGTAACTGTGCCACCTGCCACACCACGGCTGATGGACAAAAGTATGCAGGTGGCGTAGCACTTCCTACACCGTTTGGGGTGATTTACAGCACGAACATTACACCTGATCCAGAAACCGGGATCGGAAACTGGTCACTTGCAGCGTTTGAGCGGGCGATGCGTCAAGGAATCTCGCAAGATGGTCGTCATTTATATCCCGCGTTTCCTTACACAGCGTTCTCACGGTTTAGCGATGATGAGATCACTTCACTGTATGCCTATTTCATGTCACAGCCAGCCGTGCGCCAAGACAATCCTAAAACGGAGCTTTCGTTCCCGTTTAGTGTTCGCCCAGCGTTAGCAGCATGGAATGCGATTTATCCACCGGCACTTGCGCCTGAGGCAGCGCCAAGTGGTGTTGATTCTGAAGTTTGGCTCAGGGGTGAGTATCTGGTCAATGGACCAGCGCACTGTTCGGCTTGTCACACTCCGCGAGATTTGGCTGGTGCTGAGAAGTTTGGCAAACAGTTTCTCTCCGGTGGCTATATCAAGGGCTGGCAGGCTCACGACTTGACCGCAACGTCGAACAGTCCTGTCCCATGGACTGAACAAGCTTTTTATGATTACTTACGTCAAGGCGTGAGCGATCATCACGGCGCTGCCCTTGGACCCATGGCCGATGTGGTCAAGCAATTAAGTACAGTGCCCGATGAGGACTTGCGGGCGATGGCTGTCTATCTGGCATCATTTCAGCAACCTGTGGATACCCAGACCATCAATCAGGCTGTTGAGCAACAGCTAGCGATCACCGCGCAGCCACCCGCCGCCTTGCTCGATGGTTCGCACCGCTTATTTGAAGCTGCTTGTGCTGCTTGTCATCATGATGGTAGCGGTCCGACTTTGCTTGGTGCCAATGTGCCGCTGGCATTGAACACGAATTTGCACGCGGATCAGCCTGACAATCTGATACGAGTCATTCTTGAAGGCGTACGCTCGCCACCATCAGATGCTGTCGGATTCATGGCGGGGTTCGCTGATCAGTTTAATGATGAGCAACTCGTTGGCTTGGTTCGCTACATGCGCGCAAGATTCGCACCACAACAGCCCGCATGGCCTGATCTGGAAAATTCAGTCAAGCGCATGCGTGAGGCAGTTAAAGAGGCGACACAACTAGCCAAATGATGTCCGCCATTGGACGGGGCGTGCTTGCTAGTGATCTAGGTGATTACCCGCCAAGGCTGAGGCAGCCAATGCCCGATCAACCATCACCGGCGCAAGACCGAGGTAATTGGCCGGGTCTGTGAGGCGATCTATGGCAGCTCGGTCAAAGTGTTGTGTCACGACCGGTATGGCAGCGAGCGCGTCGGCGAGCGTGCCCCCTTGTTCGTTAACGACACGGCAGGCATCGTAGACGATGTCGTGGGCTTGTTGGCGACCGAGCGCTGGTGCCAATCCCATCATCACCGCTTCAGCTACGATCAAACCCTGACTGATGCCGAGATTGGCTCCCATCCGATCGGTGTCAACGATTAATCCACCAAGCGCGAATTTAGCCTGATGCAGTGCGCCAGCTGTCAGAATGAAGCTTTCTGGAATGGCAATCCATTCCGCATGCCAAGGACCGGTAGCCCGCTCAAAATCCTGAATCATGGCATCTATCATCAGACCTGCATGCTGGCGCACACCTTTGGCTGCAGCCAGCATCAGTTCACTAGAGATTGGATTGCGCTTTTGTGGCATGGTGCTGCTCGCGCCCCGGCCTTTGACGAATGGCTCGTAGACCTCGGCATACTCGGTTGAGGCCATGATCATGATATCTAGTGCAATCTTGCCAAGTGAGCCAGTGACTAGGGCCAGAAAATTTACGGCTTCCGCGAAACCATCGCGCGCCACATGCCAGGTCGTGGTTGGAACGCCAAGGTTGAGCTCCAGAGCCAGCGCTTGCTGTACTTCCAGCCCTTTGTCTCCCAGAGAGGCCAACGTGCCAGCTGCGCCGGCAAACTCAACGCACAGCACACGTTCCCGCAGTTGCGCAAGCCGCTGTTGGTGCCTATCGAACATGGCCAGCCAGATCGCCAGTTTATAGCCGAAGGTAATTGGTAGCGCGTGTTGCAAATGAGTGCGACCCGCCATAGGCGTGTCGCGATGTTTTTTTGCCAGATCTCCAAGGATGCCACGTAGGGCTTGAATGTCTGCCTCGATGATGTCTAGCGCATCACGCACCTGAAGCACATTGGCGGTATCCATGATGTCTTGAGTGGTTGCGCCCCAATGTACATAGCGACCTGCTTCGCCGCACATCTGAACCAGCTGGTGCACCAATGGCAAGATCGGATACCCCACGATATCGGTCTCGTGCCGCATATGGTCGAAGTCGATTCGATCCAGACGCGATTCCCGGGCGATAGCTTCGGCAGCCTCAACTGGGATAACACCACAGCGAGCCTCAGCACGAGCCAAGGCGACTTCCACCTCAATATAGCGGTCAATCAACTTACGATCAGAAAAAACCTCGCGCATCGCGGGTGTGCCAAAGGCGTCTCGGAAGAGAACGGAATCGAAGACGGTGCTAGAGGAAGGTGAAACCATGGTGGTAGATATTTAAAAAGGTTGATTAAATCTGAGCATATTGATATGTTCGAACATATACAGTTTAAATATGTTCGAACAAAATAAAATGAGGGTTTGCCCTTGTTTGATATCACAATGGACTGCATTGCATGAATGCTGGTATGCCTAAAACTTGTGTTTCACATGCCGATCTTGTACGGC
Organism: Orrella daihaiensis; assembly: GCF_022811525.1. Classification (NCBI taxonomy): domain Bacteria; kingdom Pseudomonadati; phylum Pseudomonadota; class Betaproteobacteria; order Burkholderiales; family Alcaligenaceae; genus Orrella; species Orrella daihaiensis. The sequence goes on along the minus strand of NZ_CP063982.1, from coordinate 2,529,340 downwards.
ATTTGGCCGAGGAGATTGCAGCTGGTCGCTACACCGTCGGCTCACTGCTACCGACGGAGTTTGAGTTGTGTGCTACTCATCGTCTGAGCCGCTATGCCGTTCGCAAGGCGCTGCAGGAGCTTCAAGCACTAGGCCTTATTTCGCGACGTAAGAATGTAGGCACACGAGTCGAAGCGGCGCACCCAGTCACAGGGTTTAGGCAGTCAATTGCCACTATCGAGGAATTGGTGCAGTTTGGTGCTCGACATCGACGAGTCTTAAAATCAACAAAGATGATAGTGGCTGACGAGGCAGTGGCCCTTGAAATAGGGTGCGAAGGCGGTTCCCGCTGGCTACGTGTTTCAAGCTTGCGTATGGATGCACAATCAGAGTCACACCCCATTTGCTGGACCGACGTTTACATTGATGCAGCATTTAAGGACATCGCCAAGTGGGTATGCAAGGCGCCGGAGGTTTTAATTAGTTCGTTGATTGAGGAGCATTATGGGCAAGCGATCTTGCGAATCCGCCAGGAGGCTCAAGCTATCCTGATGCCCACCGAACTAGCAGCGGACCTGCAGGCCGAGGTTGGCTCACCAGCCCTCAAGGTAACGCGTCACTACTTCAATGCAGCGGGGGATGTCGTTGAGATTTCCATATCCGTTCACCCAGCTGATCGCTTCACGCTATCTATGGAAATGACTCGCTCGTACGATTAGTCTGGAACCAAGGCAAGAACAAGCTGCGGTGAATTTCTACGCAACTAAAACGCTTACCGATGCCCACGCCAGATGGTTTTCTGCCTACTGGGCGGTATCGTACAACCGTATTGCCTGTTAACTCCCCCGAGCTTTACAGGTAACGATTTTTGGACAAGCGTAGCGAATTCTCTTGGAGACGATGCTGTTTGACGATACAATTGTTAGTGTACTTACTATCAGAAATAAGGGGGCAATATGACTCACGTTGTGACTGAAAACTGCATTAAATGTAAATTTACTGATTGCGTTGATGTATGCCCGGTTGACTGTTTCCGGGAGGGCCCTAATTTTCTAGTGATTGACCCCGAGGAGTGTATTGATTGCGCTGTTTGTATACCGGAGTGCCCCGCTAATGCAATTTTTGCAGAGGAAGATGTGCCGGAACATCAAAAACATTTCATCGCGCTAAATGCAGAGCTCTCTCCTGAATTTGAAAGCATCACAAGTTCGAAAGAACCCCTCGAGGAAGCAGAGCACTGGAACGGCAAAGCAGATAAGTTGAAACTTCTCGAGCGAAACGCCTAACTTAACGGAATATCTGGGATGGGTCTGGCATGTCAGACCCAGTGTAGTTACCGCTATTTCCATAGGGATTCGTTGGAATCGTAATCTCAACCGTGGAGGGATCTATTTCCGGAGTGTCATCTTTATAGTGAGTGACCATTCCAGGAAACGTGAGTACGGCGGCCACCATGATTAGCTGAATACAAATGAACGGTACCGATCCCCAATAGATCTGTCCGGTGGTTACTCGGGCAATTTTCTTGTTAGTTGTTTTGTCAACATAGTCGTTTTTAGGGGCTACAGACCTCAAGTAAAAAAGTGCAAAGCCAAATGGCGGATGCATAAATGAAGTTTGCATATTGACGGCAAGCAAGACACCGAACCAAATGAGGTCTATACCCATCTTGTCGGCTACCGGCGCCAGTAGTGGAACGACAATAAAAGCCAGTTCAAAGAAATCCAGAAAAAACGCCAGAAGAAATACCAGAATACTGACCACAATTAAAAACCCGAGTTCTCCGCCTGGCAGATCGATAAGGAGATGTTCTACCCAAAGATCGCCATCGACGGCACGGAAAGTGAGCCCAAATACCGTGGCACCAACAAGAATAAAAATTACAAAGCAAGTCAGCTTAGTTGTCGTGTCCATTGCCTGACGTAGCAAATTGACAGATAGTCGCTTGCGTGCGACTGCCATGACAATGGCACCAACTGCCCCCATGGCACCACCCTCCGTTGGCGTTGCTAAGCCGATAAAGATCGTACCGAGGACAAGAAAGATAAGCGCCAGCGGCGGAATCATGACAAACGTCACACGCTCAGCGATCTGCGAAAGCAACTTCAATTTAAAAATTCTGTTCAGCCCTGCCAACACGAATGCGCTTAAGCCCAGCGTCAAGATCGACAACACGACTCTCTCATCAACGGGACCATCCGGGTCAGCGACTGATTGCATGATTATCCAGGTGATTGCACATGAAATGCCTAATAAAACGACCAGCGAACGAGTTCCAGAAGCACCAGATGGTTCTAAAAAGGTTCGAGCTTCAGGTGGCATTGCCGGAGCAGTATCAGGTTTCAGCCAGGCAAGTACGAAGGTATATGCCATGTAGCTAAGTGCCAGAGCCATCCCGGGAATGAAGGCGCCAAGATACATGTCACCCACCGAACGCCCTAGTTGGTCCGCTAGCACAATCAAAACTAGGGATGGCGGAATAATTTGTGAAAGCGTTCCTGAGGCCGCAATGACACCGGTTGCAAACCGCCGATCGTAGCCGTATCTGAGCATAATGGGTAATGAAATTAGCCCCATTGAAATAACAGAGGCTGAGACGACACCCGTTGTGGCCGCTAGCATTGCACCGACGAAAACAACTGCGATGGCTAAGCCACCGCGAATGGAGCCAAACAACTGACCAATAGTTTCCAATAGATCTTCGGCCATTCCAGATCGTTCTAGGATGAGTCCCATGAAGGTAAAAAATGGTATGGCCAATAGGGTGTCGTTAGCAATAATACCGATAACCCTTTGCGGAAGAGCCTGAAACAACGCTGGCGTTAACAAGCCGAGCTCAATGCCGATCAAACCAAAAAGTAATCCGTTCGCGGCTAATGCAAATGCGATCGGAAACCCAAGCAATAACAGCATGAACAGGCTGATAAACATGACTGGGGCAAGGTTGGCGGCAAACAGTTCAACCATGATGATTGCGCTCCTTGGCAGACCGTTCGATCGGCTCAACCGGATTGTGTTGGATCGATTGGTTGTCTGCATACATCGCAATTTCTTCGGCGAGGGCTTGTTCAGATGATTTGTTTGCCTCCTTCAGTGTCGGATCCGGGCACATACCTAGCAGGCAGCCTATGCATTTGATCAAGTGAGAAATTCCGGCGAGCACAAGTAAAAGAAATCCAATCGGTACGAGTAGCTTCATTGGCCAACGTACTAAACCACCTGCATTGGATGATTGCTCGTTTTCAATGAATGAATCAATAAAAACGGGCCACGATAGAATCAAAATCAACACTGCAATTGGCAGCAGGAAAAACAGGACACCAAAGATCTCAACCAGCAATTGATTGCGACGAGACATTCTTGCCGATAAGATGTCAACGCGCACATGTTCATTTCGCAACAGCGTATAACCTGACGCTAGTAAGAAAATCGCTCCAAATAAATACCACTGCAGTTCAAGCCATGCATTCGAACTGACACTGAATAACTTGCGTACCACTGCGTTAGTTGAACTAATCAAGACCACAATTAAGCAGAGCCAAATTACAATCCTGCCTACAGTCTCATTGAGCCAATCTATTCCCGCAGAGATTTTTAGCAAGCCCCTCATCGTCTAGTCCTTTTTACGAAATAGATTGCGGATACGCATGATGAGAATGCTGAAAAACATGGAAATCGGATTAATAGCAGCATGTGGTAATTGTGCCGATGCGTTAGGGTCTGACAGTAAGTGAGACACGTTATCCGCGAAGCTAGCCATCATCCGTTGCACAAAATCTTGTACGAGTCCTGATCGGGAAAACTGCGCTAGCGGACCTTGAAGTGAGTACTGCATATCAATGGCTATTTCAGATTCATCCGGACCGAGCGCTTCAATCGTATATTGCACCTCGGCGCGTGCTCTTGAGTTGCTAAGTTTGTCTCTTCCAGCACCGATGAGGGTTGCTTGTTGTTTGTCGGGAGAAAGATTTAAGGTGGCTTGCCCCTCGAATTTGGCGCTCATTGGACCGAATTTGATGGCGACTTCCCCGATGACGTGTTCGTCATTCTGTTCCAAGACCTGCGCACCTGGTAGACACTGTGCTACGCGGGGCAAGTCAGTCATTAGGCGCCAGACTGCATCTGCCGGATGAGGCAGTTTAAATTTGTGTTGTATGGAGGTACCCGATGGTGCGGCAGACGATCCGGCCACAGACTTGGTGTTTGTTGTTTTGCTGTCTGATGTTTGATTGACCGTGGTCGACACAACCGCACGTTTGATCTCAATTGGTTTGGGACTAGCTGCGCCAGCGCTACTTTGTGCCTGAGTCTGCGCAGCGCGGAGAGCTTCAATCGCAGGATCGTGGTCTAGTTTCAGTCTGGCAAGTACTGACATTACCGCATTGACGATACCCATGTATCCGGTGCAGCGACAAAGGTTGCCCGAAAGCTCAGCCCGAACTTTGCGTTCATCAGCCTCTGGTAGCCGAAGAACAATGTCTCTTGCAGTTGCCAGCATGCCAGGTGTGCAATACCCGCATTGAAGTGCATGATGATCGGTAAACGCCTGTCTTAGCAATGCCATCACCGGATCTTGCGTGTATCCCTCGATGGTTGTGATTGAGCGTCCGTTACAGGATGCGGCATAGGTAATACAAGAGCGTACTGGCTTGTTGTCTAGCAACACGACACAGGCTCCACACACGCCATGCTCACACCCCAGATGCGTTCCCGTCAACCCAAGCTGCTCGCGTAAAAAGTCACCTAGATGGGTTCTAGGAGTAACCGTTTCCGAGATTTCTTGCCCATTGACTACCAAATTGATATGTCTTTTTGTGTGGATTCCTTCCTGTGGGTCGGCGAGTGATGTATCAGTCATCGACAGCTCCCGAATTAAAAGCCTTGTTCAATGCTCGAATGACAGCAGTGGTGTACATTTTTTGATCGATGGGATCACGCTCGGGTATGGCTGCAGAGACAGCTTTAACAACAGCTTCATTTTGCAAGGAGCCTGGCATTGCGCTCCACCCACTGTCAATGATTTTGGAGGCTAATTCCGGCAAAAGTTTGGGTGGTCCATCGAGTGCCCCGATGGCGATATTGGCGCATCTGTCTACATCATTGATATACACGGCACAACTCGCATGAGCAAATTCGCCTACTTTGCGGCAGAATTTGTAATAACCCCATTTGGCATGAGCGGAGCTAAGTGGCAAGGATATTGAATGGATGATGTCATGCGGCTCTAGTACTGTTGTGTAGGCAGCTATCATGAACTTTTGCATAGGTGCCGTGCGTATTGCCAGAGCGCCATCGTTTGGGTCTACGCTAACAATATCAATATCTGCGTTCATCGCTGTAGCAGCCAGCACCCAATCAGCGGCAGGATCAGCATGAGCTAGGCTGCCTCCGATGGTTCCCCGGTTGCGTACAGACCGGTAAGCAATGTTTGCGGCAACTTTTTTCCAAGGATGGTTTAGTAATGCGGGGTATATCCCATCCTCAATTTCGGCATGAGTCACACCTGCACCAATTCGAATAGTTTGGTGATCAGTTGTGACACCCCGCAATTCACTCAGACCGCTGATGTCGATTAGTTGTGTTGGTCGCACAAGACGCAAATTGAGCATAGGACCAAGTGACTGACTGCCAGCAACGACCTTGCTGTCAAATCCCCTCGCTACAAGTTCGTCCCCCGCAGCTGCAAGCGTAGCGGCGATCTGTAGGTCAAATTTGGCGGCCTTCACACCAGCCCCTTGGTGTTAGTTAGGACTTGTTCAGCATGGCACTTGTTGATTGCGCCAAGTATGTCCCTCGGTGTGACTGGTGTGTGCAATAGTTCTGGCGCGCCAATCCGGCTTAAGGCATCGTTGATGGCCCCAAGAATCACTGCTGGTGGTGCGATAGCCCCGCCTTCACCCATCCCTTTGGCTCCAAACTCGGTATGCGGCGATGGGGTTTGGAAATGATCGATACGAATTTTTGGTGCTTCGGCTGCCCCTGGGATCATATAGTCGGCAAGTGTCGAGGCTAGCGGTTGACCAAGTTCATCATAAGGCGAGTGTTCATACATCGCAGTACCAAGGCCTTGGACGATTCCCCCGATTGTCTGACCTTCAACAACCATTGGGTTAACCATCACCCCGCAGTCTTCAACACAGACATAATCCAATATTTCCACCGAGCCCATATCGGGATCTATCGCTACGACCGCGGCGTGGGTTGCGTATGTAAAACAACCGCCGTCCGATTTTGGTCGGTATCCAACCGTCGCTTCTAACCCCTGGGCGTCAACATCAGCCGGTAACAATTGGGGATTGAGGTACCAAGCACTTGCTACATCGCTGATCGAGACCGATCCTGTCGATGAGATAATGTCTGTCCCCTCTAACTTAACCTTGTCTTCATTGGTTCCAAGTAGATGAGCACCAATTTTTAGCAGTCGTGGGACCAGTGTCTTACACGCCTTTGCGACCGCTCCACCAGACATAACAAGTGAGCGTGAGGCATATGTTCCAGTCGAAAACGGAGTTTGTCCGGTATCACCGTGCAACATACGAATGCGGGATATATCAATGCCGAGCGTTTCATGGGCGATTTGTGCAAAGGTGGTCTCCATGCCCTGACCATGGGAGTGCACACCGACTCGAATTTCAAGCCCACCATCTGGTGTGATGCGCACAAATGCTTGATCAAAACCCGGAATGATTGGAGTCCCCCAAGCCGCAAAAACCGAGGTTCCATGGGCAGCTTGTTCAGTGTAAGTGGCTACACCTACACCCAAAAGTTTTCCACGATCCCCTTGAGTACGCTGCTGTTCGCGACGTGCATTAATGTTAAGCATCTCAAGTGCACGCTCAAGACTTGCAGGAAAATCCCCACTATCAAAATGTTTGTTGGTAACGTTGGTATAAGGCATTTGATCTGCCTTAACGAGGTTCTCCATACGAACCTCCCAAGGTTCGCGACCGATCTCCTTGGCAATGGCATTCATGGTTAGTTCGATCGCAAAACAGACACCGGTGCGCGCAACTCCACGGTACGGCACAAAAGCGGGCTTATTCGTAGCCACACATCTCGAAACACAACGATATCCCTTAATGTCATAGGGGCCCGGCAAGTTGCCAACGGCTTGCCCGGGTTCAAGGCCTATGGTGAAGGGCCAGACGGAATAGGCACCCCCATCTATGGTTATCTTTGCATCGAGCGCCAGTAGTTTCCCGTTTTTGTCTGCGTATGCGGTCATTTCGTAGTGATGCTCGCGTGTATTCGCGCCAGCAATCAAGTGTTCACGGCGGTCTTCGATATAGCGAAAGGGTCGGCGAAAAGTTTTTGCTAGCCAGGCCACGCAAACTTCTTCTTGCTGCAACACACATTTGTATCCGAATGCACCTCCGACGTCAGGTGAAATGACGCGAACCTGCTCTTGGTCGAGTTTGAGAAATCGTGCAATCGCGGTGCGAATCATGTGCGGCACTTGAGTAGAGGTAACCAATACAAGTTGGTCGGCCTGATTGTCCCAATACGCGAGCGCGGCCTTGCCCTCCATTGGTACCATGCAATGTCGAGATAAATCAATCGTGCGATGAACAACCACTTCAGCTTGAGCTGCATTAACCTCGAAATCTTTATCAATAGTTAATGATAAAAACGTGTTGTTTTCCCACTCATCGTGCATGAAGTGGTCGACAGCCTGGTCAGCAGTTGTTGGGCTCGTGTAAACGGGTAACTCAACAAAGTCTACTGAGACTTCTTCAAGAATGTCCTCTGCTTCAGCCCGAGTACTTGCAAATGCCAGGGCAATCGGCTCTCCGACAAAGCGGACTTTCCCCGCGGCCAACGGTGGTTGCGATGACGGCTGATAAGTCGGTAGTGTCGAGTCTGCCCGGATGTCTAGTGCATCTAGTTGTTCTCTAGTCCGTACCATCGCTGACAAATGCTCAGGCACATTAATCTGGGAGATATTGGCATGCGCGACTGGGCTCCTGAGAAATGCAACCTCCAGGAGCCCAGGCATCGAAAAATCGGCAACAAAGTTACCTTTTCCGTGCAGATGACGAAAATCCTCTTTTCTCGGCACCCGTGCCCCGATACCCTGAGCCTTGATACCGCTTTGATGATTCTGTTCAGTCATAACGCGCCGCCACCAACAACTGTCTAGCGTAGGACCGCTGCGTAAGTAAAGTTATCCAAGGAGTTTTCAGCAACACGGAACCAGCTAGCTTCGTCCTTCTGGAAGGCTTGCCAGCTTGGGTAAATTGCTGCAAAGTCTGGGTTTTTGGCGATCAGCTCCTTCCAAAGTTCTTGAGATGCATTAAAGCAGGCGTCCATTACATCCTTCGGGAAGAACCGCAACTTTGCGCCAGCTCCAATTAACTTTTTAAGAGCGCCCGGATTCACAGCATCATAGTGTGCAAGCATCTTGAGAGTTTGTTCGTTACAAGCTACTTCAAACGCAGCCTTATATTGGGGTGGCAGGGCCTCATACGCCTTGGTGTTAACCATTGTGGTAATGGAAGCACTGCCTTCCCACCAACCGGGCGCATAGTAGAAGGGCGCAACTTTGTTCAGTCCAAGTCTCTCGTCGTCATAGGGTCCAATCCATTCTGACGCATCAATCGTGCCTTTTTCCAAGGCTGGGTAGATATCACCCGCTGGAATTTGTTGCGGCACGACACCAAGCTTGGACATGACCATACCGCCGATCCCACCGATACGCATTTTTAAACCACTGAGATCAGCGACTGATTTGATTTCTTTTCTGAACCAGCCACCCATTTGTACGCCGACGTTGCCACAGGTGAAGTTGGTGATCCCGTAATTTGCATACATCTTTCGGACCATGTCCAAACCGCCACCATAAAGCATCCACGCATTGTGTTGCCGCGCATTCATGCCAAAGGACAGGCCGGTATCAAAAGCTAAAGCGGTGTTTTTACCGACATAGAAGGTACTTAAGACATGGTTGCATTCGACTGTGCCGTTTCCAACCGCATCCATATTTTGCGGGACAGGCACAATTTCACCGCCGGGGAACGCGCGGATGTCGAATTTGCCGTCTGTCAGTGCGGCGACACGTTGGCAGAGTTCATCTGCAGATCCGTAGATCGTGTTCAAACTTTTAGGCCAACTAGTAGACATACGCCACTTTACCGTTGGAGAGGATTGAGCTACTGCGGGTGCTGCTACGGCGGCTAGTCCAGCGCCGGAAATAGTTGCAGCATGTGAGAGGAATCGACGTCGTTGCATGGAGAGCTCCTTTTAAAAGGCCAAACATCAAACAACCAGCGGCTTGTGGAAATGAAGACTGCGAAAACATCTACATAAATAACCTTGTTACGAATGAGCATACTTAGTCAAAACTCAAAAATCAACAAAATTAATTAGCAAGCAAACAATTGTTCAGTGAGCAGCTTAAAAAATTAGGGAAAGCACTAACCAAGTGCATTCGCGTTGCTCGTAAGATCCATGGTCAGTCCCATCTTGCGCAGCCATGGTGCGTCAATTTCAACGCTAGATGGGCATGCTTAACTTAGTACAAGACTTGTTAACAGTCTGTTGTCAGTATCGGTGCGACGATAGTTAGATCTGATTCGGAAGCCAAAATACGAGCTCTGGGAACAGATAAATTAAAACCACCATCAGGCACAGAATGATGAAAAACGGAAAGGAGGCTGTCGCAATAAAGCCGACATCGCGCTTGGTCAGTCCTTGGAGTACGAACAAATTAAGTCCAATCGGCGGTGTTATCTGTGCCATTTCAACGACCAGAATCAGATAGATGCCGAACCATAAAAGATCGAGCTGTGCGGCTTGCACGACTGGCAGAAGCACTGCCATGGTGAGCACAATCATGGAGATGCCATCGAGAATGCAGCCAAGCAGAATAAATACTAAAGTCAAAATTACAAGCAGTTGCCATTGAGACAGACCGAGTGATCCGACCCACTGTGCAAGATCACGCGGGATGCCAGTGAATCCCATTGCTATCGTTAGAAACGAAGAGCCTGCTAGGATCAGCATGATCATTGTTGTCGTTTTAAGCGCGCCCATGATGGTCGTGAAGAAAATACGCCAACCAAATCCGCCGTAACTTATCGACAATATCAGCGCACCGAGCACTCCGATGGCAGCAGATTCGGTGGCTGTCGCGAATCCGGCGTAGATAGATCCCAATACCGCAAGGATCAATAAAAAGGGAGGCAGAATATCCCGGCTCGTCGCCAGCATTTGCATTAAACCCAATTGCGTTGTGCTTTTAGGTACTTTGTCTGCATTGATTAGAGACCAGCCGCCTACATACAGCATGTACACCACGGCGAGTACGAGTCCAGGAATCACCCCCGCAATGAATAATTTGTTGATGGATACATCTGCAGTGACACCATAAACAATCATGATCACGGATGGCGGGATCAGCAAGCCTAAAGTACCGGCGCCAGCCAGCGAGCCAATAATCATGTTTTCTGGATAATTGCGTTGTCGTAGCTCCGGAACGGTAATCTTTCCGATCGTGGCGCAGGTGGCTGCAGATGAGCCTGAAATTGCGGCAAACAATGTTGATGCCACAACATTTACCTGCATTAGCCGACCAGGAAATTTCCCGAATAGGGGGGATAAACCGTTAAACAATAGTTGAGACAGTCGCGACCGAAAAAGGATTTCCCCCATCCAGATAAAAAGGGGTAGCGAAGTAAGTGTCCAGCTAGAGAGGCTACCAAATATTGTCGTGGCCATGGCATCACCGGGGAGTCTGCTTGAGCCCGTTGTCATTGCCACGAATGCGACGCCGATAAGTGCTAACCCAATCCATACCCCCACACCGAGCAATAACAGCATTGTCCCGATGATTGCAAAAGAGATCAGCAGTCCTGAATCATCGCCCATCAACACTGATCGCCTCCTCGTGTCTGTCTTCATGCAACTTTGTGCATTGAGATGTCCACGCATCGAATGCACTTTCAAGCAGGGCGATAAAAAAAACAGTAGCACCCAAAGCCATCGCTGCTTGAGGAATCCAAAGTGGCAACGCAATCAGCCCCGAACTAAGGTCATTAAGTTTCCAGGAAACATAAGTGAGTTTCACAAAGTGCCACGCTAGATATCCCGATAAGATCACTGCCAATGAAGCAGCTAATCTGACAGTGAACTGTTGCTGTTTGTGACCCAGACGGTCAACAATCAGGGTTACTCGGATATGCTCATTTGCTCGAAGTGTGTATGCGAGTGCTAAAAATGCAGATGCACCCATGCAGTAACCAGCAAATTCATCAGCCGAGCGCGGGATGTAAGGCAAAAACTGTCCGCCTAGCTGATAGAGAATCCAAAACTCGATAGCGACGAACAATACTGCGCCAGCAACTGCCGTAGAAAGATATAGCCTGTCAAGGGCAACTCTGAAGGAGTGTTTCCTTCGAACCGATGATTCGTCACGATTGTGTGAGTTGCCCATTCGTTCAGAGTAAAAAAGCCTTCACTGCCTAAAGGCCTGTACCACTGCCTTGCCTTCAGGCCCTGCATTGACAAGCCATTCTTCAAGCATGATCGTGCCAAGTTGATTAAGGCCGTCGACCAGCTCTTTTGATGGTGTAAGGACGTTCATTCCATTTTTTTCTAGTGTCTTTTTGGTCTGGGCAGCGATTTCTTTGCTAGCGATCCAGCCTGCTGCTTCAGCGTCCTGGCCTGCCTTGACCAAGGCCTGCTGCAGCGTCGGCGACAGTGAGTTGAACTCCGCGAGGCTTACAACAACCATATTTTTCGGAAGCCATGCTTGAATGTCGTAGAAATACTTGATTGATTCCCACGCCTTGTAGTCAACTGCAGATTGGGCTGATGCGATGAGTGAATTAATTTTTCCGGTGGAAAGTGCCTGCGCTACTTCGGCAGCCTGAATGGTGACAGGACGTGCCTTGAATAGTTCAGCAAGTCGGGAGGTCTGCCTGTCGTAGGCCCGAAAGCTCAGACCCGCTAAATCACTCACGGAATTGACTTCTTTATCGGCCATAAGGCCCTGCGGTGGCCACGGCACTGCGAACAATAGTTTGAGTCCCTGCTTAGCGAGTATCTTCTCGATTTCAGGCTTTTGAACCTTCCAAAGTTTCTCGGCTTGCTCATAGCTGCTGGCAAAAAAGGGCATTCCGTCGATGGCGAACAGTGGGTTCTCGTTACTCAGAGTGACCATCAAAACTTCACCAATCGGGACCTGACCCGATTGAACTGCCCGCTTGATTTCAGGCATTTTGTAGAGCGATGCGCCCGGGTGCACATTGATCTTCAGTTTGCCATCAGTTGCCTGACCTACAGCAGTTGCAAACTTATTGATATTCACAGTGTGGAAGTTGGTCGGCGCATAGCCCGTCGGTAAATCCCAATTCTGAGCCACGACGGCACTTGAAAAAGTCGCTGCAACCAATGCAGCTGCAAGCAGACTCGGAATGTTCGTATAACGCATGTCATGCTCCTCAGATCCAATATTGGTAAACGTAAGGTCAGCGCAATAGATACTTTGAGTCAGCGTGATCCATGGCCGATAAAAGCGCTATCGCCGCAGCTAGATGGCAAAACTATTCCAAATGGTCAGCGCAACTGGGTGAGAATTTGAAACGTGTCATCTTGAACTCAGGATAAAGTTGATCATTTCAAAAATCAATAAATTAGTTTGTAAACAAACTAATTTATTCAGCATAGTGGAGTGACCCTAGGGAAAACGCCTATGTTCTCGCCTCGTTGATCACTAGACAACGATGTGTAGCGCTGGAACCAAGTTGCCGCTGTACTTCGTGTTAGTCGTTGTTTCCGTATTGCGAGTACAAAGTTGTATATGATTCAACTTGGTTAAGTTTTTCGGAGAAATCCGTGCAAAAGCGCAAGGTTTCAAATAACAACAGCGGCAAAAAATCTGCCAATGATGTCACCCAACAACCAGGGCACATCATTTGGGATCGACCAGGCTACCTGGTGAGGCGTTTGCATCAAATTCACGTAGCCATGTTTCTGGAGAACGTGGCGCAGGGTGATATCACGCCGATTCAGTTCGGTCTGCTCAGCATCCTGTCAAATAATCCAAACATCGACCAATTCACGATTGGTGAGCAACTTGGTCTGGACCGGGCGAATGTGACGGGTATATTGAAGCGCCTCGAAGCCCGCAAACTCATTGCTAGGGTGGTTGATCCAAACAATAGACGCAGAAAAATTTGCCTTGCGACACCTAAAGGCCTGGAGTTGGTTGCTAAACATGACCATGAAATGCGTGAATGCCAGCGCAGATTACTTTCTCCCCTGTCGGTACAAGATCGAAAGCTGTTTGTAGATTTGTTGTCACGTCTTGTCGAAGGCAACAACAGTCGCGGCCGAACCGCTCTAAAGCTTAACGAAATTTAATTCACTATCCGCGTCGGGTAGTGGGGCATCCCATACCTTGGTCTGCGCAGATGCGCACGTTTATTGCGCTGCAACGAAAGCAATTGAGTTTTTGTACAAAATAGCTGTTGCTTTTTTGAACGGCTTTGGCTTATCCTTGCAACAAGCAATTTATTTGTATGCAAACAATTAAACGACATGCGACTACTATCAAGCACCTTCGGAGGCTCTCACCATGGCTGACCTATCACTAGAATTTTGTGGCATCAAATTTAAGTCTCCCATTGTTATTGCATCAATTGAGACGACTAACAGTCCTGAAGTTATTCGTGAATGTGTAGATGCTGGTGCTGCTGGCATGATCATTAAGACGCTGACTGACATCGAAGATATGGCACGTCTGACGCAAAACTCGAAATATGCCATTCTGAACGAGAAAAATGAGCTGATTAAAGGCAAGGTAAATAAGAACTTCGTTTTCTACAGCCGTTCCGGATACTCGAGCACAGGATTCCGTGAATGGATTCCTTATCTAAAAGAGCTCAACGCATACGCTAATGACCACGGCTCGCATCTGATCGGCAGTGCCGGCGGTAAGACTGTTCAAAGTTGGGTTGATATTTGTAAAACTATCGAAGACTGTGGTTTACCCATGGTCGAACTGAACTTCGGTTGTCCTCACCCCGCCATGATGCCTGGCGTACATGGCGGATCAATGATTGGACAAGATCCTGACGTTGCTGCAGAGGTAACGGCACGGGTTTGCGAAGCGGTCGATATCCCTGTGGTGATTAAGTTGACGCCGGATCAATCGAGAGTCATGGATATTGCACGCGCTGTGCGCGATGCTGGTGCGGCTGCTGTTACAGCGACAAACCGATATACAGGATTTTCAGTCGACATAGAAACCGGTCAACCTCGACTGGGGGGTCCTGCAGGCATTGGGGGCGTTTGGGCTAAACCGTTGTCATTGCGATGGGTACATCGCATATACAACGAACTAGGGATGCCGATTACCGGTTCTAACGGTATCTATGATCATAAAGATGTTGTTGAGTTCATCATGACCGGCGCTCATCTGGTACAGGTCGGCTCGGTGTTGATGCTCAAAGGTATCAAACATTTGCCAAGCATCATTTCAGGCCTATCTGACTTCATGGATCAGCATGGGTATAAAGATATCGAGTCAATGGTTGGAATTGCATCGCGTGCGGCGGTGAAGGATTATGGCGATCAATTTAAAAAGCCGCGGATGCATAGCGAGATCAATGTTGATACCTGTAAGAACCCAACCTGTACGATTTGTATTCAGACCTGCTTCTATGATGCCTTGGCGCAGGGTGAGGATGGACACGTTAAGGCACTGAGCGATAACTGCATTGGTTGCGAGATGTGCACCCAAACCTGTCCGTTTGATTCGACAAGTATGCACACCACCACTGATGAGCAGCGAGGCGAAAAAACATATTTCCAGATTCCTGACGAAGTGTTCGAGTTTGGCAAATTCGAGAAGAACTTCGATCGAGGCATTAAGTTATCCAAGGTTCGTTGAGAGAGCCCCCTATGCAGCAAACTAAAGAGGTCAACAGTTACCAATATGCGTTCGACATTGGTGGAACCTTCACCGATTGCGTACTTCTCGGGTCAGATGGGTCGGTGCACACGACCAAGGTTTTGAGTGATCATGAGCATGTTGTGGGCCCGATACTTGCTGGCCTTGAACGGATGTTAAGCGAGCACGACATTAGCATCGGGCAAGTCCAGGAAGTGGTAGTCGGCGCCACGACGGCTGTCACGAATCTGATCATTGAGCGCAAGGGCGCTGTAACTGGACTGATAGCGACAAAAGGCTTTCGTGATGTGATCGAAATTGGTCGTGAAATAAGATACGACCTTTATGATTTGACTGCACCAGGGCCTGATCCAGTGGTTCCACGTGAATTACGGGTCGAAGTAGATGAAAGGATAACCGCCGCGGGTGATGTTATCCATGAGCCGCTTGATACAGATATCGAAAGAGCGATTCGACACTTGATCGATGGCGGAGCCAAGGCAATCGCGGTCTGCTTGCTGCATAGTTACAACAATCCAAGACATGAGCAGCAGATCAAGCGTGTCGCTCAGCGGATTGCGCCCGAGATTCCGATCTCATTATCGTGTGAGGTGTTAGGTGAATTGCGAGAGTATGAGCGCACCGTCGCCACGGTTCTAAACGCTTATGTAATGCCGATGGTCGGTGATTATCTGGGACTGATCGAGAATGGCTTGCGCAAGGCAGGCATCAACGCGACCCTACAAATCATGCAATCAAATGGTGGCGTCATCTCACGTGAACTTGGTGAGCGTATGCCAATTCGCATGTTGGAATCAGGACCTGCTGCGGGTGCATTGGGGGCTGCCCACTCTGCCCGCACGGCTAGTCTGGCAGACGTTCTGGCGTTTGATATGGGTGGTACGACGGCCAAGGCTTGTTTGATAACGCATGGGACTCCCTCTGTCACAACAGAGTTTGAGGCAGCCAGGCTCAAGCGCTTTAAGAAAGGAAGCGGACTACCTGTTCGTTTGCCAACCGTGGACTTAATCGAAATCGGTGCCGGCGGGGGAAGCATTGCACATATCGATTCGACGGGTCTTTTAAAGGTAGGCCCGCATAGTGCTGGCTCTAGTCCTGGACCGGCCTGCTATGGCCTTGGCGGCGAATTGCCTACAGTGACTGATGCGGCATTGGTGCTTGGTTATCTTGATCCCAACGGTTCACTCAGTGGCACTGTTAAGCTCAGACTCGATTTGGCGCAGGCTGCTATTGACAAGCACATAGCTCAGCCATTGGGCATGTCAGTCGTTGAGGCAGCGAATGGAGTGCATCGAATCGTCTGTGAGCACATGGCAGCTGCGGCCAAGATACACGCTGTTGAGAAAGGAAAGGATGTCAGGAAGTACACCCTATTGGCGTTTGGTGGCGCAGGACCAATTCATTCGCGTGAAGTGGCTCGGCGAGCGGGTTGCAATAAGTTTCTCATACCAGCCAACGCCGGAGTCTTTTCTGCTTTCGGGTTATTGGTGGCTTCGATGAGGGTCGATGCAGTGCGAACCCGATTTACCCGGTTGGATTCAATTGATTGGGACACGATCAAAACACTGTTGATGGAGCTCAGACAGAGTTTAAGTGAGCAACTCATTTCAGCCGGTGTTGAACCGCAAAAAATAGTTTTTCGGCACAGTGCTGACATGCGGTATGTCGGACAGGGCTTTGAGGTCGAAACAGAACTGTCGGATGATCTTGAGTTCTTCGATAAAAAGGATATCGAAGTTAGATTTAACAATGCATATGCGCAGCTCTTTGGTAGCCACCTGACAAATCAGAAAATTGAAATTGTTAATTGGAGGGTTCAAGCAGAGGCACCATCCGCTAAATTACCCCGACTCGCTGGCGTTGCCACAACAGTTGAACGTAGCCAGACTGAAAGAGCGCGCAAAGCCTACTTCCCAGATGCCAACGCATTCATCGATACCCCCGTTTTGCACGAAAGCGTATTGGTTCCTGGTAAGCACTATGCTGGTCCCGCATTGATCGAACAGTCTGGGTCAACTGTAGTAATTGGTCCTGGTGATCGATATGAGGTCGATCAGTTTGGCAATTTACGTGTCACCCTTAAGCAAAGTTGACGACGTAACTTAAACGAGGATAGCAAGGCATGATTAGCCCAATTGACCTTGAGATTTACTGGAATCGTCTAATTTCTATCACAGACGAAGCTGGCGCAGTATTAAAGCGGACATCATTTTCAACTGTGGTGCGTGAGTCCAATGATTTTGCCTGTGTTTTACTCGACACTGAAGCAAGGTTAGTCGCACAGTCTTCTCTGAGTATCCCAGGATTTATTGGGACTGCGCCGCTGTCGCTTAAGGCAATGCTAAAGGTCTTTCCCAAGGAGACCTTGCAGCCCGGCGATGTGTTGTTTACCAATGATCCATGGATTGGGACTGGACACCTGCCTGACGCCACGATGGCAACACCCATTTTTTATAAGGGTAAGCTGATTGCATTTGCTATAGCTGTCGCACACCTATCGGATATTGGTGGTCGTCAGTGGTCTGCGGATGCCAATGAAATGTATGAAGAGGGTGTCCGGTTCCCGGTGATAAAACTGTGCGATGCTGGAAAAATCAATGATTTCGTGTTCCAAATGCTGGAGGCTAATGTGCGTCTCCCACAGCAGGTGCGCGGTGACATTGAGGCCCAAATGGGAGCTTTGAGAGTAGCTGAGCGACGTCTCGTTGAAATGCTACAGGAGTATGGCTTATTCGATATCGATGAAATTGCTGGCGCCATTTTCAAGGCATCTACTGATGCAGCGCTCAGGGAGTTAAAGTTGATCCCACCGGGGGTCTACCGTGGATATGTTGAGTCTGATGGATTTGACGAGAAGGTCGTCATTCATGCAACCCTAACCGTGTCAGCCGATGGAATTACGGTGGATTATTCAGGTAGCACACCACAGGTGCGTTACGGTATTAACGAGACTTATAACCATACGTACGCCTACACAATTTTTCCATTCAAATGTCTGCTGTCACCAGATCTACCCAACAATGATGGGTTCACTCGACTATTCACTGTGATTGCACCAGAGGGCTCAATTGTCAACGCCCGAGCGCCAGCTGCAGTAGGTGCTAGGCATCTGATCGGGCATCAACTCCAGTCGGCTGTGTTCGATGCGTTAGCAACTGTGTTACCAGATCGCGTGCAAGCCGATAGCGGTACGCCATTATGGTCCGTACTTTTGCGTGGCGTAGATGCTGAAAACGGAAAATCGTTTGCATCTATTCTTTTTTTCAATGGTGGTATGGGCGCTATGCGTGACAGAGATGGTCCGCCAGCGGCAGGTTTCCCAGCCAATATTTCTAATACGCCAATTGAAGTTGCGGAGACGCTTGCGCCGGTAATTTTTGGGGAGAAGAGACTTGCTGATGGCTCTGGTGGGCAAGGTAAGCATACCGGCGGTCTTGGGCAGGTTGTTTCGCTCAGGTCCATGTGGCCGGGTCGATTGAGGGTCTCTTTACTAACTGATCGAACGCGTATTCCAGCCAAGGGTATTCATGGTGGACAGCCCGGGCGGGTTGGACACGTTTATTTAAATGACGAACCAGTCTCTAATCCAAAGAGTGTGGTGGAAATGCAGGAGGGTGACAAATTGGAATTAGCACTTCCAGGAGGCGGTGGTTATGGCTAATCATCATCAAGAGACGATCACAGAGATACATCACTGGAACGAGTCACTCTTCTCTTTTAAGACAACTCGAAACCCAGGCTTGCGTTTTAAAAATGGTCATTTTGTGATGATTGGCCTTGAGGTAGACGGCAAACCCTTGATGCGTGCATATAGTATTGCCAGTCCAAATTATGCGGAGCATCTGGAGTTTTTCTCGATCAAAGTTGAGAATGGTCCTTTGACTTCCCGACTGCAGCACGTCAAGGTTGGTGACTCCCTATTGGTAAGCCAAAAGTCGGTCGGAACTTTGGTGCTTGATGATCTGAACCCGGGCAAGCGACTGTTTCTTTTTTCAACTGGAACTGGATTAGCACCATTCATGAGCATTATTCAGGACCCGGAGACATACGAGCGTTTCGAAAAGGTCATCCTGATTCATGGCGTCAGAACTGTCAGTGAACTGGCATATGCTGATTTCATCAAGAATGAGTTACCGCAGCATGAATACATTGGTGAGATGGTTTCTGAACAGTTAATTTACTACCCGACAGTTACACGCGAAGCATTCAAACACACTGGACGATTGACCCAGGCAATCCAGTCCGGGAAGTTATTTGACGATATCAAACAGCCTCCCATATCGCCCGAAACTGATCGAGGTATGATTTGTGGCAGCCCGGCCATGTTGAAGGAAACCTCAGAGATGCTCGATGCGCTAGGCTTTAAGGTGTCCCCAAGTGCCGGTGTCCCTGGAGATTATGTGTTTGAGAGGGCGTTTGTCGAGCGGTGATAAGAAAACCATCATTCAGACTTGATTTGAATGATGGCTTCAATTTCCACCGGCATCCCACCAGGCAATGAGCCCATGCCCACTGCCGATCTTGCATGTTTTCCCCGATCTCCTAATATCTCGACGAATAGATCTGAGCAACCATTGATGACCTTAGGTTGGTCCTTGAAATCAGGCTCTGCATTTACCATCCCTAAAAGCTTTATGACTGCCTGAATTTTATCGAGCGAGCCGGTAGCCTCACGCACTGTGGCAAGTATTTGTAAACCAATCTGGCGGGCGTCTGCATATGCCTGCTCAACGCTGTAGTCCTTGCCCAGTCGTCCTTGTGGGATGCTGCCATCAGGGCGTCGTGGCCCCTGTCCAGAGAGGTAGAGTAGGTCTCCAGCTTGTCGCCACATCACAAAATTTGCTACAGGTGCCGGAACTTTTGGCAATTCAATGCCAAGTTCCTTGAGTCGTTGTTCAGGAGTCATTTCGTATCCCTCTGAGGACATAAGCCGAATAACATTTGCATAGACAACTCAATTGTAGACTCGATGCTCGCGATGTGTGGGATTCATTTCTTGATTAGACTGACTTTAAAGCCACGAGGAGCGCTAAAGTTTTCTCGATCACGTTGAGCAAGATGACAGATATCATCCCACAAACTGACAGGCTTGATTCTCATCGTCACTCTTGCTTATGCTTGGTTCCATTTGGGTTTGCGTTTTTGTGCAAACGCAGCGAATCCTTCCTGGGCATCGGGTCCACTGGCTACATGACAAAAGTTATCAACCGCTGCACTGACAGCCGCTCGGTGATCAGGGTCCCCAGCCGCTTTGAACGCTTGCCGGCCAAGCCGCATGACATCTCTTGGCTTCGCACAAAACACCTGAGCCAGTTCACGGGCTGCGGTCATCAATTGGTCGGCAGGCACGATGTGACTCACTAAACCGAGTTCTTTGGCTTCCTCAGGTCCGAATGATCTTCCAGAGAACAACAACTCAAAGGCGCGGTGTTTGCCGATAATCTTCGGCAGATGACTAAAGTGTATTGATGGCAATACACCTGCATCAATTTCCGGATAGCCGAAGGTTGACTGATCCGATGCGATGATGACATCGCACGAAATCGACATGGTCATACCACCGCCTCGAGCGGTCCCGTTGACGGCTGCGATCGAGGGTTTATTCAATGCGTGTTGAGCATCCGTCATCTGCCGATAGAGACGCTCAAGCAAATCAGTCACCTTGGATTGACCTAGATGAATCGCTCTTAGATCCAATCCAGCACAAAACCTGCCGGGTACGGCACTAGACACAATTACCGCTCTGACATCGTCGTCGGCTGCCGCTTTGTGTAGAGCCGAGATGTAGTCATCGAGCAGTGTCTCAGTCAGCGCATTGACCGGTGGATTGTCAATGAGAATTTCAGCGACGTGGTTGTGGCTAGTGTAATTAATCAGTGACATGGTGTTAGCGCCTGACTTTGTCTGGGTTCTCTTCATAGGGCGGGCTGTATATGACCAGCAGCTTGACTGGTTCCTCAGATGTCACTTCGAGCTTATGCATGACGTCTGCGGGAAAGAAACACGTGTCACCAGGCGTCATTTCAAACGTTTCGTCGCCAACCTCTACGTGTGCAGTGCCTTCAAGCATGTAACAGACTTGTTCCACACCCGGGTGGGCATGGGGTAACGCGCCACCCGATTTTCCGAGAGTGCCAAGAATGACTTCCATGTGCTGGGCGCCCACGTTATGGCGGGAAATCAAGCGCTTATTGCTCGTGTCGGTATGGTTAGCCGGGTGGTAAGGTTCTATGTCCTGGGGACGAATCAGAAATTTCGATGTCATATCAATCCTGCTGTTATGGAGTGTCGTTTTGCTTGCGCCAATCTAGCAAACGTTTGATGCCTTCCTTGATCGGCACCTGCGGTTCCCAACCGATAGCATCTTTGGCTTTGTTGTGTGGGATGTAAAACGCGCCACCCGATGTCAGTCGAACGGTACCAGGAGGGTCTGGCTTGATCTCGGGTTTGAGGTTGCTGCCACAGTAATCGAGAATCAGTTGTACCAACTCGCCCGTGGTGACGGCATCAGGGCCAGAGATATTCATGGCAGTGTCAGTCGTTGGACTTTGCAAAGCAGCAACGTTGGCACGAGCCACATCGGTTACGTACACAAAATGTTTGGTCTCTGAGCCGTCACCGGGCATGACAGGTGCTTGACCAGATTTGATCTGGTCATACGTCTGCATGATGTAGAGTGCATTGGCAGCTCGGTAGTGTTGACGCTCACCATAGACGGTTGAATACCTCAAGACCAGATAGTCAAGTCCGCGCTGCTGCAGGTAGGTGCGGCACAACTGTTCACCCATAATTTTTGAGGCGCCGTACAGAATGGCAGCTGGCGGCGCTCCTTCTGAGTGAAACGCCATACTTTCGTGCAGTTCACCTTTGATGCCAGTGCCGTACCCGTAGGTCGCATTGGACGATGCAAAGATGACTTTTTTGACGTTATTGATGGCACAAGCCTCAAGCATGTTTTGTACGCCACGAAGATTGACATCGATCGCTTGCCAAGGCGTTTGTGAGAACCCTAGGCTCATGTAGGCGGCTAAATGGACGACCCCATCAACCCCTTTAGTGGCTTGAATGATTTCCGGCAAACGCAATAGGTCGGCCCGCACGATCTTGACGCGTTCGTGATCGCGTAGATGTTCGATAGCCTGCATAGAACCAAACGAGAAGTTGTCCAACAAAATAACTTCACGAGTGCCCGCAGCCAGCAATTGATCAGCTGTATGAGATCCCACTAGACTGGCAGCGCCAGCAATCAATACCGTCGAATTTTTTAGGTCAAGTGATTGACCGGTTTTGTAGTTTGTCCCCATCGTGCTTACTCTCGGTCTTGTAGTAGAACACCAATTTAGCATTTTGTCGGGCCAGACACTCAAGCTGCTTAGAGGGTGGTGTTCTGATTTTGCGATGCGAGACTTCGGGCACGCCAAACGCTGGCAGCTCGCCTCTCGTTACACTCTCACTAGTCAATATTTACCATCGTGCAACGATGCTCTGGGTTTGGGAGTAGAGATGGACTTTTCATTTTCGGAACAACAGCTTGAGATACGCAGCGCGATTGAGCGCATTTGTGAAGCATTTGATGCGCAGTACTGGCTTGAACGCGACAATGAAGGTGGGTTTCCTCACGATTTGCACCAAGCTTTAGCGCGTGATGGCTGGCTCGGCATTTGTATTCCAGAAGCTTACGGTGGCTCGGGGCTTGGGGTGACTGAGGCGACCATTATGATGCAAGCCATCAGTGAGTCTGGTGCGGGCATGAGTGGCGCCTCAGCGGTGCACATGAATATCTTCGGGCTCAATCCAGTGGTTCAGTTTGCAACTGAAGAACAAAAGCACCGCATGCTAGCGCCGTTGATTGCTGGCAAAGAAAAAGCTTGCTTTGCAGTGACTGAACCCAATACGGGGCTGAACACGACTCAGCTAAAGGTCAAGGCAGAACGCCGAGGTGACCACTACATTGTGCGTGGCACCAAGGTCTGGATTTCAACGGCCCAAGTTGCCGACAAAATGTTGTTACTTGCGCGTACGACTCCGTTAGAGGAGTGCTCTAGTCACACCGATGGCTTGAGCTTGTTCTATACCGATGTTGACCGTAACTACGTTCAAGCTCGTGAAATCCCCAAGATGGGTAGAAAGGCTGTAGATTCGAACGAGTTGTTCATCGATGACCTGCCGGTTCCGGTTGGTGACCTAATTGGTGAAGAAGGAAAAGGTTTTGGGTACATCATGCATGGCATGAATGTTGAGCGCATCCTGATTGCTGCAGAAGCAGTTGGCCTTGGCCGGGCAGCGCTCAAGCGAGCAGCCAATTACGCCAAGGAACGCGTGGTGTTCAATCGCCCCATTGGTATGAATCAGGCTATACAGCACCCATTAGCAGCCAATTGGATGGAACTAGAAGCGGCTAACTTGATGGTGTTTCACGCTGCAACTCTCTTCGACCAGGGCAAACCCTGCGGTGCACAGGCCAATGCGGCCAAGTACCTCGCCGGCGAAGCTGGGTTCAATGCATGCCAACAAGCTGTCATGACCCATGGCGGCTTTGGTTACGCCAAGGAATATCATGTCGAGCGTTACTTGCGTGAGGTCATGATTGCGCGTATCGCACCGGTTAGTCCACAGTTGGTGTTGTGCTACATCGCGGAACGCGTATTGGGACTACCCAAGTCATACTAGACAGGCCGTTTACCAGCCATTTTGTTTGATGTCCTCCGTGTCCGCGCCTAGTTTGGGCGCAAGTCGCTGAACGCCTGTGGGTGTACGCGATAGATTCACCGGTGACTTAGGCATGATCACTGTACCTAGCGTTGGATCCTCGTAGCGCTTAAAAAATCCAGTGGCCGTGAGGTGTTCATTCCCAAGCAAATCATTCAGGCTGTTGATACGGCCCGAGGGTATGTCAGCTTGTTTCAAGAGTGCGAGCCACTCTTCGGTGGTCTTGGTCTTCACAAACTCAGAGAGCATCGTATAGAGCTCGTTGACGTGTCTCGCACGCGCTTCAGGCCTGGAAAAACGTTCGTCTTTTATCAGATCCGGTTGATCAACCAACTGGAAGAATCGTTGCCATTGTTCAGTGGTGTAGGGCAGCAAGCCGATATAACCGTCTTTGGTTTGGTAAGGACGTCGGTGGGGAGACACCGCGCGTGAGTATCCCATCTGGGGCTCTGGTTTAGCGAATGTGGCCTCACCCATGTGCTCTAGCATATTGAAAGCGGCAAGCGTTTCGAACATCGGCACCTCAATGGCTTGACCTAAGCCAGATTTCTCACGTTCGTATAGAGCAGCCAGGATCGCGTGAGTTGCTGTCAGGCCAGCGATTTTGTCTGCAATAACCGAGCTTACGTAGCTCGGTACACCATCTTTACTCTGTAGCGAAGCCAGGCCACCGACCGCTTGAATGATGTCATCATAGGCGGGCTCACCTGCATAAGGACCTTGCTCTGAGTAGCCATAAACGCCGCAATAGATCAGGCGCGGGTTGAGCTTGGCGAGTTCGTTGTACCCAAGTCCAAGTTTGCGCATGGATTGTGGTCGGATGTTGAAGACCAGCACATCAGCTTGCTTGGCTAGATCAAGCAGTACTTGAAGGTCTGCTGTTTCCTTCAAATTCAAGACTAGACTTCGTTTGTTGCGGTTTAACTGTATAAACGGCGATCCCATGGCGGGCGTCGGTGTCGGTGGGGCATGCCGAAACACATCACCGGCAGTCGATTCGATTTTGATGACGTTCGCTCCATAGTCACCGAGCGCCTGAGTGCAAAGCGGTCCCATGACAACCGCGGTCATGTCAAGCACGCGCACGCCCGAAAGAGGACCTTTGGGCGATGGTGAGTTGGTATCGCTTTGACTTGCAGTAATGGAGTGATTCATGTTCTGGTAGCGTGCCGTGACTTAATCGTGTCTGCATGTTACTTCGTGGCACTAGTGTTGGCAGTTTTAGATCGCAAAACACCTGGATCAAGCCAGCTTTAACCATTATTCGCACACTTAAGCCTCATGATGATTTCTCGGTCCTACCTAAAATACGATCGGAACGAACCGAGTTCGAGATTTTCGGTCTAACGGTTTGGATAATGGCCACGGTGTATACGATTCACTGGCCTAATCAATTTGCACGTGTTCCTATCAACTCTTGCAGGGTGTATCCATGAAAGTACTGATTTGGGGTGTTTTTGTGCTCGCCGTTCTGGTGTGGACTGGTTTTGCTGCGCTAGTGGCGCAGGCCATCGCTTGGTCCTCTGATCGATTGTCGACAGGGGCTGTAGGCGCACTTGAGATGGCAACCAATCAAATTGTGATTCCTGGTTGGGCAAGCGCTTGGTTAGCGCCCTCAGATTGGGCTACTGTCTTCATGTTTGTTCAAAGTGCAATTGACAATGCCGCTGCCACTGTTCCGCTATTGACGTCAGTACTTGGATGGATTGCGCCGTTGGTTTGGGTTGTTTGGGCGCTGGGTCTGGCAGGTCTTTTCGCCTTATTGATCATGGGGACTTTGCTGATCAAGCGTTTCGGGGATCGCAGGCATCAAGCCTGATAGTGCATATGTAATGATCAGTCCAGTCTCCGAACCCTTATCCCCGAAATTGGTCTTATCGGATTCGCTCAGCGCACTGTCTTTGAACATGGTCAGGCTTTCGCTATTGAGTCAATATCGCCGTCGTGCAAAAAATATTCTCTATCTGAGATGCTCTAGTGCTTGATCGATAGCAAATGACAGGATGTGATGGAACTCATGCAGTCTTGTTTGGTCTTAGAATTTCTATGCTAAGAAAGAATATTCGCAAGGGTAAAGTATGAAACGATCAAGTGTGAACCGCCTAGCCTCAACAATTAAGATAGCTATATCCGGTGCGATGTTTATCCTGGGCGCATTGGTAACTAGCCTTGTATCGGCCCAACAGCCCGTGGAGATCGAGGTTTATTCAGATCCAAATTGTGGGTGCTGCGCAGAATGGGTGAAGTACATGCGACAGGAAGGTTTTGTTGTTGAGTCGGTCAAGACGCCTAACGTGGCTCAGTACAAACAGCAGTTCGGTGTTCCGGCTAATCTAGCTTCTTGTCACACCGCAGTGGTTAAAGGCACGGGTCAGGTCATCGAAGGTCATGTGCCAGCCACTGCTGTGCGCAAGATGCTGCTTGATCCATCCGTTAAGGGCGTGTCAGCACCGGGCATGCCGGTGAACTCTCCTGGTATGGGTCAGATGGATGGCAATCTCGTGACGGTAGATTTCGAAGGACGGGCGTTTTCTCGGGACTAGTTGAGATATTTCATGCCGTGATATGCCCAATTCGCATATTGATTGGCCAACGTATTTCCCGGCGAGTGTCCGCAGCACCCCACAGGACAGTCATGTCGGCAGCAAACTTTTCTAGAAGCATTGTTTGACCAGTCTCGCGTAATTGTTTGACTGCTGACCAGGTGCCGATGTAGCCAAGCAGTTCGGCAAGGGTCCATGCTTTTTGAATGGACATGGACGGTGCTTTCATTTCATTAAACGGGAATATCAGGTCGGCATAGCCACTATCGACTAGTTTGCGTTCAGCTGGCCAGTAGGGGCCAATTTCTTTCCAATAGAAATCTTCAAACCGTTGATTGATATCTCCATCCAGGCTTAACACACCGTAACTAACTAATGCGACAGTTGCTCTGGGTACGGATATTCGTCTGACTTCACCGTAAAAGCTAGGAAGGTCAAACCAATGTGCTGCTTGGGCTGCCACGACAAGACTGGCCCGATTGTTTTCGATCGGTAATATTTCAGCGCTGGCGCAAACGTATGAAATATTGTTGCCCGGTACTGCGTTCGCCAATTGATCAGCGCTTGGGTCGATGCCAAACACCTGCTCGAAATGCCCGGCTAATTGGTTTGTGAGTTGTCCGTTACCACAACCAACATCGACAGCTATACCCAGGTCTGGTGACACGGTTGCAAGAAACGCCGCTAGCTCAGACGGATATTCAGGACGGAACTGCGCATATTGTTTGCCACCCTGTTCAAACCAGTTTCGCGCAGTTGATCCAAGTTCTGGTGCCATGTGTGGTGACCTCTGGTGAGATTAAATATTGCAATCGGCAGCTCGTGTTGTACCCGCCAGTGCACAGAAGCGTGTGTACAAGAATCCGTGACGGATTGAGCATGTGACAGTGTATGATGCCACTGAACTGTGGTTGTAGTCTTGTGGTTACGTCTTTATCGTCCTGGTGGTGCGCGGCTGGCTGCCATAAAAATTCCAAAAAATGCACGTAAGTAGCGACCTATAGGACAAGTGCAATGTCAATCGATCTGGTGACACAAATATTGGCGATCATGGCTACGGTGGCGTATGCCGTGACGGGCGTGATGGCCGTGGCAGAAAAGCGGGTTGATTTGTTTTCTGCCGTGGTGTTGGGCGTGATTGCGTCCGTGGGTGGCGGCACTGTGCGTGACTTGATCATGGATGTGCCAGTGTTTTGGTCACAAGACTTGCTGCTCATTCGAGTGGCAGTTGCGGCGAGCATTGTGACCTTTTTTACGATGAACTATCTGTCCCATCCACAAATTTACAAAGCCTTTCTCTACATCGATGGCATTGGCGCAGCGCTCTTTGGTTTGGCTGGTGCCATGAAAGCCTATGAGCTTGGGTTTGCCTGGCCGCTAGGTGTGCTGATCATGGGGGTCATCAGTGCTATTGGCGGGGGCGTTATCCGCGATGTGCTGACGGGACGCAAGACGCTGCTCATGAGCGATGAGGTTTATGCCGTGCCCGTGGCGATTGGTTGTGTCTTCTTGGCAGCAATCTTGCACTTTTTCCCGGAACGCAAATCTGAGGCCTTGTTGATTGGTACATTGGTTGCGTTTACATTGCGTACGGCCGCCATTTACTGGAACTTGCGCTTGCCACTTTGGTTCACCACCCTGAAGAAGTAAGTCGGGGGCGTGATAGAGTGATCCTTTGTTGAGCTGGCGAGTCGTTTGGCTAATCGTCTGGCCTATTATGATCGGCAGGTTAAGGCAAAGGTGACATGGACGATCGAAGCTGGGAAATTTTCTGTGAAGTCATGCAGGCCTTGCCGCGCCAGGGGCCAGGCAACGCCGAGTCTCTTACGCGTACGCTGGCACTATGCAAAGACTTGCCAGCCAACCCAAGCATTATTGACCTCGGTTGTGGATCCGGTGGCCAGACCATCGACTTGGTTAAAGCAGTCGGTGGTCACGCCGTTGCAGTTGACATCCACGAACCCAACATTGCACGGATGCGTGAGCGCGTGGCTAACGCCGGGCTGCTTGGGCAAATCGAGGCAATCGTTGCCGACATGATGGCACTCGATGTGCCTGCACAAAGTTTCGATCTGGTGTGGTCTGAAGGCGCGCTATACAACTTGGGATTAGATGTTGCCTTGCCGATCTGTCGTGGCCTACTCAAACCCAATGGCTACCTGGTATTTTCCGAGGCGATTTGGCTAACTGATAACCCAGCTGCTGTGGTGCAAGCCGCCTTTGCTGATTACCCTGCCATGAGAGACATCGACACTGTCTTGAGCAAACTTGATCAATCAGAGTTCGACGATGTGGGGCATTTTGTCCTGCCTGAAGCAGCATGGTGGGATGATTTCTACACACCGATGCTTGCAGAGATTGACCGGCAGCGATCCATATACGTTGACGATTCGCAAGCCTTGGCGATACTAGATGAAATTGCCAAAGAGCCTGAAGTGCGGCGTGAGCACGCTCCAGATTTTGGGTATGGATTATTTGTGGCCAGAAAGCGGTGATGCCTAGGAACGCTTAAAAAGGTGCTTGGCAAGTATCGGCCGAACCTTCAGCGTTAATCGGTAACCCAATTCAAGCAGCCAAGTGATCGGGGCCAGCGAGGCTGCTGTACCAAGATGCTTCCAAGGCGCAGGCATGGCAGTCCACAGCTTGGCAAACCCGGCCGCACCATCATAGATTTGGCCTGTCTGCATGTCCTTGACATGAAACCTCGCCAATAGTGTCTGCTGGTCATAGCCGATAGGACAGCTTGGGTTCGGCCCGGCAACGTCGACCCATTGCACGTGTTGGGCGGTATCCAAGCGCTGGTAGTAGGCGATTTCCTTGGCGCACATGGGGCAGGCGCCGTCGAAGTAGACGGCGATTTGCTCTCGTCCCGGTCCGGTCTGCTCTGTGTCCATGTCACGATATTAAATCAGTTGATTGCCATCAGGCAGTGGCCTGAGCGTTGCGTGTGGTTTTGTGGGGGATGAATGATGGGCAGCTTTGTCGTGTAGCCGCGAAAGGTGGTGGGGATGGTAAGAAAGCTAGGATGCCAACACCAAGATAGATGCCAGATCTATAACGTTGTATGCATTGATCGGGGCTCAACATGAGTCACACGACAATTTCGGAAACCCTCAAAAATTTACTTGTGCGGCGTGGACTCCGTGCTTTGAGCCTTCGCCATGGTTCTCTCCTACCGCATCATCAGATAGGAAAGATCCTCCCCAGTGAGCTTAAGCGATCGAGCCTACCTGTTTAAAAACCCTAACACCCTTTCACCAAACACCCTAGGTGCCTCTAATGGCAGACTATGCGCGAGCCCCGGTATAACGTCAACTTGCGCGTTGGGCAGTGCAGCCAAGCCCGAGGCATCGTCGCCCGGCGGAAATATCAAGTCTTCGCTGCTTGCGATCACCAGCGCTTGCGTGGTTATCTGCGACAGCCAGGCTGTTGCGTCAAACCCCTTCAATGCATTCACCTGACTGCGGTAAGTAACTGCATTGGGACCGTATTCATAGTTCATGACTAAGTTTACGAGCTGTTGTAAGGCTTGTTCGTTGTTAAAAAACTCGCGCGTGAAGATCCAGTAAAAGAACGTCCGGTACCAACGTGCAGTAGCACCAGCCTCATCCAGGGCATCTGCCCAGTCGGTAAACATCATGTCATTGCGTGCACCAGTGCGTGAAGTGCTGTTGCAAATGATGAGTTTGCGTATCCGTTCAGGCGCCATGCGTGCGACATTTAACGAAACGCACCCGCCCATAGAATGGCCCAACAAATCGATTTGGTCGATCTTCAGGTGGTCACACAACGCCAGACAGTCCTGCGCCATTTGGGTAAGGGTGATTTCGTTGGGTGCGCGGGTTCGTCCGCTGCCACGATTGTCTAGCAAGATGATACGGCGATCCTGTGTCAAGGCATGAAGTGCCGGTTGCCACGATTGTGAGTCACTCGCTAAGCCTGCCACGAGCAGCAATGGCGGATTGTTTGATGGTCTTGTCGCCTCGTGAACTTCGTAGTAGAGGTTCGCATCAGATAAATTTAGTTCACTCATGATGTCAGTTGGGCTTTATCAGTTTGGCGTTATCGGCTTGCCATTGAAATACCCATAGATCAGAGCCAAAGAATTGGTCATCATGAATAAGAGTTCATCTCGACCTTCATCGGGGATTGGCGATGGCCGCATTTGCGGATCCGGGTGGTGCTCATGGGCTAACACCATCATGGGCAATAGCAATCTAGCCATCTCGTCACCCTTGGTGAAATCAGACCAGTCGCCTTCAGTCATGGACACACCGAGCAGAAAAGCTAGTGCCCACTGGTTGCCTTGTGCCAGGCCGTCTTCATCGACGAGCAAGGCTGGGGTGTAAAGCGTCTCTGTTGCGAGCGTCTCATCAAGCCCGGCTTTAACTGAAGCCTGATGTTGTGTGACGAGCTTCTCAATGGCAGTACTTTGCTTTTTATCTGTAAATGCATCGGTCCCTAACACTGCCGACATGTACTGGTCATAGTCCAATTGTGTGGGGGCGCAGCTCAGTGCACAAATAAGGCCATCAAGGCCTTCAAGGCTGCGAATGGGACCGCTGAGTTCAGACAGAAAAGTGTCGAGGACTTCAATCTCGGTCTCAGACAGTGGGGTGGCAGGGGTTTGTTTGGAATTTTTGGTCAATGTGGTTCTCCGGTGTATTCACCAAAATGTAACGCAGCTAATGCGCATAAACAGGTATCAGGCAGGTTTTATGCTGCATCAATAGATACATCTTCTTGACTGTTCGCCCGTCTATGTGTTCGCCTGTCTGTTGGCAACGTGTTGCCACACAATGCCAGTAAAACACACGACAAAATATCCCATCATGATGAAGCGGCCGTAGAAGTCCGACTCAGGCGAAACGCCTGCGTATTGCATACCGAGCCAGCCGATGGCGTAGGCGATCAGGATAATGGCAAGCGTGGCACCTGCCAAGGCGCGTGCTTTGATGGCAATCAGAATGAACAGCATGCCGGTTAGCCAGTTCGAGATACCAAAGGCGCCAAGCAGCATCAGTTGATCATTGCCATTAATACTTAAATCGAGATGCGCAAAGGTGTCGTTTGCCCAGTGGATCATGAAGGTGTGGGCTAGGCCGCGAAACAAGTCCATGCAGCCTAATGCGAACAGTACAATCGCTGCGACATTCTTTTGATGGGTGGGCATGTATATCGGGCCAAATACTGTGGGAGCTAAGTTTTAGGTTTTTTGCACCTGGCATTTAACTTCCTGGGGTGGAGTGCCGGTCTGGAGGGTATTAGCAATTTGTTGTCCTAGTTGCTGCATGTTTTGTTGCTGGGCCGTCACTAATGCTGCTACCCCGGGGGTAACCGGCCTAGACAGCACACTGTAGCAGGTGATGATTTGGCCAGGCTTACCTGCAAAATCGATTTGCCACAGAGCTCCAATGCTGGCTAGCTTGGCAGGCTGCATTTCAAACT
The DNA here is from genome assembly GCF_022811525.1 of Orrella daihaiensis. Lineage (NCBI taxonomy): Bacteria > Pseudomonadati > Pseudomonadota > Betaproteobacteria > Burkholderiales > Alcaligenaceae > Orrella > Orrella daihaiensis. The sequence goes on along the minus strand of NZ_CP063982.1, from coordinate 2,497,747 downwards.
GCTGCATATCCACAAAGATCTTGTCAGAGTTGGCTGATGCGCTTGATTCAGTAGCTAACAGCATCGTACTTGGCATGGGTGGGGTGCCAAGTGATTGCGTGAGAGTGACTGATAGCGAATTTTGAATTACTTGACTAAGTGGTGCCACCCATTTGTCATGTGAGAGCACCATTAGGCTGTTATTGGGTTGGCGCACGATCAACGTTTCCACATCCAGTGACTCAGGCACATCTATGCTTGCAAGCTGATACTTCACCAGGGTTTTACTTTGGTTTGACGGCACCGTATCGGTGATTGGTTGAAGGTCATAGTGCATGATGGTCGTTGTGCTACAGCCAGTGGCGAGACTGGCAGCGGCAAGCAGTAGTAGTGGCCAGTGTTTCATGGTGTCCCCCCAAGATTGTCACGTGAGTACGACGGACTAGGTTCGCCGAAGATGATGGAGTTTGGTTGGGCGCGTAATTCGTCAATGAGTGATTTAGTAGCACGCACGGCTTTGTCAATCTCCTTCAGGCTGCTGTCGAGCCGTGCAGGTAATTCATCACTGGCTCCAAGAAACTCATCAACCTGACCGAGTGTGGATTGCAGGTCTTTTAATACTGCCGACAGTTCAGGTGCCAGTGTGTTGTTCAGTGACTTCCCGAGTTCGGTCAGTTCTTTCAATGAATCACTCAAGTCAGCAGAGAGTTGCTCAAATGGGATTTTGTTGATGTTATCCACGATCGAGGCAATCTGTTTCTGTATGTCTTCGAGATCAGAAGTGACAACAGTTGGCATTTCCAGTGGAACGGTTGCTGCCACTTCTTTGACCGGCGGCGCATCACGCACGAGCGACATGGACACGTACAGGCTGCCCGTTAGCAAACTGGCGGTTTTCAGCTCGGCTCGCAAGCCGCGTTTGACCATCATGGCCAGTGACTCGGTGGCTTGCTCAACAGTCCGGTTGGCACGCTGCATGGTTTGAAACACTGAACCCAAGCGAGCCGGATAAAGCGTTGCTTTAACGTGCGTAAAAAACTCACCTTTGTAGATGTCGAAATCCAGATCGGCCGAGTTCACAATGCCAATTTCAACGCCTTGGAAAGTCACCGGTGCCTGAGCCTCTAGCCCTTTGGTTGATTGGTAGAACTTCATGGTTACCGGTACCGCTAGACCAATCGGAACCTCATCGGCCAGTGCTTTGTTGCCGTATAGCTTGAAAGTTTGATTAGTAGCCAAGGGGATGGGTGGCCCGAAGTTACCAAATGCCAGGCCGCCCGCCAAAACTGAGACCAGTGACTCGGTGGAGACGGTTAGGCCGTCACTGCCCACGTTGACGTACACACCACTCTCGTTCCAGAAGCGCGTGTTGCCACCAACGTATTTGTCATAAGGCGCATCAACAAATACCTCGATATCAACAAAGCTGCCATTCTCTTCAAGTTCGTATTTGGTGACCACCCCCACCGGGATGCGCAGGAAATAGATGGGTGCACCTGGCCCGAGCGAGCCTAATGTTTCCGAGCGCAGCTTAAATCTTGAGCCTGGTCGATCGCTAGAAATTGCAGGCGGCTCTGTCAAGGCGACGAAATTGAGTTTTTCAGGGGCATTGCTTTTAAAGGTTTTGGTGTCTGCATTGATGTAAACACCGGACAAAAGGGTGGAAAGCCCGCTGACACCGGACAGTCCAATGGTGGGTCGAACGACCCAAAACTGGGTGCCTTCTTTGGCGAGCCCCTTCGCATCGAGATTCAATTCAGCATCGACCAGTACCTCGTCACCGGTATCACTTAGCCGAATGTTCGTGACGGTGCCCACCACCACATCCCGAAACTTGATTTGTGTTTTCCCAGCTTCCAGGCCACTGGCTGAGTCCAGGCGAATTGAGATCGTAGGCCCGCGGTTTGACCAATCGTGCCACACAATGGATAAGCCAATCAGTGAGGCCACGAGTGGGATTAGCCACACCAACCAAAAGTTGCCCTTGCGCTTGCGCACAATACGAGGCGGTTGGGCTGATTTGGCAAGATCCATGTTTGCGGGCTGCTGGTCAGAAGGGGCAGGTTTATCTGCTGGGTCAACCATGGCTCACCATTCCTGTGTGGGTTTGTATGTCATTCGTATCCGCTTTTTCTGCAGGGCTTAGATGACGTCGATGGCCGGCGATTCGCCATGCCAGGCGTGGATCAAATCCCATGGCTGCAATCATTGTCAGTACTACCACACCACCAAATGCAGCCGCACCAGCGCCTGGTGAAATATCAAGTAATGCGCCGAACTTACCGAGGGCAGCCAGCAAGATAACGACAAATACATCTAACATGGACCACTGTCCGATGAATTCAACCATTCCGTAGATACGGGTGCGCGCTTTTAGGTTCAAAGAGGATCGTTTCTGGGTGAGCCACACGAGTACGCCCAACGCAAAGAGCTTGAGAGTGGGCACAAACACGCTGGCAATAAACACCACCAATGCAATATCCCATGCGCCACCATGCCATAGTTCTATTACACCTCCCATAATGGTGTGTCCAGAAGATCCGTTGATGGCATCTACATACATAATCGGCAGCAGATTGGCGGGTATATAGAGAATACAGGCGGTGACCAGCAGCGCCCAGGTGCGATTGATCAGTTTGGGCGAAGGTGGTGGGTGTGCATGCGCGTTGGCAACATTAAGTCCTGAATCCTGTGCCATGTTTCTGAGTTTCTGGCCGTTTAGTCGCGCAAGTCCCGTTAGCAAGACGGCCGTCACTACCGTGGCATACAGTCCGACACCCAATTTCAGGGTGGCCAGATCGACGAGCTTGACGATCGCCACTAAAGCGCCCAATAAAAACACCGGCACCATTGACCACGGGGTGATGCGGTCAATCAGATCAGCGACACGCTCAAACGCTGGGGCCACGCGCCCAAAACTTAGCGGAATCAATAACCACAGTAAGAGGGTGATGTGTAGAGCCGGCAAAGCAAAGCCAGTTGCTCCGGTCAGCACAGCAACCCAGGGATAACCGGCTTCCCAGGCGACGATGACTGTGTGCAGAAATGTTGCCGATTGGCCCGAGCCTTGAAATAGCAAAGTACCGATTGGATAGAGGTTAGCTAGCGCGAAAGTGATCAAAGCGGTGAGCGCCAACGCACACCAGCCGTCAGGGCCTAGGCTGGCGTGAGTTTCAAGTACGGTATCACAACGCCGGCAGAGCGCGACATGGTCCTTTTGTACCGGCACACGCATAAACGACGCACCGCAGTGATGGCAGATCAGTGGTGAACCCGTGTGCGACATGAGGACTAGCGGTTGTTGGCAGCGATCAGTTGAAGTTGCTCAAGCGTGATGTAGCCTTTTTTGTCGATGTCTATTTTTTCCCAGGCTAGAGCGACTCGGGGCAGGCTGGCTTCGGCTTCTTCTTTGGTCACTTTGCCGTCGCCGTTTTTGTCGGCGGCTTTAAAACGTGCTGCGACTTCGGCGTCATTGGCGGGAGTGGCCGGGAGGTTAGCGTTGCTCTGGGCCAATGCGGCCAGTGGCACAGTGGATGCCAAGATAACGGCGCTTGAAATTGCGATAAGGGGATTTGTCATCAGAAGAGTCTTATTTGAGGTCAGATGGTGTCGTTTACGTGCTAGTGAATTGACTATTTAGCAAGTCCAGGCGACCCGTTCGATGGCGCTTGACTGCTAGCATACTTACAGTATCGCAAGTATTCAGGGTTGGGCAACAGAAAACTTGCAAAAGCTTGCAGTTTGGGAAGAGCAATCTGAGCCTGAAGGTTGGTCATGAAAGTCACTGGTCTTGATTTGAAGAAAGCAGACTGGGTTACCTTGATCTCGCCATGTGGCCACAATATTACGGTGTGTGTCGATTCGAGGTTGGTGTCACGAGAGCTCGGTCTTCTAGGCTATTGTTGCAGAATTGAAAGACGGAATTTGTCGCAATTTCACGGGATTGACGAGTGGTGGCGAGAGATGGGGGTTTTTAAGATGGAGCCATGTTGAATCGAGGTTGAAACAGTAAGTCAACTGAAGACAACGTTGAACAAGGTAATTAAGTTAAGGCTAAACCATCTTAAGGAGAATGATTATGCCAATGCCAGGATACCTATCAGTGACCGGCCAGACCCAGGGCAATATCGAGGGTGGCTGCACGATTGACGGCCACCAGGGCAAGGTTTTAGTTCAGGCTGTGGACCACACCATCGAGATCCCGAAGTCGATCCAGACGGGGCTACCGACAGGCAAGCGGATTCACGGGGCGATGACAATTACCAAGGTGATCGACAAGGCTTCACCCAAGCTCTTTCAAGCCTTGACCTCAGGCGAGCAGTTAACGAGTGCGAAGCTGGAGTACTACCGGATTTCGCCGCAGGGCAAGGAGGAGTTGTATTACACGGTGGAGATCAAGAATGCGATCATCACCTCGATGCGCAAATTCGTGCCAAACTGCCTTGATCCGGACAATAAGCCGATTGAGCACATGGAAGAAGTGGCGTTTACGTATGAGACCATCATCGAGACTTTCACGCCAGACGGGATTGAAGCCCAGGATTCCTGGAACGCCCCGAAGGCTTGATTCTCTGAGCCAACTGGCTCTGCACCCTGGTTGCTTGTGCAACCGGGGTGTTGCAGTTTGTTCGGGGCAGTGATGAGAGCGCATGCACAATCGTGCAGCGTTTTTCTCGCAAGGGTTTTGCTCGCTACTTGTTTTCTCTGCTTGATCGGTGTTGTCTCCCACGTGCGAGCATTTACGCTCACGGCTAACGATCGCGAAGTCAACCTGACCCCTTATGCACAACTGCTTGTTGATGAGAGCGGTGAATTGACACTTGAGCAAATCGAGTCAGACCCCACCAAATTCCGGTTTAAGCCTTTGCCGGCTGGTACCGATGCGCTCGCGTTTGGTTTTACGACCGCAGCCTATTGGGTCAAATTAGAGCTCTCACGTGATGCCACTGCGCCCGAGCGCTGGATCCTCGAGATTCCTTACGTCGGCATCGATGACGTCCAATGGTATGGGGCAGGCGACAGCCGAGCAGCATCAGGCACCATGCGCGACTCTAATGAGCGGCAGATCTTTACACGTGTGCATGCCTTCTATGTGGATGTCTCTGAAGAGCCTCAGGTTTTCTACCTGAGACTGCAATCGTCATACTCGTTGACTGCACCATTGGTGCTTATGCAAACAGATTTATACGGACGAGCTCAACTGACTGACACCATGGTGCAGTTCCTCTATTACGGTGGGCTGCTGAGCTTGTTGCTTTACAACTTCATGATTTTTTTGACCAACCGGGATTGGCGATATTTCGTCTACTGCTTGTTCATCGTCTGTGCTTGGATGGGCATGTTTGCTGGAAACGGCTACGGCCGATTGTTTATCTGGCCCGATTGGCCTTACTTCGATCGGATATCACAGACTCTATTTTTCTCCTTGGGTGGTCTATTCTCGTTTTGGTTTACTGCTCAGTTTTTGCAACTGCACACGCGAGCACGTCTTGCCTATAAAGCGATTCTGCTTGCCATCGTGGTGTTTGCTGCTATCGCCATCGCTTTATTGTTGAGCTTGTTGATTGATTTCTCAGTGAATTTTCTGCTGATGACCCTTTTCTGGTTTTCAACCATCGGCACGCTGGTCTGTCTTGGTGCATCGATTTACCTGGCCGTTTGGCAACGCGTTCACGAAGCGCGGTATTTTGTCTTGTCTTGGGGATTTTTGTGTGCGGGGGCGATAATCGCAACGTTGCGAGCCTTTGATTTGCTGCCAAGCAATGTGTTAACACTTTACGCCATGCAGATTAGCTCCGGTCTCGAGGCGTTGTTTTTCTCGTTCGCGTTAGCAGATCGCTTGCGCTCAGAGCGGCAAGAACGCGAGCTTGCTCAAAAGCGTCTGCTTCAGGCTCAGCAAGAGGCCGTCGAGGCACTCAAAGACTCCGAGGAGCGGCTTGAGACTGCGGTTGATGTTCGCACACAGGAGCTAAGGGCCATGCTGGTCAAGGAACAGCAGGTTCGAGAGCAGTACGTGCGGTTTGGTGCCATGATTGCGCATGAGTTTCGCAATCCCCTAAATGTCATCGAAGCACAGAACGCATTATTTGAACTAGATCCCGTACCTGAGCCTGCCAAGATCACTAAACGGATTGGAGTGATTCGCAGTGCTGTGACACGCTTGACTAGTTTGTTTGACCAGTGGTTACAAAGCGATCGGCTAGGCCAGGCGTTTGCCAAGATTACACCGCTGCCGATTGACACCATCGGCCTGATCCAGGACGTTGTTACGGGCAGTCGCGCGTATCAGCCAGATCATAAGATTTTGAGTGTTAGCACCGAAGCGCCATTGGTGATTCGAGCTGATTTCGGTCTCTTGCGTATGGCATTGCTCAATCTCGTAGACAATGCCTGCAAGTACAGCCCTAAGGGCACTACCGTCTGTGTCGGCATAGAACTCAGAGACGACTGGGTTGGCTTGTTTGTTAAGGACGAGGGTTCGGGTATCGCCTTGGAAAGACAGGCGGAAATCTTTGAGCCCTATGTTCAGTTACCTAGTTCAGACAGGCTTGTAGGGGTTGGGCTGGGGCTATCGTTTGTCAAACGAATTGCTGAACTGCATGAAGGTCGTGTAGAGGTTCACAGCCGACTCAATCAGGGTTCAACATTCACTGTCTGGGTCAAGCGCTATGTTGACGTTTGAGCGCGCAATTGTTCAATAAAGTCTAAAAGTGGTTGCACCGCAAACGGTTTAGCAATGCAGAGATCGGGCACAGCTTCTGATACCGGGTCAGCAGTTTTGAATTCGGCTGAACCTGTAATCAGAACTGCAGGCACTTTGTGGGTTTTACGGATGTGTTGCAGGATCTCGAGCCCATTCCCGTCCGGTAACTGCCGGTCTATCACCACTAAATCAAACCTGTTAGCCGCTTGCAGGGTGAAATACTCCGCCACCGACCCAGCGCCGAGCGCTGTATGGCCCTTGATCTCGAGGATTTCGATTAGTGACTCACGGAAATCCGTTTCGTCGTCGACTACTAGCACCCGCATGCTGAGCAACTTTGTAATGTGAAGTAATGTTTGTATCAGATTTTAGTGACTTCTGTTGATCAAAATCATTTGCCAAAGATGGTGAGCGTGGTCGGCATAGGCAGGTAAGGGCCCTCACAAGCATCCTGACAAGCGCCGAGCCGAGTCGGAATTTGTCGCAATTTCACGGGATTGACGAGTGGTGGCGAGAGATGGGGGTTTTTAAGATGGAGCCATGTTGAATCGAGGTTGAAACAGTAAGTCAACTGAAGACAACGTTGAACAAGGTAATTAAGTTAAGGCTAAACCATCTTAAGGAGAATGATTATGCCAATGCCAGGATACCTATCAGTGACCGGCCAGACCCAGGGCAATATCGAGGGTGGCTGCACGATTGACGGCCACCAGGGCAAGGTTTTAGTTCAGGCTGTGGACCACACCATCGAGATCCCGAAGTCGATCCAGACGGGGCTACCGACAGGCAAGCGGATTCACGGGGCGATGACAATTACCAAGGTGATCGACAAGGCTTCACCCAAGCTCTTTCAAGCCTTGACCTCAGGCGAGCAGTTAACGAGTGCGAAGCTGGAGTACTACCGGATTTCGCCGCAGGGCAAGGAGGAGTTGTATTACACGGTGGAGATCAAGAATGCGATCATCACCTCGATGCGCAAATTCGTGCCAAACTGCCTTGATCCAGACAATAAGCCGATTGAGCACATGGAAGAAGTAGCGTTTACCTATGAGACCATTGTCGAGACTTTCACGCCAGACGGGATTGAAGCCCAGGATTCCTGGAACGCCCCGAAGGCCTGATTCAGTGAGCTGTAAGTAACGGTAGCCGTTACCATCGGCTACCGGAGATGCTTATACGAAGTCAGAAACAATGATCGAATTCAACGTCACCACCACATCATCAAAATCATAGTCGCCACCGACCAAGTCCTCCACACCGAAGGTGTTGTTGGCAACGCGCACCACGTGACTAGTACCATCGCGCTGAGCACCCGCACCAGAAATAAACAGTTGACTACCCTGATGTGTCTCAACTTGGTAATAGGGAAAAAGTGCGAGATTATTGAGGTTCAGGTCAGCGTTCAGTACAAAACTGGCTGTCATACGAGAAGCTGCCTCGGTTATGTTTGCGATCGAAAACACTGAGTAGTCGCGGATGTTGCTTGGAGAAAGTCCAACATTCTCGAGTTTTACGCCAGAGTTTGGGTCAATCACATAACCTGATTGCAAATCTGCCACAAAAAATCCAAACTCACCGCTGTAGTAGGACTCACTCGCCGCGGTTGCCTCGATGCTGATCTGGTGATCTTGTTTAGGCGAATTCGAAACAGGTTCAACGACCGAGGTGTTCAACGGAATCCCGAGTAGCACGTCTTCTAGGCCATTAACGTAGATCTCATCAATGTAAGTCGATGATACGCCGGTGCTCTGGCTGACGGACAAGTCAGCCAAGATCTCGTCACCTTGAGATAGAGCATACTGGTCTTGGCCGGTTTGAGTGATCGCCAAGGCCACCATCTGTTGCGTGTCGTAGTGAAGCGCAAAAAATTGCATCGTGCCATGGTCGATTGAGTCAGCGAGATTACTGGAGATAGCGCTAGCGTCTAGACCAGTGGGTACACCAGCTGCATCCCCGATGCGCACACCGAAGTGTTCTACGAATGAAACTGGTAGGCCGTGATCGTTGACGACTTGCCCAAAAATGCCAATGGCCGATTCGCTGGGATTTCGAAACGACAGATCGATTTGACTCATGGGGTCGTAGGCTGTTGAGCCCACGGTGATTTCTGGATCAATGGCTAGCGTGATCATGGCTCCTTCAAGTAAACCAGCTTCATCGTGCACACTGACGTAGATCTCATGGATCCCTTGTGGTGCGAGGCTGACATCGCTGATTTCAAGTGTGCCATCCTCCAGTAAGGTGAGCCATGCTCGTGTCTGATCATGTCCTGCGAACCGCACATCGGTATGAAGGCCGGCGTCAGGGTCATGATTTGCAGCATGCACAGAATCTGGGCTAGCAAAAAAATCAGAAGCTTGCAGAATCACCGATCCGTTGACTTCTGACGAACGAATGGCCAGTGCGTGGCTGAGTACTTGGGTTTCCGGGCGGGCATTGAGCTTGATGTTATAGGTGTCCAGCAAATACTGGCGCGTTTGGGCATAGTCTGCACGATCGATGTCAACTGCCTCTATCAGAGCGCCTTGAGTGTCGACTACGTGCACCTCGTCCAAACCGACATCGAAATGGTTGATATAGACGCGGGCGTCAAAGTTCACGTTGACCACTGAGTAGATGGTTCCAAGGTAATGGCCCTCATCATGGTTGGAGTCGCTGTAGAGCATGCGTCCCCCGGTGTCAGCGTGTTGTACCGACGCAGGTAAAAAGGCTTCGGGCCCATAGTCGTGCATGTGATCGTGGTGGGTGTTGATTAGGCCTTCTGCGGCATCAAACCACTGCCCGTCAATATTGACTTGGGTAAGATAAGTGCGGTTAGCTTGTGTGGTGAAATTGGGGGCATCGCTTGTATAGAAAACCTCGATAAAGCGCATGTTTGCTTCATCGAAATGGAAGTCTTCAGCGTGATCATGGCCCTCATCTTCTGGGGCTGACATAAATGCCATCACCGGGGCAAACGCCGCATCGGTAGCATTCCAGTCCCAGCGCGCATTAGGCTGGCTGTAGGTTGAGACAAATAAATCGCGATCAGACTCAACAATGGCAAAGTTGGCAAACTTTTGCAGGCCATCGATGCCATGGTTCTTGAAAATCAGGTTACCCATGCGGTCAAAGTCGTGTCTTACTTGTAGCGCGGCGTACGCTTGTGCGTCTTCAAACAGAACCCGATTCGCGCTTTTGTCGGCAAACCGCCCGTTATCTGCTTTGTCTTTGGATAAGGGGCTCATCCACTGGCCTATGATCTCTCCGGCTAAGCCGCCGTGAGAAAAGCCGCGGTAATACTCTTTGTCGAGAAACCCTGCCCGATCAACCGCTCTAAGTGGCACGCTGTAGTTGGTGTCATAGTAGACTGCCGAATTCACGGCACCGGTCATCAGACCACCTATTTCGCCACCTGATAGCGGGTTGGCAAACGTTTCACCCCAGCCGTCTTGCCGATCATTGACCCACCAGTAAACCGACTTGGGCCCGGTGGCGTAGATGCCAGTCCCAGCAAGTGCAAGCGTTGCGTCGTAATCGGGCCCGCTCATGGCGACCATGACATCGGGTGCGTTATTCAGATAACTACCTGGATTAAGTTGCACTGGTAAATCGAACGAAGCGTCCAGCAAGGTGTCAGGCGTTATCCACTCATTGCGAGTGCCGCGCACCATTTCGATCCAATTCGAGTGTGAATAGAAATCCTGCATGGCGTGAGTAATCTGGCCAAAGCGATAAAGCAAATTCTCCACGCCCGCGTTGGCGCCATCGAATGAGGGACCAACCAAGGCTTTATCGACAAATGGTAGGTTTAGCTTTCGACCAATATCCGTATCGTCAAAGCGCTCAATCCCATTGGTCCAGCGCTTGCGCATAGACTCTAAGCTGCCGCGAACGTTATTGTTATCAAAGTGAGTGCTGCTATCCGTTTGCAGACCGTATGGTGAAAAAACCCCGACCCGCGCGACTCCGACGAAGGCATCTGAATCATTCTGACCAAGCTTGAGTAAATCAAATGCTCGAGCATTGAGCATGGGCAGCTGCGCGCGTGCCCAGTCAATATGCAGCGATGTGTCGAACCATTGAAGATCCGAAGGAATATGTGTACCAGGTAAGATGAATTGATCGCTGTGTTCATCGCTTTGCGTCGTGTGTTCGTGGCGGGCACTAGAAGACAGCACGAGTGCGTGGTCTTGACCCAGTAGTACCTCGGTGAATTGATAAGCAGCTTCAGGATCAACTGTATCGGCGTAGTAGCGGCTGGCAACCGAATGCCCTAACTCATGGGTCAGCACCTCAAGCGCAATCAAGGGATATTGCAAGGCTTCGTGACTGATGAAAATCGTGTCGGTTTCTGAACTGTACGCACCGAGATGACCTTCAAGTTGCGCTTGGCTCAGGACTGAAATTTTGGGTAAAGCTGAGACATTGCCTTGTCCGAGCAGCTCGATGGCAGCCGTAATTTCCTGAACTCGGTCAGCACTTCCAAAACTTGACTCGATTGCTTTGTTAAGTTCGCCTGAACGTGCTCGTCTAGTAATGTCAGTGATCCAAAGGTGAGTCGCGTGATGAGTGGACATAGTTCAGATTTAAATTTGGTATCTATTGAGACTAGTTTAGGGTTTCAACCGGTTCACGTACATTACAGCGCGTTACGTGCAATCGTACTAACGTGAACGCCGTTAGCCTTTACTTAGGCTTGGATGATTGCCAGGCGTTCAGTCAATGTCGGAGTTTGTCGGAACTCGTCGGAAGTAGTTCGAATACGAGTCAATCGCCCCGAAATTGTGATGGGCTAGCGCAACATGCAAGCGCCTGGCCGCTTGGGAGGCTAGACATCGAGGTTGAGCTTGTTCTTCTTGCGCTAGCTCAATCCAAAACTCAACTTGATGGCTGTCACCACACCAGACACGGCAATGCTGCAAATCATCAAGCCAAACACCCGCGTGACGATTTGAATGCCGGCCAGACCCAGATAGCGCATGATGAATCCACTGACCGTAAACGAAACCAAATGAACCAGTAGACAAGCAGCCAGTACCATCGTAGTCCGCAATTGCTCGGCCAGGACTCTCGCATGATTGTCTGACAGCATTACCACCGTCAAAATCGCCCCGGCACCGGCAATGGTGGGCATGGCTAGCGGGTAAATAGATCGCTGTAAGATCGTTGCGTTAGCTGGCAATTTCGCGATCTCCACCTGTAGCCTGCCGGTGACCATATCCAAGCCCAGTAAAAATAGAATCAATGAGCCAGCTAGCTGAAACGATGTGGTGGAGATATCGAGAACCTTGAGGAACTCTAGTCCCAAAAAAATGAACGCAGTCAGGATGCCAAATGCAACCCCGAGCGCCATCAAGGCAACTCTCAAGCGGTCTTGCCAGCCTAGCCCATAACTGACCGCCAGAAATATTGGCACCGTGGCGATCGGATCGAGAATGACCAGTAGCGTAAAAAACTCGTAGGTGAAGTCTGAAGGGAACATAAGTGTTCGGTGATATGCCGTATTGTTTGTTCGGGTGTGGTGTGTTCGCAATTAAACACAACAGTTGCATCAGGTTGCCTCAAGGATACAGACCACCGGTAGACCTTGCCAGCTCCTGATAGACCAATGGTAGCTCGATGCCTCGTTTCTCCGTAGCTGACGCCCTTATCGATACATAGAAATAGGGCACTTGGATTGGCGCAGGAACGCCAGACTCAAGCCCATCGTCAATCCATTGAAGTGCCAATTGCATGGCTAATTTGCCATATACCGATGGGGGGGCGCTGATTGCCAGGCCACCGCCATGCGTAACATAGTTTTCCCGGATGCCAATCGGTAGCGCTCGAGCATTCGTCTCTGTCCATTGAATAATTTCAGAGACGGGCATTAAAACACCGACCTCTTCGGCTTGAAGCATATCGGTGTCAAGCACGAGCAAGACATCGGCATCTTTTGCATCATTCAGAACGAATTCCTGCCACTGCTTATTGGTTTCTACTAGCTTGGTAGGGCCAATGCTGTGATGCTGCCAGTCCGAAGCAAGGAGCCGCTTCATCTCTGCGTTGCCAGTGGCGCTATCTACTCCGATAATGGCGATCCGAAGCGGTTTTGAAGGCTTGAGCTTGGCCAGCAAATCAATAATTGCCTCATGAGGGACTTGTTCCTCTAGGCCAGTTGCTCGAGTGTTGGGGCTATAGCCATAAGTAGCCGGAGTTTCGAGAATGGCCAGATATGCGACAGCGGGACGTGACGTGGGACTAAGCTGACTGGTGACAAGCTTGTTACTTTCATCATCGACAGAAATCAGCAGGTCAGGTTGTGACGCTCGAATTGCTCGCAAAGCAGCAGCCACAGCAACGTTAGGCTGAGTGCCGTCGGTATCAAGGTTCATGTAATGAAAGTCGACAGCCACCGGTAGTTTATTTTGTCGCAGTTGTTCTTGCATCCCGTGCTCAATCTTCTTAGCCCAATCGGAATCCTGGCTGAGTGACTGAAGCACAAGAATCCGGGGCTTTGTCACGCTTATAACAAAAACCCAAGCTAAAAATGACGCAACCGTCAGGGTGATAATCCACTGAAGTGCCCGCGCTCTCATATGAGTTCCATCCATTGCCAAATGGGTATCGCTGCAAAAACACACAGCACACGTGCGAGGTTCATGACATTGTTATGCCGCATAAACCATTTGTGTTCGAAGTCGAGCACGGCATTGGAGTTCCAGGCGGTCAGATAGACTGAACTTTGATAACGAAAGAACCAGATATCACTGAACATGGCTGTTAAAAACAGGCATATCCAGGGACTGTAGCCTTGGGTGATTGTGATTGGCAAAAGGATGATGAAGCTTAGCAACATGCCAGCTGCTACCGGAAAGGCCAGTCGCATGACAACGGTTGTGGCTAGTGTTGCCAAGGTATAGAGCACGAAGCTGCCATCCACAAAGGTATAAAAGCTGCCCATAAAGTTTGACAATTGCTGGTCCAGGCCAAGATAGCTCAGGGTTCGCATCATGCTGTCCATGCTTAGCATGAAAAAAATCATGGGCCAGTCAATCGATTTCTGAAACCCTGCTTTGGTGAAAACACCAGCCAAAAGCAACAGTAAGATTGTCATCCCGGCGATATTGGCGATATTGACAAAGTGAATCCCGGTGGTGAGCGACCCGATGAAGAAAAACAGGAAGGCAATGGCGCCACACTTCTCGTTGTAGCCAGGTTTGCCAAGCGCCTTGAGCTGGGCTCGTACCGTGTCTTTGTCAATTTTGCTGGGCGTTTCGCCGCGAAACATGACCTTGATGCTCGCCAGATGAATCACCACTAAAAAAATGATTGGCAAGGCAGCGGCCATCAGCCAGAATATGCCCAAATATTGATTCTGTAGGTAGGTTGGCAGCATGCTCATGGCGGCTACACTGGCCGACTTGCTGTTGGCTAGCGCAGTAGAAAACAGCATGGCACCACCATAAGTAGCAGCCATTAGGGACGTGATCGCTACCCCTCTTTTGGGTAAGTGCAAGCTCTGCGACATTTCCTTGAATAAAGGCAGCAGCAGAGAGATACGACTGTTGCCTGATGGTGACACAAGTGATAGCAGCAGGCCGCAGAAGACAAGAATGTTTTCTTGCCAGAAAAACCGGTTTGGCAACTTTAGGAGCAGACTCAGCACGACCCGTCGGCTTAGCCCAGACTCTGCTATCACAGACGCTAGCGCAAACACGCCCATGAGGGTCAAGAGGCTCGGTGATGCCATGCCCGCGAGTGCTACAGAAGCAGGCGCCAACCCAAAAAATAGGCCCGCGAACATGCCCATGAGGGGCGGAATGTAATCGTCAACCAGGTTAAACAACCACATCAGAATAACGGTAGCCATGATGGCAGTAAAGAGCGACCCTTGCATCGTCATGCCGAGGTGATGCGCTACCACATAACAAACGGGTGAGAGCACCAAAGTGGCGATCCAACCCCCTATTTCCCAGTTGCTTACCTGTGTTGTCAAATCAATGGATCCCGTTTTGTCGGCACTCATACGTATTGCGTCGCTTTGAACAATAGTTACCCTCGCGGACTTGTGTCCGAAGGGGTGGCAATGTTCATGTTGTTCGAGTTTGGCAGGCTGTGCGCTGACTGTTTATTACATTCCATGACATTTCGCTGGTGGGTGCCTTAAGTGGTGTGTCACGATGACGGGGTGATGACAACACTCAAATACATGTTTGGTTTGCCTAATGTCGTTATTTGTCGCAATTGTTCGGTGCCTGGGCATGGCCATAGCCGTAGATGATTTTTAAGATGGAGCCATGTTGAATCAAGGTTGAATTTCAAGTAAATCCAATTAAAGACAACAAGAAATTAATAAAGGTAATTGATACAAGGCAACCTATCGAAGGAGAACGATCATGCCAATGCCAGGATACCTTTCAGTCACCGGTCAGACCCAAGGTAGTATTGAAGGTGGCTGCACTATCGAGAACCACGAGGGCAAGATTCTTGTCCAGGGTGTAGATCACACCATTGAAATTCCAAAGTCGATCCAGACCGGCCTGCCCACGGGCAAGCGCATTCACCTACCGTTGACCATCTTAAAGACCATCGATAAGTCCTCACCCAAGCTCTTTCAAGCCTTGACCTCAGGTGAGCAGTTGACCAGTGCCAAGCTTGAGTACTACCGCATTTCGCCCCAGGGTAAGGAGGAGCTGTATTACACAGTTGAGATCAAGAATGCGATCATTACCTCCATGAGAAAGTTTGTGCCCAACTGCCTCGATCCTGACAACAAGCCAATTGAGCATATGGAAGAGGTGGCGTTCACTTACGAGACGATCGTAGAAACGTTTACGCCTGATGGCATCGAAGCTCAGGATTCGTGGAACGCACCCAAGTCCTGATCGATAAAGTCTGACGAGGTTCAAGCCTGACTGCATCTGAGCGATGCTGTCAGGCTGTTTTGATGACAGGCCAATGACAAATCGTTATCTATCATTGTTATCGCTCATTTTTGCGTTGCTGTTGCCAGTGTCTTCCACGGCAGCAATTGTCGTCGTGCCCGGCACTTCCACTATTAATCTTGCGCATGAAGTGTCTATCCTGCGCGATGCGCCTACTGCGCTAGATATTGAGACCATCAACACACCGGACTGGCAGTCCCGGTTTGTCAAGCCCAAGGTCAGTGGCACGGCGCTTAATCTTTCGCGAGACGCCGGGGTTCTGTGGCTTCGCATTGAACTGCAAGTCTCTAAAGGGGTGAGCCCAGACTGGGTCCTCGATATCCCTTATGGCAACTTGCGAGACATTGAATGGTTTATTCCTCACCAAGAGGGTTCCGGTTTTGTATCGGCTGCCAAGAAGTCATTGCCATTCTCAAAGTACCGCTATCATGCACAGCCCATCACGCTGCACCCGGGCATTGTTTCGATCTATGCCAGGGTAGTGCCTGATGGCCCAGTGACCTTGCCCTTACAGCTACAGACTGAATCCGCATTTCTTGTCCAGGAAGGCAACCACCTGTTTGCACAGGCGCTGTATTTCGGTTCCTTGGCGGCACTCTTGCTTTACGCTTTATTGTTTGCGTGGTCGGTCAAAGATGCGACCTATCTGATTTTTAGTGCTTACTTGCTCGCCAGTGAATTTGCAATATTCGTCGGTAATGGCCTTGGTCGGGTGTTTTTGTGGCCACACTTAACGCTACCTGAGTTGGTCCTGCAGTCAACGGCATTTGCCTTGGCTGGTGCTTTCTCGCTATGGTTGACCAGTGCGTTTTTGCGGGATGTGAACCTCTCAGGGCTGTTAAAGAAGTCCTTGCGCTGGTTTGCCTGGGCCTATCTGGGTCTGGCGCTTGGGATTGCTGCCAGTGGGATGTTTGACTTTAGGTTCACCGTGCTCGATAGCCTGTTCGCGGTCTTTACGCTCATCAGTTCTGTGGTTGTACTGACAGTACTGTGGATTGCACGTGCGGGCCGGCGCAGTGAGACCTATTTTTTTGCGGCTTGGATGGTGGTTTGGGCAGGTGCCTTAATTGCGTCAACGCGATCGATGGACTGGGTGGCGAGCAATCTCTTTACCCTGTATGTGATGCAAATCGCCACTGGCGTGGCGGCGTTGCTTTTTTCCGTGGCACTATTTGTGCGGGTTCGGCAGCAGTACCAGGCAACGATACTAGCGCAGCAGCAAGCGCTTGCTGCCCGTGCGGCACTCATTGCCACCCTGCAGGATTCAGAGCGCAAGCTCGAAGCGACTGTAGTCGAGCGTACAGCGCAGTTGCAGGCTTCGCTTGATGCTGAGAAGCGCTTGCGCGAGCAGTATGTCCGGTTTGGTGCCATGATCTCGCATGAGTTTCGCAACCCCTTGGGTGTAATCGAAACTCAGACCTCGCTTTTGCAGCGCGAACTGACGGCCGGTATCGACAATTCAGGCAAACGAATCGGTACTGTGAGATCAGCTGCACAGCGCTTGGCGCTTCTGTTTGAGAAATGGTTACAGAGTGATCGCCTGCAAAACGCCACAGACAAGCTGCACACGCAGCCGATCGAGTTTGACGAGTGGTTTGAGGAACTGGTTGCCAAATGCCACGCTTACCACGCCAACCATCGAATCGATTGTTCGTTGAATTCACCTATCGGGGTTGTTGATGCCGATGAGAGATTGTTGCAAATCGCGGTGCTGAACCTGATTGATAACGCTTGTAAATACTCACCGGCTGGGACCACTGTCAGTGTGACTGCTACGCGCGAGGGCAGCAGCCTACGAATTGATGTGACTGATCAAGGCATTGGTATTGCCAAAGAATTGCAAGCAAAGGTGTTTGATGAATACTTCCGGATTGATCCGGATAGCCCGGTGCTGGGCGTCGGACTCGGGTTGCCGTTTGTGCGCAAGATTGTGACGTTGCACGGGGGGTCGGTTGCTGCTAGCGACAACCCAGCAGGTCGGGGAACTCGGTTCACGATTGTCTTGCCCATCAACTCGGATCTACAAACCCATTCATAAACTTGAGATCGGGCTGTTGAAAGAATAGCCCTCACCGTAAACGGTGGTGAGCGGGAATGCTTCAGCAGTGTTTTCTTCCATCTTTTTGCGCAACCGACGAATGGCGATCTCAAGGCGACGAGGGTCATAGGTCATCGGATCGCCACCGAGCGCTTCGATGACATCATCACGGCTGACTGTCATACCGGCTTTTTCAATAAAGCAGGCCATGATGGCCACTTCGCTTTTGGTGAGCGATATCTTGATGCCGCCAGGCGTGGTGACATGCCAGCGTACGGGGTCAAGCACCCAGGCATCGGCTTGGCCCGCTTCACCAAGCTTGCGCTCAAAGCGCCGCAAGATGGCAATCAGTTCATCGGTGATGACGGGCTTGACTAGGTAGTAGTCTGCATCAGCATTCATGCCTTGAATGCGGTCTTCGATTTGCCCTGCTCCGGTGAGCATGATGGCGGGCGTGTTTTCTGTACGACGGTGAATCTTTAGGATTTCAAGCCCATCACCATCGGGTAGATTGCGATCCAGAATCAGAAGGTCACAAGAGTTCGACGCACGCCATGCCTTATAACTTCCGAACGATCCAACACCGTGTGCCTGAAATCCTTCAAGGTTTAGCAAATCACACAGCCCTTCCCGAAAATCAGTCTCGTCTTCCACGATTAGCACTCGCAAAGGCATGGCCAGAAATCCTCTGTTGTGTTTACGACGCCAGTCTGGCGGCTGTTGCAAAGTCCGTGACTGACAGATGCTTAAGTGCTTCTTCCATTTGTGTGCGGGCAAACGTCCTGCGATTGGCATCTATTTCGGTGTTGCTGCTCTCTACCACCTGGCGTGCAGCGCGAACCTTGAGCGACCAGGCTTGGCTTGCAAGTTCGGGCTCCCATTGCTCAAGCGTTAGCCGTTTGCAATCATCAATCAGCGGCTCTACGAGTGCCAGCAGGTCAGCCTGTGGATCTTGGGAAAGCAACATTTGTACTAATTCGATCCGTGCCCGAAATTGCTCACGTTGGCTACGGTTGTTGGCGATATAGCCTTGCAGAATTTCTTGAGCATCGCCTAGTTTCCCTTCAGCCAATTGAGCTTGGGCGTTAGAGCGTACTTCGTCGAAGGTATCTTGATGTCCTTTGCCAGCACGTTCATCGCGACATTGTTTGATCCAATTGATAGTTTCAAGGCTTGCAAATGGCATGCCATTAGAGAATGTGAACTGTTCAATGGTAGGAATACGACTAACAAATGCCAGTAGCATGTCGATGATTCCTTCGCGCATCTTGGCACCAGCCGAACCCATCATCGCAAAGCCGCGTGCCGAGTGATAGTCCATATCGAGCCAGAAAGGGAATGCTCGTACGCGAGACTCACAGAACTCGATCAGGTTTTGTGCATTTTTAGAGCCAGAGACTTTCTCAAAGGCATCTACGATCGCTACCGGTGGTGGGGCAATCGCAGTTTGTCCATTGGTTGCAGGCGGGATCTCAAATATCGCGGCTCGTGCTGCAAAGCGCGACAAGTAAATCGCCAGCGGATGGGCATGGTCAAACGCCAACAGGGCAGGCCCAATTTGAGCGATATAGTCCTGTGCTGGTTTAAGTAACCGTACAACGTCATCGAAACTGTTGATCTCGACTGAGCCGGAAAAACTCGGGGCTTTGATGGCTGTAGCAGATACCGTGGCGGGCGAGGTGGTGGCAGGGGTGGTGTCAACAGTGGCTGCCGTGCTCTGTTGCCCCGAGTCTGGCGTGGCGGGCTCTGCCGGTTCAGTTGCTGGTGAAACCGGCGGTGCAGCAATTGATGTAACTGCGGGTTGCTCGACTGGGATACGCTGCAGATGCGACAAAAGGTTGGCCAATGAAGGTGCTTCGGGGTCTTTTTCTGCCATGAGCGCATCAAGCCTTTTGGCACTTGAGATCATTTTCTCAGCGAGATCAGCACCGATTGCCACATCGGTCTGCTTTTCCAGCCAGTCGGTTACCCGATCGATCCACCACAACATAGCATTGCGTCGGCCACGTAGACGCCCAACCGGCGGGATGCTGGTGTCCCAGAACTTTTCAGAAAGGCCAGCAAAAAGCCCGAGCCCGGCGCTCACGCCCAAGATGGCATGGCGCTGTGTCCAGGCTTCTGACAGCCAGGACGCCACCAGATAGTCCTTGGACTGTAGGGTTAGAAACTCGCAGGCGAGCTGCTCGACACGAACCCAGTTTGGCAAGCTGTCAGCAGTTAGGCTACTGAGCTTGTCGATCTCACGCTCAAGCTCAGTAAAGCGTTCGGATTCCCGTGGTTCTTCTGCGTCACTTCCCTCAGGTAGAGGTTGCAGCAGCGGATCTAGTTCTAATGCCATGGCTACTAGATCACCTATCGCAAACAAAACAGGTCAACATCAGAGACCTCACCATCTGGCAAGGTGCCGATTGCTAGAACGTCTGGTTCACCTTCGAGGCGAACGTAATAGGCATCTTCAGGTGTGAAGGTGTTTTGCAGGGCCCAGGCTTTGAACTTCTGGCCAGCGCTCTCGAACTCGATGCCCTTCATCTCGTACTCGTTGATTGATTTTTCTGGCAGCCTGCCAGCCTCGCCAACCGCATGAAAACTGATATTTGACTCGTTGCCGCCAACACCCACCAGGCACCCGGTCGTCGTCTCTAGGGGCTGGGGCTTGACTTCGAGCCAGACACCGAGCTTTTCCTGCGCATACAGGCCAAACCGTACCGGCCATTTGGGTTTGCGAGGTGCATGCAGGCGTGCCACGGCCTTGGCCTGCCAGCCGGCGCCTTGAACAATTTCAAAGTCGCCTAGAAGGGGGGTACCAGGCAAATCAGTTTGAATCTCCGCCGCTTTGGAGGGATCTGTCAGGATGACCAAACCATCAACGGGTGATTTCATCAGTGTTTGTAAAAACAGACGGAACAGGGCAAGTTCGCGCCGCAGTTCTGGTTTCTGGTAGTCCTCAGGGGTCGCCACAATCAGTATCAGCCTGGCGCCAGCACCAGCGGCTTCCTGGGCGCTGGCAAGCCAGGCCTGCTTTTCTCCAACAGGCCACTTTTGGCCCTTTAAATTCACCCCGTAGCCACGCAACTGCGAGGCAGCCAGTTGGGCTGCCGCATCCGCATCACCGACCCCAATTAACCACGCGCAACGTTCTGCCATGTTATTGCTTCCTTAGCTGAACTGCACTTGGAACTGACCGTCTTCACCCACATCGAGCTTGGCATGTTCGGGCGTATCGGTCCCCGACACGCTGGCTAGCAAGCTATTCGATAGCAACGGCAAAATCGTTCCCTTCAAAATAAAGTCGATATTGCGTGCACCAGTTTCCACTTCGGTACAGCGAGCCGTGATTGCATCAGCGGCCGCCGGCGTGACCTCAAACACAATCTTGTTGTTGCGCAGCATACGCTGGGCGACTTTCTTCAGTTTCAGGTCCACGATCTGGCGTAGCACCGCTTGAGGCAACGTCAGGAACGGAATAATCGTCATGCGCGCAAGCAATGCGGGCTTGAAGTGGTTCGAGAGGATCGGGCGAATCGCTGCAGTAATGGTCTCCGCGCTCGGCATTTCTTCGCCTTGGCAAAGTTCGGTGATGACATCAAGGCCAAGGTTGGAGGTCAGGAACATCACGGTGTTTCTGAAGTTGATCTCGCGTCCTTCGCCGTCAGACAAAACGCCCTTGTCAAATACCTGATAGAACAGATTCACCACATCCAAGTGGGCTTTCTCGACTTCGTCAAGCAACACGACGGAGTAGGGACGCTGGCGCACGGCTTCGGTCAAGACGCCACCCTCACCGTACCCAACATAGCCGGGGGGCGAGCCCACCAGACGGCTAACGGTGTGTTTTTCCTGGAACTCGCTCATGTTGATCGATACCAGGGATTGTTCACCGCCAAACATCACGTCAGCGACAGTTAGAGCAGTCTCGGTTTTGCCTGTGCCTGATGGGCCAACAAGCAGGAAGATACCCATGGGTTGATCCGGGTCACGCAGCCCCGATCGAGCTGACTTCATGACTTCAGCGATCATTTGCATCGCATCGTCTTGGCCCTTGATGCGTTCCTTCAGCGTATCTTCCATGACTAGTGCCGATGCTGCCTGATCGCGCATCATCTTGCCTAGCGGTACTCCAGTGCGGTCTGAAACCACTTTAGCGATGGTGTCTGGTGAGACATCGATAAAGACCATTTTCTGGTTGGCTTGCAGGACTTCTAGCTCTTTTTCAGCTGTTTCGAGGACTTTCTCTGTTTCAGTAGCCAGCTCCATGTTCGCTTGCGCACGTGCAGCAGCCAACGCCAGACGCTGATCGAGCACGTGATTGGCTGCTTGCAGTTGAGTTTCAAACTCGGCGCGCAGCTTTTCGAGTTCCTCTTCAACGCTGGCGATTTCGGTATCGATCTCAATCAGGCGTTTTTCATCGACAGCTATGCGATTGTCTTTGTCGCGTAAAAGCCCGCGCTTTTCACGGTCGAGCATCTGCTGGCGACGCTCGCGATCTTCGATGAAGTCAGGTTTTGATGACAAATTGACCTTGATCCGCGCGCACGCCGTGTCAAGCAGATCGATTGCCTTGTCTGGTAACTGGCGACCGGTTATGTAACGGTCAGAGAGCTCAGCTGCCGCATGCAGGGCATCGTCACGAATGATGACGCGGTGTACTTCCTCATATTTGTCTTTCAGGCCGCGCAGAATCTGAACTGCCATGCTCACGCTCGGCTCATCGAGCTTCACGAGTTCAAAGCGACGCGCTAGTGCAGGATCTTTTTCGAAATACTTTTTGTATTCGCTCCAGGTCGTTGCGGCAATTGTGCGCAACTCACCACGTGCGAGCGCAGGTTTCAACAGGTTAGCCGCATCATTGGTGCCAGCTGAGCCACCTGCGCCAATCAGCGTGTGTGCTTCGTCGATAAAAAGCAGGATTGGGGTGGGCGAGGCCTTGATTTCCGTGATCACACCGCGCAGGCGATTTTCAAACTCACCTTTAACCCCGGCTCCAGCTTCCAGCGCTCCCATATCCAAGCCAAGAATAGTCACACCCTTTAGGACTTCAGGTACATCATCTTCGACCACACGCAGGGCTAAACCTTCAACCACAGCGGTCTTGCCCACGCCGGGGTCACCGACACAGATGGGGTTGTTTTTTCGGCGTCTGGCCAGAATGTCCACCATCTGCCGGATCTCGGCGTCACGGCCAAACACCGGGTCGATCTTGCCGGCTTTGGCCTTGGCGGTGAAGTCCTCACAAAACCGTGCGATGGCCGAACCGCTAGCGGGTCCTGCAGCGGCACCGCCCACACCACCTGCCGAAGTTGCCGCAGCTTCGGTTGATGAACTCGCAATCACGGCGAGCGCATCCATCACGCGGTTTTTATCGAGGTCCTTCAGTAGATTGGTGTAAACACCGCCTGAGTAAAACGAGGCACGCGCGACAAACGCCGCTAACAGCGCACCCGACCGGATTGACTGCTCGAACAACTCAACTGAGGCAATCAACCACGCATCAGCAAACAGTTCAGGTAGAAGCCCGGAGAACTGTGGCCGGCCGCTGTTACCGGTCTTGAAGCCCTCAAGGGTTTGCTCTAGTGCCCTTGCCAGTCTGCCCGGATCCATGTCGAGTTGCTTTAGAACCAGCTGAAGATCACCTCTGGGGTCTTCAAGTAACTTGGCCAGCATGTGTTCGACCGTGATCTCGTAGTGCATACGCGAGAGGCACGTGCCTGCAGCGTTTTCCAGGGCGTCGCGACACGCAGGGTTCAGTCGGTCAACGAGGCCTTTGAATTCGACGACTTGCATGGAGTTCACCTTTTTAAAATGGCTCAGGACATATCCTGTGAGTATTCGCCTGCTTTGCTTTCTGTGTTTTTGTCTACGTGTGTTATTACCGCTTTTTTACGTTCGGCATTTAGAAATCTTGCCGCGGCGTTAAGTGCACTCGGCCGCTAGCATCGATTCGCATCAGGAGCGACAGCATTTCATCGGTCGGCTTGCGCTGCGCATCTGCTAGTCGGGCACTGACATCGAATCTGAGTGCGATCACGTTTCTTTCGTCCGTGCTGTTGTTTACCGTGATTCGGGGATTGGTGACCCGGGACTCATAGCGACTAATCTGAATGGCGACTTCCTCACAGATGGACTCCGTGGTGCCCATTGCAAACGAACCTGCGATGTTGCTCAAGTCCGACATGCCGTAGTTCGGATCTATCGGCACAGAACCCTGGCGCGTGTTCAGCAGTCGGGTGAGATGGTCAACAATGGACTTTTTACCTAGGCTGTCTGCCGTCATCCCGGCGGTTAAGCGTGGGTTGACGGCATAGGTCAGTCGCTCCGAGAGACGCAGGCTAGGCATTGCGCCCTCGCATCCTTTAGATCAGTTTCAGCTTATGACTTGGGTGCGTTCCAAGAGTCCTGGGCTTCGATGCCATCAGGCGTGAAGGTCTCGATGATGGTTTCATACGTAAACGCCACTTCTTCCATGTGCTCGATGGGCTTGTTGTCTGGGTCAAGGCAGTTCGGTACGAATTTACGCATCGATGTAATGATCGCGTTCTTGATTTCCACGGTGTAATACAACTCTTCTTTGCCTTGTGGCGAGATGCGGTAGTACTCAAGCTTTGCGTTGGTTAACTGCTCGCCCGATGTCAGCGCCTGAAAGAGTTTGGGCGAGGCCTTGTCAATTACCTTGGTAATGGACATTGGGCCATGGATTCGCTTTCCTGTGGGCAGGCCGGTCTGGATCGACTTAGGGATCTCAATGGTGTGATCAACGGCTTGGACAAGAATCTTGCCCTGGTGGCCATCGATGGTGCAGCCACCCTCGATATTGCCCTGGGTCTGACCGGTCACTGAGAGATATCCTGGCATTGGCATTTGTATTGCTCCTGAAGAGGTATTCGGTTTTTTGGTTGTCAATTAGCCGCTAGTGATTAACTTTTGTCGAGCTTGCCCACGAGTGAGAGCGTGAATGACGCACCCATGTACTTGAAGTGTGGACGCACACGCATGGAAACGCGGTACCAGCCCGGATCGCCTTCGACATCGTGTACTTCGATCTGGGCGCTGCGCAACGGGCGGCGGCTACGAACCTCGGGCCCCGGAGCATCCATGTCTGCCACGTACTGACGGATCCAGTTATTGAGTTCGCCCTCTAGATCAGCGCGCTCCTTCCAGGTACCGATGTTCTCGCGCTGTAGCACTTTAATGTAGTGCGCCAAGCGACTGACCACGAAAATGTAGGGCAGCTGTGTACCAAGCTTGAAGTTGGTCTCAGCCTCCTTGCCTTCTTTGGTGTTGCCAAAGAACTTGGGCTTTTGGCAGGAATTGGCCGAGAAGAACGCAGCGTTGTCACTGTTCTTACGCATGGCCAGTGAAATAAAACCTTGCTCGGCCAATTCGAACTCGCGGCGCTCGGAAATCAGCATTTCGGTCGGGATCTTGGTCTGGATCTCGCCCATGGCTTCATAGTTATAGATCGGTAGGTCACCCACCGTGCCGCCGCCCTGCGGGCCAATAATGTTGGCGCACCAGCGGTAGTCAGCAAAGCTTTGCGTCAGGCGCGAGGCAAATGCAAAGGCTGCGTTACCCCATAGGAATTTGTTGTGACCGTCAGCGACGTTCTCTTCGTAGTTGAACTTCTTCGAAGGCGTGGTGTTCTGACCATAAGGAGTGCGCAACAGGAAGTGCGGTACAACCAAGCCAACATTACGAGAATCGTCGCTTTCGCGGAAACCCTGCCACTTCGTGTACTGCGGACTCTCAAAAATTGATGACAGATCTTTAAGATCAGGCAACTTCGTAAAGTCATCTAACCCAAAGAATTCAGCACCTGCAGCAGCGATAAATGGTGCATGCGACATGGCGGAAACAGCAGCGCAGTTTTGTAGCAGTTTGATGTCGGATGCGCCTGGACCAAACTCGTAGTTGGCCACGATGGCGCCGTAAGGTTGGCCGCCGAACTGCCCGTACTCAGCGGTGTAGCAATTACGATAGAGGCCAGACTTGGTGATTTCCGGGGAGTCTTCGAAGTCGCTTAGCAAGTCTTCCTTACTGGCGTTCATGACCTCGATCTTGATGTTCTCACGGAAATTGGTGCGGTCAACCAAAAACTTCAGCGAACGCCAGGACGACTCCAAACGCTGGAAATCCGGGTTGTGCAGAATTTCGTCCACCTGACGGCAAAGCTTTTTATCCAGCTCGGCAATCATTTCATCGGCTAAGCCTGCGGTCACTCGGTCAGTGATGCGTCCTGGCTCAAGCAATGACGAAATGAACGTCTGAATACCCTGCTTGGTAATGTCATAAGACTCACCACCCGGGCGCACCTTGCTGGTCATCAAGAGTTCGTCAAGCAGCGATCCACTGGCTGCTGCGCCACCTGATTCTTCTTTCTTGGCTTCTTCACTCATTTGAACTACCCCGTTTTATTTCTGATCGATGCCGAGTTCGGCAAGCAGTTTGGCGCGCGTGCCCTCGTCTGAGATGAGTGCTTGCAGCTTTTTGCGGAAGTCCGGCACGTTGCCTAGCGGCCCCTTCAGTGCTTTCAGGGCATTGCGCAGTTCGATGATTTCTTTGAGTTCCGGCACCTTCTCGACAATTGCATCGGGCTCGAAGTCCCGGAGGGACTCGAACTTAAGGCTCACCGCCAGGTTGTCTTCAGAGTTGGGCTCAAGCTTATTTGGCACCGCAAGATCCAGAGACAGGTTCTGCGCTTTAAGCACATCGTTGTAGTTGTCCTTGTCGATGTTGATGGGCTTGCGCTCCTCGATAGGACGATCATCTTGCTTTTGGGTGAAATCACCAAGCACCAGAAGCTTCAATGGAAGTTCAACCTCGGCCTGAGCGTCGCCCGTGGCAGGTTTATACGTAATATTGACCCTTTCTTTCGGGGCGACGGATCCTTCACCAGCCATACCATTCTCCTTGTGTTGTAGAGCAGACCACTGAATCGACAGGTGCCATCTACAACGCGTGGCGAATACAAAAACGTCGATCTGGGCTTAATCGTTGGTATTTCAGTCTGAGGTGATTGTGGCAGACGCCAACGTTTGTGGTTCGTCTAAATCGCCAACTGTCGCGCAATGTAATGCGATGTAATAAATCGCACAGCCGTAGCAATGATTCTCCGGTATCTTCTCTAGACTCTGCCTGCTTACCTGTGTGCCATGGCCACCGACTACAAAGCTTTTTATTCCGATGAGTTGCGCCGGTTGCGGCATTACTCGCAGGAGTTCGCGCGCGACAATCCGGCGATTGCACCGATGCTTGGCACGCCGGCGGTCGACCCGGATATCGAGCGGTTGCTTGAGGGCGTTGCTTTTTTGAATGGTCATACTCGCCAGAAATTGCAGGACGAGTTCCCAGAGATCGCGCAAGAGCTTACCAGCATTCTGATGCCACAGATTTTGCGGCCTGTGCCTGCGGCCACGATGATGGTGTTTGAGCCCAAGGCATCGCTAAAAGAGGCGGCACTCATTCCCGCGGGTACAGAGCTTGCGGCTAGACCAGTTGATGGGGTGAGTTGCCGTTTTGCGACGACAGTCGACCTTCAGATTGACCAAGTGTCGCTGCGCAGTGTCCAGTGGCGAGTGACAGACAGTGGCGAGCGTTTTTTAAGACTCGAGGTCTCGGCTGTTCAAGGCACACAAGGGATCCAGGTCCCTGACAGGCTGCGTTTTTTTCTTGGGGATAACCCTGAAGTCGCTGCCAACCTCCTGATGTTTTTGCAGTACTACGGCGAGCGCATCGAGCTCGTTGATCGACAGGCTGGCCGGATTCGTCTCAATCAGGGCTTGGCATTTCCCGGTTTTGATGAGGCACTTGTGCCCCAGCCAGACAATGGCATGCCCGGATTCGGGTTGATTCGGGAGTTGTTGTTTTTCCCGGAGAAATTTCTCTATGTCGAGTTCTGTGGGTTATCAGATGTCGCACAGAAGTTAAGCGGACCAGATTTCGCGCTCGAAGTAACCATTCGCAAGTCTGCGCACGCGCTGCCAGAGCTTGCTGCTAGCAGTTTTATGATCAATGTTGTGCCAGCCGTGAATTTGTTCAGCCAATCCGCAGAGCCCGTCAATGTCACCCATGAGATTCCGGACTACCTGGTACTGCCGGATGGGTTGGCACGTCAGCATCATCAGATTTATTCGATTGATTCGGTGATTGGTTTGCGTCAAGGCGATATCAACCATCGGCCATACATACCGTTTTCCTGGATGCAGTTCGACGCGAGTAAGCGCGAGCGAACCTATCGAGCCAGTATCAAGCCTGCGATGAGTGGTGATTGGGTCGAAACTTATTTGTCCTTAGCCTACGAACCTGATGAGGTTCCCCGGCCAGAGACACTGTCCATCGAGCTGACTTGCACCAATCGATGGTTACCTGAACGACTCAAGCTCGGTGATGTGTGCGAGCCCACCAACACATCACCTGAGCGCTGCTCGTTTCGCAACATCACGTCAGTCAAGGGGGCGGTCGATGCGCCGATTGGTGAGGATTTGCTCTGGTCCTGCATCAGTCACACGGCTCTGAATTTCATGTCACTTGGCAATACTGACACCGCAAGGTCGCTTTTGCGACTCTATAACAGTTTCCGTACCAACGACCATACGATCCGGTTAGCTAATGATCGGCAGATCGAAGGCATATTGAGTGTCGTGACGCAGCCAGAGACCCGCGTTTATCGGGGAGCAGTGATTCGAGGTCAAGTGGTAAGCGTAATGTGCGATCAGTCCAATTGGCCGTCCGTCGGCGCCATGTATCTGTGGGGTTGTGTGCTGGCGCGGTTTTTTGCGACGTATGCCAGCATCAATGTATATACCCGCTTTGAAATGAAAGATCGAAACACGGGGGTGGAGTTCAAATGGCCAGCGATGCTCGGCACCAAGCCGCTGATCTGACCAAACGGCTACTCGCCCGCGGCGACCGGTATTCCTTTTTCCAGGCTTACCGCTTGTTGCGTTTGCTAGCCAAGCGAGAGGGCGTTGCTGAACAAGATGCCATCCGGGTTAGGCCCCGCCTTGGTCTGGGGTTTCCGCAAACAGACCTGCAGGGTATCGAGGAACACGGCCGCCAGCGGTATCGGGTTACCGCCAATTTTCTGGGGCTCTATGGTGTTGATTCACCGTTGCCCACCTTTTATACAGAGGACTTACTTAATGAGCAAGCCGATGGCTATGCAGTTAATCGCGAGTTTCTCGACGTTTTTGCTCAATCGATTTACCCCATGTTTTTCGAGGCTTGGCTTAAGTCTAGGCCAGCTTTGCGCGTTATCGAATATGGTGATACGCGCATGCTTGAGATCCTCTATGCCTTTGTCGGCATTGAGCAGCCCCATTCGAAGTTTTCCCAGCCTGGCGTTGGGTCCCTTCTTTACTGTGGGGCCTTGTATAACCAGCAGACCCGCACGGCCGAGGGTCTGAAGGCGGTGCTCAAAGCGTCATTGCCAAACGCTCAGGTAGAAGTCCGGCAGTTGCAGGTGGCCTGGGTAGCGATCGCACCCGAGCAAAGATTCAGTCTTGGTCGCGAGGCTTGCACGCTAGGTGACAACGCGCATTTGGGTGCTCGTTGCCGAACGCTAGATGGTATCTCGATTGAACTAACCAATCTCTCGATTCAAAGCTACCGCGAATTGTTGCCTGGTGGAACGGGGCATGAGCGCTTCCGATTTTTGGTGGACTACTACCTGATTGAACCATTGCCTGTGCGGGTTGGGCTCAGGCTCAAAGCAGGTGAGGCTGCACCAGCGCGCGTTGTTGGCATCGAATGGTCGAGCTTGGGCGCTGACACGTGGCTCGTCAGTGGTCTGGATGAGGAAAGTGTGAGCACCTCATTTGAGTTGCGGTTACGCGAGCCGTTAGCGCTCGCGGCATGAATGTCGGGTTTGGTCGTGATTAGTCGATCCGCGATCGTAGAAAGATGTAACAGGCTTGCCTAGACTGGCGGCATGGAGGAACTAGATCATGTTGGATATTTTTTTAGGGCGTAATGCGGAATCTCGGTTTGCCTTTAAGTCGCAAGCCCCGGGGGCACCTCAGTTTGACGTCGTAAGATTCGAAGGGCGCGAGGCTATTTCGAGCCTGTTTCGGTTCGACATCACGCTAGTTGCCAGCACGGCCGATGTGGATCTCGTTGATTTGACTAGCCATGTAGCGACTTTTGCCATGCGTACTGCAACCGGCTCGCAGTACACGCCGTATCACGGTGTCGTTAGCGAAGCTGAGCAACTTGGTCAAGTCGATGATTATTACTTTTATCGTGTCGTGCTCGTACCCAAACTCTGGGGTCTGACGCTAACCCGCATCAATGAGATTTACTTACAGGAACAGTCAATTCCTGATTTGATAGCTGATTTGTTGCGTGACAGTGAGTTTAGTAACGCAGATTTCAAAATCGCAATTCGCAATCCATTTGACTATCGCAAACGCAGTTTCGTCTGTCAGTACCAGGAGACGCACTTTGACTTCATGTCGCGATGGTTGGAAAAAGAGGGTCTTTACTACTACTTCGATCACGAGCCTGATCCTGGGCTGTTGGCGCTCGTTGGATTGGGTGGTAGTGACAGCGCGCAAGTGGTTATCACTGACTACAAAGAGGCACACTCGGACAAGACCCTTTCGCTGAAATACGTGCCACCGGAGAACGTTCAAACAGCTAGGCTTGACCAATCAGTGACGTCGTTTGTGTGGAAACGCCAGCAAGTCACCAAGAAGGTGATCGTGCAGGACTACAACTACCGCAAGGCGGCGATGGCTGACGATCTGAAGGCTGACGAATCGGTTTCAGGTGGACGCGCTGGCGAGGTGATGTACTTTGGCGACAACTTACGCGCAAAATCCGAAGCGAGCAGACTCGCGAAAGTGCGCGCCGAGCAACTTGCCTGCGAGGTGGAAACCTTCCATGGTGAGGCGCCGGCGGTCGGTATGCGGTCGGGCTACTTCATTGAACTTTCAAGTCACTATCGTAAAGACTGCAATGGCCGCTTTTTAGTGACCGAGATCGTGCACCGTGGCTCGCAGGTAGGTGTTGTTCTTTCGGGACAAACCACGCAATATGCTGCCGGTGAAACGGGCACGACTTATCAGGCCAAGTTTCGGGCGATACGTGCTAACCAACAGTTTCGCGCCAAGCCAGTAACCCCACGACCGACGGTAGCTGGGTTTTTGAGTGGCATCGTTGATAGCGAGGGATCGGGTAGTTCTGCAGAACTTAACGAGTACGGCCAGTACAAGGTTCAGATGTTATATGACCTCAGTGATAAGCGCGCTAACAAGGGGTCGACCTGGTTAAGAATGGCATCACCTTATGCCGGTGATGGTCATGGGATGCACTTTCCGTTGCTTAAGGGAACCGAAGTTGTGATTGGCTTTGCTGGGGGCGATCCTGATCAGCCGGTCATCCTCGGTGCGGTCACCAACTCGGAAAATAAAAACGTGGTGGTGGATGACAACGCGCAAAACAACGGTATCAAGAGCACCTCAGGCAACATGATCGTCATGAATGACAGTACGTTGGGTAGAGGCATTACGTTGTACTCGCCCAGTGGTTCAGCCTATTTCACCCTGGGCGCATTCCCTTCGGCTGCAAACGCTTCATCTCCCAAGATGCCAAACTTGCCAGACCCTGGTTCGATTACCGATGCGATTGGTGTCTGAGCTCATAGCCGATCGAATGGATAAATAGGAGAAAAAATGAGCGAGGGAAGTCACGTTTATCACACAGGTGTGAGCTACACCGAGCACCACGGAACTGAGATTTCGCTTGTATTTGGCCAAGAGATGAATTACGTCATCGGGTCTGAAAATACGACCGTTATTGGCATGGAATCAAGACTTAATATCGGTGCAATCGCTGATGTTGGATTGGTCACCAAGGTTGAGCTTGAGTTTGGTGCCGAGATTCAATGGGTTGGCGGCTGGCATTTCGTGATGGCGGAGCACGGAGGAGGTGTATTTGATCACGTGTTCAGCGTCACAGCAGGATCCACAGATTTGACGGCTTTCAAAAAGCTGAAATTTTTGCTGAAGGCCATTGTTGCCGCGCAGGTTATCGCTGCTGCAGGTTTTGCAATTGGCGTAAAAACGCTTTGGGTTCCAAAAATAGAGCATAAAGACGAGGTCAAGATTGACGGCAACTCTGGCTTTTTCGCAATCACGACAGTTAATGCCCAAGTCCTATCACTAGCGACCGTGATTCTGACGGTTGCCTTGTATTGGTTGCTTAAAAAGCAAAGCGACCTTAATCCAATGTCTGCCATGTCGATCAACCATCAGGGGTACGGTTTTCTTGGCGTGAGCGCTACTCAGACTGGGGGTGCTGTTGCAGCTGGATCATCTGGTTTGGCCCTGTCTCCGCAAGCCTTTAAGTTGTCTTTCGATGGCAGTCAGCGTGCGTTTAATAGGAACCACGGTCACGAAATCATCGGATTTAATACTGATGGTGCAAGCGTCATCACGGGGGACTCTAACGGCGTCGCTGTGAGTAGCAATAAAGTCAACGTTACCACCACAACCGGTGGCGTCTCGCCTTCGACTGCTACGTTTTTACTCACGCCCGGAGCATTGACCGCCCTGGCTACCAGGAATACATTGGCAAACGCAGGTTTGACGACTCAGCCCGGTGAAGCTTTTATCTATGCGGATGAATCCACTAGCGGCGGAAGCAAGATGACGCTTAAGCCTAATAGCGTGGAAATCCATTCGTCGACCGCAGCGGCCGCAAACGCCTCTTTAGCTTTGGCTAACGGTACGGCCACGCTCGAGAGTTTAAACGCCAGCGCGAAAGTGGATTTGTCAAATAAGGGAGCGATATTGAGCTTTGGCGCTGGCAACGAAGTCAAGGTTGACTCAATGGGCGTCAGTATCGCCAGCGGTGCGGTCACCATACTCTCCCCAACAGTGCCGATTCCGGATGTAGCTAAAATTTCGACGATAGCTGCAGACCAGGCGAAAGCCGCTGCTGTAGCGCTTCAATTAGAAACAAAAAAGAAGCTTGATGAGTTGAAAGAGTCGCTAGAGGCGACTGTCAAAGAAAAGATAGCGGGTGTGATTCGCACAGTCGAAACCAAGATTGGTGAGGCTTCGGTTCAGGCTGGGGCAAAATAATGCGCTTGTTAAAACCCGAAACCACCGAGTTTACCTACCGTGTTATCTCTTTGGCTCCGGATCGGTATTCGCTCGCAGTGGCTTTTATGGTTCCTTTTTACCTGCACGATGAGGGCAAGCCAGGGCCAAAAGTTACTTCGCCTGTATGGGAAGCGATTAAGCCTGCTGTCGAGGGCTACTCGGTGTTTGATGAGGGTTGGCCCAAACTGCGCGGCGAGTATGTCGTCTTTGGTGCGGCCTATCCTGCGTCAGTTGGGAAAACCCAACCTGTATCTGCTCAGGTGACGGTCGGTTCTTTGAGTAAGCGGCTCGCGGTGTTTGGTGATCGGTTTTTCAATGCGCTAGGCGGTATTTCAGATCCACTGCCGTTTGAACGGATGCCGATAGCCCCGGCAACGGCACTTGGCGGCGAGGGCTTTGACGGCAACCCATACGGCAAAGGCGCAGTCGCGATCAAAGAAAAGGACGGTTCACTGCGCCAGCCTTTGCCTAATGTGGAGCTGCCTGATGCTCTCATGACCTCGGCCACGAGTCGACCAGGCGTAGCCGGATTCTGGCAGTACTACCCGGACATGCCGCAGCGTGCCCAATATCTTGGCAAGTTTGATGACCAGTGGACTAAAACCCGTTGGCCGCATCTTCCTCTGGACACTGACTTCACCTATTTTCAGGTTGCTCCGCCCGATCAGCGTCTGGCAGAAGGGTTCTGGCAGGGTGGCGAGACAGTTGTCCTGCAAAACATGCATCCCAAGCACAGCGTCCTGCAGGCGCAATTGCCTGCGCTGCGCGTGAGGGTGTTTCCCGTGGTCGCCGTGTCTGAGACGGACGTTGAATTAGCCGAAGTTCAGACCCGTCTGGAAACGGTTTATTTGATGCCAGACCAGCTTACAGGCGTTGCCCTCTACCGGACTGTAATACAGGTCTCCACACCCGATGCCCGCGAAGTCGTTGGTTTGTGTGCTGCAACCGAGCCACTGTCTGAACCCGCACGTGCGGCGATCGACTACGTCAATATGTACAAGCCCGTGATCAGGTCGGCCTTGGGACCCGTAGTTCGTCGCCCACCGCCCAAACCTTCGACCGAGCTTGAAGAAAGCCAGCGTCTTGATGAGCTCATGCAGCAATTTACCCAAGAGCGACAAACTTTCTCCGCTCGAATGAAGGCGGCTGGCATGAGTGATGCGCAAGTACTGCAGTCTCTCCGACAAAACCCCCAGACGCGTGCGTTTGCATTGGCCATCGAGCAGTCCAGTGGCAGCGTCGAGAAGTTCTTTGAAGAGGTGCAGGCCGTGGTGGCCATGCTCGATGATGAAAGCCTAAAGGACGAACTAAATCCGTCTGATCCGTCCAAGGGTCAGGATGCCCAGCGGGGCCGGCTTGAGGTTATTCGGCGCAAGAGCCACGGTCAGAACTGCCGCGACTTGAGCCTTGCCGATGCTGATCTCTCGGGTCTTGATTTGAGCGACATGGATTTTTCAGGGTCGATGCTGTCTGGCGCATGTTTTGTGGGTGCAACGTTAAGAAACGCAAAATTCGATCGATCCGTTCTAGTGGCGGCCATGTTTACAGGCGCTGACCTGGGGGCGGCGAGTTTTACGCTGGCGAGCCTGAACAAAGCGAATTTCGATGCGGCAACTTTAAATGGTATCAACGCTTTCCGCGCTGACTTGTCCTCATGTTCGTTTACTGACGCTGTGCTGGAGGGAGCTGATTTATCGATGGCAACCCTCGCGAGTTCAAGTTTGCGAAACGCCAACCTTTCAGCAGCCACGGCGATGCAGACCGACTTCACGGGTGCAGTCATGACACGCACCAACCTGGCGGGTGCGAAATTGGTGGAGGCTGTATTCTCCGGGGCTGACTTGTCGGAAGCTGATCTATCAAAAGCGACATGCATCAAGGCGAACTTTCAAGTCGCCAAATTGCACAAAGCGCGTTTGACTGGCGCAGATTTGACCGATAGCGCTGCTAGCGAGGGCACTACCGCAACGTATGCGGATTTCAGGGATGCCAACATGGACCGAGCCAGTTGGCAGGGTGTGAATCTGTCGGGGGCGAATCTGGATCGCATCACGGGTGATGCTCTCGATCTAACTGGCTGCGGGATGTCGCAGACTTCAATGCGTCGCGCTGTCGCCAAGGGCGTTCGGTTCGATCGTGCCACCATCGATCAGTCAAACTTGTCAATGAGCAATTTCATGGAAGGCTCGTTCTCAGGTGCCCGACTGACCTCAGTGGCCATGCAGTCGGCCAATCTTTACGGCGTTAATTTTTTGGATGTGGAGTTTGACAATGTCAACTTAGACGGCTCCTACATTGAACGAACCATCTTGGCTGAACGTCTGGGACAGACCCAGCTATGACATCAAGTGAAGGAAATCTCATGGTGAATTTGGCAGATTTAATTGTTGACGGTGTGATCGAGAACCATAATCTGGCCGAGGCTGATTTGTCTGGCGCTTCATTTGTCGGTTTGCGGTTGCGCAAGGTCAATTTGAGTCAGGCAAATCTGGCTGGCTGCGATTTTTCTAATGCGGATCTAGAGTCGTGTGACCTTTCGCAATCCAGCCTTGCACAGGTCAATTTCACCTCGGCTAATCTGGTGATGTGCAAGCTGGCCTCGGCAACCATGGAGGGCGCCAACTGGACGGCGGCTAAGTTCAAGGATTGTGAGCTCACCAATATGCAAGCAGTCCAGTCGGACTGGAGCATGACAGTGCTTGATACGTGTGTGATGGATCAGACAAAACTGGCGGCTGCGAATCTGGAGTTTCTCAAGGCGGTCAACAGCAGCTTTAAAGAAGTTGACTTCACCAAGGCAGTCATCAGCCGGGCGATTTTTCAACAATCTGACTTGAGCACTACGGTGTTCCAGGGCACCCTGATGGAGCAGACGATTCTGAGCCAGGCTCAGCTGATGGGTCAGCGGTTTCCCGGGTGCCAATTCAATACGACGGTGTTCTCGGAAGCTGACTTGACCGGTGCTGATTTCTCCAAGGCGCCGCTGACGTCTGTGATTTTTGGGGAGGCGAAACTGAACAATGCAAATTTCGCAGACGCCCAGTGTGAAAAAGTCATGTTCTCACTCGCGGACCTCTCCGGTGCGAACCTGCAAGGTGCTAGTTTCGACAACTGTGACTTTCCGATGGCCAAGCTAAATCGTGTCAAGGCAGGCGGTTCGCGCTGGGTCTTTTGCGGCATGGAACGTTGTGAGGCGTCTGCCAGTGATTTTGAGAAGGCTTATTTCAAGTTTTGTGACTTATCTAGATCAGATGTCCAAGGTTCGAATTTCACCAATGCAGTGTTTGAAGTCAGCATTCTGCATGGGTTAAATGAGCAAGATACTCGGTGGGATGGCGCCCAATTCGACAAGAGCCCGAAGCTTGATATCCCTCGCGCAAAAGCTGAGGAGTGGGCGGCACCCAAGGAAACTCAGTGACAAAGCTCAAAACAAAACACATGAATGGATAAAAGAAAATGAATCTGCCTAAACAACATGAATTGCCTGTTGCGTCAAACACCGCAGCGCTAGTTACCACGGTCGTATCGGGCCGTGCAGACGACTGGTTTTTTGTACAAGATCTGTCAGTTAAACGGGTTCGTCGTGCTGTCGGTTGTCTGGTCGAGCCACAAGTGGGCGACTTGATTTTGCTGTGCGATGCCGGGCATAGCGATACCAGCTATATCCTAAATGTCCTTGCGCGTGAGGAGAGTAACGTTTCAACAGTGTGCCTGCCAGGTGGGGTCACGCTGTCTACTCATGGCAGTCAGCTGACGGTTGCTGCAGACGACATCAATCTTCAGGGGCGCGATTCGGTGGGCATGACCACTGCCAGGCTCGATGTCAATGCCGTGGCAGCCACCGCGCGCATTCTTCATATGCAGAGCTGGTCCGATACCATTGAGACAACTGCCACAAGAATTTTGACGGTCACCCAAACCTTTACCCAGCAGGTGGGCAGGATGATTACCCGAGTGCGCGAAAGCTGGCGTAAGGTCGAGGGTCTGGACGAGACCCAAGCCGCTCGGATTCGCGTCTACGTTGAAGGTAGTCACCAACTTGATGCCGAGCATGTAACAGTTAACGCCGAGGGTTTTGTGCGGGTTGATGGCAAGTCCATCAACATCGGTTAAGCGATTTCGAGATTAAGGATTAAGGAAGATTGCGATGTTTGCTGCCACCATACAAACCGGGCAAGTGATGTGTATGCCCGATGTCTGCAAGACCCCGACGCCGGCTGGCCCCGTGCCGATTCCTTATCCTAATACCGCCATGAATATGATGGCCGCGCCGCCCGTGATCAAGGTGTTGATTGCCAACAGCCCAGCTATTAACAAGGGTTCCAAAATTTCGATGAGCAACGGTGATCAGGCTGGAACGGCCGGCGGTGGCGTGGTGTCCGGGTCATTTATGGGTAAATGTGAATTCATGACCTGCAGCTTTAAAGTCAAAGTGGGTGGCAAACCCGCCATTCGACAGATGGACCAAGCGCAATCTAATAAGGGAAATTGCTTTGGGTCGTTGTTGCAGCCAAGTCAAGCGAAGGTGATGTTTGGCTAGCGTGTCTGTCCTACTTCGGCCCAGGCACTTCGTAAAAGGGTCTACCGGCTGCCGTCAGCTCAACGCGCTTACCCGGGTAGTATTTGACCCGGGCTGTTTGTTTTTTGCCTTCATGTATGTAGGTAATCAGATAGGGCACCTGTCGATACTCAATGCGCTCGGGCTTGGAGCAAGCCGTCTCCAGATAAAACGTCTGGTTGGGCATGAATTCACCCGGTTGCGGCGCCTGCAAGTCTTTGTTAGGCGGAAACACAATGTCCCAGAGAATCTTGCCCAGAATCGCACCGCCCATGCTGAATCCAACAGTCAGAGGCAGGGAGGTTGGCCAGATGGCGTGGGCAAGCGTGCCCAGGCCATAGGCACCAGCGGTTGGACCTGGACCCGCAACCCCACCAATCAGGGCGCCGCCCGCAACAGTAGGCCAAACCCACTTTTGGCTCGTCGGTCCATAATTTGCCGTGAATTGATACCCAATCGCGCCACCCATTGCAGCACCAAGCAGCGGTTGCCAGTATTTAACGATCCAGGGGGTGCTTTGCTCTTGTCGGACTGCTTTTTCATGAGCGGTGATGATGGTCTGCCAGCAAACCTGGGGCCGGGTCACCGTCTTAAACGTTTCTTGGGTGACCGACAGTACGGGGGCGCTGACGATTTGAGCGCTAGCGATCGGGCTCGCAAATATCAGGCCCGCCAGCAGTGTTTTGTACTGACAGTGCTCGAAAAAATCGCTAGCTGGTTTACAAGTGGTTCGCAACATGACTCGATCGCTGAGATTCGCTCGATAATACAGCGAGGATTTTTGAATGAACAGTCTATATGAAATGCTATCGGACGGATCTTGCATGCGTACGCTACTGAACAGATTGGTGTTGGTGGTTTTGATGGTGTTGATGGCTGCTAGCCTAGCCGGCTGCGGCATGACGGGTCCGTCCAAGGAAGACAAACAGGACAAGGCCAAGGCCGAGGTTAAGTGGCCCTATGCACAAAACGGCATCATGATTGAACTCGCCAGTGATGTGGATCTGAACTTCTACGCTAACCGTGCCCATACGCTAGTGCTCGGTGTGTTGCAGTTTGACGATGAGAAGGCGTTCCCCAAGCTGCTGACACAGCCGGCTGATCTGATGAAAGCATTAACCAGTGGTAACTTGCCAACGGGTGCGCTACAACTCGACCGGTATGTGGTCAGTCCGGATGCGCGTTTGCTGCTTGAGATTGACAGGGTGCAAGACGCCAAGTTTGTCGGGATTGTGGCCGGCTATTACCAGTTCGACGTGACCCGGTCAGCGCGCTACTTCAGGATTCCGTTGAATATGCAGTCAAGTGGAATCATTACAAAAGATTACAAAGCCGAGCCTTCTGTGCTTGCGTTGCGTCTTGCCCTCGGATCTCAGCGTATCGTTAATGCTGAGAGCCTGACCCACGATGCAGACGCGCCGCCGCAGCCTAAGGAAGAGGTGTCGTTGACCAATGACAACCTCCAGATCAATTTGTCCCCTGAGGTTATGAATCAGGCAGCGCAACGCGCCGGATCTTTGATCAGGCTAGGCAAATAGCGTGAACGTAAATGTTCATCGTGGTTGAGTGGTCCGTTAATGGGACGTTGAGTCATTCCGTGGCTTAGGAAAGATGAACATCAAGCAGAGTATCTACTGGCATCAAGGGCTGTTTTTGCAGCCGCAGCATTTCCAGCAGTTGGAGATGCATCAGCGCTTTATTCGTGAACCTTTGGTACGCATGATCAACCCGTTTGCCTGGGGTATCGAGCGTTTGGAGATGGCTGAATCGGCCTTGGCCAATCGCATGGCAGAGGTGCGTGCCTTGCGGCTGATTTTGCCCGATCAGACTTACCTTGAATACCCGGGTAACCTAGTGATTGCGGCCAGATCATTCGATAAGATCTGGACCGATCCGGAGTTGCCCTTAAACGTGTATCTCGCTATCCGGCGTTTTTCAGTCAGTCAGGCCAACGTGACGGTGGTTGATTCCATGCCGCAGGCGGCTGATGTTCGTACCCGGTTTGCCTCGCTGTCAAACCCTGCTGAAGTTAGCGATCTTTATTCGGGTGAGGGTCAGGCGCTCGTGCCCACCATCACGCATGTTGCCAGGCTTGTGTTCGAGAGTGAGCTTGCCGGGCTTGATGACCATGATGTGGTGGCGCTTGCCCGCCTGACGCTTGAAGGTGATCAGGTTAGAGTGGCGAGCCAGCATGTGCCACCAGCGGTTTGTCTCAGTTCATCAGCGTTTCTTGGCAACGTTGTCAAGGATATCCGTGACGACATGCTTGGCCGGTTGCGTCAACTCGAAGAATACAAAAGCCCCAGGGGGGTGAACGCTGAGGATCTTGACGCCAATTTCCTTATGATGATGCAGGCTGTGCAAGTTCTGAACCGTCATGTGCCGGCATTGACTCATCTGCTTGAGGTCCGCGCCATACACCCCTGGCATGTCTACGGCCAATTGCGCCAGTGTGTTGGTGAACTGAGCACCTTCTCACACCGGTTTGATGTGTATGGACGCTTGTTGGACCGTGATGATGGATTGCCTGCATACGACCATGAATCCCTAGGTGTGTGTTTTGTCAAAGCGCGCGAAATCATCTCGCAGCTGCTCGCTGAAATTGCGGTGGGTCCTGAGTTTCATGTCGCACTGTCGCTGCAGGGTGATGTCTATACCGGAACGATCCCGTCAGACTACTTAGGCAGCCGACATCGCTTTTATCTGATCTTGCAGTCTGAAGGCATGAAGGACGTCGATGTGCGAGACCTGCTCGGCGTGGCTCGTCTGGCTGCCAGCGCTGTTATGTCCGACCTGATCGACCACGCTTTGCCGGGCTTGGATTTGATGGAGCTTCCGGGACCGCCACAAGGACTGCCCAGGCGTTCGGACGCCAGATATTTCCGCATTGAGCAGATGAGCGAGGGCTGGGAGCAAATCGAGCAAGGTGGCGAAATAGCTTTCTACTGGCCACAAGCGCCTGAGGGCTTGCGTGTCATTGTCGTTGCGACCAGGAGCTAGGATGAAGCTCACGTCGTTGTTTGTGCCACTCATGGCTTATGTACAGGGTCTTGAACGACAGGAAATGCCGCAAGCCCAAGTCATTCATGATGAATTACAGCGCTTGATCAAACGGGCGCGAGATATAGCAGTGTCGCAAGGCGCTGAGCTTGAGCAATTTCACGCTGCGCTCTTTCCAGTCGTGGCTTGGATCGATGAGCGATTGTCTGTCTTGCCGCAGTGGCAAGAGTCACGTCCCTGGCGATCATTGATGCTGCAGCGCAAGCTCTTTTCTACGAGCTTGGCTGGTGTGCAGTTTTTTGAGAGGCTCGAGAAACTAGAGCCTAGCGATATAGATGTGCGAGAGGTCTTTGTCACATGTCTGGCCTTAGGGTTTCTTGGCCGCTATAGCCTGAATCCAAACTCACCTGAATTGATGGCATTGCGCCAAGCCCAATACAAACTGCTTCGTCCCGAACTGTTGGGCACATCGGATAATGCCTCGTTGCCTCTGTTTCCAGAGGCATACCGCCTTGTGACGAGCAGTGTCGGACGCCGGCACTTGCGGCTAAGCTCACGTTTTTTCTGGTTGTTAGTGATCGTCGTCCCAGTTTTTGTGATCGGTGCGTTGGCTTATTGGTTTGACCATCAGCTTGGTGAGCAGGTCTCCGAGATCACACGGAGACTGCCATGATGCGCAAGGTGTTAACCGCGCTACTCGTGATCGTATTGCTGGCGTTGCTAGCAGTGCTGAGCTGGATGGTGGTTCTTTACCTGCAATGGCCCTTTTGGGGTGTGTTCGCAATTTTTTTTGGTGTGATCGCGGCCTATTTCGGATTAAAGGCGCTGCGAACCATTTTTGTACGCACCCGCGTAAAGGCCAGATTGCTCGCGACTGAGAGCAAAGCCGCGATGGTTGCGAGTCAGCAGTTGGATTTCAAGCATGACTTACTGGAGAAATGGAAATCTGCCGTTGGCCTGCTGAAGAAATCCCAGTTGCGCAAGTTCGGCAATCCGCTCTATGTGCTGCCCTGGTACATGGTGATGGGCGAGTCCGGTGCCGGTAAAACCACGGCGATTACTCGCTCACGTCTGACTCCGATGTTGCGCGAAACAGCGCAAACAAAGCAGATTGCCCAGACAAGCAGTTGCGATTGGTGGTTCTTTAGTGAAGCCGTGGTAATCGATACGGCCGGACGCTACGTATCACCCGATGGTGATGCACGCGACCACGAGGAATGGGATTATTTGCTGGAGTTATTCGGCAAATATCGCGCTCGTGAGGGCCTCAATGGCTTGGTGGTTGCGATTGATGCACCGACGCTTCTTGGCGGTGACGTGGCGACGATCGAGAGCCGGGGCCGGTCACTGCGCGATCGCATCGATCAGTTGATGCGCCTGTTCGAGAAACGTTTTCCGATTTACATCATGGTCACCAAGTGTGACCAGATCTACGGTTTTACCGAATGGGCTGAGCAGTTAACTGATGAGCAGTCGCAAGAGGCCATGGGGTTTCTGTCGGGAGAAGCCAAAGGGATCGGGGATGAGCAGTACTTCGCCACACATGCCCTTCAGACCATGTCTGATCGTCTTGATCGTTTAAGGCTTGATATGGCTATGCGAGGCGTTGCGCTAACGCCAGAGATGCTACTTCTGCCAGACGAGGTCACACGTTTGAACTCAGGTCTGCAGTGGTTTCTCAAATCTGCGCTTGGTCACAACCCTTACCTTGAAGACCCCTTTTTGCGGGGGTTGTTTTTGACCAGTGGCCGGCAAGATTCACCATTACCGAGTTTGCTGGGACAACTGCTGGCGTCAGTCCCTCAGGCCGCTCAGGGCACGGCCAAGCCCAAGGGTCTGTTTATCCATGATATTTTTTCTCGGATTTTGCCTAAGGAACGCAATACTGCGTTGCCCGGACAGATTGTCAGCCGCTGGCGCCGGGTCACCGCCAATATGGCGCTGGTGTCATGGTTAAGTCTCTGTGTGGCTGCTATGGTTTTTTTGGTGGTGTCATATCAGTCGACTTCAGCTACGATCAAACGCTTTGCTACTGCTATTCCTGAGAACTTTGGCGAGTTGTCGAGCGAAAGTGCGAGTAAAGAAACTGAGATTGAACAGCTAAGCAATGGTCTGATGGTGGTTGGACTGATTCTGAAAGAAGAGAGCAATTGGAATACGCGATGGTTGGCGTTCAATCCAGAGGTTAATGCCCTGGAAAATAAGCTCAAGCAGGTTTATGTCAGGAAGTTTCGGCAAGTACAAAACTCGCTATCTGGTGTCAACATTGATGTCCAGACATTGCTGAAATCACCAGATCCAACGACCAGGGCGTACGCGTTGTTAACTTTGGTTCGGTATATCAACATGGTTCAGGCAAGGGTCAATGGTGCCGATTACCAGCAAATTCTGGCCATGCCCCAAGTGCCACAGCAAACCATTGATGCGTTA
This sequence comes from Orrella daihaiensis, assembly GCF_022811525.1. Taxonomy (NCBI): domain Bacteria; kingdom Pseudomonadati; phylum Pseudomonadota; class Betaproteobacteria; order Burkholderiales; family Alcaligenaceae; genus Orrella; species Orrella daihaiensis. The sequence continues at coordinate 2,455,029 of NZ_CP063982.1, read as the reverse complement.
GATCCGGAGTTGTCAAAGAGGTTGTCGGCTGGCTTTTCTGATTTACTAGTGGCGGCAATTGCCTGGTCCCCAACTGATGATCGTTACCTCACGGATTCGCTGCGCGAAGACCGGGAGATGTTACTGGCAGAGATTTTTAAAACCCCTCAAATGGAATGGCTACTGGATTGGGCGAATTCTTTGCCAGTTGTCTCGCCAATTACGCTGGGTGAGTTCTGGAACCCCGATGTAGTGACTAGAGTGGGGTTGCAAATCGATGGAGGGTTAACACTGCGCGGCAAGGGTCGAATTGATGAGTTCGTCGCTGAGTTGCAGAAAGCCTTACAAAACAGTAACGAGATTGTGAAAGCTTCGAACGATTTCTATGTATGGTATCGGGAAGAGCGCCTCAATGCTTGGCGCAGTCTAGCTTGGGGAATCATGGAAGGAGAGAACCTTCTGGTGACCGAGCCGGATTTCCGTAATGTCGTGGCTAGCCTTGGCACGGTCAATAGTCCATTTAATTTGTTTTTCAAGAAACTGCAGAGCGAGTTTGAGGACGTGCCAGCTAATCAGTCACCATCATGGCTTGAGTTTGCGCGTTACTACATCAGGCTTGCTGACCAGGCAAAGTCTAATCCGACCATAAAAGGTGCTGCCGGTTTGGTCAATGCCGTCAATAGTGTTGGTGGTCAAGCTTTGCGCGACTCATTGGCGCAAGGCACTAATCTTGTACCGGGCGAAATCACCAGAGCACGTGATGACATTACCTTGTTTGAGCAGTATGTCACCGAGCGCCAAGCCGCAGCCGTTGAAGTCATGCGCGGTGTGAACGCAGCTTACGACATGAGCTCGCAGTATTTTGGAGGGACAACTGGGCCTGAGGCGAGTGCGTCGGTTCTAGCGCGCATGGACCAAAATTTCCAGGCTTTCAAGGCTAATTCACGCTACACAAGCGCAGATGATGAGGTCATTTGGCGTGTCATCGAAGGCCCAGTCGATACGATTAAGCACTACGCTCTTGAACAGGCATCCTGCAAAATCCAGCAGGACTGGGAAAAGGACGTGATGTGGAAAACCCAGCTTGCCGTCAATCCACAGGAATTAAGCAATCAACTCTTTGGCGAGCAGGGCACTGTTTGGACTTTCGTGGATGGACCCGCTAAAAATTTCATCACTCGAGTGGGTGGTTCACTGCTGCCAGCCACGGTTTCTGGCTACCAATTTCCGTTTGCGTCTGGCTACATCGGGTTTCTGAATCAGGCGGTTACCAACCGCGTGTCCGCAGTGGTTCGACAGCAGTTGGCGAAAGCCTCAACTACCAAAAGCGCGAAACTGTCGCTCGCAGCGTCTCCTATTGGTGTCAATGACGGTGCAAAAGCAAGGCCCTATGCGGCCATACTCAGCATTCAGTGTGCTCAGGAAGCGATTGAGTTAAGCAACCTGAATATGGAAGCAAGCGATACGTTTGAGTGGAAGCCAGACCAATGCGGTGAAGTCACGCTCGATATCGAGATCGACAACCTGACATTGACCAAGCGTTATCCGGGTCAACTTGGGCTATCGATGTTCCTGCAGGAATTTCAGGATGGTGCACGGGTCTTTACACCAGCGGATTTTCCGGCTGCCATGCAGCAACTCGATGATTTGAACGTACGTGAAATCACGTTGCGTTATGACATACAGGGTCGTGATGATGTGTTAAGGCTCGCTGAAGATTATAGCTATGTGCTGGAGCAAACCACGCCCTCAACTTTGCCAGCTGTTTCCAGACTGGATATTGAGGTGCCTGCTAGGGCGGGAAGCTGTTGGACAACCAGCACTGCGCCACAGATTTCTCTGACCGTGCCCCGCATCATCGAAGAGCAAGTGCAAAAGAAAGTGAATCCGCCACCCAAGCCTCCCGAGCCACCGTTGCCGCCTATCGAGCCATTAAAGCCGGTGCCGACCAAAGAAATAACGATTGTTGAAGGCGATACGCTGTTTTCGATTGGTAGGCGTTATCGGGTTGATCTAATGATTTTGCGCGATCTCAACAGCCTGAAGACTGATAAGATCGTTGTAGGCCAGAAGTTGCTGGTGCCGATATGGCCGGACGTGGTCGGCCCTGCAAACTAGATCAAAGCTTTGGTAGTTGGTGCACTTTTTAGCGCAGGCTGTCTTGATAGCGAGCCATACAGACAAGGCAATGAGAGCAACTATCCGCTTTACCCCTTCCATGTATTGGTGTTTGCTCGCAATGCTCATCTTGCTGGCGACTTCTGGTTTGGTGCTGGCTAAAACAACCAAAGATGCTGTTGTGGTCGATGGGTTACCGGGTGTAACCGTCAATGCCTCGGTCATTAACACCGATTTATCGGTCACTGATACTCCAAGCTCAACGCAACCTGGTTGGCAAGCCTTGAGCCAACCGCTTGGTCAGGGGTTTGGTGAACAGGTCTACTGGGTGAGGCTTATCATTGATGTGCCCTCGCGTTTGCTAAATGTCCCCATGGTCTTGCGTTTTCATCCGCCCAATGCCCGTGATGTGACGTTTTTTCTCCCTGACGGCAGCTCAATGGCACTGGGTACGCTGGCGTCGTTTGATCAACGCATGTTGGGTTTCCCGGATTTGGCTGCGTCCTTCGTGCCTTTAGAAAGTCCGACTGTTGTTACTGTTAGGCTGGCAACAGGGGGCCGCATGTTCGGCAGCTTTGAGCTGATGGACGAACGTACTTACTACCAGTCCCAGGCTTGGCGTACGGCCTTGCATGGGATCTTTTACGGCATGCTCTTGCTGGCTTTATTGGTCAATGTCGTGAACTGGGCAACGACTCGGCAATCAATCTACGGTCTTTATGTGGGGTTTGTTGGCTTCTCTTTATTGGCAAGCTTGGCCGCCAACGGTTACTTGCATGCCTTGGTGTTTGGTGCGTGGCCAGAGCAGCATAGTACGATCCAGCTCTGGGCGTTTGCCGGCATGGCAGCTACTGCGATTGCATTTGCAGCCCGAATGCTGCAGTTACGTAAATGGCATCTTCGGCTTGAAACAGTTGCTGACCTTATGGCCGTTATGTTGATGCTACTCGTGGTGTTGGCGAGCCTTTGGGTCGCATGGCGCCCCTATGTGTGGGAGGTCGTTCTGGCTGCTTTTTTTGTCTACGGCATGGGCTCTCTGGCAGTCAGTATTCGCAACCTGCAGCAAAATCTGTACCTACAAAATATCCTCCTTGCTGTTGCGTTTCTGATCTTTGCCATTTCACAATGGATCAGTATGGCGACCGTGTTCGGTTTTTTGCCGGCAACGCCCGTCAATACCGGCATGTGGCAGATTGGTCTAGTGATCCACTTGGTGCTCTTACAAATGGCTTTGGTGAACGATAGTCGCCAGAACCGATGGCGCAACTGGCAACAGCAAGCACGACTTGATGCCCTAAAGATCCAGGCCGATACTGAGGCTCGTCGCAGCCGAGACCTGCAGTTATTTTTAGAAAGGCTTACCCATGAATTCAAGACACCCTTGGCGGTGATTGACAGCTCGGTTCAAAGCCTTGGAATGCTCGAAAATGAAAAAAATACAGAACGGGATTTACGTTATGGGCGCATCCGTCGGGCAGTAGCCCGATTAAATGATCTGTTGATGCGATCGGTCGTTGCAGAAAAAACCACCCTTAGTGAGCCGCAGACCAAACGCCAAGTGCTTGAATTACCCGCCTTACTTGAGGCGGTCTTATCTGAATTCACATCAACCGAGTTCAAGTGCGATCGAGATTGCACGCTGTGGCTTGATTATCAATCACACGCAGGGCGAGGTGATCAGCATCGTTTGCGATTAAGTTGGAATGAAATCAAACGACCTGACTTGTTGTTGATTGATGCCCAGGCCAGTTGGCTAGATGCCGCCTTCTATCATGTCTTTGACAACGCTGTGAAGTACAGCATGGAGGACCAAGAGATCCTGGCGCAAATTGATCAAGTCGAGTCGTTGGGCTCACCTCGGGTCGTAGTCACTATCTCCAATATCTGCGATGAGGCGATCGTTGAAGCAGACCTGCCGAAGTTATTTCAAAAATACTATCGCAAAGGTGAGCAAGGCAATGTGCCAGGTGCCGGTATTGGACTTTATGTCGCAAAGCAAGCGATCGAGGCACATGGTGGAAACTTGACAGTTCATCTACTTAAGCCTGGTCATATACAGTTCCGAATTGAGTTACCCCTATTGATACGTGATCCTCAACCGCAGTGAGCCATCATGACACCACAAACACTTAACCAGCCGGCTAGTAATTCGCTTGAACGAAAGCCGCTTTTGTTGCTAGTCGAGGATCACGATGACTTAAGGGCAGAACTTGCGTTTCAGCTTCGCTACCATCGCATGGATGTGATGGAAGCGGCAGATGCTGCAGGCAGTGACCGTCAGTTGAGCGCACAGCTACCTGACATTATCGTGCTCGACATTAATTTGCCAGACAGATCTGGCTATACCATTGCATCAGAGCTCAAGCAGCGCCATCCCCAAGTCGGTATTATTATGCTGACCGCCCGCGCTGAACTCGATGACCGTGTGCTTGGGTTTGAGGTAGGTGCAGATGTCTATTTGGTCAAGCCGGTTGATTTCAGGGAGCTACATGCCTGTATTAAGAGTCTGTTAGCTCGCCTAAGTTTGGGTGACAAGCAGGCCGAGTGGGCATTCTCTGAGTCCTCCCGGTTGTTGAGGGCGCCAGACCACACTACTTTGGAGCTCACAACATTAGAAGCGCTGACGTTTAAAACCATGCTGCAGTCTCGCGGGTCAGTTTGCCCACGAGAGACATTGCATGAAGTGCTAGGGTTTAGTGGTCTGGATCTGAATGATATTCGTTTAAATACTTTGATCAGTCGGCTACGCAGGCGGTTGGTGCAGTTCAATCCCGAGCTGCGGATTGTGACTTGGCGCAATAAAGGCTACGCCTACGTGGGTCCGCCAGTGATGGTGGGGAATTAAATATTGGTAATCAAAATCAAACTAAACGGTGTTCGATCCGTGTGGTTAGGTAGGCTATCGTATTTATTGACACTTACCTAAAACTACTACTCTCCAGTCGCTTGACGATGTTCCTGCGCCATAAAATCCACCCTTGGTTAAAACGCTAGCCACACTGATAGCAGCGCGCAAGTTGGGATCAATACCTCGATAAGTGGATTGACGATCGAGAACCACAAAGGTTTTACCGCTCGCCTTGCACTGCTGAATTCCTTTGTCCAGGGCGGCTTCAAGCGCATCATCTTCGGATCTCGATGTGCTCACAAGCTCGATGGTGCCATCGGCTTTGTTCAATGCTGTGGCAGTGGTAGCGGCACAACCAGCAAGGATGCTGGCAAATGCAATGATCGGAAGATATTTGAAGGTCATCTCAGTCCTTGGTTTTTAGTTAAGCAGGTTTAGTTCGGATACATAGAATTCCAGAAGGCACACTGGTGTCCCGCAGTCGAGTCAGGACTTAAGCCACCATATGCATTGAATAGCTTAATCTCATTGGGTCTAAAAAGAAGCACGTTTTCAGAGGCTGGTGAGGCTTGTGAGCCATCGTAGGCATTCCATTGGGCAGGGAAACCAGAAAAATCCTCATCACCTCGCATGAATCGGCTGATGTATGCAATCATCTGCGAGGCTAGTTCGTCAGAGGCGGGCGGAAGATCAGGCGCATTGATAGCCATCGTGTTGGAAAAGTTCGGAAACAAGTAGTTCAGAATTGACGAGTGCACGGCACCAAGCTCAAAGCCAGGATCCTTGCCAGGTGCGAGGCCTACACCTAGAACTAAAGCATTGGGATCGCTGAATTCAAACTGATAAATGGGCGGCATGCCAGCAACACCGTTCAACGTATTGGCGGTTTGTAGATGCAGGCAGTTATTGATGCCGACATACGGGTTATAGCTCGAGAGCATGGATCCGAGGGTGGCGCCATTCAGATTCATGGGATTCGTGGCATCACCGAAATATCGTTGCAGGATTTTTTGGTGGATGGCAGCGTCGGTGCCGTAAAAAGCCGGCAGGTAGTACTGGTTGACGTTATCGATAGTGACGGGGTATTCGGTCTTTGTGCCATTATCACCCAACACATCATAGGCAATGTAGAGCCTGAGTTCATGGGTGGCACTGCCCATGATCATCGGTACTTTCATGATGTTGCCTGATCCGACTGCTTCATGAAAAGATCGTGGCACCGTTTTGTTGCCTGTAACCGGCACAAAACTCAACAATCGGTTACCTGCCTCGTAGGTCTGCGCCTGTAGCAGGTCACTGACTGATTGGTTTTTTAGGCAAGCCAGAGATGCTTGGTCTGAGTAATCTTTGTCGCCCGGAACCGGGCAACGAAATTTTCTGTTGGAATCCTTGGGATTGTGCGACACAGCCTCCCAAATTGGATCGGCTAGTGCCTGTTCTAGCGTGGGTATTTGCTGCAGGCATGCGCCACTGATCAAGATGGCTTTGTGAAACGCGCCACGCACAGCTTCCGGACTGGCGAGGTGCAGGCAAATCAATCCTGTTCCAGCAGACTCACCAGCCAAAGTGACATTGTCAGGGTCACCACCAAACGAAGCAATATTCTTTTGTACCCAACGAAGTGCTGCTCGTTGATCCTCAAGCCCTAGATTGCCATTGATACCCACATCGATCGCCGGATGAGGCATAAATCCAAACAGTCCAGTGCGGTAGTTAAGAGATACCACAACGACGTTGGCCTCTCTCGCTATTCGGTCTAACCGGTATAGGTTTGATCCGCCGCCGACAAATCCACCGCCATGTATCCAGACCAGAACGGGTAGTTTGTCGTCAGGCTTGGCGTTATCTGGCGTCGTGACATTTAAGTAGAGGCAGTTTTCCTCAAGGCTTTCCTCGGTCAGATTAAAGCGGGCAGCTTGTGGGCAATTGCTGCCGAACTTGGTGGCAGCTAGAATGCCAGCCCAGTTCGAGACTGGAACAGGTGGCTCAAACCGGTCAGCAGTGGCGTACTGGATTCCCCTGAACTCATTGACGCCTGCATTGGTATTGTGCTGCCCTTTTATTGAGCCAGAAGGGGTTTGAATCACCACAGGCACATTTTTTGCAAAGACGTTGGCCGTCAGTCCTGCGTAGAGCATGGTCCACACAATTATTTGTAGCCATCTCCGGTATTTTGTCATGTTATGTACTTAAACAGATAATTTTGGTGTCGCTCGAGACAGATAATTGGGGTTAATTTGCAAGACTCTCTTGAATACCAAGGCTAGATTAAAACATTTGCCATTGTTTTAGCGTTGAAATTACCCGATTCTTATTCTGCGTAATGATCTGTAATGCGATTGATCTTGGAGTGCTGCTCCCTAAGCGCTTATCGTTTTGTAAGCAGGATGACCTTGGTGATTCATTGGCGATTCATTGGGAATCCATCATGGGTGTCAAAGTCAGTTATCGGTGGGTTGATGGCGACATCAGAGTAAGATCAGAAGGAGTTCAGTGTGCTCGACGAGCTGATGCGTGAACTTAAGAGTCAGGCTGACCCCCTAGCTGATAAGGCTTTGGCAGACTACCAGCAAGCATCGCCAGCGGTCAGGGCTTTGCTTGAACAAGGGATGCGTCAAGGTGTCTTAGCGACAGACGGTTTGCCAGAGAGTTTCAGGCGACTGCTTCAAGATTGTGAGGCGGCAGTGCTATCCGTCCCGTCTAAAGAAATTGATCTGGCCATGCAGCCCTATACCTGGATCGGACCAACCTGGTTGAGTATTGCCCTAGGTCCAGGATCGCTTGCTCACACCTATTCAGATCCGCTCATCGCAGCTGTTTTAATGCGTACTGGGAATCTGTTGTCTCAGACCGTATCACGGCGTTTGCTTGAAACCCAGCTCTGGAAAATCAGTGTCATCAAGCCCGGTGGCATGAGTGTGGGCCGTGCTGGGTACATCAATACCCTGCAAGTACGTTTGTTGCATGCCCGTGTCAGGGCCACCTTGTTGCAACGCGACTGGAGCAGCCCGGATGGCCAGCAGGCAGTGCCGATCGATCAATGGCAGATGTTGCGTACCTGGTTGGATTTCACGGTAGTACCGTTTGAGGCATTTGATCGCATTGGGTTGACCTTGAACCATGAACAGACTCAACGCCTTTATGACGCCTGGCGTGTTGTAGGGCATTTGTTAGGCATCGATCCAACACTACTCTCAAAAGTGACAGATCATGCTGTGGCCCTAGAACTGCTGGACGTGGTTGATGCTCGGTTACCCAAGCCCGATGAGAGTTCGCGGGTGTTGACTCAGGCCATGCTAGTCGCGCTTGGCAATCGCTTGGCGCCAATATTTAAGTTACCTGTAGATGTGTCGATGATGCTCATGGAATCGCTATGTCGATTGTTTCATGGTGATGAATTTGCCGATAGGCTGGGTATGCAAAGTAACTGGACGCGAGCTCTAATCCCGATGATGGCCGATGCTAATCGTTTCAGGATGAGGCGCATGGCAGAAGATCCAGCCTATCGTGAGAGCATACAGGCACAATCTTTAAAGGCATTCGATGCGATTGAAGCTGGATTACCGGATGCCACTGTTTATCAGGAGATGGCCAAGAGTCTGACCATGCCCGAATTGCCTCGTGTTGAATCGGGTGATGTCGGTTAGAGGCTGTGCTTGATTTGATTCCCCGAAGACTTATAGCCTAGACTTGCCAGTGTAGCTTTTGTGAGTGCTATTTGTGAGCTTGTACTAAAAACTATCGAACATAACCTCCATCATTCGCCAGTAAATACCATTAACTGCTGATATCCAATGTTGCCTTTCCCATGAACCCTAGCACCCAGTCTCTTATTCAAAAGCTTGCACTCGCCCCGCACCCCGAGGGTGGCTATTACCGTGAAACATATCGTGCACCTCTGCAGGTGCATTCATCAATTCATGGCGGGCTGCGTTCGGCTTTTACTAGCATTCATTTCATGCTGGCAGCAGGTCAATATTCGGCCTGGCATCGAGTAGCATCAGATGAGAGCTGGTTTTTTCATGAGGGCAGTGACGTTGAGGTTCACTCGTTATTGCCAGTTGCTGGCAACAGGGACCGGGTAGTGCATACGCAGACGCTGGGCGTAGCCAGTGGTTGTTTTGAACTGACGATCCCGGCAGGCACTTGGTTTGCAGCACGCCTTGCTCAGAACGATTCTCACTCGTTAGTCAGTTGCGTGGTGGCACCCGGGTTCGAGTTCGAGGATTTTGAGCTTGCCAGCAAAGACCAACTCATTGAGGCTGGCTATCGCGATACGGTTCAATGGCCTATGATCGAATCGCTACTCGTCTCTAAAGGTGCGTGATTTCAATCTTGTCCGATTCATCGCGCTGTCCGCTTGATGGCGAAACGTGCGTTTCTTCAAGCCGAGTAACAACAGACTATGTGGTGCCCATGTGAGCTGCGACCTCAGCTTGGGTCAAGCATAATGCAAGCATTGGTTGCTTTAGCTGATGTGGGTATGGCATTTTGTACTTGTGTGTCACTGCTTACTCTGGCCTGATTCGAGAACAAGCGCGAATTGAGCGTAGTATTCGAAAAACTCAAGACGCTTTTTGTGGATGGCTTCACCCATGAACGTGCTTCGATCGAACCCCATCGCCATCATCGTGATTGCCCAGTTGTTTGGCACGTCGCTGTGGTTTAGCCCCAATAGTGCCGCCGAAAGCTTGATGTTGCAGTGGGGCTTAAGTACCGCTCAGTTGGGTCAGTTAACGAGCGCTACCCAGTTTGGCTTTATCGCTGGAACCTTATTGTTAGCTACCACTGGTTTGGCTGACCGGTTTGCTGCAAGCCGCATTTGCGCGTTGAGTTGTTTGACCGGTGCTTGCTTTAATGCCTTGTTTGCATTGACAGCCACCGGGTTTGATCAGGGCTTGGTCTGGCGGTTTCTAGTGGGTGTGACCATCGCCGGCATTTACCCGCTGGGCATGAAGATGATCATCTCCTGGTCGACCCAGAACACGGGCAATACTTTGGGCATGCTGGTGGCCATGCTGACCTTGGGCTCGGCACTGCCCCATGGTGTACGCGCCGCTGGTATTGGCTGGGCTTGGGAGAGTGTGGTGCTGACATCAACGGCGCTAGCCTTGATGGCTGCGGTCATGGTGTACTTGTTGGGTGACGGGCCTAACCTGCCTAAAGCTCAGCGTCAGGCAGCCTCAGCTGGCTTGGCGCGCTGGGGAGCGGCGTTAAAAGTATTCCTCGATCCAAAGTTTCGGGCTAGTGCCTCGGGTTACTTTGGCCACATGTGGGAACTTTATGCGTTCTGGACACTGCTGCCGTTTCTGGTGGCTGATGTGGTGCTGTCTGCAACCTCAACACCAAGTTCGGCAATGACCTCGGCACTGACCTTTGTGGTGATGGGGGTCATGGGGGCGATCGGTGCAGTGACTGCCGGGCGTTTGAGCCGACACTTGGGCAGCCCCAGGGTGGCGGCTGTCGCGTTGTTGAGTTCTGGCTTAATGTGTCTGACCTATCCCTTTATCCCGGATTCGTTGTGGGTAATAAAGGCACTGGTTTTGATTATTTGGGGACTGACGGTGGTGTCAGACTCAGCGCAGTTTTCTGCGACGTCGGCCAAGCTTTGTCCACCCAATCTAGTCGGTGGTGCGCTCGCCATTCAAAACAGCATCGGCTTTTTTATATCGACAGTCTCGATTATGCTGGTGATGGCTTTGTACGAGTCAGCGGGCAGTGCGGTGGTCTGGTATTTGCTGCCAGGACCAGTTCTGGGGTTGCTATTGTTTAAGCGGCTACTTACCGCAAAAGATCTCTAGTGCAATAAAAATTATTGAAGTGAGTCCTTAGGTTCATACGCTATGCATCTGTTTGTTTACTATAAGTTCAAGCCTGACGATTATCCCAATGTGGCACGTGATGCCCGCGCTTTGGTTACCGAGATCGAGCAGTCAGTGCCTGGTACACGGGCTCGGTTATTAAAGCGACCGGAAGTCAGTAGCGCTGGTGAACACACCTGGATGGAAACCTACGAGTTTGATGCTAAACATCAGAGCTTGATTCAGGCAACATTGGCTGAGCTAGTCACTAGCAGCGGTTTGCCGGTTCAACGTCATCTTGAGTGGTTTGTTGAGGTCTGATCTAGATAAATAAGCTGGCAACTTCTTTGTAGTTCTTTGCTGTGGTGCGGTCACTGAACTCAATGGGCTCACCGCTGTATACAACTGAACGTTGTGCAAGTGGATGAACTTTTTGATGAAAGGATTCGAGCGCGGGCTGAATTTCGTCGAAGATGGGCTTGGTTGGGTATTGCTTTAAGAATGCTCTGGGATCTTCTGCAGCGAGTTGTCGTGTGCCGGGGTTTTCTGAGCTGACGTTTGCTTAGTCCGGCGGTACTGAGCGGACGAGGGTGGTTTTGCCGGCCTGGCGTGGACCGACCGCAATCACGATTGGGTATTCAGTCAGTTGAGCTTTAAACTTGGTCTGGATTTGACTTGAAAGTATGCCGGTGAGTCCAGATATACAAATTCAGAGTTCAACTCCGAATTTGTATGAAACACTAAAAATCATCAAGTTCCCTCAAAATACCCTTATCAATCCCGATCTGCGTCAATCCCCGTCAATCACCCTCGAACTCTGCCAGCACGTGACAGTCTAGGCCACGCTCTTGCAGGAGTTTTACCCCGCCCAAGTCCGGAAGGCTGATGACAAAGGCGCATTCCACAGTCTGCCCACCAAGCTGATCGATCAGTTCCACCGAGGCTAGTGCTGTGCCGCCCGTGGCGATCAGGTCATCTACCAAGAGCACTCGCTCGCTAGGTGCAATGGCATCGGTGTGGATTTCGACGCGGTCTGAGCCATATTCCAGTTCATAGTCATGGCCAATGGTGTCAGCAGGCAATTTGCCGGGCTTGCGAATCGGCACAAACCCCGCGCCAATGGCGTAGGCCAGCGGCGCTGCGAGAATGAAACCCCTTGATTCAATACCGACTACCTTTTGAATGCCCCAGTCTAGATATCGGCTCACTAGTTCTTGGATGGTGATCCGAAACCCCACCGGGTCTTTGAGCAAGGTGGTGATGTCACGGAACATGATCCCGGGTTTTGGGTGATTCGGGATGGTTCTGACCAGAGACTTGATCGGCATGATGGTTTCCTTGACGATTCCTTGGATTTGGCGCACACATGGCTTGGTGGGCTTTGCTTGTGATGCTAGCGCATCAAAACCCCATGCAGGAGCGCTTTTTCACGATGTTTCCTTGACTCCTATCGAGCCCGGAACCATCTTTTTCTTTCAACAACAGTGAGTTTGACCCAATCTTTGCAAATTGAGGTTCTTAACTTTAATTTGCATAGATCCCGCGTAAAGCTGCAAGTACGCATAACACTGCCACCTAACCCATCTATGGCGGTTGATGCGGGGGGGGGTCGTAGGTCATCGAGCTGAACACAGCACTGTTTTCAGAGGCGAGACTTTCCGCGACATCCCCAAGCGTCAATTCGGAGCAGCCGGCCCCTACTGCTTTTTTTGCGTATCCACATCACGCGTTTCGTCTGCTTCGGTTTTAATTCACCCGAGATGTTGCTTTTTTGTCAATACGTGGAGGGTTTGGCAAGGATCGGCAAGCTTGCCCCCGGCGGTCTGTTGGTGAATTCGATTTAAGCCAGGTCCGACTAGCGGACCAAGACCATTGCCAAAACTTGAATTAGTGCGGAATTAGTGCGGTTTAGTGCGTAAACTCAAAAACACATAAATCGTAATCAATTGAATTTATTGATTATTTTTTTATTGATTAGAGCGCGAAACTCAAGGTTGGCAGAAGTCGTGTCTGGCTGTTTATAGCCAGACTCATACCAACCGACGCTCCACCTTGGGGAATCGGTCTCGCTAATAGGCTAGGTCCAAGGTTAAAACCAACGCGTCTAGTTTCCAGTCACTTGTTTCGCTTTAATCGGCCTTGCAACTCATCGTATAGATCTTGGTAGGCAAGTGCAGCCGTGCCGGTGGGCGCGGTGTGAATGGCGGGTTCAAGATGCACCCCCATTTTTTCTACATCGGCAGCATAAGGGATCATCGCCTTAAAAAATTGCTTCGGGTAACTGGTGAGCAACCGGGTCATCGTTTGCGTGTGTAAGCCCTTGACCATCTGTACCATGGAGAAGAATGGCAATAACTTTGTCGGATCTAGATCCTGTTCTTTGAAGAAATCCACCAATTGGTCAAATGTGCGCGCTGACAGGGGTGATGGGATCACCGGCACCAGAATGACGTCAGAGGCTTTGAACAAGCTTTCAGACAATGCTGAGAGTGTCGGTGGACAATCAAGCACCACCACGTCGTAGTCGGCTTTAACTGTTTTAAGCGTCTTTTTAAGACGCGAGTCACTTTTCTTCAGTTGCGACAAGAACACATCAAAGTCACGAAACGTCATGTTTGCCGGCAAGACGTCAAGATTGACATATTCGCTCTCAGAGATCGCTTTCAAGAAACGCTCTTCGTCACCAAAGAATTTACCAAGTGTCAGTTTTTTCGATGGCTTTACTTTGAAGTAAAAGCTCGACGCGCCTTGTGGGTCAAGATCGCACAGCAAAGTGCGTTTGCCGTCGGCAGCACTGGCATAAGCAATGTTGACTGCGGTTGAGGTTTTACCAACGCCACCTTTGTTGGCGTAGCAGGCGATTACTTTCATAACGTTTTTCATTACGGCTGGTTAAAGATGACAGGATTGCAACATGTCACAAACAAGCCGATCTATCTCATGTCATATATCTGTGACTTTCACGCCACAGCGTAGGACTGTGTTTTACGTTCATTAGACTAAGTGTCAGCAAATTGGGGAAATCACTAATGGTTGGGGAAGATCCCAATGTTTGGAAGCAGATAGGGCACTGACTAGCTGTTAAGATAATTTCCATATTGGTAACTAAATTAATAGCTAGCTAATTAAAGGTTACTTAACGATGAACTCTGATCAGCAGCGACTGCCATTTCAGGTAGTCATGTCGATCAAAAGAATAAAAGGATTACCAGTGGAGACAATACAAACCTTATTTGACTACCTGAGCGACTTGACCTGGGGCTGGGCACTGGTGCCGCTATTGGTCGTGATCGGCCTGTACTTTACGCTCATGACCAGATTCGTGCAGGTGCGTTATTTCGGGCGTATGTTCAAACTGGCCAGGCCAGACGCTCAGACAAAAACTGGTCAGGTCAGTGGCTGGGATGCCTTGATGGTGTCAGTCGGTGGTCGCGTGGGCGGAGGTAATGTCGCAGGTGTTGCTGTTGCAGTTACCTTGGGAGGGCCCGGTGCGGTGTTTTGGATGTGGGCAATCGCGCTGGTGGGCATGTGCACCAGCCTCATCGAATGCACATTGGCGCAGGTGTTTAAACGCAGGTCCGAAGACGGTACGTTTCGCGGTGGCCCGGCTGCTTACATTAAACACGGGCTAGGTCCTAACTATCGGTGGCTCGTGCTGGTGTATTCGTTTTGTTTGTTGGCGTCATTTGGTTTTGGATTTAATGCATTCCAGGGCAACACCATTTCTACCGCGGTCGAAGATAGTCTGGGGATCTCGACTGTCACCACGGCACTGATTATTGGTCCGCTGGCTGGACTCATCGTGTTTGGTGGCTTAAAGCGAATCGTCAAGGCATCGGATGCGATCGTACCCGTGATGTGCTTTATCTATATTCTCATGGCGCTTGCCGTCATTGCGATCAACATCACCGAATTGCCCAGGCTTGTCGGCATGATTGTGGCCAATGCGTTTGGCTGGGAAGAGGCAGTGTCTGGTGGTATGGGGGCGGCATTGGCAGCCGGCCTAAAACGCGGGTTATTCTCGAATGAAGCCGGTTTGGGCTCAGCACCGAACGTGGCAGCCACGGCCGATGTAAAACATCCCGTATCACAAGGCATTTTGCAATCATTGTCAGTGTTTATCGACACCATTGTGATTTGCTCGTGCACGGCATTCATCGTGTTGTTAAGTCCCGTGTATCAACCGGGTGGTGAATTAACCGGTGCACCTCTCGTACAGCAATCACTGGCTTTGCATTTTGGGCAGTGGGCGCAATATTTGCTGACTGTATTGTTATTTATGTTTTCTTTGAGCTCGATTATCTACAACTACTACCTTGGGGAAGTAGCCATGACCGAGTTCAGCAAGTCCAAGACAGCCATTTTTGTACTCCGTGTTTTGGTGGTGGCATGCGTGATGCTTGGTGCTGCCGCACCGCAAGCAACCTCAGTATTCTTTTTCTCAGATCCGTTGATGGGCCTTCTAGCTGTCGTTAACTTGATGGTGATTGTGACGCTGTTACCCGTGGTCTTGCGAATGCTTGCTGACTATCGCCAGCAACTTGCCAGTGGCAAGCATGAACCGGTGCTCGATGCATGCAGATTTGCGGATCTTGACATTGATCGGGGTGCGTGGAAGTGAAGGGTGTCCCATCACGTTTGGTCAGTGATGGGACGTCTACTGCCCATCGCTGGTTTGGTGCCTGCAGTGCCTAGTGTCTTTGCATAAAAACTGAGGGTCCGGGTGATATTCTTAGTGTGAGCTTCAATTTTGGCCTAAACACCCCCATGAGCGATTCGAGCAATCACCCTGTTGCCCAGTACTACGACGCTAATACCCGGCGTTTCCTGGCGACTGGCGATACAGGAGAGGCAGTTGCGATTCACCGCAAGCTTTGGGCGCCGGGTATTGAGACACCCGAGCAAGCTGCCGCACACATCAATGACTTGGTGGCGCACGCCGCTGTGAGTGCCTTGGGGCATGAACCAGCCTCGGTCACTGATCTGGGCTGCGGTGTGGGGGGTAGCCTGTTTCACTTGGCGATGTGTTGGCCGCATTCGACTTTGACCGGTTACACCTTAAGTACTGCCCAAGTGCAAATCGCTCGAACATTGGCCAAGCAGCGCCATTTGCAAGATCGTTGTGAGGTCAGGCAGGGAGATTTCACTGCACTTGAGTCACCTAAGCGCAGTGAGCTGGTGATGGCTATTGAAAGCCATACCCATCTGCCGAGTCTTGCAGTTTTTTTTAAGGCGGCTAGCGACCATGTATTGCCAGGTGGGATAGTGATTCTGGTTGATGACATGCTCGCCGCAGACGGATCAGGTCTGTCGCGCAAAGAGCGTGCGCTGCTAGATGCATTTAAGCGCGGTTGGCGCATGGGGCAGGTGCCGACAGTCGAGGACGTGTTAAACCAGGCGGGTCAGTTCGGGTTTGACGTGGTTGGCCACAGAGATCTCGGTGAGTTTTTACGGTTAAACCAGCCCTGGGATCGAATGCTCAACTGGATTGCACCGCCACTTGACTGGCTGGGCCTGGCACGTGTGCCGATGTTTGCCAACATGGTGGGCGGCAATGCATTAACTGAGTGTCATCGTCGCGGGGTGATGCGTTACATGATGGTGGTGATGCGGTTTGCCGGTTAATGTGGCAATTGGGTTGACTGTGTCTAAATCGCCCGTAGGAGCATGATTAGGCCGAGTGAACCGAGCACGGCATACAGTGCTTTCTGAAACTGAATGGGATTTAGACGGTCACGCACGCGAGCGCCGGACCACATGCCAATAAACGCTGCCCCTACGGCAATTGAGATCACAGGTAGACTCATTGACGGCGTTAACCATATTTCTGCGCCAAGGCGTGTCGCCAATGCAATGGTGGCAACCATAAAACTAATTCCGAGGCCTTGTATATATTGTTCTTTTGTTAGGCCTAACATTTGTATGTAAGGCACCATGGGCAAAGCAAATACACCAGTTGCAGCCGTCACCATACCGGTGATACCGCCAATGACTGCGCCGATAACCGGATGCGGATTTCTTTGTGATGGCAGGCTTGGCTTAGTCAAGCCCCACGCACTATAAGCCATCAGGACCACGCCGAGAAACACCAGCGCGTTGGAACCTTCGTCAGCGATATCGGGCAATGGACTCAAGATGGTTGCGAATGCCAGACAGCACCATAGCCATCCAAGCTTGCGCACAAGCAAGGCGGTGTGGGGTCCCCAACATTGCGCCAGATTGGTGGCTAGCGTGGGCGCCACCATCAGCATGGCAGACTGTGCTGGTGGTATGAACAAGCTCAGCAAGGCGATTGCTACGGTGGGCAAACCCATGCCCGAGACGCCTTTGACCAGTCCGGCCAAGACAAAGACAACCGCTATGATCAATAGCGTCATCATCTCCCTAAGTTATGCCAGCTCGCCAGACAGAGTTTGCATCAACTCGGCTGCCGGCATTGCACGCGATCGGTGATACTTAGTGCCAGCCCATAGGCTTTGATATTCGCCGTTATTGGTGTCAGTAGCCCACTTTCTCATTGGGCCAGTCAACGTGTTCTGAATCGGGAAGGGCAGAATGACCTGATCCTTCATGTGCTTGATGTAGGCATTATCAATGCCACGGGCAGGCCTACCCGAAAACGCCTTGGTGATCACGCTTGCACGCTTGCGTTCATTGATCAGATAGTGTTTATGCGCAGCCGATGCCCCGGACTCATCGCAACATAGAAAAGCAGTACCCAATTGTGCGGCGGTGGCACCGGCATTAATCGCTGCACGGATATCTGTGCCATGCATGATGCCACCAGCACTCACGATGGGAATCGTGCAGTGCATGGATAACTGCATGGTCAGCGCGAGCGTCGTGAGTTGTTCGTCAGCAGCATCGACCTCAAAAATTCCCCGGTGACCACCAGCTTCAATACCTTGCGCCACGACAAAGTCAGCGCCAGCGGCTTGGATCGTCAGAGCATCGGTGACGCAGGTGGCGGTCAGGCCAACGGTAATGCCTAAGGCATGGGCTTTGTCGATAACACTTGCATCCGGAATCCCGAAATGAAACGTGAGCACGTCGGGCTTGTGTTCCCAGACGGGGGCGAGTTGTTCGTGGAGATCTGGATAAAACGGCTCGATAGGCACGGTCAGATTGTCTATTAATACATTCTTGGCAATCGGGAGATCGCGTAGTGCAGAGATTGCCTTTTGTTGGGTACCGACATCTGGCAATCTTACGGGCGCAAACACAAAGAAGTTGGCGTTAATCGGTCCAGTGGTTAGTGCACGGGCAGCCGCCAGATCCTCGGCAATCTTTTTAGGGGTACTGTAAGCAAATCCGAAGCTGCCTACGCCACCAGCATTGGCCACAGCGGCAACTAGTTCAGGTGTGCAAACACCACCAGCCATGGGGGCCTGGATGATGGGTAGGGCGAGGTGTTTGAAATTGAACATTTAAGATCCTGGTTTGAATACAACCATATTAAAGATTGGTCTGGGTCAGTGTTCGATGGATTGTCGCCGTTTGATTTGTTACCGGTGTCTGATTGAGTGCCAGCCATTGTCGAGGGGCATTTCCAACCCGTTGCGTAAAAATTCGCGTGAGTACCGCTGTTGACGAATAGCCGACTTCATGGGCGACTGACTTGGTCGGTTTACCTTGGGCCAGCAATGACTGCGCAACAGCAATGCGCCAATCAGTCAGATAATCCAGAGGGGTCTTGCCCATGAGGTCTCGAAACCGTCGTGCGAATGTGGCACGTGACATTGTCGCTATATCCGCAAGGTGCTCGAGCGTCCATGCATTACCTGGATCGCGGTGCATGCTTGTGACGGCTCGCAAAATCTTCTCGTCACCGAGTGCTTTGAGCGGTCCAACGGGTACTGTGTTGGTTTTAATTAGATGACGAAACAATACCAATAAAAAATACTGCAGCAATTGATTAGCTGCCAATGACTTTCCGCACCGGTCAGAAAAAGCCTCATCCATTAGCAGGTTGTGGACCGCTGCTAATTCCGGGATTTCAGCAACGGGCAAGACAATAATGGCTGGCTCAAGCAGTGTCAGTGGATTACGAAACCGCTGGCCAAATTCGAATTGTGCACACACCAGTTCTGCACCTTCAGTAGAGTGAATCGTGTGCGCTGTTGGCCCCGGCACAAAAATCACGCTTTGTTGGTCAACGCTCATGCTGTCAGTGCCATGACTATGCAAGATAACTTGACCTGATTTCAACCAATGGATGTGGCCAATCGGTTGATCTGCAGGGAAGTTCGATGAGCCAAAGAGCCGGTCTGCAAACTGCACCTGAACTTGTGGTGCAAAGCGCTCGAAGATGGCTGTCAGGCGGTCGATGCGTTCCATGGATTAACTATATTGGATAGGCGTTTTGAGATGAATAGCAAATATATTAATACTAATAAGTATCAATCGTATCGTAATCTAGCTCCATGACACGTAACCTGATGGAGCGCCGAGATGTTGATCCCCCGCCAAGCAGTCCCAAGCCTAGAGTTGCCCACACTCGACCATGGCGCCTTTAGCCTCGCCACTGACAACCCTGAGAGGTTTTCTCTGGTGGTGTTTTTTCGCGGACTGCATTGCCCGTTGTGTGTGAAGTACTTAAAGGAACTTGGCGCACTGTTGCCAGAACTCCAAGAGCGCGGTGTAAACGTGATTGCGATTTCTTCGGATGATGAGCACAGAGCACGCGAAATGGCCAATAAGGTCAACGCATCGAACTTAAGGTTTGGTTACGCTTTGCCATTGGTGACTGCCAAAGCTTGGGGTCTCTACATCTCTGAGGGCATCGGTAAAACCTCGATTGGTATTGAAGAGCCTAAGCGTTTTGCTGAACCTGGGGTGTTTCTGGTGCGTCCAGATCGCACCTTGTATTACGGTGCGGTACAAACCATGCCGTTTGCGCGTCCGTCATTTACCGATCTCATGATGGCGATCGATTTCTCCATTAGCAAGAACTACCCCGCCCGTGGTGAATATACCGGTCCTGTATGAGTATAGGGCAAGGCTAATCAGCGCCTGAGCACATCAAGCCACTGTCGCTGCTCGGGCGTGATCGCATCATCTGCAGTCAGGACAGCATGCGATAGTGATTGACGAATCGTGGCTTCAGGTTCAGGCAGGGCATGAGCCAACAAGCTGTCAAGTACGTCGCGGGCCTTGGCAAGCGTCTCGCCGTAAAGTTCGAAGATCCCCAACGCACTGACGTGCTGTGACTCATCTTCTAGCCAACAGTCATAGTCGGTCACCATGCCAAGTGTGGCGTATGCCATTTGCGCCTCTCTGGCTAAAAACACCTCGGGGATGTTGGTCATGCCAACCAGATCGCCACCCATTTGTCTCAACCACTGGCTTTCAGCCTGGGTGCCTAAACGTGGACCCGACACACAGATGTAAGTTGCACCGCGCGTGATGCGCTCGTTGATTCGACCACCCGCGTTAACCACAGCTTGTACCAGGTTCGGGCTTACGGGCTTGGCTGTTGATATATGCGCTGCCACTCCCCCCCCAAAAAACGTGCGTAACCGATCTGCTTTGGTCCAGTCGATGTATTGCTCTGGCATGACCAAATCACCGGGCTTTATTTCCATGCGCAGGCTCCCCACCGCAGAAAACCCCAGCATCATGGTGGCGCCAGCAGCCTTAAGTGCAAAAACATTCGCCCTGTAGTTGATCTCATGTGGCAGTAACCGATGGCTACTGCCGTGACGCGCCAGAAACAGGATTGGGTGTTGTCCGATCTCACCGATGAGCACGTCCCCCGAGGCTTGCCCAAATGGTGTCTGACCAGATATGCGGTCTTTAATCTTCAAGCCTTGTAGGTCATAAAGACCAGTGCCACCCACAATTGCCAGCATGCTTAAACTCCTTGTCTTAAATACCGCAAGTCAAACGTTCGATGAATCCGCGATCAATCCGATCTTTCCAGCGCATGACCCAATTGCCTTGCCAGCCAAGCGGCCCCCAAGAGGCAATGGCTCTGCCATTGGCTGTGTTTAATAATGCGAGTGCCATGCCTCGGCGCTTGAAAGGCGAAAGTGCGTGTCCGTGGATGACTGCTTTTAAGTTGTTGCTCAAAGTAGTACCCATACGCACCGCATACACGCCAGCTTTCGGTAAGGGTATCGGCAAAGCGGCACAGTCGCCTACGGCAAATACATTAGGGTGCGACACTGAACGCAAGTGTTCATCAACGACAATAAAGTCAGAACTGTCAGTGTGCAGACTGCCCCGTGAAATAGGGTCATTCTGCCAGTCATGGGCTTGTGCCCCGGTAGCCCAAATGATCAGGCCACCGCTTTGGCCCCTTGCCTGGTGCCAGTCAGTGCCAAGTTGCACTGTGATATCGGCTCGTTGCAGGGTTTTTAGAGCCAGACGACGAGCGCAAGGACTAAACCCTGGCAAGATAGTAGTGCTACGTGTGATGAGTTGAGCTCGTACGGGTCTGTCTGGACGCAATTGTTTAAGTCTGTGCTTGACACACAAAATACTTTCCACGCCGGCTGCGCCACCGCCCACCGCGGTGACATGCAAGGGCGAGGAATCTGCGTGCGCTTGCCAAGCAGTAAGCCACGATTCATAACGACTCTGTAGAGTCGAGAGGGGGCGCATAGCCAGCATGGTCACGTCGTTAGCATCAATCTCAGGTGGTCGCAATGTCGACCCAACATTGATTGAAAGCCAATCATAGGTAAGTGATCGACCACCAGACAGCTCAATTGTTTTGGTGTCAGGATCTAGCTTAACGAGTTCTGCTTTGATCAGTCGTGCGCCAGCTCGTTGGCAAAGCCCCACAAAATCTACGATCGTCTCTTCAAACCGGTACTGTCCTGCTAACCACCCAGGAATCATTCCAGAATAAGGCGCTTGTATGATCGGTGCCACGAGGATTAGCTCGACACCGGGATTCGATGCTTGTCGCCATGCATTGAGTACGAGCGCATGGGCATGACCTGCGCCGACGAGAACAAGTTTTTTCATGAAAGACACCTCATGGCAGCCAATCCGCTGGCAGGTGTATAAGATCACGGGGCTCATCAATATCAGCCATAGGCGGATATTCATGCCAGTGGACGCTGGCATGACCTAACCTTTCGCGGGTAATCGCCATGACCTGATTGGTACTCCACGGTATCTCGACAAACAGTTCAGGCAGTACTTGCTTCAAACCAATCAGGGTGTACCCGCCATCTAGCGCTGGCACAAACACCGCGTTGTAGTTGGCGAGATCATCGACCGCTTGGTCGAGCAGTCCGGTCGTCATCGCTGGTGCGTCGGTGCCGATCATGATGGTTGCATCAAATTGCTCAAGTACTCGCTCAAACGCACGCTGCATGCGCACACCCAGGTCGCCCTCGCCTTGGTCAGTCAAGGTAAACGGTAAGCAAAGATCTGCAAACGCTGAATGATCGGTGTTAGGGGTAACACAGAGTTCCTTGTGACTGAAGTTACTGGCTTTTCTTGCTGTGTTTACGGTGTGCGCAAGCAATTGTTTGGCAAGTGATGCCGCCCCCTCGGCACCAAGCGCCGGGATTAACCGAGTCTTGGCTAGCCCAGGTACAGGCGCCTTGGCCATAATGATCAGCGCGACCTCGCTCACACCCATGAGTGATATTCCTTCGCTAATTGATCAGCACTCTCGCCTCGCCAGTAGCGCCAACGCAGCCGCCACATTAAGGCAATGGTGCGCCACACCCCGCGTGACTCCCAGCGTCTGCCTGAGGTTTGAACCGGACCTTTAAGACAAACGGGGCGGGCCTGTTCAATTAGTCGCTTGGACAGTTCAATGTCTTCCATGAGCGGTTGATCGGCAAACCTGCCAATAGACTCAAATAGATCTCGTCGCACAAACATTGCCTGGTCACCGGTGGCTATGCCCGTGAGTCGGGACCGCGTATTCATCATGAACGCAACGACCGGCAGCATACGGGACTGCCCACTAATCTTTACATCAAAGCGGCCCCATGCTGATTTTCTAGTAAAAACGACTTCTAGTTGCTTGCCAGCATCAGCTGGCAGTGTGGTGTCCGCATGAAGAAACAGCAAGTACTTACCTTGGGCTGTTGCAGCTCCCGTATTCATTTGGCGTGCACGGCCACGAGGTGATTCGATGACTTGATCGGCAAGCGGCTTTGCCAAACTAATCGTGTCGTCCGTGCTGCCACCGTCTACCACGATCAGTTCGACATTCAGATCGGTTGCACGAACTGACGCCCTTGCAGACTGCAGTGTGTGGTCAATCGATTTGGCCTCGTTCAGTGCCGGGATGATGATCGATAACGTTGGTGTCATGAGTCAAGCGTTCGTGGATTATCAGGACCATGCTTGCTATTGCGTTCACTGTCACATCCACGGCTTCGGTTAAAGCGGTGCAACTTCTCTAGCAAAGCTAACAGTCTTTGAGGGGCGTGGGTACGTTTCCACTGGCCCGCGGCATATTTGTTTGCTTCGGCCAAGGTAGGGTAGGTGTGAATCGTGGAAAGTATCTTGTTTAAGCCTAGTCCATGGCGCATGGCCAGCACATATTCGGCGAGCAGATCCCCAGCGTGTTCACCGACAATCGTCGCGCCGAGTATCTTGTCTTTGTCGGGCACTGTCAGTACTTTTACAAAGCCAGTCGTGCTGCCGTCGGCAATTGCTCGGTCTAGTTCAGCCAGTTCAAATCGGGTGACCTCAAAGGCAATGCCTTGATCCTTTGCTTCTGATTCAGACAAGCCCACGCGTGCCACTTCGGGGTCAGTAAATATGGTCCAGGGGATCACAGAATAATCAGCTTTGAAGGACTTGAATTGCCCAAACAAAGCGTTGACGGCGGCATACCAGGCCTGATGGGCAGCGGTGTGGGTCAGCTGAAATGGCCCTGCTACATCCCCGACTGCATAGATATTGGGGTAGAGCGTTTGCAGATAGGCATTGGTCTGGATGGTCTTGCGTGCCGTCAGTTCAATCCCAAGGTCCTCCAAACCGTAGCCAGTCACTCGTGCGCTGCGGCCAACAGCCACCAAAATTTCATCGAACTCAATGGGTTGTTCGGCTAGTTGAGCGATTACTTTGTAGGTGGTTTGATTTGGCCGTGCGTGTGTAACGAGAAGTGTCTTCTGGCCATCACGGATTTCAACGCGCATAGCTTCATGTCCAACTAGCACAGACACGCCATCGGCTGCTAACGACTGCTCGATCTGCGTACTGACTTCCGGGTCTTCACGGACTAAGAGTCGAGGTGCCATTTCCACCTGCGTCACTATGCTACCGAGCCGCGCGAAACTTTGTGCCAACTCACAACCAATCGGACCACCGCCAAGCACGACGAGTCGTTTGGGTAGCTCAGTGAGGTTCCAGATGGTGTCACTCGTCAAAAAACCTATATCAGCTAGTCCAGGGATAGGTGGCACAAAGGGCATGGCACCGGCGGCAATAACGATATTTTTAGTGGTAAGCGTTTGCTGGCTGCCATCGGCAAGCGTTACCTGAACGTGCCACGGTGAGGTGATGATGGCGTGGCCTTGAAGAACATCGACACCAAGGTCGGTATAACGCTCAACCGAATCGTGCGGCTCGATGTCTTTAATTACATTATGCACGCGTTGCATGACTGCGGCGAAGTCTACTTCGCCCTGAACGTTCTTGAAACCAAACTGAGTTGCTTGCCTAAGCCCTTTGGCTACTTTGGCGGAACGGATCAGGGCTTTGCTTGGCACACAGCCATAGTTCAGGCAGTCGCCACCCATTTTGTGGCCTTCGATGAGGGTGACTTTGGCTTTAACAGCAGCTGCTATATAGGCTGTCACAAGGCCGCCGGCACCCGCACCAATTACAACGAGGTTGCGATCAAAGGATTTAGGCTTGGGCCAACGTGCGTAGATCTTTCTACGTTTTAAAAAACTGACGCAGTACTTGGCAAGGATGGGAAACACGCCTAGCAACACCAAACTTGCAACCAGACCCGGCGACAACACGTCACCAACCGATTCGATACCAGCTAGTTGTGTGCCAGCCAAGACAAACACCGCTGTGCCTGGCAACATGCCTATCTGACTTGTAATGTAGTAACGCGTGGCGGTCATGGGCGTAAGCCCCATGACCAGGTTGACAAGCCAGAAGGGAAATATCGGCACCAAACGCAAAGTCATGAGGTAGAACACCCCGTCACGCTTAACGCCTTCATTGATGGGTGTCAGCGTTCTGGTAAATCGACTTTGAACGGCATCGTGTAAAAAATATCGGGCCAACAGAAACGCCAGCAAAGCACCTAGGCTTGACGCAAACGACACGACCAACAAACCTAACCAGAAACCAAACAAGGCTCCGCCAGCCAAGGTCAGAATGACCGCACCGGGAAATGATGCGGCCGTGGCAATTAAATAGATCGCAAAGTAGATGCTGAAGGTGAGTGCAGGTTGGTGCGCGTACAGTCCCAATAACTGGTTACGACTGTTTTTAAGGCTCTCTAGTGTTAGCAGCTGGCCTAAATCAAATAATCGGTAAATCCAAAAGCCCAAGACTGCGATAGTGGTCAACAGCAACCATCGATGCCAGGGCTTGAGCTTATTCACCATCTGCCTCAGCTGGGATGGAATTCGATGATAGCTTCAGAAGTTGGCGCACTGACACTCCCTTCGAGTGCGCCGCCACAGCTACTGCCTTGGCCGGCCGTGCAACCATAACAGTGGTCTGCAACCCGGATTGGGCAGTTGAGCTCGTCGCGGGTAAGCAACTCGCGCAAGTGGGATCGATCACCAGTGCCGCTGACAGCCGGTAATTGCAACATCTGGTTAAAGTCGCAGTCATAGAGGTAGCCTTGGTAGTCCACACTGAATAATGAACGACACATCACGGTTTCGAGATTCTCTGGGCGATAGGCGCCTTTGAGCAACTGCATGTAGCCTTCGAACTGGCCTTGGCTTAACAAAACCGCGCCGAATCGCTGAATCGGCATGTTGGTGATCGTAAAGAGACGGGTGAAGTCAATATTGAAATGCGATTTGAGCTCACGCTTATAGTCGGCCTCAAGGGCTGCTTGTGGGGGCGGCAGGTTCGGTCCCAAGGGGTTATAGACCAGGTTCAGTTCCAGACCAGAGCCTTCGATGCCATAGCCCAAGCGATTTAGTGCCTGTAGCCCACTGATGCTACGATCAAACACACCCTGGCCGCGTTGTTTGTCGACATTAGCTGGTGAATAACATGGCATGGAAGCAGTGACTTGGACTTGGTGTCTGGCTAGAAACTCAGCAAGATCCTCGTGACCTGGTTCAGACAGGATCGTCAGGTTGCAGCGATCCATGACAGTGACCCCACGTTCTCTGGCGCGAACGACGAGATACCTAAAGTGAGGGTTCATCTCAGGTGCGCCACCGGTTAAATCGAGCAGTTCGACTCGGTGCTTGTCTAGCACCTTTAACACCAGATCAATCGTCTCCTTATCCATGAGTTCGGTACGGTTGGGACCGGCGTTGACATGACAGTGCTCACAGGATTGGTTACACAGATACCCAAGATTGACTTGTAGGATCTGCAATGCCTTGCGGTTAATCGCCGGGAAATCAGTCTTCAGTAACAACGGGAGGGTGGACTTCATGGGGATCCTTTTAGACATCTGTCTGACTATTCGATCATGGCGCGGGAATGGTTACAAGTGCAGGTTACACGTGCGAGGTGACAAGCTCGGGTTAAGGACTTACCTCGCATTGACTTTGTACTGACACAAACCGGATGTCGGCAAATTCGGCAATGACTGTTTCACCGGTGTTGTCGGTATCAGCAGCGAGGGCAATTTGCACTGGTTTAGCCAATGGTGTGAAAAGCCGCGCGATGTCTTTACGTACGTCACGGCGTTGTTGCACCCACTGGCCAGTCTTGCTGTCACCTGACTCAGTTACCACCATCGTGACGCGGTCAGTGTAAACATTCGGTATCGTAGTGCCGGGTGGTTGGCGGTTGTCCCAGACGTAATTGATGGCGCCATCAGGCACCTGATCACCCCAGATAGAGCGTGCTAGACCAAGTTGAAGTCTCAGCCCCAGGCTTTGTTCGCTTTCCGGGATAGCGACACTTAGATACAACCTTGCCGCATAGTCGTCGCCAAAGCGTTCAGTCATGTCGGCTTTGTCGAGCACTCTATTAACCCGCCAGCGCCAACACAGTACTGGGGTTTTAGTGAGGTCGATATCGATGGGTATGGCCATCATAGACATGCTGGCGTTTGATTCAATCCGTAATAAGGGCTGGTTGTCTGTGGTCTGAAATTTAAAGTTGTTTGGACGGATGTCTTCGCCTAGCCTGACTTCTTGCCAGTGCTGTGGTGACAGCGGTAGCTCGATTGATTGAGCTGTCGCAGCACTTGCGCTGGCCACCATCGCTAGTGTTAGCGCGGCGATCGAAACGGTAGGTTTGTGATTGGATTTGCAAGTTCGACTCAACATGACGTAGGTTTCCATGTACGCAATGATTGGCAATTATTCGGTCGCGTACCAAATTTGGTTACAGTGCAGTAGGACAAACTCAAAAAAACGAAATCTAACCGTGTTGTAACCATTGGCAATCTTTTGACGAATAAGACGACGCAACCCTCTGAATGGCCAGCCGATTTCGAGCTTAAGCTTAAGCCGCTGTGGTTGTCGGCGCTAGCTGGTGACAACGCGGCTTACGAGCAGGCTCTCGGACTGTTGGCTCAGCGCTTGCGCGGTTATTTCGCCAGGCGCTTGCGGGCCATGCCCTCAGAAGTGGAAGACTTGGTACAGGAGACTTTGATGGCGATTCATGTCAAGCGCGCAACGTATGACAAAACTTATGCCGTGACAGCTTGGATACTGGCGATCGGCAAATACAAGTTGATCGATTTCTGGCGACGGCATGAGCGAACCGCTAGCTTGCATGTTGACATTAATGATGTCGACGAGATTTTGGTGGTTCACGAGACTGAGGTTGGCACTGAGCATGATTTGAGTGTGTTGTTACAGCGTTTGCCTGCCGCCCAGCGTACGGCGATTGAGTTGACCAAGCTGCACGGCCTGACAGTTAAAGAAGCCGCCAAAAAGACGGACACGTCAGTGTCTGCGATTAAGGTCAATGTGCACCGAGGCATGAAACGTTTGTATGAATTGATTAAGTCCTAGCGATCCACCCATGAAAACATCCCACCTGATTCGCCTCTTAGCTACCAATGCCGAGCCTGTTGACGTCCAAGCGGTTGCCAAGGCATTGACATGGCCAATTGCCATCGGTCTTACCATTAGCGCCTCTTTAAGTGTGACTATGATGGGTTTTTTGCCGAGCCACGACTTTTTATTGCCGGTGATTTGGGCTAAGTTCATTTATGGATTAACGTTAGCATTCACGCTGGTGTTTCTGTTAGATCGCCTGTATCGACCTGGGGTGGCGGTTAAGGCAGTTGTCAGGTGGCCGCTTGCGACCTTGTTTTGCATGGCCGGCATTGGGTTTGTTTACCTGATGGTCACACCAGAGTCTTTAAGAGTCCAAGCTATATTTGGACAGACTTGGCTGGTTTGCCCGTGGTTTGTGTTGGGCTTATCGATCCCAGGGTTGGCATTACTACTCTATGCAGCCAGAGCCTTGGCGCCCACTGATCTGAAAGCAACAGGATTTGCAGCCGGATTGCTTGCCGGTGCTATTGGTGCGCTGGGTTATTCCTTTGCTTGTCCCGAGACGTCACTGACCTTTATCGCCATCTGGTATACAACTGGCATCGTGTTGGCTGGGCTCGTAGGCCGAATCGTGGGGCCTGTGGTGTTGAGGTGGTAGCTGGTTGCTCTGTGGAACCTGTAGTGTCGAGTGCGTCACGCTCTATGCTGGATCCGCTCGATTATTTTGGTGGTTAAGTTAGTTCCTATCCGAGCCCATTTTTTAGAAATGCCACGATTTGTCTAAAAAATTTTAGGCGCGTGGGTAGCTCAACCTACTGAAAAAAAATGAATAATTTCTCTTGGTCTCGGTGTAAGAGCTACCTAGGTCTGGTCGGCTGGCGAGAGATTTTTTTAGGCCCGGTGAAGAGATTCAATCAAAGTGACTTTAAGTTACTTTATGATTCAAGGACAGAACATGAACACTAATTGAGGTACTCATCATGCATGACATGAAGCACTATTCAAGTGCTCTGGCTCTTATGCTGACAACAGCGTTTGCATACTTGCCACAAAATTCAATCGCTCAGACGGCGAGCACGCAGCTCGAGCCACGCTCGGGCTCTTCGGTAAGCGGTACGGTGAAACTGATGCAAACGAATGATGGGATTCAGTTTGATGCTCAGGTCGAGGGGTTGAAGCCGGGCAGTGCTCACGGATTTCATGTGCATCAAGGCACTGACTGTGACACAGCAGATGCTTCTAGCGCAGGACCTCACTTCAATCCCAAGGATATGCCTCACGGCGGCCCGAATTCGTCGCACAGTCATGCCGGTGACTTACCCAATCTGGTAGCCACTCAGGATGGACGAGCAACTCTGATAACCATAAGTCAACAGGTCTCGTTAGCCAGTGGTGCTGCAAATAATGTTCTCGGTCGCACGATTGTGGTGCACGCTGATCCGGATGACCATATGACCCAACCCGCAGGAAACGCGGGCAGTCGAATCGCATGCGGTGTCATACGAGCCAACTGAAAGCTTTATCGTGATACAGGCCGGTGGTGTATTGGTTGTGAATTGTGCGTCGCAGTTGCCCGACTCGATGCCGGATTCCGGAAAGCGACGTAACCGTTACGCCGCCTTTAATGGGAACTCATCGCTGCAGGCGTACACGACAAATTTTTCTGCGAACGATGAATCTTCGCACGCCGCCTGCAAACCACGCTCTAGCTTCGGGAGGTGGCTTGCCTTGATTTCGATAGCCCATCATTTGTTGGGCGCAAGCTCAAGCACCCAATCGATCTCTGCTCCATTGGTGGTTCGATAAAAGAACGCCTGAACAGGTGAGGGCAGCATATTTCGGGAGGTGGCTTGCCTTGATTTCGATAGCCCATCATTTGTTGGGCGCAAGCTCAAGCACCCAATCGATCTCTGCTCCATTGGTGGTTCGATAAAAGAACGCCTGAACAGGTGAGGGCAGCATATTCAGAATGTTTTCAATCACGAAGCCTTCCCAACTTTTGCCGCAAAACGCGTGGCCAAGCAACTCGTCGTAGTCCTTGCTATGTAAGAGGGCGTGTACGACGCCACTATCGCGTACTTGACTACCCACTCGGACTGAAGAACGGAGCTTTACGCGCTAAACGGTCCTGATTGCAATGTTGTTTGCAAGATGCAAAATTTTATTCACAGCCGAACTGAGCTGACACCGATCACGGATACAAGCCCCTCAGATCCCGGGCGTGCAGGATACGCTTGCAAGCCACGATAAAGGTAGCGGTTCTGAGGCTCACATTGTGCTCAGCTGAGACTTGCCAGATGGCATCAAGCGCACCTTTCATGATGTCCACCAAGCGCTTGTTGATTTCTTCTTCGCTCCAGAAAAAGCTCGAGAAGTCCTGCACCCATTCAAAGTAGCTTACGGTCACGCCACCGGCGTTGGCGATCACGTCAGGCACAATCAAGACCCCGCGGTCATTCAGGATGTCATCTGCATGAGGTGTGGTTGGTCCGTTGGCGCCTTCAATCACCATGCGGGCTTGAATCTGATGAGCATTTAATTCGGTAATTTGGCCTTCGAGTGCCGCTGGAATCAGGATGTCGCAAGGCGTTTGCCAGAAAGCCTCGTTGGCCAGCACTTCAGCGTCTTCAAAACCTGCGACCGTACCGGTTTTGCTGACATGCTCAAGCAGGGCGGGCATGTTCAGTCCAGCTTCGTTGTAAATGCTGCCACCATGATCTTGTGCTGCGACCACCCGTGCGCCTGCTTCAGAGAAGAGTCTGGCGGCCACGCCGCCTACGTTACCCATGCCTTGCACGGCAACCCGAGCACCCTCAATCGGCAAACCAATGCGTTGAGCTGCTTGCACCCCAACGGTGAAGACGCCACGGCCAGTGGCTTCACGCCGCCCGAGTGAGCCACCCAAGTCAATTGGCTTGCCAGTTACTACACCGGTTGAGGTAGTGCCCTGATTCATGGAATAAGTGTCCATCATCCAGGCCATTATTTTTTCATTGGTGTTGACGTCGGGTGCCGGAATGTCTTTGCTTGGGCCAATGATGATGCCAATCTCGCTGGTGTAGCGACGAGTGACCCGCTCGAGCTCACCGATCGATAGCTTGCGGGGGTCGACTCGAATGCCGCCTTTGGCGCCACCATAAGGTACATTGACTGCAGCGTTTTTAATCGACATCCAAGCCGACAGTGCCATCACTTCAGACAAGGTCACGTCCTGATGAAATCGAACGCCGCCTTTGCCTGGGCCGCGACTGGTGTTGTGCTGAACGCGATAACCCTCAAAGTGAGCAACCGTACCGTTATCTAAAAAAATTGGTACATCCACCACCAGGATGCGCTTGGGCCGCTTTAAGGTCTCCACCCAGCGTGACAGGTTGCCTAGATAGGGTGTTACTCGATCTACTTGCTGCAAGAACGTGCCCCAGGGACCCAGGTCATTGGGGTTGAGGTACGAGGGCAGTGGGTGACTGGGGATCTCGGTTTGCCCGATAGCAGTTACATTGGTAGCGTTTGTGGGGGTTGCGTTGGTTGCGGTGGTTGTGTTGGTCATCGTCTAACTCTTATTCGGTTAACCATCAGGTAAATCATCCTCATTAGCTTAGGTCGATAATGGTGTGCTCGCCAAGAGAAATCTTTCACAAGTGGTTCGCCAGTGGTGATGACACGCCGTAAGCCAACCATACTGTTGTGAATCGCGCGTAACTGTGTGGTGGTGTCGGGTTATGTAAGTCGTTGTCGTTGTATCAACTACTTGATGTCCTTACCTGATTTATTGCAACAGACCCAGAGTATCCATAACGTTGATAAGCCATTCAGAAGCCGTTAACAAACGTTGAGGTGTCAATGCCACTATCCATCAGGCATTGCATCACAGACCACATCTGCGACAATCAAACATCTGCCAAGTCATTGTCTGGATATCTGCTATGAAATCTCAACTCGACCCTGCTTCTGTCGCTGCACACGAGGAACTCTTTGACACCCAAGTCACATTACAGTCGCGGCTGCTCGATTACATCGAGCAGGTAGGTGAGCTGCAGATACTTGATGAGGCCTGGGATGAGTTCAATCTGTATGAAAGCATAACGATGGATCTGGAGGATCCTGAGCCTGCGTTACATTTCTTTCCGTGGGCATTATTCTATTGGCGTCGTGATGTGTCGGAGTCTGCTCTTGAAGCCGGACTCGAAGAAATGCTCGCGGGCGTTAAAGATTTTCCAGAAAACGAACTCGACGATAGTGATCACAACTCGTTCAAAGAGATTGAAGTCTTAAGCAATGAGGACATCGACGAGATCCTGTCTGATTCCCTAGATGACGATGAAATGGCGAATGAGGATGAAGATGAGCCTCAGATAGCTTTACCGCCCATTGCCATCATGTTCATGAATTCGGTGGATGGCGCAGATGGTCCAGACAGTCCGGCTGCCAACCTGGTGCTGTCGGTCAAGGAGCGTCAGTTTATTGAGGCGGCCGCGCAAGCACCCTACAGCTTTTTTAAGGTCAACGCCGTTGGCCCAGGCCCCTTTGTGATTCTAGAAGACTTGATCGTGCCGCAAAAAAGGCAAGTGTATGCACAAGTGCTAGTGGATATGCTTGAAGAGGGCGACGTGATCTACGCTCAAGTGGTGTCGGCTAATGATATGCACCTGCTTTGCGGTGTGGCACCTGCGGTATTGCCTGAGTTTGTGCAAGAGGCAGTTGCCGATGCCCACAGTCGAATTGCACCCATCATCAATGAGCTTGGTGAGTCCTGGCACCTTGAGCTCGATTTTGAGATGCGGGCACTCTATCAAATGTTGATATCTGATCTACAGGCGCTAGAGGACGACGAGGATGGTAACGACAGTGAATCGTTCAAAGCTCACTAGTGAGGAGCAAGGTAAATAGTCGGTCGCTCAGGTTAAGGCAATGATTGGGTGCGGCTCACACGCCATACTTTATAGGCCTCATTAACCAGCACAAGAGACAGGGCGATGACCAGCATCGCTGCCCATTCTTGCCAATTGATAGCTTGTAGGCCAAGCACTTCGTTTAGGCCCGGCGTATAGATGGCACCTACGTGTAGTAACTGCGCCGCGATGACGCTAAAAAGCAATAATTTGTTTTTAAGCGGATTCATGGTGAATACCGATTGGGTTTCAGAACGGCTGTTAAACGCATGAAGGTTCTCAAACATCACCATTAATAAGAGCACCAGATTGCGTGCACCTTCTACACTCCAGCCTGCCTTCAATAACCAATAATATGTACCAAACGCGACCGTGCCCATTGCAATTGCCGAGAGCAACATGCGCTGCAGCATGACTTTGTCAAACACCCCTTGATTTGGGGGGCGTGGCGGTTGTCTCAGTTCGTTGCCTTCGGTTGGTTCAAAGGCGAGTGCGATGTCCTGAATACCATTGGTTACCAGATTGAGCCAAAGTAACTGTACCGCCAGCAGTGGCAGTGGCAAGCCAGCCATCAGTGCCAGCGCGAACAGAATAACTTCAGCCGCTCCGGTTGAAATCAGCAGAAAAATCACTTTTCTGACGTTGGCGTAGGCTAGTCGGCCTTGTTCGATGCCCGCGACAATCGAAGAAAAGTTATCGTCGGTAATGACGATGTCCGAGGTCTCTTTGGCGACATCCGTGCCACGCATGCCCATGGCTACACCCACTTGAGCTGCTCTTAACGCTGGGGCATCGTTGGCACCATCGCCTGTGACCGCAACAAAGTGACCTTGCCGCTGCAGCGATTCGACGATCTGTAATTTCTGTTGTGGCTCAACCCGCGCAAACACCCGTGCACCTCGGCACAAGACATCGAATTGATCTTGCCCTGCACTGACCGCTTCTTGTAGTTGCGTGCCAGTCACTACTTCGTTTGGCTTATCCGCAAACCCAACTTCGCGAGCGATGGCCAAGGCGGTTTGTGGGTGATCGCCCGTGACCATGGCCACCGTGATGCCAGCAGCCCGGCAATTGGCGACAGCCATGGCAGCCTCTGGTCGAGGTGGGTCACTCATTGCTACAAGCCCCACAAAACAAAGTCCTTGAAGTTGTTCTGTTGTCAGTTCATGGCTAGCGTTTGCGTTGACCTCTATATCGAGAAGTCCGTTGGCAGCTGCTAAAACCCGATAACCGCGTGCTGCGAGGTTAAAGGCTTGCTGCGTAATCGTTTGTGGATCGATGTCTTTCTCGCCATCGGCGCAGCGCATGGTGTTGCACATGGGCAAGAGTCGTTCGAGGGATCCTTTGACAAATACTTTGAGCTGGCCATCCACCAGATTCAAGCTTGCTGCAAACTGTCGCTCAGATTCATAGGGAATCATTGCAAACTCTGGGCACTTGTTTAGGCATTGTGTAGGACTGACACCGGCTTTATGTGCGAAGACCAATAATGCAAGATCAACACTGTCTCCATGGCCTTCCCATTGCCCATCGCGTTGTGATAGAACTGCCTCGTTGGGTAACGTCATGGTTTGTGCAAGATTACTGACCAGTAGATCAGCGCTGGCTTGATCTAGGCTAGTCGTTGCCCTTATTTCTCCCTCGGGTTCGAGACCCTCGCCTGAAACCCCCCATTGATCTTGTTCGGGAAACTGGATTTGTCGAACAGTTAGCTGATTGACGGTCAAGGTACCTGTTTTATCTGACGCAATGTATGTGCACGACCCAAGTGCTTCGACAGCCACTAAACGTCTGACAATCACACCACGCTTGGCCATGCGCTCCATGCCAACAGAAAGCGCCACAGTCAGTGCCACGGGCAGCCCTTCTGGAATGGCTGATACGGCAAGGGCGACCGCCAAAAGCAGCATTGAGGTCAAACTCGCGCCTTGAGTAACAGAGATCCCCACCAATAAAACGCACACCAGGCCAGTGACGATAGTGATCCGGTGCGTGAATTTCTCCATGCGCACAATCAGCGGTGCTTTGGTTGCTACACGTCCCAGCACCGAAGTCGCAATTTTGCCAAGTTCAGTATTCAATCCGGTAGCAGTGACCACACCACGGCCTCGTCCGGTGTTAACCAGGGAGCCAGCGAACAACATGTTGTCCCGGTCAGCTAGTGGTGTCTCGGCTGTTAGTGAAAGCGTGGCATCTTTGTGGGCAACAGCTGACTCACCAGTGAGCACCGACTCATCGACACTTAAGTCATGCGAATCGATCAAGCGCAGGTCTGCGGGTACTTTGGCGCCTGACTCTACGAGCACGATATCGCCTGGCACCAGTATGCGTGCATCAACGTCAAATACTTCACCGCCACGCAAGACAAGGGCATGACCAGCGGCTAAGCTCTTTAACGCCTGGGCTGATTGCTCAGCACGGTATTCCTGGAACAGGCCAATGCCAGCATTGATCAGGAGCACGACAAATATAAAAGCCGCGTCGCTAAACGCCTCAATCGCCAGTGATATAACGCCAGCTAAAAGTAGGACATAAATCAGAGGGCTTTTAAATTGCCGAATAAAGATGCTAACAATGCTCGGGCTGACTGCCTCGGGTAGCTGGTTGGGCCCAAATGTTTTTTGTCTGGCTTGAGCTACAGACTCATCAAGCCCGAGTGGGCTTGACTCAACCTTATCTAATATGGCTTGGATTGATTCAGTGTGTGCAGATGTGAGTAGGTCAGCAGATTTCAAGGTGGCTCCTGTATTTCAGTTTACCGCCGCAGGGGCATATCGCCATGCAACCAAGCGTATCCATAGCGCACTCTGAAAGACAGTCAATGTTCTAATTTAACGTACACTCAGTGTTAAAACCATGGCTGAAATGTCTATGGCGCATAGCAGTCTTCCCTTTGATTATCAAGAAACGAACGTCAGCCTTGTTTGCCTGAGGAGTATTTGAGTTACAGCGTATTTGGTTTGAACCTAATATTCTTTTGTCACAGAAGTACTGTGCACACTCTCTAAGATGAGACCCACATATCACTTACCTGAAGAAATTCAACAGCAGATTTGGAAAGAGCTTTTGCGAGCTACTCATGATCGCCACCATGGCTGGCGCACGCCGGTATTGGCCACGGCTAGCGCCAACGGCATAGTTAACGCCAGAACAGTGGTGCTACGCAGGGCCAAGCAAGTTGAAGGTGGCGGCATGCTGGAAATATATACCGATCGTCGCAGCGCTAAAGTGGCTGAACTCGTTGAACAGTCATCGGCATGTCTGGTGTTTTGGAGTGCGAAGTTGCAATGGCAATTGCGCGTTCGTGCTGACATGTCGATTCAAACCGACGGACCTTATGTTGAATCGCTTTGGCAAATAGTCAAACAAACCAGGGCAGCAAGTGACTATCTCGGGTACTTGCCGCCGGGAGAGCCAATGCCAGAGATAAAGTCGTCTGATGCAACCGACAAGCCTAATATCGATGATGCTGCGCTGTCCGACGAAAACGAACCAGAAAACTACTTCGCCGTTCTGACCGCACAAATCAAAGAGATGGACTGGCTTGAGCTTGGGCTCGGGCGGCATCGCCGGGCCCGATTCGCTGCCGGGCAGTGTCAGTGGCTGTGCCCCTGACGACTAGGCTTAGGGGTTGCTAGCCAGATAGATCGACGGATCAATTGGTACGCTGCCTTTGCGGATTTCAAAGTAAAGCGCTTCATCAGCCAACGGCCCCGTATCCCCAACCAACGCAATGGTCTCACCCTTGCGCACGGTGTCACCGACATTCTTGGTCAGAGCCTCGTTGTAACCATAGATGCTGGTGTAGTTCTTACCGTGGTCAATAATGATGACGTTGCCATAGCCACGAAGTGGTTGGGCAAATACAACTTTGCCTGGCTCAATAGCTTTAACCGGGGTCTTGGCTGGCGATTTGTAAACCAGACCACGCCATGCACTGCCGTCTGGCCCCTTGGCACCGAAGACATTGGCAGGCTTGGTCGCAATTGGCCAGCTGGCAGACTTTTGTTGCAGGCCATCAAGGGCAACGGGTGCGTTCGCAGCGGACGGGGCTTTAGTGGTGGTAGCAACCGGTACGGTGGCAGTGGCAGCCGCAACAGCCACCGACGGCGCATCGCTCATGGGGCTTGTTGGGCTGGACATGCTTGCTTGAGTCTCAGCTTGTACTGGGACTCTTGACGTCATGGATTCAGGAGCCGATGCCGCGGTTTTTTCAACCGCTTGTGGTTCGATCATGGTTCGGGTCTGAACTGGGGGTGCTTCTGCGGGTGCCATGCTCGCACGAGTCACTGGCTTTGGACTCAGCTGGTTGGTAGGCGCTAGTGGCGTGACAGTAGCTCTGGATTCAGCTGTTGGCGTTGTCGTT
Source organism: Orrella daihaiensis (assembly GCF_022811525.1). Classification (NCBI taxonomy): domain Bacteria; kingdom Pseudomonadati; phylum Pseudomonadota; class Betaproteobacteria; order Burkholderiales; family Alcaligenaceae; genus Orrella; species Orrella daihaiensis. Next base: position 2,417,935 of record NZ_CP063982.1, on the reverse strand, counting down.
AGTTGTGCCGCAGAAGTTGCCGCCAGTTCATCACGCTGATCATTCGTGGTTGGCGAAAGCTTGACCATGAACGCTGGATCGCGAAATAGTACCGACAACGGATCGGTATTGACTGAGTAGGTGACAACTTGTCGTGGCCCGTCATTAAAGAGCTGGCCGACCGGATCGGGCTGGGCTGTGCTGACGCGGGCAGTTGATACCCGCATCGGGGCATTGGGATCATTGACGGGACTCCGCGGCGGTTGTTCGGGTGCAGCACAACTAGCGAGCATTGCAGCTGCGGCTAGCGAAAAAGTGATCGTATAAAGCCTAGCCCCAGACTTCATGTCTTGTTGCTCCATGAACAGTTCCTTGATGCTCGGTCAGACTGATGTGCCAATCCGAATGACTATTGCACAGGCCTGACTAGATAATCTGACTCGGCATCGAATTCGCCGTCGTCAAGTTTCACAACAGAATACTTCGGATTGGTGTTGATCACTTTGGCGGTGCCAATTTCAATTTCAAGGGCTCCCAGTGACTCGCCACTCTGCGGATCCTTGATCTCTTCGCCCATGAGAAACACCACAAACGATTGGCCCTTCTTCACAGAGGCGGAGCCACGGTTGATCACGGCCATGTTTTTACCCATGACTTTGGCTACTCGAATCGGATAGATCGCATCAACGAGCTGATCAACGAGCTTGGCTGATGCGTTTGATACCAGTTTGCCAAGCGCCTGGTTACCTACCGCCGTAGCGTCTTTGTAGGTGGCTGAGAATTTTTCCGTGCCAGACCACTTCAGCTTGCGTGAAGAGAACTCGATGACCTCAATCGAAACTGATCCGCTCACTGAGCTTTGCACCAGCACTTCGCCCGTTAATCGAATGGTTTCGCGCTGATTGTTGCTGATGCCCATACTGGGAAAACTTGCGACCACCAGATAGTCTGCACCGCTGGCTTGCCCCAGACGTGCAACTTCTGCGGCTGCTGCATCAGAGCCGGTCACAAATGCTTTCTCTTGTTCAAATAATGCCTGATTGTCTCGATTGAGCACGTCAAACCGCCGGCTAGCTACCAAAGCTTGCTCGATATTGTTGATTAACAGGTCACGAAATTTTTTTTCTTGTGTGACCACAATCATGCTGCGACGATCTGATGGAGGGCCAATCTGTTCAAACTTGGCATAACGCAGAGTGACGGTGGCTTCCCACGAAGGTCCGTTTTGTGACACGTTGTCAATCGAGTAGCCCAGAATTGGACTGTTATTTGGTGCATTGACCCGTTGCGTGATTACCTTGTTTAGAGCAGACAAATAGACATTTTCATTGCCTTGAGTGCCATTGGCTTCAAGCGCGAGGCTTGATGTTGAAGTTTGGGCATCCAGTTTGATGCCAAAGGCTTGTCCCGCGGCACTCACTAGTGCGGCTTGAACAGCCTCAGTGCGCGACAAACCATTGCCAGTTGCAGTCATCGTGGCTTCAGTGACTTGTGCCTGAACTGGCCCAGACAACAAAACACAGAGCGCAACCAGCCACTTGGCGCCGAAGTTTTTTGTGTGCTTAGAAATCAGCTGCATTGTTTTTACTCTTGCTCTTGCGCACTGTAGTGTCGCTCGGGTTTTGGGGCGGTTGGGGTTGGGCAACCGGGTTGATGGCCTGGCGCTTACTGTCTCCCGTGGCAGAGCGAATCGCGTCAGCATATTGCGGCGACCAAGCCAGTACTTTGCCAACCATTTGTACGCCAGGCAGATCTGGGTGGTCTAAAACCCATTGTCCAATCTCACGCACGCCAGTGATCGTGATGGTTGCCTTGGCCGACGCAGTTCTCAGTTGTTGCTCAATAATTTCACTTACCTGTTCGGTTGTGACGTCGCTACGAGTGATCGTAGCCACTTCGCTAGACTGCTCATCTATGCTAGAGCTATCCATTAACGACATGCTACCTTTCAAATACAGAGCGATTTGCGAACGTGCTGCATCCTCAGCGAAATTCAAAGCTGTCTGTTTCGCTCGTTCACGCGCTTGTGGGGTGGTGCCAGCCGGCACAAATGCCCATTGCCCGTAGCTGACTAGCGATGGAAAGCCATCTTGGTCGTTGACTACTCGTAAACCAGCGATAAACGGAATATCGCCGACCCGGATTTCCTCTCGAATAGTCGCGTTTAGAGTCTTGCCAGAGGCTTTTGCGGGATCAGCCACAATAGGTTTGCCCGCTGCCACATCCTGAGCAAACTGACGCATTTTGTCGGAATAGACAGCGATCGTAGCAACCGCCGCGGTACCGTTGCAGTCGAGTGCCTCAATGTTCTCGATCGGCATCATGCCAGCAATTTGGCCCATCGCTGTAGTGACGCTTTTGCGGCCAACCCGTTCTCGATAGATGTCTAGCTTTTTGCTCGGCTCGGTATTCTCTATGGTGTTGACATCGACACCTTCCTCACGCAAGGCATTATCAAGCTTCGCTTCCGTTAGTGCGAACAACTTATCACCGATTCGCATCAGCCTGCCTTCGCGCTCTTGCTCCTGAAGCTGCATTTGGTCCATCGCTGGCGCTGAGTCAAAGCGGCTGGTGGCCAGTTCTGTTTCGGTCCGGGTCTGACGCTCCTTGATAAACTTCGCCTGAGCGTTTAACAGCGCTTTGTCGTAAGCAAACACCCTCGATTTCCCGAAATCAGAGCTGGTGGCTTGTGACATCACCATGATGGGATCACTAACCGCAAGCACGATTTCACCGCGCTCGGATCGAGCTTCGAGTGCTTGACCAAGGGCTGAATCGCGCCAGGTATCTAGTTCAGCACGAACGATGTCTGTTGCGGTCCTCGTGTCTGTGCACTGCGCAGGCGCAGCTGGGGTGGTTTGTGCCCACACAGCCGATTGAGCAGTCAACAAGATAGCCAACGCGAGCCCAGTTTGCATGAAGGGCATCAAGTGCTTCGTTGGTTGTTTTATTCGCCGTTGCATGATCAAGTCCTTTTGGTCAACCGATCGATGAGTTACCACGCAAATTTCTTGTTCGAACCTAGCTTTTTGATGTCAATCAGCGTAGAGAAAGCAATTTGTCCCGTATTGGCATCGACTGCGCGGAAATCAAATTCGTACTCTAGGCGTTGCCTGCTCCCATCGCCACTGACGTTTGTGCGCTGGCGAATTTCGCCGGCTATTTCAAGATCGGGTGCTTGAACAGTACCAGCCTTGGCCACCGTACGCTGATCGACCATGGAGGACTTGGACAGTTGGCGTGAATCAGCCACGAATGAGGTGCGGTCTTGACCGGTGAACCCCGAAAATGAGAACTTGCCTGAATTAATGAGCTTATTACGCATACGTGATGTCATGCTTCGAGTATCAATCTTAAACGTAGTGTCATTAACCACTTCGCCTAGGGTGGCGCGCCAGCGACGGCCATCTGCCCGATTGGATGCCGGTGAAGCCAAAAACTCTTCAACCGCCTGATTCGCAGCGTAGTTGAAATCTTCGGTCGTCAAGCCAAATGTATCCATCGCTGTCGAATCGCTGGAGTTACCCCCAATACTGGAAACGACATCCATACTGCCGCAGGCTGATACGCCCAATCCAATCACTGAGATCGCGAGAATGTTTTTTAATTGGGAGGCTTTCATCGGAATCCTTTTGCTTGAATGGTCAATTGTTTATTCGAGTGTATTCGAGCCTGAGTGTTGAGTCTGGTGGGTTGGACTGGGATCAGCGGCTGGCGCGCAGTGTCGGCTCCGGCTGAGTGGGCAATGCTTTTATGTAGATCGCAGGCAGGCCGCCTACACCCGAGGCTTTAACCAACACGAGTGTATTGTCTGCATTGGGTAACGCAATGTCAGCAATTTTGGTGCCATTAGGTGACTGAACGCTTAACTGACCTGATGATGGCCTGTTCACTACGGCAATCTGTATCGTGTTGGGTAGGTTGGCCCATGCACGAACGTCCGCTTGCGTACTGGCAGCCTGTGCGGCTCCAATGCCTAGCTTCATGAGTACACCTAGCAGCGGAGCATCTTTGGTCTGTTCGTCGATCACAGCATTGGCAGCTACTTGTGCTGCGGTCTTGATAACGGTCGAGACTACGGCCTTGGTCACGATGCCCGGATAAGCAACGTCAAACTCCATACCAGATATGTTGGTGATATTTGTCATTTCAACTGATGGCGTCCCGCCAAATTGCAGACGCCCAAACGCCGGTTGACCAGGCTGAAATTTGGGTAAGGCGATGCCTGAATAGGTGACCTTGTTGCTTACAAGAAATAAAGGTAGGTCGATACGAAACTCTGTAAACGAGGGCCCTTTGCCGTCCTCGTACAGCACATAGACTTTGCCCTTCGATTTGAATCCAGTTGCTTGCAACTGGTTAGCGGTTCGTGTGGCCAATTGAGCGCCAGCGTTGGTGGATGATGCTTTTGCAGCTGCCTTCAAGGGGTAGGTCACTTTGTTGGCGTTTTTGTCGGCGCTTGCGGAAGAAGTGGCTCTAAAAACCCCTGACATAAACTCACCAGCGGCAATGCGAATTTTTGCGTCAGGTTGTTTGCCAGTTACGTTAGCGACACCTTCGATAAATTGCCCCCTAGCCGCGTCGAAGGTGTTGTTAGCCAAGCCGGCGTTTTCTTGAGACATTTCGGCCCGATTTTCTTCTCGGACTTCCTCGCGGAAGCTTGCGTACTGTGCAACGGCATTACTCATACGCACATCAAAGCGGTTGAAATCAACACGAGCATTTTGTTCATTGCCCATCATGATTTCATTGATGGCTTGGTAATAATCGATCATCCCACCTTCAAAAATCTTGCCTTGATACGCGCCGAATGCGCTAGATGTCAAAGTGGTTCCAAGCAAATTCATCACTTCAGATGGGGTGTCAACCGAGTCTTCTTTCCAGGCCAGTTGACTGCTGGCGATTTCAAATGCGCGCTTGCTGTGTGCCCACATGCCAGCGTCGTTGAATGCTTTACCAGCTTCGAGTGCATCGAGCAGATTATCCTCATCGTAATTTGGTTTGCCATCCTTTAAGTAAGCTGCAGCGATCGCCTGATAGTTGGACTGGTTGAGGTGATTGTTCATCGCCTCGGGGTCGTTGGTTCTGGTGCCAGCGCAACCGGCAAGCATTAGAGCCATTCCAAGCAATAGGATCAACCGGCTACTTCGGGGGAGAACTTCGATTAGGCAATCGGTCGTTGCGATGTTTGTTGTTATTTTTTTCATGTCAGCCTCAGCCAAAAGCCATACAAATTAACTTTGAATATCGATATTTATCGCCAGACCTATAACGTTATATCACCAATCAGTCGTTGCAGATACATATTAGGAAGATGTGTTCGCTAATGATCTAGCGCCAAGACTCGCGGGCTCATAGCGGTATCGCTAGGCTCATTTGACTTGTGTCAATTCCAAGTTGTGGTCGCTACGGGCAAAAGTAAAAGCGAGTCACTGGTGGCGCATGCGACAACCGGGTCTTTTGTAGTCTTGGAGCGCTTGTTGGGCTGGATTCACCAGCCGCAGGTCTGGCGAAGCGGCCCAATGGCGTTCTGGAGTCCCGTGGTGTCAAACACTGCTGTTACCGGTGATTCGCTATAAGGTGTTACCTGGGCCACGAAACTGTTGTGTTGCATCATGGCTTGAATGAGTTCGACGGGGTTACCGGGGTAGAAGGTTGCTTTGGCGTCTGTTGACAGGCTCCAAGGTTGAACCTGCGCCTTGAGGTTCCCGATACGGGTGATCACCTCAGCTTCGCTCCCCAAAAAGTCTTCCCAATCAATGTAAACATCTGTGTTGTTGCTTTTGCAGCGAACAATCAACGTGATTTCGTCCCCAAGGTGCGGTTTGCCTTGCGTCGCCACTAGGGCAAGTACTACCGTTCTGGTGTCATCAATTGGATTGGTTTGGTCAGCGATTTCCCATCTGCCAACACCTTGGGTTGGAACAGGGTTGGCCTGTGGCTGGTTGAGTCCTTGTTGTCTGGCCAGTTGATCAAAACAGTCTAGACGTTCCAAATTGCCCTGAATGGCGGCGCATGCAGCAACTTGCTTGTCGAGTGATTGCGCATTGGCGGTCATTGCACCGAAAGGCAGCAAGAGTGAAAGCGACAGCGACAACGTCAGACTGGTTGATTTCATGATTGTCTCAATTTAGGTCTCAATGTGTAGACGATTTTAGAACTGGCAACTGGCCTAGGTAACTAAGTCGATTTTGTTGTGATGGGAAAGCAACAGTCGAAACCGTAATGAAACCGAAGCGACGACCACTTGATGAGGTTGTAATGTTGCTTGGCATCGAAGTTCGAAGCGGATTAGGCTCGTCGCAAACTTGTCGGTGTAATGGGAGACAGTATTGGTGTTGCCGGCATCTTGTAGTTGTCCCACCATTTTTTGATACGAAAGAATCTGACCTGAATACCGAGATCCGAGTGTAAAGAGGCGCCTAGGCAAAGCGGGCTTGTCGATCCGAGTGATTTGCAAGACATCCTTCGACAACGCGGGCTCCATGACAGTGTCTAGCATGTAGGTCCGCCAGCGTTCTTCTTCACCGATGATGGTCGCAGCGCCCGGGTAGCCACCGAACAGGACGTATTGCTCGACTGTCCACCCGAAGGCGGTATGCATTTCGGTGTGTGACCAGTGTGGTACTTTGATCAACTCAAATCGTCCAGTCAAACTCGAGGTGGTGCTAGTGTGCATCAGGAACTGCGATGAGCCTAACAGCACGACGTGAAGGTCATGAGCCGTTTCGTTATGAAATGAGTCCTCATCCCACAGCATCTTTACGGCCTCAGACCATCTCGTGATCTTATGGACTTCATCAAGTACCAACAGTGCTGGTCCAGTTTGCCGCAGGCGTCGCCCGATCTCCCACTGCTGAACGATCCAGTTGGCATCAGGTGCACTGGTCTGGTCGGCTGTGGCGTAGTGGCTGCGCCCCGAAAAACTCTCGATGGCGCGTTTTGCGAGCGTTGTTTTGCCGACTTGTCTTGGTTCAGACAAGACTTGCATGAAACGCCGTTTCTCTTTAAGGCGTTGATTTAAAACATTTAACTGTGATCGATCGAACATAGTTTACATTTTGCTTGTTTTATTGAGTAATTTCACACGACACATTGAGCAAAATGTAATTACAGCCTAGCTGGGGCTCTAATGGCGCACCTCGGCAAGAAGATAAGCCAGACCCAGGGCTAGTTGTTCTGTAATCGCTAGGCCGACTAGCTCCATTACCTAGGTGGCTCATAGGGTAGCCGCAACATGCTGATGAAGTATTTCGGTAGGACACCTACGAAATTGCTGGCGTTTTGCACAGGAACTGGCAACCCCTGAAAAACAGCATGGGGTTGACAGTGATGCGCCTGGTACATTAAGTGAAGATGGCCATCCAAGCTTGCCGTTGTTCAGCTCGGCCTGCGCGTGTGCCACCACAGGGGCCGCACAGGAGATGCGGTTATTCTGGGACAGGACTTGTTTGACGAGGGCGTCTAGCCCTGAGCTTTTTGGTTACTGCTGTTTTCGGTCGTGACCTAGATGAGCCGTATTGGTGGCTCATGCAACGAGACACCAACACGGCTAAGATTCAGCCACCGTCCGAAGAGCTAATTAAATCTCACCACTGCCAGTGGTGCCCAAGCTGCCCCAAGGAACTTTTCATGCACGACATCATATGCCCCCATTGCCGCAAAGCGTTCAAAGTTGACGAAGCTGGCTATGCCGACATCCTGAAGCAAGTTCATGATCATGAGTTTGAGCGTCAATTGCAGGAGCGGCTTGATTTTGCGGAACGAGAAAAACAAAATGCGGTTGCGCTGGTGCGCGCCGAGGTCGAACGTGAATTGGAAAAATCTGCCGCCCAGAAACAATCCGAGATACAGGACTTGCAGGCCAAGCTGCAAGCCAGCGAGGTGGCAAGGCAACTTGCTGTAGCTGAAGCATTGAGTACTGTCGAAAGAGAGCGTGACCAGCTAGCTAACCAGTTGATTCGGCTTGAGGCCGACAAAAAAGCGGCTGAGCAACTTGCCAAAGTCCAATTCGAAAACCAGCTGCAGCAGGCGCTTGCAAGCCAGCAAGCTGAAATACTCAACTTAAGAAATGGGCTGGAGCAAGCTCAGTTGAGTGCCAAGCTTGAAGTGCAGTCTCTCACACAGAACTTCGAAACCCAGATCAAAGATCGCGACAGCATGATCGATCGGTTGCAGAACTTAAAAGCCCAGTTGTCAACCAAAATGGTGGGCGAGACGCTGGAGCAACACTGCGAAACCGAGTTCAATCGTATTCGCGCCACCGCGTTCCCAAGGGCTTACTTCGAGAAAGACAATGATGCGAGAACCGGCAGCAAAGGTGACTACATATTTCGGGATCAGGACGATGCTGGCACGGAAATTGTGTCGATCATGTTCGAAATGAAAAATGAATCAGACACCACTGCCACTAAAAAGCGCAATGAGGATTTCTTCAAAGAACTCGACCGCGATCGCACTGAAAAGGGTTGTGAATATGCGGTATTGGTGTCTTTGCTTGAGTCCGACAGTGAGCTCTACAACGCTGGCATTGTCGATGTCTCGTATCGCTACCCCAAGATGTATGTGGTGCGCCCGCAGTTTTTTATCCCGATCATCACTTTGCTGCGCAACGCGGCGATGAATTCTTTGAAGTACAAGACTGAGCTTGCCCACGTTAAAGCCCAGAACATCGATATCACCCGTTTTGAAGAGCAGCTTGACACGTTTAAGACTGCATTTGGTCGAAATTACGAATTGGCCTCTCGGCAGTTTCAGACTGCCATGGATGAAATCGATAAATCGATCGACCACCTGCAAAAGACCAAGAAGGCGCTTGAGAGCTCAGTTCGAAACTTGCGTTTGGCCAATGACAAAGCCCAAGACGTCACCATTAAAAAGCTTACGCATGGCAATCCGACGATGCAGGCGAAGTTTGCCGCGCTTGGGGGCGATGAACGCCAAGTTGATTAACAATACAAAGTCCTGTCCATGTGGTTGACGACAGGCTTGGTAGTGTGCCGTTCGCTGGGATAAGATCTTGCATCTATAAAGGAGATTATCTTGTTTAAAACTGCAATCGCTGGCAGCTTACCCAAACCCGCTTGGTTGGCTGAAACTGAAAAACTCTGGCCAGAGTGGAAAAGCCAAGGTGCCGAACTTTTGCAGGCCAAAGCAGATGCCACACTTGTTTGGATCAAGGCTCAAGAAGATGCTGGATTAGACGTCATCGGCGATGGCGAGCAAGCCCGTCAACATTTTGTTCATGGTTTCGTAGAGCATGTGGAGGGCATTGATTTTGTAAATAAAGTGAAGATGGGGATTCGTAACAATCGCTATGACGCTATGGTCCCTCAAGTCATTGCACCTTTGCGTTTGAAAGGCCGTGTGCATGCGTTTGAAGCGCAACTGACCCGGGCGCATACACGCAAAAAAGTGAAGTTCACCTTGCCAGGTCCCATGACGATTGTGGATACGGTTGCCGATCGGTTTTATGGCGACAAGGTCAAGATGGCCATGGCGTTTGCTGAATTGCTTAATCAAGAAGCGCTGGCTCTGCAAGCCGATGGCGTAGATATTATCCAGTTTGATGAGCCGGCTTTTAACGTTTACATGGATGATGCGGTTCAGTGGGGAGTTGCGGCACTGGAACGGGCGGCTCAAGGTTTGACTTGCACGACTGCGGTTCACATTTGTTATGGCTACGGGATCGAAGCCAATAACAATTGGAAAAAAACACTCGGGGATGAATGGCGTCAATACGAGAAGGTATTCCCTGCTTTGGCCAAGAGTTCAATTCAGCAGGTTAGCCTTGAGTGCATGCATTCCCACGTCCCCATGGAGTTGATGAAGCTTCTTGAGGGTAAAGATGTCATGGTAGGTGTCATTGATGTTGCGAATCCGGATATTGAGAGTCCTGAAGAAATCGCGGATACCATAGGCCGTGCTTTACAGTTTGTTCCCAAGAAGCATTTAATTGCCTGTACGAACTGCGGTCTTGCACCCATGAGTCGAGAGGTTGCCATGCAGAAGCTTTATGCCTTGGCACAGGGCGCCAAACTGGCGTGGGAGCGCCACGGGAAATAACGGTGGGTCTTGTGCGAGGGATTCACAACGAGCTGCTATTAACAAAGTGCTACTCGCAAAGTGGCACAGGTTTAACCGCAGATGCTGGCTCAGATGCTCATTGGCGACGAACGATTTTTCTGGGGCGGTATTCGGTGCTCTTTTGTGGTGTGCATTCTCCTTGGCCAACAGGCGGTCTGACTATGAATGCTGTGCCATCCTTGTTAATCGACTAGCACTGATTGAGGCTGACAGGACAGCCACGACCACACCAACCCAGATTGCCGTTTGTATGCCTGTATTGCCGAAACTTGACAGGCAGAATGCGACAGCTGTCGCACCAATGCACTGTCCCAGTAGTCGTGAAGTGGCTACTATGCCGCTAGCGCTGCCACTGCGGTTCTTCGGGGCGCTGTTCATCAAAGCCACCATATTGGGTGACTGATACAACCCAAAACCAATGCCACAGACAACCAACCGCCAGCCGATATCGAAGGGTGTTGCTTGGTCTGGCATTGTGCCTACCAGAATGAGGCCGACAGCAACTATGATCATTCCCACGGCTCCGAGCGCGCCGGGAGCAATGTGTTCCGTCAAGCGTCCGGAGATACCGTTAAATATCGCTAGTGCAGCTGGCCACGGCGTTATCAGTAGCCCTGCTTGTGCTGGCGTGTAGTCAAGCTCTATGGTCAGCAGCAGCGGTAACACCACAAAGACTAAACCCTGTACGGTGAATGCAGTAATGGCTGTCATTGATGACAGTGCAAACAGCCGAATCCGAAACAGGTCAATGCCAAGGATGGGAGCCGGTTTATTGGCTTCGCGACGCATTAGGGCGTAGGTTAATGCAAACGTGGCCAAACCAGCGATCGCTACCTGCATCCACTTTAAATGACCCACACTTGAAACAGCTGTGAGCAGAGCTGCAAACATCAAGGCGCAAAGGACGGCTGCTATCGGGTCAAGCCGCCTGTCTGCTCGCTCCGAGTCAGGAAGTCCTGTTGTGATCAACCATAAAGCAGCCAAGGCAAATGGGACATTGGCCAAATAGATCCATTGCCAGCTGGTGATCGATAACACCACCGATGCGACAGTCGGTCCAGCGGTGAATGCCACACCAACGATCAAGGCATACAGGCCATATCCACGGCCAATTTGAGCGGGTGGATAGAGCGTCCTGACTAGTGCGGGCGTCGTGGATGAGACGCTTGCTGCGCCAATGCCTAACAGGCCCCGTGCAAGCATTAGAGTGGTGAGTGATTCTGAAAATCCGCTAATCAAAGCCCCGATGGCGAAAATCACAAGCCCCACACTGAAGACCCTCTTGTGACCGATGATTTCACCGAGCGCGGCTAGTGGTAACAAGGAGGCCACTACCGTCAAGTAATAAATGTTGATAATCCAGATCGTTTGCGCAGGGCTTTGGCCAAGACTTTGGGCAATAGCGGGTACGGCGGTACTGGTCAAAGATATATCCATGGTGACCACTACAACGCTTAACATCAGGGACACCAGAGCCCGGGTGTTGACCTGTGTGGGTGCTGGAGACGTTGACGGATTAACCATGATTAAAGTAGATCGGGATTTGATTAGCCCGGTTGGTTGCTTCCAATTAAAGTGAACTTACACCATTGGATCACGTCATGGCGAGCCTGGTGATGAGCTATTTACCGTTCTGCGCGTAAAGCCCCGTTCTTCAGATCGGGGATGTAAGCGCGCAGGCGCAGCCTGTCGGTTAGTTCTTTTCGGTTGTTTTTTGTCTCCTGGGCTGCCGGATCTCCAGTGCCTTTGGTAAAATCCTTGTCATTATGACAGTGATTCGCAAAGCATTTAAATTCCGGCTCAATCCCACCCCAGAGCAAGCGCAGAAGATGGTGGAGTTCGCCGGTGCCAATCGCTTTGTCTGGAATAAAGCGCTTGCGTTAAATCTGTCTCGCCTTGAGAACAAGCAGCCACTGCTCTGGTACTTTGAGTTGGTTTATTGGCTTGGACTGTGGAAGCAGTCTGAGGAATACGGGTTTCTAAAATCCGTGCACTCCCAGCCGTTGCAGCAAACCCTCAAAGACCTGGCTCGCGCGTTCAAAGATGCCTTTGACAAGACACAGCCACTCAAACGGATCCCGCGCTTTAAGAAAAAGGGAGCGGGTGGTGCCGGTGGTGGTGCGGGTGGTGGGGCCAGTGGTAGTTCAAGTGACAGCTTTCGCTACCCGCAAGGTTGCAAGCTCGATGAGAAAGCCAATCGGGCATACCTGCCCAAGATTGGCTGGGTCAAGTATCGCAACAGCCGACAGGTGATCGGTGACATCAGGAACATGACGGTCAGCCGCAAAGGCGAGCACTGGTACGTGTCGATTCAGACCGAGTATGAAGCGCAACTATCAGCTCACCCGGCCACTTCGATCGTGGCCATCGATTTGGGCGTCAGTCGCTTTGCCACCTTGTCTGACGGTTCATACATAGAGCCTCTAAGCACATTCAATAGTTTTAAGCAGTTGCAAGCGAAGTTGGCTATGGCCCAACGCCGTTTGAGCAAGAAAGTGAGGTTCTCTGCCAACTGGCAGAAGTTAACGAATAAGATAGCCCGTCTGCATGAACGCATCGCTAATGCGAGACATGATTTCTTGCACAAAGCCTCAACGCTGATCAGCAAAAACCACGCCATGGTTGTAGTTGAGGACTTGAAGGTGAGAAACATGACGAAATCGGCCAAAGGCGATATGGCCAATCCAGGTCGGCAGGTAAAAGCCAAGTCGGGCTTAAACAGATCGATTCTGGACCAAGGCTGGGGCATGTTTGTACGGATGCTTGAATATAAGCAAGCCTGGCTAGGAGGCGAAGTGATGAAGGTCAATCCTCAACACACCTCACAGACCTGCCCATGTTGCCACCATGTCAGCAAAGACAACCGCACCACACAGTCAAGATTTAAATGTGTAGCATGCGGTTATGCAGAAAACGCTGACTTGGTGGGTGCTTTGAACGTATTAGCCCGAGGGCATCGGGTGCTAGCCTGTGGAGTTGAAACGTTGGTTTTAACGATGAAGCAGGAACCATTGGGAAGTAGCGATACACGCCCAATCCTGGCGGCTTGAGAAAGCCAAGAGGAATCCTCGTCGTTCAGGACGGGGAGGACGTCAAATAAGACTCCGTAGAAGTGTCACTACACAAAATTTCGCCATATCTTTAGTTCGATGGGCGATGCTGTCGTGATCTTGTGACTAAGATTATCTGTCCTCACCGCGGTTTTCTGTTGTAGGCTTTCAGTCGTGTTAGATAAAACTGGAGTGAGCAGTGACCCTGCACAGCACCATCGAACTCTCTGATGTGCCTGTCAAGGCACACATCGGTGTTTTTGCGTCCGGTGATTCCGATCCTTACGAGCATCTTCTGGATTTGACGTTGCGGGTAGACCCTGCTTTAGTGCTTATCAAGCAAGACGGTATGGCGCATGTGTTTGACTATGACCCACTACTGGAACAAATCCATGCTGTCTCACAAAACAAACGCTATGAAACTCAGGAAATATTAGCCAGTCATATCGTGCGATGCTGTGCAAAGTTCAAGCAGATTCAAGGCGTGGAGATCTGTCTGAAAAAATCGCGCCCCGATGGCACCGGCGGCACGGTCTGTGGCAGGATTGGTGTGAGACTGTTTGTAAACGGCGAGGACCTAGCGGCACTGCGTTCATAGGAACTGGCATGTTACTTATAGTGTGTTCGTTTATCTCTCATGTACCGAACACGCTTGCGCCACGCTTTGTAGCTGCCGGGTTTTAGGTGATGTCGCATCAGCGCTTTAACTTCATCGGCGTTCAGTCCGTGTTGGGTCTGAATTTGCTTAAACATAATCCCGTCACCTAGCGCCATCGAGATAACTTCGCTGATGGTTGCGGTGTCTAGTGTGATGGGTGCTTCAACCTTTGATGTCATGGTTATTTGCTGAGGGCTGCATCGGTGAGGTGCTAGTGAGTTAGCTATCTCTATGGTGTCAGTAGATTAATTCGGTAGTACAGGCAGTAGGGCTTTCTCAGTATAGGCTGTGGGGGTATGACATCCGGGTTGAGGATATCGCTTGGCAATGTTTGTCGATTCGTTTCATGAAGTCGTCAAAATGCGCGATTCAATTACACTGGCGTTTTTGACGAGCCATGAAATAGTCACAAATTAAATGGTACGTGACATTTGGTTGTGACTAGAAACAGACCGTTGTGTTAAATCAGATCTTACGCCGTAAAGCACTGCCTTCAGTTGACGACAAAAGTGTTGCGGGCGGATTGCTGCGCAATCTCTCATTGTTTCAACTCACGCTAATGGGTGTCGGTAGTACGCTCGGGACGGGGATTTTCTTTGCGCTTGCCGAGACAGTGCCGATTGCAGGTCCTGCTGTGGTGTTGTCCTTCGTTCTGGCGGCAGTCACAGCTGCATTGACCGCGCTTTGTTATGCCGAGGTGTCTTCATCGTTGCCAGTTTCTGGATCCTCATATACGTTCACCTACATGACACTCGGTGAGGGTGCAGCCATGTTGGTGGCAGCCTGTCTGTTACTTGAGTGGGGTATTGCCGGCGCTGCTGTAGCAGTGGGCTGGAGCAGCTATTTGAATGACTTGATCACGATCGTGAGCGGTCAACAAATACCAATGGCCATACGTACAGCTCCCTTTGTAGACGGTGAAGAAGGTTGGGTCCTAAGCGGCCAAAGCTACGTCAATCTGCCGGCAGTGGTGCTAGTCTGGATGTGCACAATTCTGTTGCTGCGCGGTTCGCGCGAGTCAGCGATCGTGAATGCGATTCTGACGTTATCAAAGCTCGGCGTACTGGCGTTGTTTGTTTTGATGGCACTGCTGGTATTTCAACAAGAGAACTTTGTACCTTTTATGCCATTCGGCATTGAGGGCGTTGGTGCAGCCGCTGCGATTGTGTTCTTTAGTTTTATTGGGTTGGATGCGGTGGTCAATGCAAGTGAAGAGGCTATCAATCCACAGAGAAACATCCCCCTTGCCATCATTGCGGCACTCATTGTGGTGACGGCCGTCTACGTCCTGGTCGCCGTGAGCAGCCTTGGCGTGCAGCCAGCGGGTGATTTTGCGGGTCATCAAGGTAGCCTCACGATGATTTTGCAGAGAGCGACAGATGCCCCCTGGCTAGCCGGTATCCTTGCTGCTGGTGCGGTGATGTCAATTTTTAGCGTCACGCTGGTATGTCTTTATGGTCAGTCACGGATTTTCTTTGCGATGGCACGTGACAAGATCATTCCAGAGGCTCTCGGGAAAATCAATCCACACAGCCGCAGTCCGAGCACAGGGATCTTGGTCTCAGCGATCATCGTCACACCATTAGCTGCTGTGGTGCCTAGCCATATGCTCTGGAGCATGGTGAGCCTTGGAACGTTAGTCACATTTATTGCGGTCGCTATTGCATTGATCGTCTTGCGTAGCTACTTTAAAAGGCAGCCACCTGGTTATCGCACCCCCTTTTATCCACTCGTCCCGGTACTTAGCATTGCGAGTTGTCTGTATCTGCTCTTTAATCTGAGTGCGACTGTCTACCAGTTGTTTGCGATTTGGTTGTGTGTAACCGTGATGTTTTATTTTTTATATAGCCGCAGACGGGCTCGTCCTCAGTAAGCGTTCAGCAAGGGTGCGTTCGCAAGATAACGTTCGTTTCCTACAAAGTTCGGCGTAGCCCTTACACTGCTGCCTATGACGACGATTCAGGATAAACGCCCATCTAAAGCCAGCAAGTCTCTGGGTAGCTTGGCTCGTTGGTGGCGTGACTATAGAGTGTTTTCACGTTATCGCGGGCAGTGGTTACTCGCAATTGTGTTTTTACTGTTGGCTGCCGCCGCCACACTCGCTGTGCCTCTAGCATTTCGTGGGTTGATTGATACGGGACTTGCAAATCCAGCGATTAATCAGAAATTCCTCGACTTGTTGATAGTGGCTGTGGTTCTGGCACTTGCGACAGCGGCCAGGTTCTATCTGATGTCCTGGTTGGGCGAACGGGTGGTGGCCGATATTCGTAAGCAAGTGTTTGATAATGTGCTGCGTCAAAGTCCGGAATACTTTGAAACACTGCAAACCGGAGAAGTGCTGTCCCGATTGACCAGTGACACGACACTGGTGCAAACGTTGGTGGGCTCCAGTATTTCAATTGCACTCAGAAGCGCTGTATTGCTCGTTGGTGGCATCGTGATGATGTTAATCACAAGCATTTGGCTTGCGAGCATCATGATTATTCTGCTGCTCGCGGTGGTATTGCCGCTTTGGGCCATGGGTCGTTATGTGCGCAAACTCTCACGAACCAGCCAGGATAAGGTGGCTGACACTAGTGCCATGGCTGGTGAAGTTTTAAATGCCATGACCACGGTTCAAGCCTTTGTGCGTGAATCATATGAGACAAAGCGTTATGGGCGAGCGGTAGAAATTGCCTTTGCACAAGCAAAAAAACGCACCGCTCTGCGCGCAGCCCTTGCTGCAGTCACCATCGTCATGGCATTTTCTGTGATGGTGTTTGTGCTGTGGATGGGTGCGCGTGATGTCGCAAGCGGCCAAATGTCAGTTGGTGATTTAACCCAGTTTGTCCTCTATGCGGTACTGATCGCAGGGTCCATTGGGGCATTGTCTGAAACCTGGGGTGATTTGCAGCGCGCTGCCGGCGCCACTGAAAGGCTCGTTGAACTGATGCAGGCTGAGTCTGCTATACCGAACACCATCGTTACTGGCTTTGCCAATTCAACACCCGCAGTCGATCAGCTGTCTTCGCCAGCCATTGCGTTTAAAGCTGTTTCGTTTGCCTATCCGTCACAACTAGATCGTTTAACGCTTGATCATTTAAGTTTTAGTGTGCCAGTAGGCTCACGCTATGCAGTCGTTGGTCCATCAGGGGCTGGCAAGAGTACGCTGTTTTCATTGTTGCTGCGGTTCTATCAGCCACAAAGTGGACAAATTACTGTATTCGGAAAAAATCTATTGGACTGGACAGTTGATCAATTGCGGCTCCAGATTGGAGTTGTCTCACAAGAGCCAGTGATATTTGCGGCGAGCGCGATGGAAAACATTCGCTACGGCAGGCTTGATGCCACTGATGATGAAGTAATTCAAGCGGCTAAATCTGCGCATGCCCATGGTTTTATCTCGGCACTTCCTAATGGTTATGAGAGCTTTCTGGGTGAGCGCGGTGTGCGCCTGTCTGGTGGGCAGAAGCAACGAATTTCAATCGCACGCACAATTCTGAAGAATCCGCCAATTCTGCTTTTAGACGAGGCGACAAGTGCGCTTGATGCTGTATCTGAGCGTGAGGTACAGCTTGCATTGGAATCGGTATTGCCCGGTCGAACGTCTTTAATCATTGCGCATCGTTTAGCGACGGTGCTTAGCGTGGATCGTATTCTGGTGCTCGATGAGGGCAGGTTGGTGGAGCAAGGTACGCATCAGGAGCTCTTGGCTATGGCTGAGCAAGACGGTTTGTATGCACGGCTGGCACGGCTGCAGTTAGCATGACTAACGGTTTGATAGCTGGTTTGTTATGTGCCCTGAGCTTGCGCTGTGTTTAGCCCGTAATCTCACAATACCTAAGATCCGGTGAATGCATTCCTCATAAAGAATTTATGTTGTTCCTGACAGCGATTCATACAAATAAGGACTTCGTATGCGATTTGATCCGGTCAAACTTCAGTCATTGGTTAAAGACGTACACTCCCGATATAAAGAGGTCTCTGGTGGTAATAATGCGAGCTACATCCCTTATCTAGCCGATGTGTCATCGACGCTGTCTGCGCTGACTGTGGTTTTGTCTGACGGCACAGTTTGTGCTGCTGGTGATTGCCAATATCCCTTCGCCATTGAATCCATCTCCAAGGTCGCTACGCTGGCATTAGCGCTCGAGGATGTTGGCCCAGAAGAGGTGCAACAAAAGATCGGTGCCGATCCGACGGGCTTAGCCTTTAATTCCGTGATGGCATTGGAGTTGCATGGTGGTAAGCCACAGTCACCTCTAGTAAATGCTGGTGCAATGGCAACAGTCAGTTTGGTCGATGCTAAAGACGTTGAACACCGGTGGCAGCGAATTTTACGGATGCAATGTGATTTGACTGGTGGTGACATCAAGCTGTCAGATGAAGTTAATCAGTCTGAGCAAACAACGAATTTTCACAACCGCGCTATTGCCTGGCTTATGTATGCTGACGGCACGATGTCCGCTGATCCGATGCAAGTCTGTGATGTCTACACCAGACAATGCTCCACACTCATCACCACGGTGGAGCTCGCTATCATGGCCGCAACACTTGCCGCGCGTGGCAGGAATCCCAAAACAGGGATGCAGGTCTTAAAGGGCCATCATGTGCCGCGTATCTTGGCAGAGATGACCATGGAGGGGTTATATGACAGTTCTGGCGATTGGGCCTACACCGTCGGGCTGCCCGCAAAGAGTGGCGTGGGTGGCGGCATTATGGCTGTGGCACCAGGCAAGCTTGGCATTGCCGCCTTCTCGCCACCGCTAGATGGGTTTGGCAACAGTGTCAGAGCACAAAAAATGATTGCCGATGTTGCTGCCGAACTGCGCTTGAATCTATATGATCCTGCCTAGCATTGCCTCGGTGGTGGTGCTCGGACTGCTATTTCTTGTTCTCATCGCCGTGCACATCAAAATGATGCGTTGAACGTGCGCGTGGGTGAATGAAAAAGTGACCCTCAGGCGCGTTGTGATGTTTGATAAGCTGCAACGTGGCGTTGGTTGTTTTGCCGTGCTTGGTATGGATAGCATAGACAATGAACGGAATTGAAACGACTACAACAAAACTGCCAATCAGTAGTTCGAGATAAGCGTCTAGGCTGGCAGTCGCAGGCAACGAGCTTGGTGGTATAAACGAGACCACAAATGCCAAGAGCGAAATGATCAAGCCTGAAGTGGCAACAATTACTTTGATTTTGGTTCCGCCAGGCACGTTAAAGACACGCTTTTTCGCAGGCTGCTTAAGGACAAGGTGCAGGTAGCCAAGAAATAGCAGGAAGTAGCTGCACAAGTAAATCAGGACAGTCAGTGTCAAGGCAATCATGAATGACAAGTTATTGCCACCACCCGTGTTGGTCAGCACAATCAGCGCCACTGTGGTAATCGACAACTGAAAAATTACCAGTGCCACCGGCACGCCGTTTTTGTTGACCTTATTAAAGCGATGCGGGAGGATGCCTTTTTGCGCGGTGACATACATACCGCGCGATGGCCCCACAATCCAGGCGGCGATTTCGGCCAATACACCGAGCACGAGCAGGGCAGCGATGACACGCACTGCCCATTCGAGTCCGGCACCAAAATGTTTCACCAAAACTTCGAAGGTTTGAACTACACCAGCTGACAGGTTGATCTCGTGTAATGGGATCACCGCTGCAACTGACAAGCCACCGATCGAACTCAGACAAATGGCCGCCATCATAAGTAGTAGTATTGCCAGTGGGTAGTCACGTCCAGGGTTTTTCATTTCATTGACGTGCGTGGCTGAGGCTTCAACACCCATGTAGCTCAGAATGAAAGCCACAAACACCACGAGTGTGCCAAGTTGCGTGAAATCCGGAAAGAAGGTTGCAGCCGACATTTCGATGGCCACATGACCGCCACTGACCAGATAACTAACCGCCAGTCCGACTAAAATGATGGCCGGCAAGAGAATGCCCAGAAAGAACCCCACCTTGGCGATCTGGGCTGTGTGCTTGGTGCCCCCGAACTGTGTGAATGCCAACACCCACAGAATGACTAGTCCACCGATGGTCTTAACAATAGGGTCATTGTTCAAGGCAGGCCAGGCCAGAATGTAGGACAGCGACCCCAGCACAAAGTACAGCATGGGGATAAAGCCAATCGCAATTTGCAGATAACCAAATGAAATCGCCGCAAACCCCCAGCGCTCACCGAGCGTGTTGTTGACCCAGGTAAACACCCCGCCTTCTTCCCAGCCCTCAACCGTTGCCATTTCTGCTGAACACAAGCCCACCGGTACAAACCATAGGGCACCACCTAGCAACAGGAAGAACACCAGGCTAAAGCCTGAGGTGGCGAAGGTGGGATACTCGTAAACAGCCATGACCATGGACGCGGTTATCGCGAAAAATCCGACCAGACTTAATTGTTTGGTGCTATCTGTGTCTTTAGCCATAGCTACATAAATTTCAGGTTAATCGCGCAAAAGTTCAATCGCAGTTAAAACACATCAGTGGCTATATCCGCCAGCTTCTGATCTTGAAAGGGGCTTGCCCACGGGATGCTTCTCAAAGTGGTCAAGGGCACGGTGCATGTCATCAAGCAATAGTTCGGCCAAGTCCATGCTCACACCGTGACGCACGAGAATACGCTGTATCACGAGGTCTTCGCGATTGGCTGGCATCGAATATGCGGGTACCTGCCAGCCACGGGTGCGCAATCGGTCAGCCAAGTCATATAGTGTGTAGCCTCCGGTGTCGAAGCCGCTTTTTATCTTCCAGCATAAGGCAGGGATGCCTGCCTGACTGTCGCCATCAAAGATGATTTCAAAAGGACCCATCTTGCCAATTTCTGCAGCAAGGTATTTCGCTGTGGTGTAGCAAGCATTATGTATTTTGGCGTAACCCTCGCGACCTAAACGAAGGAAGTTGTAGTACTGGGCGATGATCTGGCCACCCGGACGTGAAAAGTTCAAGGCAAAGGTCGGCATGTTGCCGCCAAGGTAATTCACATTAAAAATAAGTTCTTCAGGTAAGTCTGCTGTTTCGCGCCAGACAATCCATCCGGCACCGAGCGGTGCTAGGCCAAACTTGTGGCCAGAGGAGTTGATGGATTTAACCCGCGGCAAGCGGAAATCCCATTCGATATCAGGAGCACAGAACGGTGCGAGAAATGCGCCACTTGCACCATCGACGTGAATGGGCACATCGAGCCCCGTATCAGCTTGCAGTTTGTCTAGCGCATCGCTGACGGCCTTGACCGGCTCATACTGGCAGGTGAAGGTGACACCTAGGGTTGGAACCACTCCGATGGTGTTCTCATCGACCCGTTTAATGACTTCTTCAGGTGTCATGATCAGGCGATCCCCTTCTAACGGGATCTCGCGCAGTTCGACATCAAAGTAGCGTGCAAACTTGTGCCAGCAAATTTGCACGGGCCCAC
Source organism: Orrella daihaiensis (assembly GCF_022811525.1). Lineage (NCBI taxonomy): Bacteria > Pseudomonadati > Pseudomonadota > Betaproteobacteria > Burkholderiales > Alcaligenaceae > Orrella > Orrella daihaiensis. The sequence continues at coordinate 2,396,777 of NZ_CP063982.1, read as the reverse complement.
AAATCAAGTTCGGCTTGTCAGTGGGTTTGCCTTCGGCTTGTTGACGCTTGCGCCACTGCCATTTGAGTGCAAGTCCACCGAGCATGGCGGCCTCTGACGAACCGATGGTCGAACAGCCGAGTGTGGTGTCGGCCTGAGGCGAGTTCCATAGGTCGGCCAGCATAGCGACACAGCGTCGTTCAATCTCTGCAGTTTGCGGGTACTCATCTTTGTCGATCATGTTCTTGTCGATCGACAAGGCCATTAGTTCCTGCACTTCATCGTCGACCCATGTCTGACAAAACGTAGCTAGGTTCTGGCGTGAGTTGCCATCAAGCATGAGTTCATCACGCACAGCACTAAAAACATTGCGTGGATTTCGCTCGCGGTCTGGGAATTTGGTTTTAGGGAGTGCCTCAGAAAGCTCAATTGAGGCGTAGATATCATTAGTGCTCGCATGCGAGCTGTTCACTGTACGAACCATGTCCATCCTTGTGTAATCCAGAAAGAACGTCTCAGAGCAATCAATCAAGATGCACCAAACTAGCGTCTCGCATGCCTGCTTGAGACTGTGACGAGCTTCAGGTTACACAAAATGGATGTCAGTGGCTACCGTTGTGTGGCACATCGCCTTTTAACGTAATGCGATGTAGTAGACGTTTGTAGCCATGGTAGTCATTGATCGGGTTATGTAGCACACAACGATTATCCCAGAGCACAATGGAATTTACCTGCCAACTGAAGCGGCAGGTAAATTCCGGTCGCGTCTGATGTTCAAAGAGAAAATCCAATAGAGGCTGGCTTTCTGCTTCGGTCCAACCTAGGAAGTGGGTGGTGTGTGCCGTGTTCACATACAGGGACTTTCGACCCGTCTCGGGGTGAATGCGTATGACTGGATGTTCGCCTGTGAGCACCTCTCGCGCTTTATCAGTGGCTGAGTCTGCAATTCGGTCCTCACGAGTTTTGGTGACTTCTGCTTTGGCGGATGAATTCACCGCAATCAGTCCCTCTAGCGTACGCTGCATTCCGGGCGACAAAGCCTCATAGGCGGCATAGCCGCTTGCAAACAGCGTATCGCCGCCTTTGGGTGGAATTTCGCGGGCAATTAACATTGTCGCCATGGGCGGGGCTTGAAGGTAGGCGGTGTCGGTGTGCCATACGCCACCAAAGTTGTGTCGCTCATGCGGCAGCTTCAACACCTGAATGATTTTGGGGTAGTTCTCAATCCCTTTAACAAACGGGTACTCAACCGGTTCGCCGAATTGCTCAGCAAACGCTTGAAACTGGGCAGGATCGAGCGGTTGATTTCTAAGAGCAATTACGCCATATTCCAGCCAGATTTCCCGCAACGCCGCAATCAATTCGGGCGTTTGATCATGAAGCAAATCGAGACCCTGCACTTCAGCCCCGATGGTGCCTGACATAGGAACAACGTTTAGCTTATCAAGAATAGCCATCATTACGCTCCAAACAAGTTGATTCAATATGCCATAGGTGTCTGAGTCGACGCTAGTGGTTGTGGTGCGTAAATACTCGGATACAACGCATGGAGGTTAGGCTCTTGGCGGAGCCAGTTGGGGTAAATCCGTCTCTCCTAGGGATACCCCGTATTAGCCTGCGATGACGATTGTTGTTCCTTGGTATATAAATGGCAGGTTAATTTTGCCTAACGGAATTTTTGTCCACACATCTTGAATTGATACAAAAATATTGGAGACCGTCATGTCTATTTCACGTCGCGAAATTCTAAAGTTAGCTGGTGCTACGGGAGCGCTGTCAATGGCTCCGACTTTTGCGCTTGCGTCTGGCCTTGAGAAGAAGGCTGTCCATATTGCCGTCGGTGGCGAGTCTTTGGTGTACTACCTCCCATTGACTATCGCCAACCTCAATGGCTACTTCAAAGATGAAGGCTTGGACGTCAAGGTCTCCAATTTCGCTGGTGGTTCCAAGGCGCTACAGGCAGTTGTTGGCGGCAGCGCTGATGTTGTATCTGGTGCATACGAGCACACTATCAACTTGCAGTCGAAGGCTCAGATGTTCCAGTGTGTGGTACTCCAGGGTCGTGCACCTATGATTGTTGTGGGTGTCTCCACCAAGACCATGCCCGACTACAAGAGCCCAGCTGATTTCAAAGGCAAGAAAATCGGTGTTACTGCTCCCGGCTCTTCTACCAATATGTTGTTTGAATTCTTCTTGGCCAAACATGGTTTAAAGGGTAGCGATGTTTCGATCGTTGGCGTTGGAGCTGGTGCAGGCGCAGTGTCAGCCGTGCAATCAGGCCAAGTTGATGCCATCGTCAATCTGGATCCCGTTATCTCGGTGCTCGAAGCTGAGAAAGCCATCAAAGTGGTTTTAGATACCCGCACTATCAAAGATACGATTGAAGTGTTTGGTGGCAATATGCCGGCCGGCTGCCTGTACCTCCCCAATGATTACATTGCTGCTAATCCAAATACAACCCAAGCTTTGGTCAATGCCATGGTACGTGCAGACAAATGGATCCAAGCCAACGGTCCCGACGGTGTCGCGAAGGTGGTGCCTGAGTCGTATCTGCTCGGTAAGCCCGATGTTTACAAGCTTTCAGTCCAGCGTTCGATGGAGGGTCTTTCGCCTAACGGTATGATGCCCGCTGATGGTCCGGAAACTGCGCTGAAGTCGCTTGCTGCATTCAAGAAAGGTTTCGATGCAAGCAAGATTGACCTTGCAAAGACGTGGACCAATACCTTTGCCGAAAAGGCTAACAAGAAGTTCGCATAATGGCTCAAGCAAATACCGAAGCACCTGCACTGGCACTAAAAGACATTACCTGCACATTCATCTCCCGTGATGACCCAGGACAGCGATACACCGCTGTTGCTGACACCACGTTGGAGGTGAAGCCCGGTGAGTTCGTGTCTGTTGTCGGACCTACAGGGTGTGGCAAGTCCACGTTGTTAAATGTAGGTGCCGGTTTGCTTACACCGTCCAAAGGCGCGGTTGAAGTCTTCGGTCAACCCTTGCAAGGCATCAACCAACGGGCAGGGTACATGTTCCAGGGCGAGGCGTTATTGCCTTGGCGCAAGGCACTTGATAACGTGACAGCTGGTTTGCAGTTTGCCGGGGTTGACCCCAAAGAGGCGGACGAGCGCGGACGGGAGTGGATGCGTCGGGTGGGGCTTGGCGGTTTTGAAGACCGCTATCCTCACCAAATGTCAGGCGGCATGAGAAAGCGAACCATGTTGGCGCAGACTCTGATTCGCGACCCTGACATCATCTTGATGGATGAGCCTTTTTCTGCTTTGGATATCCAGACCCGTCAACTCATGGAAAACGAGGTGCTCGATCTCTGGATGGCCAAGCGCAAGGCAGTGCTTTTTATTACGCACGATCTCGATGAGGCGATTGCGATGAGCGATCGTGTGGTGGTTTTGTCAGCTGGGCCAGCCACACATCCAATCGGCGAGTTCCTGATTGACATCCCGCGACCGCGAGATGTGGCCGAAGTACGCAGTATCCCCAGGTTTGTAGAGCTTCATACGGATATATGGGCAGTGCTGCGCGATGAGGTCCTCAAGGGCTACGCCCAACAAAAAACCAAGGTAGCGTAATTGATGTGGCAAATGATTAGACCGAACTCCAAACTGTCATTGCGGGTCTGGCAGTTTTCTATTTTGGCGCTGATTCTGGGCGTTTGGCAGTATGTGTCTCTGGATCCGAAGATCGCTTTCTTTTTTGGAAAGCCCACTGGCGTGTTGGATGCTCTTTGGGTCTGGTTTGTCACTGACGGCAACATTTACTATCACTTGCAAATTACGTTGCTTGAGACACTCCTGGCCTTTGTGATTGGTACGTCCGCAGGCATGGGGGCAGGTCTGTGGCTTGGGCTTTCACCGGTCGCCAGTGCCATCATGGATCCGTACATCAAAGCATTGAATTCGATGCCGCGGGTCATTCTCGCCCCAATCTTCGCGATGTGGTTTGGCCTTGGTATCTGGTCTAAGGTGGCGCTGGCAGTCACTCTGGTGTTTTTTATTGTTTTCTTTAACGTCTATCAAGGTGTTAAAGAGGTGAGTCCTACGTTGCTCGATAATGCTCGTATGTTGGGGGCGGATCGCAAGAAGTTGCTTCGTTACGTCTATCTGCCATCGGCTACAAGCTGGGTGTTTTCAAGCTTGCATACTTCGGTCGGTTTGGCGTTTGTTGGCGCCGTGGTTGGTGAGTATCTTGGCTCGGCCGCTGGAGTGGGCTATCTGATTCTACAAGCCGAGGGCGTATTTGATATTAATACGGTCGTGGCCGGTGTGTTGGTCTTGACCGCATGCGCGCTGGTGCTTGACGGTATTGTGGGCGTAATTGAGAAAAAGCTTATGAAGTGGCAACCCAAAAGTGGGGAGACGGAGCAGCAAGTTTAGATATCGCTTTGATTTAACGGCGTATGAACAAAAAAAGCACTGTTAACAGTGCTTTTTTTGTGAGTCGATGGCTCGTCGTCCTATGCCAGAGCAACAATAATCGGCCCCCAGACCGCAAACAATACGTTGGAAATGGCATAGCAGACAGTAAATCCGATCACTGGAGTTTGACTGCCAGATTCCTCAATGATGGTGTTCATCGATGCTGCTTCTGTTTGCGCACCGGCAATGCCACCTAGCAAAATGAGCGGATGGATTTTTAGCAGATATCGTCCGGCGTAAAAGGCTACGATGGGTGGCACAAGGGTCACGATGACACCAGCAATCAGAAGTGCTACCCCGTGCTCGTGCATGGCTTCGATGGCACGTGGGCCAGCCATGAGCCCTACCACCGCCGCAAAGGCGGTCAACCCTAGCTCTGAAAAAGCCCATTGTGCTGCTGCAGGCAAATCGCCCACGCCTTGATAACGCGAGTGCGCCCAGCCTACGACAAGCGCTACCACCAAGATCCCTCCACCAACACCGAGTTCAATCGGTACGATGCCAATGTGAGCGGTGATCAGTCCAATCAACGTGCCAAGCACAATGGCTAGGGTATGAATCGCAATGTCGCTTTTATGCGCCTCGCCTTTGACTCTCCCAAAACTAGCGGCTAGTTCATCAACTGAGTCCGGTCTGCCTGAAATCTCAGCGACGTCGCCAAAGCGATAGATGGTTTGGTCGGTCGGGACGATGCCGTAACCAGCATGTATGATTTTGTTCAGAAAGATCCCATGGTGGCTAAGTGGGCCAATTTCGCGACGCAGTTCACCAACTTCTTTTCCGACATGTTCCCGTTTGTCGAGCACTACATGCACTGTTTTGCGCGGAAAAGATAGCGCTTGAGGACTATCAACTTCAGGCCCGAATTGATTGTCCATATCAGTCACCAGTTCACGGCGGCAGAGCACTGCCACAATGTCGCCAGCTTTAAGCCTCAGATCCACATCGCGATCAAGTACTTGGCCATCACGAATCACCCTTTCGATACTCATACGGGGAAAATGCGCCTCGATTTCACAGATCATCTGGCCATCGCTAGGTCGTCCGGGTTCGATGACGTGTGCCCTTGCTACCACGCTACTGTAAGGATGGATATCGCCATTGCTCTTGCCCTTACCCTTGCCGGCCAGTTCAGCTTCTAGTTCGATGGCCGCTTGACGTAAATTGATCTTAAGCAACAGCGGGGCGACGGAGCTGACAAAGATAATCAGTCCCACGGTGCCGAATATATAGGTAATGGCGTAGGCAATGGCCATGTGACTATTTAGCCGATCTAGCTCAGCCGCGCTGATGTCAAGCTCATGCATGGCACTTGATGCTGTACCCATCATCGCTGTATCGGTTAATGCCCCCGCCCCTAAACCTGCAGCAAAGCCAGCATCAAAGCCAAAGTAGGCGTTCATGGCCAGAATGGTGACTAGGCCCGTGACGCAGAGAATGACTGACAGCAGTACCAGCTTAATGGTCTCGCGATTCAGGCTGCCAAAAAATCCCGGTCCGCTCTTAAAGCCCACTGCGTATATGAAGAGCGCAAAAAAAACGGCCTTGAGCACGCTGGGAATTTCGATGTCGATCTGCCCAATGATCAGACCCATCAACAAAGAGCCCGCGACAGTACCTAAGTGAAACTTGCCAAACTTGATTTTCCCTATCCAGGTTCCTAGCGCAATCGAGAGGAATATTGCGATTTCGGGGTTATCTCTGATGGCATGTAGCAAGGAGTCGATCATGGCGCTGGATATCGGAAATTACTAAGGAGGTAAGCCGTTTGTTAACCTGCTGTGGCAGTTATGTCAATGCTTGAGGGTATTTGTGCTGCGTCGCAAGAGACCCGATGGATCGTTCAACGTACCGGCCGCAGCCCATTTTCCTTTATATTCATGTACTTTAAGGGTGACTTCAGCTGTAACTGGATCGTCTTTATCGCTGTTTCATTCCTGGTGTGTCGTCACCCACAAAATATTAATAATCGTTAAAGGTATGCCCATGAAATCTCGATTCTTGACTCGTTCCGTTTGCTCTCTGGCCATTGCCAGTGCCACCTTGTTTGGTGGTATCGCTCATGCACAAATGAAAGTTGGTTTTATGGCTACGTTGTCCGGACCGGCCGCTGCGCTTGGTCAGGATATGTACGATGGTTTCATGTTGGGGCTAGAGCAGTCAGGTGGCAAGCTTGGTGGGGTAGAGGTTGAGGTCATCCGTGAGGACGATCAACTCAAGCCTGATCTTGCGGTGCAAACCGTGAATCGATTTATCGAGCGTGACCAGGTCGATGTCGTGGCTGGCATTACATTCTCCAACGTCATGATGGCAGTCGCAAACCCTCTGGCAGAGTCCGGTACCGTATTTGTTGGGATGAACGCTGGTCCCGCCCCCTTGGCTGGCGAGCGCTGCGCACCGAACTTTTTCTTTGTGGGCTATCAGAACGACCAACAGGCCGAAGGTGTGGGTAAATACGCCACCGACAAGGGGTACAACAACGTATACCTTATGGCACCAAATTATCAGGCCGGCAAAGACGCGGTGGGTGGCTTTAAACGCTACTACAAAGGAGGCATTGCCGGTGAGGTGTATACGCGAGTGAATCAGCCTGACTATTCTGCTGAGATTGCTCAACTGCAAGCAGCTAACCCAGACGCGGTTTATGTCTTCTATCCCGGTGGTATGGGCATTAACTTTATCAAGCAGTTCCGCCAGGCCGGATTGCTAGGCAAGATCCCGCTTCTGTCAGTCTCTAGTTTCGATGGTTCAACCTTGCCTGCTCTGAAAGAAACCGCTCTAGGAGCGATTTCTGGCTCCTTCTGGGGGGCGGACTTCGATAATCCGGCGAACAAGAAATTCATCGAGACATTTGAGGCTAAATATGGCCGTATCCCTTCACAATATGCTGCTCAGGCCTATGATGGCGCATTGCTCTTGGATGCTGCCCTAAAGAAAATCGGTGGCAAGTATCAAGACAAGGATGCGCTTAAGAAAGCTTTGCGTGAAGTCGATTTCGGGTCGGTGCGTGGTGCCTTCAAGTTCAATAAAAACGGTTTTCCTATTCATGACATGTACGTGTTTGAAGTTGCACCGGATTCCAAAGGCCGTATTTCTCACAAAACCCTGCAAAAGACGCTGCCTAACCATCCCGACTCTTATGTTGGTAAATGTCCGCTGTAACTGCAGGACGTTGTGACTTTTAACCTTGTTCTAGGGCAGGCCTTAAACGGCCTGCAGTTCGGTTTGTTGCTGTTTCTCATGGCAGCAGGCTTGACGTTGGTTTTTGGGATCATGAGCTTTGTTAATCTCGCTCATGGCTCGCTCTACATGTTTGGCGCCTATTTCGCAGCGACGATTGCTTCGCATAGCGGATCGTTTGTGCTGGCTGTGATCCTGGCAGCGCTCTTGATGTTTGTGCTCGGTGTGCTGCTAGATGCAGGTGGACTTCAACTACTGCATCGACGCAGTCATCTCGATCAGGTGCTCGCAACATTTGGCGTTGTTTTATTTGCCAATGAACTCGTGCGTGTCGTGTGGGGTAATGCCCCTGTCTATATGGATGCGCCGGAGGCATTGGCCGGGGCGGTCAACCTTTTTGGGGTGAACTATCCTTCCTATCGATTTGCCATTATTGTGATTGGTTTGCTGGTGGCACTCGGGCTTTATTTGCTCATCGAACGCACTCGAATCGGCATGTTGATTAGGGCCGGTGCTACCAATCGGCGCATGGTCTCAGCATTGGGTGTCAACATTGGCTGGTTGAATCGTTTCGTCTTTGCCCTTGGTGCGGCGCTTGCTGGTCTTGCGGGGGCGATGGTCGGTCCAATTCTGTCAATCGAACCTGGCATGGGTGAACCTGTTTTGATCCTGACTTTGGTTGTGATCGTCATCGGCGGGATCGGCTCGATTCGTGGAGCTTTTTTTGGGGCGTTAGTAGTGGGTGTAGTCGACACTTTGGGTCGTATCTTCATCCCTATCTGGTTACGTGAATCACTAGATCCGGCAATGGCCACCGCTGTGGGGCCTGCACTGGCCTCAATGCTGGTGTATCTAATGATGGCAGTGATTCTGGCATTCAAACCAGACGGCTTGTTCCCAGTCAAGGCTCGGGGATAGTTACCATGGCTCGAGATCTACGCACCTTCGTTGCGACCTCTATTTTGATTTTTCTGGCGGCTGTGCCACTTTATGCTTGGCTAGCTGACGATGTCTACGTCCTGACCTACTTTGGACGAATTCTGGCATTCGCACTGGCAGCTATTGGTTTGAATCTCGTGCTCGGGTTTGGAGGTATGGCCAGTCTCGGTCATGCGATGTATATCGGCTTGGGCGCCTATACGGTAGGTATTCTGAGTTCGCTGGGTTTGTTAAGTGGCTGGCTGCATTTGTCGGTCGCGTTAGTGACGACCTTCATCATTGCAATACCCGTGGGTTGGGTTGCGCTCAGAACCAGGGGCATGGCGTTCATCATGATCACTCTGGCTTTTGCGCAGCTCTTTTTCTACGTATTTGTGAGTTTGCGACAGTTCGGTGGTGATGAGGGACTTAGTCTGACGCAATTAAGCGATTTTGGCGTATTGACTGGCAACAAGTATGCCGTCTACACCTCGTTGCTTGTGGCGTTATTAATCACCCTGTGGTTAGTGGCCCGGCTCGTTGATTCACGGTTTGGGCTGGTACTCAGGGCGACGCGTTTTAATGCTCGTCGTGTCAATGCGGTGGGTACTTCAAGTCAGCCGTACCGTCTGGCTGCTTATGTGTTGTCTGCCGAGATCTGCGCTGTGGCAGGCTATTTCATGGCTAACTTAAATGGCTTTGTCTCACCCGCGATGATGAGTTGGCTAGTGTCAGCCGAGCTTATGGTCATGGTGCTGCTTGGTGGTATGGGTACTATTTTTGGGCCGATCGCTGGCGCAGCAGGCTTGCTTTTGATTGAGGATGGCTTGAAGTTGATGACCGAGCACTGGCCTCTTGTACTTGGACCTTTGGTCTTGCTGATGGTGTTGGGGTTGCGCCAGGGCCTATGGGGGATGTTGTTGCCCGAGCGTGAGAAGGCCCGTCAGTCTGGAGGGCAGCACTGATGACGGAGCTTTTGCGTCTGGACAGTCTGGTCAAACATTACGGTGCAATCTGTGTCACGGATCACGTTAACTTGACGGTTAGTCAGGCAGAGATACATGCTTTGATTGGACCAAATGGTGCAGGCAAGACAACTTTGATTAACCAAATTACTGGTGAAGTACCCAGCGATGCTGGGGCTGTTTATTTTGATGGTCAAGACATTACTCGATGGTCTGTGGCCAAGAGAGCCCACGCTGGTATGAGTCGCTCATTTCAGATCAATTCGCTTATCCCTGCCTTCACGGCTAGAGAGAATGTCCTTTTGGCGGTCCAGGCGGCGCGCGGGCATAACTTTTATTTTTTTGCGCCTGTGACCGGTGATCAGTCGTTGGTCAACGAAGCTGACGGATTTCTCGCTCGTGTAGGTCTTGATGCGCACGCAGATGAGCTTGTTAGCAAACTCGCATACGGACAACAACGCTTGGTTGAAGTGGCTATTGCCATGGCGAGTCATCCTAAGCTCTTGCTCCTAGATGAGCCAATGGCCGGTTTGGGGCCAGCGGAGTCTGAGCGCATGATTGCATTACTAGATAGCTTACGGCAAGACTATGGAATGTTGCTAGTCGAGCACGACATGGATGCCGTGTTTGCTTTGGCTAATCGGATCAGTGTGCTGGTCTACGGTCAGGTCCTTTTATGCGACACCCCCGAAAAAGTGCGCCACAGTGAGATCGTGCGCGAGGCTTATCTTGGCGATGAGGACCTAGATGACTGAGCCGCTGCTAGAAGTCAATGGCATCGAATCCGGCTATGGCGTGAGTCAAGTGCTATTTGGAGTCTCATTCCAGGTGAGTGTGGGTCATTGCGTTAGCCTGCAAGGTCGCAATGGCATGGGCAAGACGACAAGCATTAGCACCATCATGGGTTGGTTACCTTGTTGGCGAGGGGAAATTCGTTGGCAGGGCAGACCGATTCAAAATTTGCCGTCTCATGACATAGCACAGTTAGGCATTGGCCTGGTTCCCGAGGGTCGACAGGTGTTTCCCAATTTGACTGTGTGGGAGAATTTGGTAGCCACGGCCAAGCCTGCTCAGGGCTCGCGTGCTTGGACTGTCGAGCGGGTGTTTGAATTATTCCCCAAGCTTGCTGAACGGCGTAAAAACTTTGGAGATCAACTCTCCGGTGGTGAGCAACAGATGTTGGCGATTGGTCGAGCGTTGATGACCAATCCGAGGTTGCTGATTCTCGACGAAGCAACCGAGGGTCTTTCACCGATCCTAAGGCAAGAAATCTGGCACGCGTTAGCTGCGCTCAAGGCCGAGGGGCTATCGATTCTCATTACGGACAAGAATTTGAAGCAACTACTTGGCCTCTGTGATCATCACATCATTTTGCAAAAGGGACAAGTGGTCTGGACGGGTACGTCAGATGAATTTAGATCGGACCCTGGTTTAAGGCAGGCGTACTTGGCTGCTTAACTTGGCTGCTTAAGCAAGGATTTGAAATAAAAACTTGATGGCACTGTCCTAACCTCTCCTCCAATCTCGCTCAACGTTGTTAGACAAGATAGTCCGTTGGTTGATGCAGCCATAGGCTTAATCGTCAATGGGTTTATCGTGTGGGATTTGTTCGCCGATCAGTAAAATGGTTTTCTGTTTAATTTCTTTCGGGCATAGATGCCCACTTAAATTAAAAAAGTATGAGCCAGACGCTTTTCGACAAAATTTGGTCATCCCATCTAGTCCTGCCAAGAAGGGATGGACCCTCATTGATGTACATCGATCGACACATCGTGCATGAGGGCTCCTTTCACGCTTTTAATGGCTTGCGGGCACGCGACCTTTCACTACGTCACCCTGAGCAGGTGTTTGGTGTGCCAGATCACTATGTTCCGACAAATGGTCGCTCGGCTCAAGAGGCTGCCAACCCCGAGATTGCCAACATGATTGTGCAGTTTGACCGCAACATGCGGTGGGGTAAGGTCCCTCATTTTGAATTATCTGATGAGCGTCAAGGTATTGTGCACGTCGTTGGACCAGAGCAGGGCATTACATTGCCTGGCATGACCGTTGTTTGCAGTGACAGTCATACATCTACGCATGGTGCTTTGGGGGCGATCGCTTTTGGTATTGGACAGTCTGAGAGTATGCATGTGATGGCTACTCAAACCCTGTGGCAGACCAAACCGAGAGTGATGCGCATCAAAGTGGATGGTCAACTAAGAGAAGGTGTTGGTGCTAAGGATATTATTCTCGCGATCATTGCCAAGATTGGGGCTGGCGGAGCTGTTGGATATGCGATCGAATACGCGGGCTCAGCAATTGAGTCACTCGGGATGGACGGACGTTTGACAGTATGCAATATGTCAATTGAAGCTGGCGCCCGACTCGGAAGTATCGCTCCTGACGATGTGGTTTTTAACTATTTGCACGACAAACCACAATCGCCCAAAGGCGATTTATGGGATCGGGCCATTGAGCATTGGCGTAGCTTGAAGTCAGATGCTGACGCCGCCTTCGATCGCGAGGTGACGCTAGATGCGAACTCTCTGAAACCCATGGTGACATGGGGCACTAGCCCTGACGCTGGAGGACCAATCGATGGTGCAGTGCCAGATCCTGAGATACTGTCTGAGGCGGTTGATCGAGCAGGCGCCCGTGCAGCCCTAGATTACATGGGCTTGGTGCCAGGGACTCGCTTTACAGACATTTCAATTGACAGGGTATTCATTGGGTCTTGTACCAACAGCCGATTGAGTGATTTACGTGAGGCAGCCGAGATCTTGCGCGGTAAGAAAGTGAAAGTCCCCGGGATCGTTGTCCCTGGCTCTGGACTTGTCAAACGAGATGCAGAGGCAGAGGGACTTCACCGCATATTCATCGAAGCCGGACTTGAATGGCGTGCTGCCGGCTGTTCAATGTGCGCTGCGATGAATGGGGATGTTGGCAGTCCAGGCGAGCGTATTGCATCGACTTCAAATCGTAATTTCGTTGGGCGGCAAGGTCCAGGGGTTCGTACGCATTTGATGAGCCCGGCTATGGCCGCCGCTGCGGCTGTGACAGGTAAGTTGACCGATGTCAGAGAATTGGTTTAAGAGTCTCGTATGAGTAAAACTATTCAAGTATTTGAGCCATTGACCGAATTTAAGGCGCATGCAGCTGTGCTGTCAGGCCCTAACATGGACACTGACCAGATCATTCCAGCGCGCTTTTTAAAAAAAGATAGATCGCAAGGTTACGGGCAGTATCTGTTCTTTGATGCTCGCTTTGATGAGGCTGGACAGGCTAAAGCCGATCATCCTTTGAGTGCCATGCCGCAGCCCCAAATCCTGATTGTCGATGAGAACTTTGGTTGCGGCTCCTCGCGCGAGGGCGCTGTCTACGCTTTAGTTGATTATGGTATCCGTGTGGTCATCGGTACCACGTTTGGTGACATATTTCACAACAATTGTTTCAAAAACGGTCTATTACCAATTCGTCTTTCGCCAGAGGATCATAAGTCACTGCGCTCTGCGCTCTTCAAGTCACGTGAGATCACAGTGGACTTGCCTGCGCAGATCATCAGCTGGGAGACAGGCCAGGTTCAGTTTGCTGTTGACGCATTTTGGAAGGAGTGTCTGACCAAGGGTCTTGACGACTTGTCTCTGACACTCAGTTATCAGGCTGAGATAGATCATTTCGAGGAAAAATATCGCAATCATTTCCCTTGGATGGTGCCAGCACGCTAGGTTTTCAATTTGAAAGGGCTCTTGTTTCGGGTGCTTGACCGGTTTTCGCGCTTTTTCGAGTCTTGTGTAAGCAGTACGCCTCGATCTCATTGACTGTTTGAAATGTTTTTGGCGTGTGTTGAATATGCTTGTTCGTACTGGGGCGGCTTGCTATAAAACAGTCTATTGCCTATCAGCCAGACCTTTGCGTCTTGCCTTTTCAAAAAACAAATCGGGGGGATGATGTCTGTAACGTCAACATATCCGGTTGGGCTAAGTCGCTCGACAGGAAAAAACGCTCGGCTTAAATCAGCGTTAGCCGAGGTATCTATCGTCATGGCACCAGGTTGTTTTGATTGCCTAACGGCTAAGCTTGTGGCAAACGCTGGCTTTGGCGCTGGCTACATCACTGGTTCCGGGTTATCGATGAGTGCGCTTGGTGCGCCTGATATGGGTGTTATCTCATTTGGGGAGATTGTTGAGCGTGTCATGCGTATTTGTGACAGTGTTGACATCCCGTTGATTTGTGATGCTGACACCGGTTACGGCGGACCAATCAATGTGATTCGAACCGTCAAGGATCTGGAACGAGCGGGGGTCAGCGGTATTCAGATTGAAGATCAAGCGTGGCCTAAAAAATGCGGGCATGAACCCGGACGTAAAGTAGTAGATGTTGATGAGATGGTGGGGCGAATCAAGGCCGCGGTTGATGCTCGCGATGATTCAAACCTTTTGATCATTGCGCGCACTGATGCGCGCACCGAGTTTGGTATCGAAGTGGCGATTGAGCGTGCGCTGCGGTATCAAGAGGCAGGTGCTGATGTGCTCTTTGTCGAGTCGCCTGAAAGTGAAGAAGAAATGCGGCGAATTAACCAATCAATTAAAGCGCCGACGCTTGCCAACATGGTTGAAGGAGGTCGTACGCCTGTATTCGAAGCATCGAAGTTGTATGAGCTCGGATATAAACTGGCCATTTTTCCGAATTCGCTAACTCGCATGATCGCTAAGCAGGGTGCTGAGCTTATGCAAACACTCAAACAAAATGGGGCTACGGCAGCGTTTTCAGATCGTATGGTCGACCATCGGGGATTGTGGGATTTGTTTGATTATCCTGCTTGGACTGATCTTGAGCGTAAGTTCGCCAATCAATAAAGCAAATCCTTTGTTTGATAAGTCTGTCGTGGTGAGCTGCTGATTTTTTGTAGCGAGATATTTATCCGTATTGTTTGAGAAAAGTCTATGGAATCGAGTGTACTGATTAGTGAGGTCGGGCCCAGAGACGGGTTGCAATCTGTATCCACAACAATGCCAATTGAGCATAAGCTTTGCTGGATTGATGCTTTAGTTGCTGCTGGCGTTCGTGAAATCGAAGTCGGATCCTTTGTGTCACCGAAACTCTTGCCGCAAATGGCCGACACAGCACTCGTGGTTGAACACGCGTTACGGCACGAGGGCGTCACTGTCATGGCCCTAGTGCCAAATTTGCGTGGAGCGCAGACAGCATTTGATGCTGGGGTACACAAGATAACCCTGCCAGTGTCTGCTAGCAAAGCGCATTCGCTAGCTAATGTCAAAAAAACACCCCAAGAGATGGTTCAAGAGATTCATACGATTGTCAGTGTGCGTAATGACCTGGCGCCCAATGTCCAGATTGAGGCAGGCATTTCGACTGCATTCGGGTGTACCTTGCAGGGGATTGTGGATGAGGATGAGGTCGTGGCACTGGCTAAAGCTCTGGTCGATGCTGGTGTAGATGAGGTCGGATTATCCGACACAACAGGTATGGCTAATCCTGCACAGGTTCGGCGTTTGTTTAATCGAGTTCGTGATGTCATTGGTCAAAAGACAGGAGCGGCACATATGCACAATACTCGCGGCCTAGGGTTAGCGAATTGCTTGGCGGCCTATGACGTTGGAGTGCGCACTTTTGACGCATCACTTGGCGGACTTGGGGGGTGTCCCTATGCACCTGGTGCCTCAGGAAATGTCGTAACCGAAGATTTGGTGTTTATGTTTGAGGCCATGGGTGTGAACACAGGCATAAATCTAGAAAAGTTAATCGCTGCGCGTGAGCCACTGCGTATCGGTTTGCCCACGGAATCTTTATATGGCATGACGCCAGAAGCCGGATTGCCAAAGGGATTCGTGCAGGAGTTCGTGAATGTCTGAGAGCTTGCCGTTAACAGGAATCCGTGTGGTTGAGTTTACGCACATGGTCATGGGCCCAACCTGCGGCATGATACTGGCTGACTTGGGTGCGGATGTGATCAAGGTTGAGCCGCTAACAGGTGACAATACGCGCAAGCTAATGGGGTCAGGAGCGGGTTTTTTTCCGCTGTTTAATCGCAATAAAAAAAGTCTGGCTGTTGACGTAAAAACCGAGGCTGGCCACGATATCGTTCATCGATTGATCAAGACTGCCGATGTATTTAGTGAAAACTTCAAATCCGGCACCATGGATAAACTAGGACTTGGTGAGAAACAACTTCGATCCATCAATCCTGGTTTGATATACGTTTCTCACAAAGGATTCCTTCCCGGGCCGTACGAACAACGAACCGCTTTAGATGAAGTGGTTCAAATGATGGGTGGTTTGGCCTATATGACTGGACCGCAGGGGCGACCCTTGAGAGCAGGCAGCAGTGTTAATGACATCATGGGCGGCATGTTTGGCGCCATTGGTGCGCTGGCTGCGTTACATGAGCGTGGCAAAACAGGACGCGGACATTCGGTCAAGAGTGCTTTGTTTGAAAACAATGTGTTTCTCGTTGCTCAACATATGATGCAGTACGCTGTGACAGGTAAACCTGCGGCACCAATGCCAAACCGTATCAGCGCCTGGGGTATTTATGATGTGTTTACGGTTAAGGATGGCGCACAAATTTTCTTGTCGGTCGTCAGTGATACTCAATGGCAAATTTTTTGCGACGAGTTCGGCTTTAGTGATCTTTTCAATAACCAAAGCCTTGCTTCCAATAATCAAAGGGTTCAGGCGCGTGACTGGCTTATGCCGATATTGAGAGAAAGATTTGCGAATCTGAGCGCTAAGCAGCTTAGTGAGCGTTTCGAGGCAAGAGGTCTGCCTTATGCACCAATCACGCGTCCTGAGGAACTCTTTGACGACCCGCATTTGAAAGCCACAGTAGGATTGGTCGATGTCACGATCCCGCCAGATGGGTCGTGTGCTAATGCCACGGTATCAACGCAGGTGCCACTTATACCGATTGAATTTGATGGACAACGGTTAGGTGTGCGGCATGCTCCCCCGGCAATTGGTAATGATACTTCTACGTTACTTAATGAGTTAGGCTTCACGCCAGAAGAGATTGCCGCATTGACTGCGCAGGGTGTGATCCATACCCCTTGATTGTTAAACCTTTGTTTTTCTGTAAGGCTTAACGGCAGCAGGGAATTGATAATCACGGTGTCGTGGTTATCGAGAATAGAGCTCAAGTTGTTTTTCTGGTTACATTTCAAGCATCGTCACAGTCCAGGCTGGGGAACTAATGATCAAAAAGGACTTAAGAGATTTGTTAGGCGGACTCCTCATGATTGCTATTGGGGGGTTCGCTGTGATTTATGGTCAGCGATATGAGATGGGTCAATTGCAGCAAATGGGTCCGGGGTATTTCCCGGTAGTGCTTGGCAGCATTTTGGCCCTGCTCGGGGTTTTTATAGCTGTACCCGCGTTGTTTCGCACGGGAACTGCGATCGAAGTTCAGTGGAAGAGCCTGTTCTGGGTTAGCGCTAGCCTTATTTTGTTTGCAGGATTACTCAACATTGTGGGTGTGATATTTGCGACCATGATTTGTGTCCTAACAAGTAGTATGGCTAGCACCTTACCCTGGCGCAAAAAGCTTATCCTGGCTGCTTCGATCGCCTTGTTGACTTACCTCATTTTCTCATTGGGATTAGGCATGCAGTTTCCTTTGTGGCCTTGGTCACGTTGATATCGATCGCCAGTCTCCGGAATAAATACACATGGAAATTATCAACAGCTTATTGATTGGTTTTGATGCTGCGATTCAGCCAACGGTTTTGCTTTACTGTTTCCTTGGCGTTTTTTTGGGCACATTTGTTGGTGTCTTGCCGGGTATCGGACCACTGGCAGCGATCTCGCTATTGTTGCCAATCACTTATTACATAGATGCCACCTCAGCGATTGTGATGCTGGCTGGGGTTTACTACGGTGCCGAGTATGGCGGTTCAACGGCCTCGATTCTGCTAAATCTACCAGGTACTACGGCCAATGCAGTCACTTGTTTGGATGGTCACCCAATGGCCAAGCAAGGTCGGGCTGGTGTTGCATTGTTCATGACAACCATCGCATCGTTGGTTGGTGGTGTAGTCGGTATCATGGCGTTGGTGTTGTTTTCTCATGCGATTGTTGAGATGGCCATGCAGTTTGGGCCTGCCGAATATTTTGCGCTAATGGTTTTAGGTCTAATAGCGGCGTCCACTCTGGCATCCGGTTCGCCTGCTAAGGGAATGGCGATGGTAGTACTTGGACTGTTGCTCGGCACCGTTGGTACGGATATTAACTCGGGAACTGTCCGGTTTGATTTTGGGATCCCAAAGTTGATGGATGGCATTAGTCTGGTGGTTATTGCCATGGGATTGTTTGGCATCTCGGAAATCGTCAATAGCATCACAGTGAAGCGGGACAATAAAGTCACGCAAAAAATCACAATGCGCTCGATGATGCCAACACGTGAGGATGTAAAGGCCAGTCTGATGCCAATGTCTCGTGGCGCTGGTATAGGCGGTTTTTTTGGCGCACTGCCTGGCACGGGTGCTGCCATATCAGCATTTATTGCCTATGCAGTTGAGAAAAAAATCGCAAAGGATCCAACGCGGTTTGGAAATGGTGCAATAGAGGGGATCACGGCACCTGAGTCAGCCAATAATGCTGCGGCACAGTCCGCATTTATCCCAACGCTGACTCTCGGTATTCCGGGTAGTGCCACCATGGCGATTATGCTCGGCGCTCTGATTATTCATGGCATCGAACCAGGACCATTGCTCATGTCCGAGCAACCATCATTATTCTGGGGTTTGATTGTTAGTTTTTTTATCGGCAACATCATGTTGCTTGTTTTGAACATACCGTTAATCGGGCTCTGGGTTTCGATTCTGAACATTCCTTACAGGCTTTTGTATCCCGCAATTCTTGTTTTCATCGCGATCGGCGTCTACAGCGTCAGCAACAGTCCCTTTGATATTCTCCTGGTAGCCATCGTCGGTATTTTGGGCGTGGTGCTCAGTGCCCTAAGGTTTCAGGCCGCTCCTTTGTTGCTTGGTTTCGTGCTGGGTCCGTTGATGGAGGAAAACCTTAGGCGCGCGCTCTTGATTTCACGCGGTGATCTGATGGTATTCGTGGATCGACCCATCAGTCTTGGATTGCTAGTGATAGCTTCAATTATTGTCTTGTGGTCGGCTTTTGGTGTACTTCGCCGATTTGCCAGAAGGCAAGTACTTGAGCGCGAACGCGCTCAAGTGGATGGTTAATGACTGCTAGCCGTAATGCGCTTTGAGTTCACGAATCGTGTCAGCTAACGATTCAACATCACCGAACTTCATGTCGAGATCGAAAAGATTCGCTTTGTGAGCCTGCGGGCTACGATCTCCACACGCATCGGCCACAATGATGCTTCGGAAATTGTGTGAGAAAGCATCAACGGCACCCGCACGCACGCACCCAGAGGTTGAGACACCACAAATGATCAAGGTGTCTACCTCGTCGTAACGCAAGAACGCTTCGAGTGGTGTTGAAAAAAAGCACGAAGGCTTATTTTTTAGGATTAGCCTGTCTTGCGGTCTAGGTCCGTAGCTTTCCGGCCATTGATCAGCTTTGGGGTCGCGCGCATATTGAAAAGCATCCGGCTCTTGCAGCTTGTAATTCCAAACGCCTCGATAGGTTGGGTGGCTGCGATCGTCACGGCGACTGTAATAGATTGGTAGATCGAGTTCCCTGAAAGTCTCGGTCAATTTGTTTAAAGCGTCTATGAGGTCGGTCATTTCCCGCCCACACATTGAGTAAGCGGGGTCAACAAACATATAGGTGGTGTCGATATTAAGTAGAGCGGCCTTTTTGCCCATACCGATTGGTTGCGCAAATCCGGCCTTGCGATATGTCTCGAGCTCTTCATCCGGCACGTATCCGCGCCACTTTTCAAGTTTGTCAGTTGCCATGGATTAAGTCTTTAATGATCGGGTTTATGCCACCGATGTTTTTGGTGGGCGTTGAGGAAAGCTACGTTCGAACACACCTTCAGCGATCCTGTTTTTGAGCATCTCAATGGAACCGCCAGCAATCATCCAGCCGCGGCAGCGTCGCAAGCAATACTCGACCAAAGATTCCATGCTGTACCCGGTTGCACCCATCGCCTGCAGTGCTTCGTTAGCCACCTCAAAGCCAACCTGGTTGCAGTAGGCCTTGGCAATTGCGGTGTCCATTGGTGATGGCAGGCCTTTATCGGCGTTGATCGCTGCGCGGTACAACAGAAGTTGTGCTGCATCAAGCTTGATTTTCATGTCGGCAAACTTCCATTGCAGACCTTGAAACTCACACAAGGGGCGCCCGAACTGCTCTCGCTGTAAAGCCCATTGACGCGCTTCTTCATAAGCGTAGCGACCTAGAGCGAGTGAACGGGCTGTGTTGCCAATGCGCTCCACATTAAAGCCCGATATTTGCTTTTTGAAGCCCCCTTCGCCCAAGATGACTTGGTCATCCGGAACAAAGGTGTTGTCAAAATAGATTTGCGTCCATTTCTCACCCGACATATAGGATACGGGCTTGCCGAACCGAACGCCCTCGGCTCGCGTATCAATCAGCACTGAGCCAATACCTTGAACGCCAGGACCAAAACGGCAATAAACGATCATGTAGGCAGCATGAGGAATATGAGTGTTAAACACCTTGGTTCCATTTAGCCGCCATCCGTTGCCATCACGAGTTACGTGGCTACGTAATTCAGTGACAGCCGAGCCAGCATCTGGCTCGGTCATGCCTACTGATATCAACGCGTCACCCGATAGCAATGGGGTAAGAAAGCGAGCCTTTTGATCGGCTGAGCCGTATTCCGCAAGCACACGGATAGCGCCAAAATTACCCGCTTGGACGACATCGGCGCTTCGAGGGCAAACGCTAGCCACGGTTTCAATGGCGATGACCGCATCCATCAATGTACCGCCGATGCCACCGTCTTTCTCTGCAACCGTAATGCCAAGCAACCCTTGTTCGGCCATCAACTTACTGACGTCCCAAGGGTACTCGTCTGAGTGCGCCCGTTCAAGCGCACCGGCTTGCAAATGCTTTTGAGCAAACCGGCGCACCGCGTCTTGAAACGCTTGCTGCTCAGTTGACAACGAAAACTCCATGATCGCTTATTCCTGCAAGTGATTAATCCAGTTTGACCTTGGCTTCGCGAGCGACTTCAGCCCATTTATCGAGCTCTGCATCGATAAATACTCGGAAATCCTCGGTTGAGCCGCCTACCGCAACTGCTGATCGCTTGTCGAATTCTGCGACGATGTTGGGCTGCTGCAGCACTTTTGCAGTCGCTGCAGAGATCTTGTCTACAATGGGCTGAGGAGTGCCAGCTGGGACGAAGATGCCGTTCCAGGAGGTCACATAGAAATCATCGACGCCGGCTTCCTTCATGGTTGGCAGGTCAGGCAGCTGTGCCAAGCGTGTCTCCGATGCAATGGCCAGTGGGCGAACCTTGCCAGCTTTGATCTGTGGAATAGCTGCGGTGGCGGTTTTAAAGCCACCGGTAACCACACCTGCTAACACGTCGTTCATAGCTGGTCCAGCTCCCTTGTAAGGCACGTGCAGCGTGTCAATGCCAGCGCGGATATCAAGCAATTCGGCTGCCATGTGTGGCGAGCCGCCGGCGCCAGAAGATGCCATCGTCACTTTTCCTGGGTTGGCTTTTGCGTATTCGATGAACTCCTTGACCGTTGTCACCGGCACCTCGGGATTAACCACTAAGATACTGGGCGACGCCATGGTCTGGATGACTGGTATGAAGTCTTTCTTGGTGTCGTACTGCAGGTTTGACCGAATGGCTGGACTAATCGTCTGCGCGATAGTGCCCATGAATAATGTGTATCCATCCGGGGCAGCGCGTGCTGCTTCGCCAGCGGCGATGTTCGAACCCGCACCTGGCTTGTTCTGCACGACAACCGGTTGCCCCAATTGTTTTTCCAGTTCGCTGGCCAACAAGCGGGCAATGATGTCGGTTGCGCCACCTGGCGAGAAGCCAACGAGCAGTGTCACTGGCTTATCTGGGTAGTTATCTGCCTGGGCTTGTGCACCTGTTGTAAAAAGCGTTGCAGTCGCAATCGCGGTGGCTGCTAGCAAGCTCTTGGGTAACTTATTCAGCATGGCTATTATCTCCCTAACCTTTTGTTGTGAGTAATAACCCAGTTTCTCAACTGAGTATGCCGCTAACCTTATCACTGCGGCTTGCCAATAGGAAGCAAACCCTTGTCTTTAAGTTTTTTTGTTTTTAAGAGCTAGTTTTGCTTTTTGATAGAAGGTTTTGACCGTGATTTGGACGGGTGCAGCGTTCGTGGGAACAACGACGTTTAGTACCGTAAAAAGGGTGTGTCGGCGTGATAAGGTTTTACCCTGATACGGTTAGCTATCTTTGCTGTGGGACTGCAGCAGAAGGCTGCCTTAGTAAGCAACATTGCTTTTTCAGCGAGTCACCATGACATCGAACCAGCGTAATTCAGCACTTTCCGAAGCTCTATTTAATCCGGCCCGGGTCGCACTGATCGGAGTTTCATCTAACCCAAAGAAAAATACAGCCAGGCCACTGCGTTTCTCCCGCCAACACGGGTGCGAGGTGGTGTTATATCCAATTAACCATTCTCAATCAGAGGTTTTGGGTGAGCAGGCTTGGTCCTCCGTTAACACCTGTCCAACACCTGTCGATCATGCATTTGTGATGGTTAGTAGTGACTTGATCATGGGGCAGTTGGAGGCATGCGCTCAGGCAGGTGTCAAAGTAGTGACTGTCTACAGTGATGGTTTCGGCGAGGCGGGTCCGGAAGGCCAACAAAAACAAAATGAGTTGCTCGCCAAAGCTCGCGAGCTTGGGCTCAGAGTCATTGGGCCCAACAGCATCGGCTTGGCTAATTTACAAACCGGTTTGATCATGTCGGTGAATGCTGTTTTCGAGGCGCCCGATCTAATAGCTGGATCGGTGAGTCTGGTTTCGCAAAGTGGATCCATGATGGGGTCGTTGCTATCGCGTGCAGCTGCTCGGGGCTTGGGTTTCGCCAAAACGATTTCGGTTGGTAATGAGAGCGATGTATCCGTGGGTGAGATAGTCGACGTGCTAGTTGACGATGATTCAACCAAGGTCATTTTGCTATTTCTTGAGACTATTCGCGACGCACCTTGTTTGGCAAGCGCTTTAGCGCGGGCAAGGGCAGCTGGTAAACCGGTGATTGCATACAAACTCGGACGATCGGAGCAGGGTGATGCGTTGGCACAGTCGCACACCGGCGCCTTGGCGGGTAATGACAAGGCTGTTGACGCATTCCTCAAGGCACACGGGGTATTGCGTGTGCGTCAGCTGGAAACACTATTTGAAATTATTCCACTAGCCACCACATACCGGCGACCTATCGTGTCTGGCAACCGTTCTGTTCGGGTGGCTGTGATTACCACCACCGGTGGCGGTGCAGCGACTGTTGTTGACAATCTTGGTCTTGAATCGGTTGAGGCGGTAGCTCCACCGCAATCTTTTATCGATCACATGCAAGCGCGAGGCTTAAATCTGCGCCCAGTCCCAGTGATGGATCTTACCTTAGCAGGCACCAGCGAGCAGTATCAAGACTTATTGGAGCAGCTGCTCGAATGTGATTGGTGTGATGCAGTCTTAAGTGTCGTGGGGTCATCGGCGCAATTTCATCCTGAACTCGCGGTTAAACCGATAACGCGGGCCCGAAAATCTGAACAGAAGCCATTGGTCGTGTTTTTAGCGCCAGAGGCCCTGGCTTCACTGCAAGTGCTTCAACAGGCCGGTATTGCAGCATTCAGGACACCGGAGTCATGTGCGCAGGCACTGGCATTATTTTTTGAACCGCCGCATCAGCCGCCACCAGAGCGAAAATCAGTTGTATGGCCAGTCGGTTTGCCGAGCAAAGGCACTTTGTCTGAATATCAATCAGGGCAAGTATTTGCGTCATTGGGGGTTAAGTTGGCACCCCAGATGCTAGTCCAGCATGCCGATGAGGTGACGCTGGATTATCCAGTGGTGGCTAAGATTTCATCGGCCGATATTCTGCACAAAACCGAAGTCAACGGCGTCAAGGTGGGTTTAGCTGACGCCAATGCATTAGCCAATGCCATGACAGAGATTGCCAACAGTGTGCGCGAGTTCAAACCCAATGCAAAGCTTGATGGCTATTTGGTACAAACGATGCAACCAAAGTTAATCGAGTTATTGTTAGGTTACCGTCGTGATCCGTTAGTTGGACCGACAGTTCTTCTTGGCGCAGGTGGTGTGGCTGCTGAGCTGATGCCCGATGTCAGTATTCGACTTGCGCCAGTGACACTGGAGCAGGCTTGGCAGATGATTGAGGAGGTCACTGTTACGCAAGTGGTAAGAGGCTATCGCAATTTGCCACGTGGCGATTGTCAGGCATTGGCTCAAACTATCGTCGCGTTTTCTCAGCTTGCTTGTTACGACGAACCTAGCATTTCAGAGGCAGAGATCAATCCTTTGTTTGTTCAAAACGACGGAGTGGTCGCAGTCGATGGCTTGGTCTCATTGGTCGAGTCGTAGAATTTTTTCGAACTGAATTGGCAGAGTCAAGATGACCATCGTCACAAAAAAAATCGCCGTTATTGGCGTGGGCCATATGGGTCACGGGATCGCATTCAATATCCTGAAAAGCGGGTTCGATCTCATGTTCCTCGACCATCCGGGTAACCAGCCCGTTGATGACTTGCTGGACATGGGTGCAACCGCTCAAAAAGATGTCAAAGCCTTGGGTTACTGGGCTGACATTATCATTCTGTGCGTGACCGGTAGCCCCCAAGTTGAAGATGTGCTTTACCAGCAAGGCTTGCTTGATTCGCTAACACCAGCAAAGGTTCTTATTGATTGCTCTACGGCGATTCCCTCGTCGACCCTGCGAATTGCTAAGGACGTGCACGCCAAGGGGGTCAGTTTCATGGATGCACCCATGACCCGAACCCCAAAAGAAGCTGCTCAGGGGCGCCTGAATCTTATTGTCGGTGCCCCAGTTGATTTATTCGAAACGGTCAAGCCGCTGCTACAGAGCTTTGCTGAGAACATTACCCACGCGGGGGAGGTCGGTGCAGGCCACCAAATGAAGTTGATTCACAACTTCGTTTCGCTTGGATTCGCTGGGATCTTTTCCGAGGCTGCTGCTAGCGCTAAGGTTGCTGGTATCAAACCAGAGGTGTTTTTGGAGATTCTAGGAAAAGGTGGAGGTGCCGGTGTGGTGTTTGACCGTTTGCAACCTTATCTGTTGTCTGGCGACGTTAGTGGCTTTCAATTTTCGTTGTCAAACGCCCGAAAAGATCTTAGCTATTACGACACCATGGCTACTGAGTCAGGTGCTAAGCATGATCTGGCTAGCGCCATGCGTAAATTCTACGAAGATGGTGCAAATCAGGACGAGGCCGCACCGATGCCGCAAATCATCGATATGTTGATTAAAGCAGCGGCTAAATAGCGCCGATGTGCCCAGTGAGTCAGTTGCCGAACAAATCTTTGAGGTTTTTGATCGCAGTTGCTTGATCACGGGACTTTACAGGTGTGACTTGCGGGTATTCCTCAGCAATTCGATCCTCAAAATAAGTTGCGGGATTGGATGCCTTGCATAACCGATCAAAGATTTCCCTTGGCACAGGTCGATACGCTGTGATGGTCTTGTTGTCCCAGGTGATTTGCAAGTGACGCTCTTTTGCCGCGTAAGTGATCTCTCGTATACGTCCCGAAGGGAAGTGTTTCTTATCCATGATTCATCACGATCGTTTGCGTAATTGGGTGCTCGTCTATCTGCCTCAAAGCCGTTGACCCTGTTCCCCACATGATCCCTAAATACATTGAAAGGTACTCATGTGCAAACCCGTCGAGATGTTGATAAGAACGATGTTCGACTGCAAGGGCGTGACACGGAAACTGGGTAACCCATAAGATCTTTTGTCAGTGTATACGCACGTGACCTCCGGTTAATCCCTTATGCGAAGTAGGGGTTATGGTGTTTCAGGGAACTTACGCAGAGTCTTGGTTGACTCACGGAAACCATATACAAAGGCAACACCCAATGTTTTGATTGAGGAGTCACCACATGCACTGTCCCGTTTGCAAGGACCCACAACTGGTCATGACCGAGCGCCAGGGTATCGAGATCGATTACTGTCCGCAATGTCGTGGCGTTTGGCTGGACCGGGGAGAGCTTGACAAACTGATCGAGAAATCGGTCACTGCCAATGCCATCCCAAATGCTCAAAGCGCTCAACCAGCCCATGACCCACGACAGGATTATCGCCACGATAGTCGCCAAGACCAACGGTATGAGAGACAGCCGTACTATCGCAAAAAACAAAAGTCCTGGTTGAGCGAGTTTTTTGACTGATCAGTGATTAACGGACTAGGCTTGACCTAAAAAACCGCTAAAAAATCGCTCAGTATTGACTGTCATGCTAGCCAAGTCATAGCCGCCTTCCTGAATAATTACGGTGGGCAGATTTAGCTCATGTACTAGCTTGCCAAGTCTTTGAAAGCCATCAGTCGTGACCTTTACTTTTGACTGCGGATCATTTTCGTAGATATCAAAACCATGGGAAAACACGAGCGCATCAGGGTGAAACCGCTTGATGGCTTGGATGGCTTTGGCAACTTGCTGAAAAAAGAAAGACTCATCTGAACCGTGCGGCATGGGTAAGTTGACGTTGAAACCTCGGCCTGGACCTTGGCCAATCTCGTCTTCAAATCCCGTGACGACCGGGTAGAAGTTGGTGGGGTCACCGTGGACTGACACATACATCACATCATCACGTTGATAGAAAATTTCCTGAATGCCTTGGCCATGGTGCATATCAGTATCTAGGATTGCAATTTTTTTAAATTTGGTTTTAAGTAACTCGGCTGCCACTGCTGCGTGGTTGATGTAACAAAATCCGCCTGCAGCGTCATAACGCGCGTGATGCCCTGGAGGACGGCATAGTGCGTAGGCTTTTGATTCACCACTCAATATGTCGCTAGCTGCGGCTATCGCGGATTGGGCCGCCCAATAAGACGATTGCCACGTATGTTCGCCAATCGGGCAACTGCCATCAGCAAGGTAACGTGCTGCCTGGCCCAGTATGCCGCGTAATGGGTTGGGATGGCGAACAAAAATGTTTGACATGACCTCATCGCCCCAATCCTCAGGGATTTCTTTCCATTGTTGGTGGGCGGATCGCAAAAACTCGATGTAGTTGGCATCATGCACCGCGGTAATGGGGCTCATGCCATGATCTGATGGCGTATGAACTGTAAGTCCCAAGTTTTTAAGGCCTTGCAAGATACCATCCACACGCGTAGGCACCTCTTGTGGCGCACGCATTTGCCCCCGAGAAAAGTAAGTTTGCGGATGGTGTAGCTTCTGGTCTGGATGGTAAAAGGTTTTCATGGGGTCAGAGCAGCTCGTCTAGTTTGGCCAGAAACAAGTCACGGCCGTGGTGTACTTTATCTTGCCAATGCTCGCCAGCATTGTCGTCAGTATCGTCAGTGATGTATTTGAAAGAACGCCAAGCAAGGCCTTTTCGATGACAAACCAGTGCCAGTGCAAACAGCTCCATATCAACAACACTCACATTTTGTTGAGTTAGCCAGGGATCCGTGGCTGTTACAAAACTGTCCCCAGTGGCGCAGCGAACTCCTTGGAAGCCGGAGCCAAGAAGGACGGGTGTGTCATCAAACGGCGTATGGCCACGTGGAGCGAGTGGTTCTGCAATCATGTCTCGTTGTAAAACATCTGCGATCTCTACGAGACCTTCGACTGACTTGTCTAGTCTTCCGGCAGTACCAAAATTAATCACGATTGAAGGCTGATGATAGGCAAGAGCCTCTATTAGAGATAGCCCCGCATTGAGTTTTCCTAGCCCCGTGAATACAACTGGAATGTCATGGGGTATGGGTTGATGAGCGAACTCTTGCGGCAAAGCCGTGACGATCAGAGGCTTATTCATTGGTTCGGTATACGGCTCTTTCTAGGATGATGTTGCGTACGCCACCACGGATATCATCTACATCACCGCGGTAGCGCGGCATGACATGAATGTGAACGTGCGGGACTGTCTGACCGGCCAGTGGCCCGTTGTTCACGCCAATGTTGTAGTCGTCTGGTTTGAACTCAGCATCAATGGCTTCTTTGGCGCGCCTAAGCAATTGCATGAGCGCTAGCGTTTCTTCGTCAGTTAGTTCAAAGCAAGAAGAGACATGGCGTTTTGGAATGAGAAGTGTATGCCCTGGATTGACAGGAAATATGTCGCGCACTGCGAAGGCGAGCTCATTCTCGTCGATGAGGCTGGTGGCGGGTAACGAACAGAAGATGCAGGTGTTGGAGGTTGTCATGTCGAGTCTCGTGCATTTGAAGGTAAATAATCTATCAAATTATCCGCATTACTACCCGGCGCATTAAAAGTTCCTTGTATTTTGTGTATTTGAATCTTGCGGCCATTCGTAAGCTAAGAATATCCCAATCTAAACGGACGGTTTTAGATATTTCGCGACTGATATTCAGTCTTGCAAGCACTTGTCATTGATGCGATGATCAGTCACGTTTCAGGTTGAAAGCAAACGAAGATTTGTAAGTGGAACGACCGGCACTAGCGTCGTATTGCCAAAAACCCGTGACCCAATATCTAGTGAAGAGGGAAACAGTTCGGTTTGGTGTCATGGATTTAATCAATCGTCATACATAGTCGATAGGAGACAGCATGGATAAGAAAAGACGTTCCCTGAACAAAGCGTTTATCGCGGCACCTTTACTCGCATCGTTACCCTTGTCGAGTGCGCTAGCGCAACAAACAACGTGGCCCAATGGAAATATCAAGCTGATTGTTCCATTCGGTGCAGGCGGGTCAGTTGATCGTTTTTCGCGTGGTCTTGCCTCTCACTGGGAAAAGACGCTTGGTGGCTCAGCCATCGTGGTTGAAAACCGTGGCGGTGCTGGCGGGATGCTCGGAGCCCGAACTTTTATGGGTGCTCCCAAGGACGGAACGGTCTTGTTTGCCGGTATTCAACCAACTTTAAGCATGAATATCGTTGCACAAGACGCTGACTTCACGCTAGATGATTTTGTGTTCGTCAATATCGAACAGCGCGACTTTTCCTCAATCACAGTTCGTGCTGACTCAAAATACAAAACCATTCAGGATTTGGTGAATGATATCCGTGCCAACCCAGGCAAGATCAAAATCTCAATGGTGCCCGGTTCAGGTACGTACCTTTTTGGGCTCGCCTTTGTTAAAGGGCTCAATCTTGATGTCAATATCGTGACATTCAACGGTGGTGGGGCTCAGCGCACTGATTTGCTTGGAGGTCACAGTGATGCCATGATCGCATCTGCCTATGGCGATATGGTGCTTGGTGACAAGGTTCGCGTTTTGGCGGTGTCATCACTAGAAACCTTCCCCGGCTGGCCGAATGCCGTACCAATCACCAAGGCGTATCCGGAGCTAAAAATCCCAGCGATTGGAGACAATCGTTTTATAGCCGTCTCTCGTGAGTTTGCTGAAACTAATCCGAAGGCATTTGAGGCGTTAGTTCAGAGTTATCAAAAGGCATTCAATAGCCCGGAGTATCAGGACTACATTACCAAGCAGGGGTCCATACTAATCTCCGCTTATCGTGGGCCAGAGCAGTCAAAGCAGCTCGTACAAGAACTTCATGATGTTGTTGTGGAGTTTAAAGATACGCTCAAGGGAAGCTAATAAGGCATCAGGGCTGAGCATAACCCCGCCAGATCATTGATCTGGTGGGGATATCACTGCGGGGTGGGGGAGTTATGACTTGGGTCCAGGCACTCAATAAGGTCAAATATGAGTTGCTGATGTTGCTTGTTCTAGTGGGCTACGCAACTCAGTACTACCTTGAAATCTACAGTATTTCATCAAAGCGGATTAATTTATTGTTGGTAGAGCCCGTGTATTGGGCACTCATGCTTTGTGCAGTTGCATTGATCACACAAAAAGTAAGGGCCGCCAAATCGTCAGAACAGATTGGCTTGTCAAATCAAGAGGCAGGGCAACCGAATAGTGCTCGCAGGCAGTTCTATCGGGATGCATTCGTATTCAGTGTGTTGACGTTGATCTACGCTTTAGCGCTTGATCGTATCGGATTTGTCGTTTCTTCGTTTTTATATCTTGCATTGCTTACCTATTCGTTGGGTGCCAGAAAGATTTGGCTGACGATTGCCCTACCGGCCGCCGTGGTTGGGTTTATATACGTCAGTATGTCAATCTTTCTGCGCTTTTCTTTGCCCGAGGGCATCTTAATTTAGGGCTGCACGTGAAGGAAATCTATGTCTGAACTGACTTCGCTATGGGCTGGTATTGGATTGCTGGCAGACTGGCAAGTCATCTTGATGATGATCTTGGGACTTTTGTTCGGGATTGTCACTGGAGCCATCCCCGGCTTTAGCACCCCTTTAGCCATTAGCGTCATGTTGCCGGTCACCTTTGGCATGGATTCTTTGCAGGCAATTGTTTTTCTAACCTGCATATACGCCGGCGGAAATTTTGGCAGTTCCATATCGGCCATTCTTATTAATATCCCCGGTTCTCCACAGGCTATCGTAACGGGGCTAGATGGTTATCCTATGACACAACAAGGCAGGGGCAGTGAAGCCTTGGGGGTCGCCGTTGCAGCATCCGCGATCGGCAATTTGTTGGGGGCGATCTTTTTGATATTGATATTGCCGCTACTTGTTAAGTTCGCACTCAGTTTCGGACCGCCAGAACTTTTTCTCGTGGGCGTCATAGGCTTAACTATCATTGCTAGTTTGCACAAAAGTTTTTTAAAGGCGGCAATTGCTGGATTGTTCGGCGTCTTGATCGGAACAATCGGTATGACAGACACAGGTGCTATGCGTGGTACCTGGGGCTTTTATGAATTACTGGATGGTGTGCCATTAATACCAGCCTTAATTGGTTTGATAGGTTTTTCTGAATTGTTCATGATGCTGCAGCGCACCTATGTGGCTGGCGACAGTGCCGCAGACTCAGGCACTGAAAAATCAAAAAATCTAAAGCAGCTGCTGCGTGGTTTCGTCACAACCTTGAGACATCCAATCACTTTGTTACGCGCCAGTACGATCGGGGTACTCATCGGTGGCTTACCTGGGGCAGGCGCGACGGTCGCCAGCGTGGTTAGCTACAACGAAGGCCGTCGTTACTCTAAAAACTCAGCCAATTTCGGCAAGGGCGAACCAGAGGGTGTTATCAACTCGGAGGCTGCGAACAATGCCTCTGAGGGTGGTGCCTTGGCATTGCTGTTATCGCTGGGTATTCCGGGGGGGCTCGCTACGGCTGTATTGATCGGTGGCTTCATGTTGCAAGGGCTTGTGCCAGGGCCACGGCTATTTATGGACAATCCAGCCTTGATGTATGGCGTGATGACCTCACAGGTATTTGCATCGTTCATGTTGTTATTCTTTGGCCTGGTCGTCTCGTTTTACGCTGCCAAGATTATTCGCGTGCCTACCATGGTGCTAATACCCCTAATTGCATTGTTTTCTATTGTTGGAACATATGCCGTCAAGCTACTGATGTTCGATGTCTACATCATGCTCGTGTTTGCTGTTGTGGGGGTGGTGCTGCGTAAATTCGATTACCCATTGATCGCAGTGATCCTAGGCTTGATTCTCGGGCCGATTCTTGATGATCAGCTGATGCGGACCTACCAAGGCTCTGGTGGACTTTCGATATCGATTTTTCTTGAGCGGCCTATGAGTCTGTTGTTGTTAGCAATTCTTGCGCTCAG
The DNA here is from genome assembly GCF_022811525.1 of Orrella daihaiensis. Lineage (NCBI taxonomy): Bacteria > Pseudomonadati > Pseudomonadota > Betaproteobacteria > Burkholderiales > Alcaligenaceae > Orrella > Orrella daihaiensis. The sequence continues at coordinate 2,365,593 of NZ_CP063982.1, read as the reverse complement.
TTTATTGCCACTGGTAGTTCGTTTGGCGAAAGAGCATAAAAAACGTGCTGGGCAGACAAAGGTCGAGCAACATTAAATATCTGTCAGCGCATAAGGGGGATTGTTGTGAAATCAGTACTCGATACATTAGCGCCTAATCAGCCCAGAGCTTGGAAGCCGGCAGATTTGGTAGCTGATCAAAGTTGGTCGAGATCCTTGACTGAATTAGAACGAACCGGTCTATTACATGGATTACGATCCTTCAAGGCCAGCCAGATAGCACTTGAAGACGCTACCGGCGAGGACTTCGAGTTTAAAAACATTGACGGTTTGATTCGTGATGTGAATGAACAGTTGATGCGCCGTTTTGGTTTAGTCGTGCTCAAGAACTTTCCAAACGAGGGTTTGTTTGAGGATGACATCAAGGCCATGTACTGGGGATTCGTGAATCATCTTGGCGTCTTGCGGCCGCAAGGCAAGAATAGTGCGTTGATGAACCACGTGAAAAATATGGGAGGTGTTTATCGCGCGGCCGGAGGTCGTGGTTACAACACAAACGCAGAGCTTGATTTTCATGTCGACTTTGCTGATTACGTTGGATTGTTATGTATCCAAGATGCTAAGTCCGGTGGTATCAGTAGAATTTGCTCGTCTCGCACGATCTTTTCCGATCTATATGAGCAAATGCCTGAGTTGGCACAGGCGTTGATGGAACCCCTCTACTACTCCCGGCAGGATGAACAAGCCTCGGACGAGTTGCCCTATTATCGAACGCCAGTTGTTGCGATTGAGCAAGGCTGGTTTAGTTGTCGTTTCACGCGTAACCATATTCGCTACGCTAGCCGACATGAAGGTGCTACCGCGCCGACTGAGTTGCAAGATAAAGCCATGGACTGGATTGATGCTGCAGCCCAGTCGAATGAATACACGTTCGAGATGCGACTTGAGCCTGGTGATTTGCAGATCTTGAATAATCATGTGTGCTTGCATTCGCGCACCGCCTACGAGGATTATGAAGAGCCTGAGCGCAAACGCAGCCTGTTGCGTGCCTGGATTGCCATACCGAACGGTCAGCCTTTATCACCGGAAATGAAACATGCGTTTCATGATCACCGGGCCGGTGCCGTTCGCGGTGGTATCAAGGGGCAAATGTTTGATGAGCGCAAGCTGTCTTACACTCGTCGAGCCGCAAAATTTCACAAAATGTTGTTCGATTGATATGGCCAAGACGCTCTATGACAAGCTTTGGGCTGCTCATGTCATCGACAATCGTAGCGATGGTAGTGATCTTTTGTTCGTCGATCGTCACTATGTGCATGATGCTTGCTTTCAGGGGTTTGATTTCTTACATGAAGCGAATTTGCAGATCAGGCGACCTGATCTGACTTTTGGTATGGAGGATCACTACATCGCAACCCGCCCTGCTTCGGTGCAATCGGAACGAGTCCTTCAGTTGGGCGGAATATTGAAACAAAATGCTGAAAGACACGGCTTTACAAGTTACGGCGCGGGCACCGACTACCAAGGGATCGTTCATGTCGTTGGTCCGGAGCTCGGATTATCTTTGCCTGGTTCGCTAGTGGTATGCGGTGATAGTCATACAGCCACACATGGCGCATTCGGCTGTTTGGCGTTTGGTGTCGGCGCGTCAGAAATCGCGCACGTACTTGGTACTCAGGCGATTTGGCAGAAGAAATCTAAGTCGATGCGGATCAGAGTAGACGGCTCTCTCACGGATGGAGTGGTGGCTAAGGATCTGATTCTTCATGTGATTGGACTCATTGGCGCGCGCGGTGGAACTGGTCACGTCATTGAATATGCGGGATCCACCATTGAGGGCTTGTCCGTTGAGGCCCGAATGACGATTTGCAATATGTCTATTGAGGCGGGTGCGAAGGCTGGCATGATTGCGCCTGATCAGAGAATTTTTGATTACTTGCGTAGCCGGCGTTACGCACCTGAAGGTGACCTGTTTGATCAGGCGGTCGTCCAATGGATGGCACTGCGTTCAGACGAAATCGCTGTTTTCAATCGAGAAGTTGAAATTCGCGCAAAGGAAGTTGAGCCAACTATTACCTGGGGCACTTCGCCAGAAACATCGTTGGGTGTGTCAGGTTATGTACCAAAGCTGGAGGAACTCGACGCTGACCTGAGAGCAAAATATCTACCCATGATGGAGTACATGGGATTAGATTCTGGAATGCGTTTACAGGACTTGAAAGTCGACCAGGTTTTTATCGGATCCTGCACCAACAGCCGCATTGAGGACCTACGGATAGCAGCTTCGATAGCGCGCAAAGGCAAAGCCAGGGTGCCAACACTTGTCGTGCCAGGCTCGGTTCAGGTCCAGCAACAGGCACAGGCGGAGGGCTTGGATCAGATTTTCATAGAGGCAGGGTTTGAATGGGCGAAGCCGGGATGCTCCATGTGTGTTGCGATGAATGGCGATAGTGTGGCAGGTGGTAAACGCTGTGTCTCAACTTCAAATCGAAATTTTATGGGGAGGCAGGGAAAGGGCAGTCGAACCCATCTGGCAAGCCCACTGACGGCTGCAGCTACCGCGTTGACCGGTCGAATTACCGATGTGAGGCAGTGGTTATGAAGCGCTTCGAACCAGTCAGTGTCGTCTGCGGTCCTTGCATCATTCTGAATCGAGACCACATTGATACCGACCAGATCATTCCAGCTAGATTTTTATCTCGTACGCGTAGAGAAGGGTTCGCAGGATTGTTGTTTCACGATTTCTTGACTAGTGAGCAACAGCAGCAAGGTCACGCATCCTTCTCTGAGCAAATCCATGATTCGATAAATAATCAAAAGGTGCTAATCGCTGGTGAAAATTTCGGTTGTGGCTCATCACGTGAGCACGCTGTTTGGGCATTGTTAGATAATGGATTCAGAGCGGTAATTGCAAAAAGCTTCGGCGATATTTTTTATGGCAATGCAATCAATAACGGGCTGCTGCTGGCCAAATTAGAGGAGAATTGGCCAGACTTACGGAATGATGTCGAGAAGTCGAATACCGTCGAGATCAATTTGATGCATCGGACGATTGCAACGGGCTCTGGTCGCTTTTATCCATTTCAGATCGATGAGTTTTTTAAGAATATGCTCTCAGATGGGGCTCAGGAGATGGATATGACGCTTAGCCTAGTCGACAAAATCCAGGCTTTCGAGCAATGGCAATTTAAAACCAGCCCTTGGCTGCAGAGCCCTAAAGCATTCATTTCAAAAAAGGAGTCATGAAGATGAACCGCAAAGCTATCGCCGCCAAAGTCCGCAATGAAGAATTGATTGTTGCCCCCGGCGTTTATGACTTGATTTCAGCCAAAATGGCTGATCGTATGGGCTTTGATGCGCTATATGTGACCGGTTATGGGCTGGTAGCCTCGTATCTTGGATTGCCCGATGCAGGGCTTGCTACATACACCGACATGCTTGACCGCGTGTCCCGTATCTGTGCGATGACAAAAACTCCGGTGATTGCTGATGCGGATACAGGATATGGTGGTCTTTTGAATGTTGCGCATACCATAAAAGGTTATGAAAGAGCTGGGGTTGCCGCAATTCAGATTGAGGACCAACAGTTTCCCAAGAAGTGTGGTCATACTCCCAATCGTCCTGTCATTGCCAAAGAGGATATGGTTAAAAAAATTAAAGTCGCTTGCGATGCTAGAACAGATGAGGATTTTCTCATTATTGCGCGTACAGACGCCAGAGCGGGCCTCGGGTTGCAAGAGGCCATTGAGCGAGCCGCAGCTTATGGAGAGGCGGGTGCAGATGTGTTGTTTGTCGAGGCGCCTGAGTCAGTCGAAGAGATGAAAAAAGTGTGTCAATCGCTAGGGAAGCCTTTATTGGCGAACATGGTCACAGGTGGCAAGACACCGGTGTTGCCTGGCAAAGAACTCAAAGAGATAGGGTACACCATCGTTATTCACCCAGCTGCAGGATTTCTTTCTTGTGCGGCTGGTTTGGATAGGGCCTACCATGATTTGCAGCAACATGGCACGGTTACTGAAGCCACGCCGATGTACTCATTTTCTGAATTTACCAACATGATAGGTTTTCCTGAGGTTTGGGCATTTGAAAAGCGATATGCTGAGGACTGAGTTACCTATCTGACGGTGTTGATACCTCACGAGTCAGTGGCAGCCTTGGGACTGTAGTTCTTCGGTGGAAACGTTCCCACTACGTTCCAATCATTGTTTTTTTGGATTAGCGCACGTTGACACTTCGGACAAATCCTATCGCCATTTGATCTCTTGAAATCCGAACTAAGGCCAACGTACGCACACAGAAAGTGATGAATCAGTGCGCGTTTTTTTACGCCACTCTCGTGGCTTATTGCCTTATTACTGCTCACGCCAAAGTCCCAAGGAGGTCATGACGTCCACATAAAGCTCTACGGCTTGGTCCATAAAACGCCAATAGTTATACCGGACCTCCACATCGGTCATGTAGGCGGGGTAAGCCTCCTCAGGCGCTAGCTCTATGCGTACAAGCTGCCCTGACCGTACACGAGAGAATACTGTCGCTCCCTCCTGGGTTTGTTCGGAAATTGAGTAGACTTCTTTGATAGTCGCACGCATGACTCGATTGCCGTCTAGTACGTAAACCGGAGCACCTGCCTGAGGCTGTATTAGCCGATCGGCAGCCAAAATCCATTGCACATAGAGCTTGGTTGGGTCGTAAATTTCAACAATTGATGTTCCAGCCGTTACGCTCTGCCCTGGGTTGGCCGTGTGATTTGCCACAACGCCATCTATGGGTGCTAGTTGTTTGCCCTCATTAAATGCGTTGTCTACAAGCCTCTTTACTTCTTCTATGTCGTTCTTGGCCTTGTGAACGGCTGCAATTTGCTTGCTTGTTTCTGATATTTCAGCCTCGATTCGCGCCAATTCGGCGTTAGCTTGGGCGCACTCACGCAAGACTTGCCCCCGAAACACCGAGGTTACCTGTTCCGGATTTTGCTCAATGACAGCGGAGCATTCCTCGGCAGCCGAGACTCTGGTTTGGGCTGATTCGAGGCTGCTTGTGGCTACAAGCAACCGGATGCGCAGATCAGCTTCTTTGTTAATTTGTTCAGCAATGCTACTCAGTAAGTCAGCGCGTAAGCCGTCTATTTCGGGCGAACGCACGGTTGCGACGACTTGTCCCTCTTTGACCTTAGTGCCAGATTTGACAGATAGATCGACGATACGAGCTGTATAGGGGGTAGACACTACGTAGTAGGGCGCTACCACTGAACCGGCGCTTTGTGTGTAAATCAGTGGCTTAATGATTTGCCAGCCGAGAAATAAGCCCAGGAAGATAACAATCGATCCGTAGACCAGGCGTAAAAATCTGCCCGCGGTGGCACGTCGACTCAGAACTGGATCAGGTAGTTGTTGAGTTTTCTCAGTCACGTGCTGTGTCTCCATATAGAGCTAAACGCACTTGTCGAGGGACTAGCGGATCGTTGTGTGATCGAGCCAGTAGAATTTCGTCACTGATGCCAACGAGTCTTACCAATCGCAAAATCACGCCTTGATATATCGGCATAAGCGGTAGAACCAAAACATCTAACAATCCTACCCGACGTTTGGTGATGATCATTGCCAACACAATATTTAGAGCGTATAGCCAGAAAAGTGCGATGTAAAGCGCAGTCAAAATGTCAATCATGCTTGTGCCGTAGTCAACCCACAGCATGACTAAATAGAATGGAAAAATAATGGTTGGCAGTAGTTCCAGCAAAATGTAGTCGAATCGCTGCAGTGATCCAGACAAAGGCTCTCCTGCCTTGAAAAAAGAGAGTTCCCTGTACATCAAAAGCCGAATCGCTATCGCGTCGCCATCCCAGCGCAAACGCTGTTTGAATAGACTCCCGATGGTGGAGGGGACAGATGTTTCAGCCAAAGCAGAGTCGACGAATCTGATCTTGTAGCCGGCATGCCTGAGCCTCAATGTAATTTCCAAATCTTCACCAGGACCGACATTCATGCCACCTACCAACCGGTAGGCATCCGCCCGGAACATGCTGAAAGCCCCACTGCAGCAACTCATGGCATTGAGCTGATTCAAGAAACCGCGTCCGATGGTGATTGCCAGCATGTACTCTAGTGATTGCAAAGCGGTCAACGGGTTGCGGTTGAGATTACCTACCAAAAGGTTTCCAGAAGCGGCTGCTACTGATGTGTCCTCAAATGCACAAGCTAGACGCAGGCAGGCGTCTGGGTCTAGGCTGGTGTCATGATCAACCACGAGCAGTAACTCGCCGGTAGCTAAATAGGCGGCGTGATTGATGGCGGCACTTTTTCCTGCCCGGTGAGAGTGGCGCAACAGGCGAAGGTTGGCGTGTTCTTGAGATAAGGCCTCCAAAAAATCACAGCTACCATCTGAAGATCCATCGTCGACCACGATGATTTCATGGAGTGTTGTTTTTTGTCGGATCAGGCTGTGGACAGTGTTACGTAAGTCGGCTCCGCCGTTGTATGAGGGAATAATCGCTGTCACACTTTTGTTTGATCTCAAATGTTGTGTCGGCCTGAAGATTTTGGTGATGCCCAGTGCAAAAATTGCTAGCGTGTAGCGCGGAATCTCAAGCGCGATCACCAAGATCGCGGTTAAAAAAGGGTGTTCCAAAAAAAGAACAACAACGATTGCGATGGCCTCTAGCAGCAATGTGAGTTCCCCAAGGAAATGACAGCAACGAAAGATTTATAGATTGTCAATCTGACACGGAAGTAAGCTTGCCTAAAGCATCACTGAATTGTGACCGAATTGCAAGAACTGAATTCCTAGGTATTTAGGATGCAGTCAGGCGGTGAAGATCAAGCATTCTCAAGCTACCTTCCTGTAAAGTTCGAGTAGACCCATCACGTAATCACCGTCAATATGCAAAAAATGGTCGCACTCAAGCCTGGCGTTTCCCGATGGGAGGTGTTTGGCTGGGCCCTGTACGATTTTGCTAATTCAGGCTACACCACCGTTGTACTGACGGCTGTGTTTTCGGCCTACTTTGTCAGCGCCGTAGTCGGCGATGCCACTTTAGGCACGCTCTGGTGGACATGGGCGCTTAGTCTTTCACACCTGATTGTGATGTTGACAGTGCCATTGATTGGGGCACGAAGTGATAAGTTTCAACGTCGTCGCGGGCTACTTGCCATGACCACGGTAGGTTGTGTGTTAACGACAGCGGGACTATCAATGGTCGGCCCGGGTGCAGTCGGGCTTGCGATCGTTCTATTGATCTTGTCAAACGTGTTTTTTAGCTGGGGTGAGTCATTGATCTCAAGTTATTTGCCTTCGCTGGCTAGGCCCGAGTCTATGGGTAAGGTGAGCGGTTGGGGTTGGGGGTTAGGTTACATCGGTGGCATGTTAACCCTGGGTGTTTGTCTTTGGTATGTGTTGAAAGCCCAATCGTTAGGTCAAACTGCAGCTGACTTTGTGCCTGTGACCATGTTGATTACCGCTGCAATCTTTGCGCTGGCGGCTGGATTGTCAATAGGCCTGCTTCGTGATCGTCCCGGGCAGAGTGGGGAGGTGTCGCCTGCTTGGCAGCGGTTACAAAAAACTTGGCAGCATGCCCGACAGTTTCAGGATTTTGTATGGCTTCTAGGTTGCACGGTGGCCTATATGGCTGGCGTTGCAGTAGCGATTGCGCTGGCAGCTATTTACGCACAGCAAGTGATTGGTTTCAGTGAAAGCGAGATCATGATCTTGATTTTTGTTCTAAATATTGCTGCGGTGGTTGGTGCGCTGACCTTGGGCTATGCTCAAGACTGGTTTGGTCATCGGCTTGCACTTGCATTCACGCTCTTGGGATGGGTCGCCACCTGCTTAATTGCTGCTTCAGTCACAACGAAGGGTGGTTTTTGGGTGGCAGGGGTGATTGCAGGTCTTTGTATGGGTGCCAGCCAATCAGTCGGTCGCGCGATGGTTGGGTTGCTCGCACCGGCGAGTCGTTTGGGTGAGTTTTATGGGTTATGGACATTAGCCACTCGCCTGGCAAGCATTTTGGGTCCGTTAGTTTATGGGCTCTTGACATGGGCCAGCCTTGGCAACCAGCGCCTAGCGATGGCGGCAACTGCTCTGTTCTTTTTGATGGGCTTGTTGTTGTTGTTGCCGATCAACATGCTGCGCGGGAAAACGGTGGCGCAACAAAAAAATTGATCTGTATCAGGCAGGCATTCACAGTAACAATCTATAACAGGGGCTCAAGAACCTTTTTGGAGTCCCATAATGACCGACTATAAAACCCTGGCCTCACATATCGGTGCCAAGCTTAAAACCTTTCGTACTCACATCCCGGAGACCATGAAGGGCTTCTCACAGATGGCCGGTGCAACGCATGCCGATGGGGCACTGACTGCTAAAAACAAAGAGCTCATGGCCATGGCTATTGCGATAGCGATGCGCTGCCAAGGTTGTCTTGCTTTCCATGCGCAGGCATGCCGCAAAATGGGTGTGACTCAGGAAGAGTTCAATGAAATGTTGCAAGTCGCAATCTATATGGGTGGTGGGCCATCTGTCATGACAGCTGCTGAAGCGCAGATTGCCTTTGACGAATTCGCGGCTTAACGTTTGACGGAACACGCAAGCTAGCGTTACCGCTTGACAGGTTCTGTTGTGGGATGTTGATGACGAGGCTAGCGCCTGACTTGATCGGTTGAGTTTGTAGGTTAGCGGGAAATTTGGGCTATTTAGCTAACCTTAAGCAAATCGCCAACTTCAACCCCCAGACGCGTGGGTTTGTGCAGCAATTCGATTAGCACCATAGCTCGGCTTTCACCATCATCCATTTGGTAAACGGCCTCCAGTCCCTTGAAAGGCCCATTTTTGATGCGCACAATGTCGCCAGTTTGGTACTGGACAAGTGGTGACTCCGCGAGCGCGGCCTCTTGGTCCCTGAGCAATTGGATGAGTTCTGGGCTGACTCGCGCTGGTTCTGAACTGAATGCGACCAATTTACTAACACCCAAGGTAGAACGTATTGGGGCCCAGCTTCTGCCTGAAAGGGTAGTATCAAGTTCGATAAACAGATAACGCGAGAATAGAGGTTCTCTCACCATCTCGAAAGACTTGCCCTTGACGCGCTTTTTAGGAATTGTCGGTAAGAAGCAGTCATAGCCCTGGCGCTCGAGATTTGTGAGCGCTCGGGTTTCCTGTTTGGGCTTAGTGTGAACAACAAACCATTGCATGACGGCATTTTATAGGCGAATTGGATTAAAACGGCCAGCAGGAAGCCCCAAGGTAAAAAATTATTTAGCCTGAGTTAGCACTGTTGTGGTGTTAGTTAAGCTATCAACAGTCCGGTGCCGGATCGCTGCCATTATCAGGTTGATATGGCTGGTTGTACTAGCGGCGGACAAATTGGCCGATCCCCAAGTTTCGCTAACCTTTGCCCCTCGTTAAAACCCATGAGAGATGAGGGAAAGAGAGTATTTCTTTGGGTCACATAATGCTAATCTCTGGCTCTGGTATTTTTCACCGAGGATGTGAAACATGATTCAATTCAATCGGTTAGGTAAAACTGTCTTTCATACGGCTTGTCTGACTGTTGTGATGCTGGCGAGCACTGGCGTGATGGCACAAGGCTTGCCATCGGGCACATTTGCCACGGTCAACGGCCAGCCGCTAAGTGACGCGCTGCTTGATGTCAACGTACGCGCTAACGTCGCCCGGGGTCAGGCCGATACGCCACAGCTGCGTCAGGCGCTGCAGAACGAGCTTATTGGTCGGGAGGTGCTAGCTCAGGAAGCACAAAAGCTCAAACTCGAGCAAAGCGCTGATGCTCAGGCCCAATGGCAGCAAATGGAACAAAACTTTTTGGCGAATTTGCTGCTAAATCACTATGCAGCCAACAACCCAGTTACCCAAGACCAGATCAAGGCCGAATATCAAGAGTTCTTAGATGAGGTCAAAGGTCAGAAGCAGTACAAGTTGAGTCTGATTGTCGTGCCAACCCAGGAGCGAGCCCGTCAGATCATTGCCGCGTTGAATAAAGATAAGAACCCGGCCAAGCTATTTGCTGATATCGCGGCCGCTGAATCGACGGATCCAAGCAAAGATCAGCAAGGTGCGCTAGAGTGGCTGCTGCCACAACAAATGGTGCCAGCCGTTGGTAATGTGGTGGTTAATCTTGGCAAGGGGCAAATAACTGCTGCGCCTTTGCAAACGCGCATGGGCTGGAACGTCGTGCGTGTTGACGATATTCGTGATTACACTCCACCAGCCATTGGCGAGATCGAGAATCAATTGCGTCAAGCCGCTGCCCAGCAGCAGCTATCGAACTATATCCAGTCTTTGCAAGAGAAGGCGAAGATTGTTCGGTAGAGATTCCCGGCACGATTGAATCCATTCTTGATTGCTTAGGGTAAAAAAGGGCGCTGATAGCGCCCTTTTAGTTTTATAGGTTGTACGATTTAGCGTCCCATTGAATAGAACTCTTCGTTCGGACGCATTTCTGAAGCGCTTGCCAGCCTGTTACTCATCGCAAAGAAAGCGCTGATGCTGGCAATATCCCACAAGTCTTCATCGGAGAGGCCAGCCTGTTTTGCGGTATCACGATCTGCCTCGGTGACCTCAGATGATTGACGCGATACTTTCATCGCGTAATCCAGGATTGCTCTCTCGCGCGGTGTGATGTCAGCCTGGCGATAGTTCGTAGCGACTTGATCGGCAATCAGAGGGTTTTTTGCGCGGATGCGTAAGATAGCGCCATGCGCGACCACGCAGTATTGACAGTGGTTAGCTCCTGAAGTGGCCACTACGATCATCTCGCGCTCGGCTTTGGTCAGGCCGCTATCACCCTCCATCAACGCATCGTGGTAGGCCATGAATGCTCGAAATTCAGCAGGGCGTCTAGCTAGAACGCGCATGACATTTGGAATGAAACCCGCCTTTTGTTCGATGGTCCGCAGGCGTTCAGAAATGTCATCGGGCAAAGCGGCAAGCTCTGGGATACTAAAGCACGCGATGGATGTTTGGGGCGTTTTCATGTCAGACCTCGTTTTATTCGAAAATATTGAAGTGAAATCTTGATGTCCAAGCATAGCTTTAATCCAGAGGGCAGTGTATTTTCCAATTCGCTCAGACGTTATTGCTTCATACGATACGATTGTCGATACTGATGCAGCCGGCAGTGATTGGGGAGTCTTTTGTGCGAGCAGCCATATTTTCGATGTCTTTGCCCGTAGCCATGGGCTATGTACCGCTTGGTACGGTGTTCGGTTTTTTGTTTGTGCAAGCTGGTGGTAGCTGGTATATGGCGCTTGCGGCGAGTTTATGGGTATATGCCGGCGCATCGCAGTTTGCCATGATCCCGATGCTGGCAGCTGGGCTACCGGTGGCATCACTTGCACTTGCTGCACTGGTGATAAACCTTCGTCACGCCTTCTATGGCTTGTCTTTGCTAAACGACCAACCCAAAAACCAATTGACGCGTTTTTATCTGATTTTTGCCCTCACTGACGAGACGTATTCGGTGATTACAACGCTAAAGCCACGTCCGACACCAGAACAAATGGCGTTATTGGCTGGCATGAATCAGGCATGGTGGGTGTTGGGTACGCTCCTAGGGGCGGGGTTGGGTACCCAACTGCCGGTATCGCTCACGGGACTTGATTTTGCATTAGCCGCCCTGTTTGGCGTGCTTACTGTTGAACAATGGCGTGCTACCCGGGCATGGTTGCCGTTGCTGATTGCCCCAGTAAGTTATGCGCTGATGCTGTGGTTCATGCCTGAGCAAGCCTTGCTCTTGGCAATGGCAGTATGTGTGCTGTCCAGCATTATCTTGTCTGCGCGTTCTTCCAAGGGTGCGGTATGAATGATTGGTACGTATTGTTAGCCGTTTTGGCGATGGGGACAGTGACGTTTCTAATCCGTGCTTTGCCATTTATAGGCACGCGCTGGCTCAGAGGCAGTTCTTTAGCGCAACGAGTTGGTCGTTTTTTACCGCCGGCGATTATGACCCTGTTGTTGCTGCACAGCACACTTGACTTGGGTTTGCAGGCTTCAGACCAGTTGCTGCCGGCGATCGTGGCTGTGCTAGTTGTACTTGGGATGCAGTTACGCCTGCGTCAGCCGCTTCTAAGCATCGCCGCTGGTACAGTGCTTTATATGCTGTGGATACAGTTAGCTTAGTTTTGAGCAATCGATGATTGGCCCGAATCTGCCTGCGCATCTTGCTCAGCGCGCTTGGCTGCAGCTTCGATAGCAGCAATCAGGTTTTCAACGGGCTGAGCGCCCTCGACTAGGAATTTGTCGTTTAGGATGAATGCTGGCACACCTTGGATGCCCAACATCTTGTAGCGGGTTTGAGCCGCACGCACTTCGCGCCTGAATTCATCGTCAGCGAGCACTTGAGCAGCGCGATCTGGATTCAAGCCGGCTGCTTTAACGCAATCCAGCAGCGTTTGTGTATTGTCCATATCATCGGCGCGAGTGAAATATGCCGCGAGTAATTCCCGTTTGAGTGCCCAAGCTGCTTGCAATCCGATCTCTGTGGTCGCCCAGTGAAGTAGTCGATGGCAATGGAAGGTGTTGTAAACCCTTTTTCTTCCCTCGGGATGAAATCGGAAGCCAACCTGAGCTGCCCTGTCATAGATACGTTGTTGGTTGATTCGGACTTGATCAGCTGAGATGCCAAACTTTGCTGCTAGATATTCGATGGCATCTTGACCACCCTCTGGCATATCTGGATTGAGTTCAAAGGGCTGTAGATAGACTTCAACTGGTGTCTGTACCGTGGATAAGGCTGTTTCAAGAGTGGTGAATCCAATTGCGCACCAAGGGCATGCGACATCCGATACAAAATCAATTCTTACGGGTTTGTTCATTCTACTTTTCCCCCGACTTGGGCCATAAAATCATTTGAGTGCATCGAAATAGGGCGATCTTCTTACCGCTGTCTTCGGCAAATACCTCAGCATCCCACACGTGGGTATTTCGCCCCAAATGCTGCGCCCAGGATCGACAGGTGATGGCGCCTTGTCTGACAGTACCCAAAAAATTGGATTTCAGCTCGATGGTGGTGAACGAATATGCGCCTTCTGGCAAATGTGCATATGTGGCAAACCCTGCAGTGGTGTCAGCTAGGGTGACCACGCTGCCCGCATGCAGATAGGTGTTGGGCGCGAAGTGGCGCGCTTGTAATTGCATGCGGCTTTCTAAGCAAAGGGGTTCTAAATGGGTTAACTCGATGCCGAGATGTCGCGGCAAGTTGTCGCTTTGTCCTAGCCGGGCAGTTAACACATCAAGTGTGATGTTGGCTCTTAAATGGGTCATTGATCCTGGTCCCGAGGCTCGGGTCTTACACTTGTATTCACGGGTTTCACATCGGTCCCCTGAGCGTAGCGCGTGGCGCCAGTTTTGTGGTCGTTAGGCTTGTCAGCGTCAGGTAAAGGGTAGGCATCAGCCACGTAAGCTGGACCTTTCATCACCATGACCGTAAAAGCACCGACACCCACCGTCAATAGCGCTGTCCAGAGTACGGCAAGTAGCCCAAATGTGTATATATCGATGGTGGTGATGAATTTGTTGATCAGCCAGGGAGCGTCATCCATCGTCCAGATCCGCGCAATCACCGAAGGCAGCAGTATCAGCACGGTGCCAACTAAAAGCACTTTGGGAACCAGGCGTAGAATTTTGCGTTCTAGTCCAGCGGGGGCCTTTCGGTATCCCGGCAGTTTCTTAAACGGATCCATGACCAGCCTTCGTGGGTTTGACGATGTTTAGTCACTCATTGTGCCTGAGTTTTGCTTTTTGTAGGTGCGTCTATCCGGAACCACCAAGCGTACAGAGCAGGCACAAACAAAATGGTGATGGCTGTGCCAACCAGCACCCCGCCAATCAGCACATAGGCCAATGGTCCCCAGAAACTATCGAGTGTTAGCGGAATAAAGGCCAATGCAGCGGCCAGTGCTGTCAAAACGACTGGCCTTGCACGTTGCACTGCCGCTTCAATGACCGCGTCGCGCAGACCCATGCCCTCAAGAACATTGTCAGTGACCTGCTGGGTGAGGATCAGCGTGTTGCGCATCAGAATGCCAGCCAATCCGATCAAACCTAGTAATGCGACAAATCCAAAGGGCTGACTAAACAGCAACAAAGCAATCACAGCGCCAATTAGTCCCAGAGGAGCCGTAGCTACCACCATGAACATACCGGAGAAACTGCGCATCTGTAGCATGATAAATACCAACATGAGCCCCACCATCACGGGCTGCAGTTTCTGTATCGAGGCATCAGCTTTGCCGGACTGTTCGATCGAACCAGCAATGCTGATGCGATAGCCCGGTGGCAAATCGGCCCGCAATGGTTCGAGTGCACGCCAGACTGCCATGGTGGCATCTGGGGGTTGTGCATTCGTGACATCCGAATTGACGTAGAGAAACAGTTCGCGGTTAAAACGTTTGATAACAGGCTCATCAAACTCGATGGTTGCTGTGCCGAGTTGCGATAGCGGCAGCTTTTGTCCATTGGCACCACGTATTTCTACACTTTGTAGCAATACGCCAGTGTCTTGCTGGGCTCTTGCCCGAACCTGTACCTGTCGAATATCTTCGCGTACGTTGGTAACAGGTACGCCATCGAGCTGAAACTGTAGTTGTTGAGCTACGTCTAACGGCGTCAATCCGAGTGTCTGTAGTCGGTGGGGATCCAGACTGAGTTGCAGATAAGGTGCGCGTTCATCCCAGTCCAAGTTCGGGTCAACAATATTCGGATTGGTGCGCATCACGTCAACCATGGCATGACCAATTTCTCGTAGAACCTGAGGATCTGGCCCGGTCACTCGGAAACTAACTGGCCAATCAACAGGGGGACCATAGAGCAGTCTGGCTACGCGTACCCGCGCTTCGGCATAGTCGCCGTTGTCAATCTGTTGGTGAAGTTTTGCGATCAATGACTCGCGCTCTTGAACCCCATGTGTGACCGCAACCAGTTTGGCAAAGCCTGGGTCGGGCCGCTCAGGGTTGGCAGAAATAAAAAACCGTGGTGCGCCAGCGCCAATGTAGGCCGATAGGCTTTTGATTTCCGGCATGTGCGCCAATTGAGATTCAAGTCGTTTGACCACAGCATCTGTATTGCCAATCGCTGTGCCCTCTGGCATGTAGACTGAGATCAATACTTCGGGCCGATCAGAGCTCGGGAAAAATTGTTTTTCAACTGGGCCTGCCATACCAAGAATGCTTAGCACCAGTAAAAAAACTGTTGATAACACCACACGCCGTTTGTGCATCACACACCATTGCACAAGGCGCCGAAGGCGCTCATAGTTTGGCGTACCGTAGACCGAGCTTGGATCCCTGTGATGATCCGACATCGTCGGTAGCAGCTTTACCCCAAGGTACGGCGTAAATGTCACTGCTACCAGCCAAGAGATCAATAGCGCAAACGCCAGTACCCAAAAAATCCCGCCGGCATATTCGCCGACCGCAGATTGTGCAAACCCAATCGGCACAAAACCCGCGACTGTTACCAACGTGCCAAACAGCATGGGAGCGGCGGTTACTTGCCACGCATGCGTGGCAGCACGCACCCGATCCCAGCCTTGCTCCATTTTTACGATCATCATCTCGATAGCAATGATGGCGTCATCAACCAAAAGTCCTAGTGCAATAATGAGTGCACCAAGTGAGATACGGTCCAGATTCATTCCGGTCAATTTCATAAGCAGAAATGTCAACCCAAGTGTGATCGGGATGGATAGGCCCACAATCAGGCCAGCGCGCAAGCCAATAGCCATAATACTGACGGCCATGACCACCACCATGGCTACTAGAAACTTCACCTGAAACAGGCTAACAGCACCAGCGATCGCATCGGCTTGGTTGGTCAGCTGGGTTAGTTCCATGCCCAGGGGTAATTCAGCGCGCTGCTGCTGTAAAAAAGCATCGAGTCGTTCGCCCAATGCCAAGCCGTTTTCCCCAGCGCGCATGACCACACCAAGTACGATGGTGTCTCGTCCTCCTGCGCGGATCATGTAACTCGGGGGGTCTTCATAGCCACGCTGGACTTGGGCAATGTCACCTAGCCGAATCAGGCGCTCATTGATGCGCAGTGGCACATTGGCCAAGGTTTGTGGATCACTAAGATCAGCCGGTACGCGAACATAGACCCGCGCAGCTGTTGTATCAAAAAATCCAGCTGGCACCAGTCGATTATTAGCCTCAATGGCTGCCATGACGTTTTGCGGGCTGATTCCCAGGTTAGCTAGTTTGGGCAAGTCAAAGTCAAGATGAATTCGTTGTGGACGCTCACCCAGCAAAAACACCTTTTGTATGCCGTCAACCCGCTGCAGTTTGTCACGGATGACTTCAGCATCGCGGGCTAGTTCTGACATCGGCAGGCCAGGTGCAGTCAGTGCCAGCATGGTGAAATAAACATCAGCAAAACTGTCGTTGACGATTGGACCGATGACACCTGATGGTAGCGAAGGCGCTTCGTCTAGCATGCGCTTGCGCACTTCGTAAAACAAGTCAGGCACTACATGACTCGGCGAATAGTCCTGAAACTCAATTAACAGGTCTGCACGACCCGCTCGGATGGTTGTCTCAAGTTTGTAGAAGTAATCGACTTCCTGAATCCGTTTCTCAAGGCGGTTAACCACTTGATCTTGAAGTTCAGCGGGCGTGGCGCCGGGCCAAAGCACTGTCACCACCATCGCTCGGACCGTAAATGGTGGGTCTTCGGCTCGACCAAGTGAATTAAAGGCGTAGAGGCCTGCCAGCACCGACAAAATTAAAAAGAACAACGTCACCGAGCGCTCGCGAACAGCCAGCGCCGACAGGTTCGGGAAACTCATCGTGGCTGCACCCTGACAGCCATGCCTGTCTCAAGTAGATGCGTGCCCATGGCAACTACAGGGGTGCCGACCGGCAACTCGCCCTGTATCTGAGCAGTTTCGTGCGACATCGACAAAATTTTGATCGGCACAGATTTGGTTTTTCCATTTTCGACGATCCATACTCGGGGGCCTTGGCCACGTTCGTCAATTGCACCTAATGGCACTTGCATAATCTGGGCGCTGGCTTTGATCGGTAAAAGTAGATCAGCAATCGTACCGATCGGAATATCTGTGATGTCAGCGGGCAATGTGTAGCGGGCGCGAAATGTGCGAGAGCTTGGGTCTGCTGCACCCGAGACCTCCCGACGAACAGCTGGCCATTCAGACTGACCAAGCGATACTGTACCAGTGTCCGGTGCAACCAAGCCCTGTGGTAAGAACACCTCAATCTCAAGTTGGCCATCGAATGCAAACTCGCCAATCACCTGTCCAGGCGCTACGACCTGACCAATTTCGGCCACCACCTCAGTGACAACACCATCTGCCGGCGCAGATAGTTTGGCGTAGCTCAGTGCATTGGTTGCTTGACCAAAACTTGAATTGGCGGCATCAAGACGGGTTTGCGCTTCAGCTAACCGCAATTTGGCTTGGTCAAGCGCTTGCTCGCTCACAAAGCGTGATTTAAAGAGTCGCTCGGCTCGGGTAAGCTCATCTTGTGCCGTTTCAAGGGCACTTGCTGCCGCTTGGGCTTGCGCACGCGCTGCCGTGGTGGCCTGACTAAGGTCGCGCTCATCAAGTGCAAACAATAACTGACCTTGGTTAACCCGGTCGCCAGCATTGACTAAACGCTCGGTGATGCGACCACCGATCTGAAATGAAAGCAAGTTTTGTCGGGCAGCCTCGATTGTGCCTGACAGGCGCAGAGCACTGTTTTGCGCAGACTCGATTGGCATCGTTCTGACCACCGGTGGTGCATTGTTGGCTGCGAGGGGCGTTTGACCATCGTTGCAACCTGCCAATGCCAGTGTCAGTATGAGTGTCGATAGAACAAGCTTAGAATTCATCATGTCAATGTTGCGATGCAATATAGGACAATTAGAGCAGAAACTTGGTGATGTAGTGTGCAGAAACATCAAACCATGGTTGGATCAACAGCACTAAGCCCGGAGGTACGCAAGTTTGCTATGGTTCCGATTCGGCCTCGAAGTATTGGACTCAAACTGGAAAGGATAAGCAGATGCAGCGAATTGCTGTGGTAGGTGCTGGGCTAGCTGGATTGACTTGCGCACGCGTCTTGCAAGACAGTGGCCTTGAAGTGATTGTTATTGAAAAGTCCCGCGGCGTTGGGGGACGTTTATCGACTCGACGTACCGACTCGGCTCAGTATGATCACGGGGCTCAGTACTTCACTGCCCGCGATGAGCGATTTGCGGCATTTGTAGATGCCAGACTTGCTGACAAATCAGTTGCCGTTTGGACACCTCGGCTTGATGCAAGGCTGGCCGGATCCTCCAAGGAACCCTGGTTTGTTGGTGCGCCGGGCATGAGCGCGTTGGGCCGGGCCCAGGCCCAAGGGCTTGACGTGCAAACGGCCATGCGAGTGCAATCGCTTGCTAATGAGAACGGACGCTGGTGTCTAGGCATGGAGGATGGCAGCGCATTGGATGGGTTCACAGCCGTGGTTGTGGCGGTTCCCAATGCCCAGGCTGTGCCCCTGTTGGAGTCACAGACGCCCGACTGGGCGGATCAACTCGCACGAACACCGCTGGAGCCATGTTGGACGCTCATGGTGAGTACGGATGATGGCCTCACCGATTTAGACGCTGGTCTGCCAGGAACCGGTGCGATTGGTTGGTGGGCACGTAACAGCAGTAAACCTGGCCGGCCAACCGAAGCCGGGCGGCATGATTGGGTGATTCAAGCCACCGCTCAGTGGAGTCAAGCACACCTTGATGCATCAAAGGAGATGGTTGAATCTGAGTTGTTGCTTGCCTTTGCGCGTGAGTTAGGCGTTTCAACCATAACGCCAATCCTGCCTCCCATGACTCACCGCTGGCTGTACTCTCGGCGGGCTGCGGGTTTTGCAGCATTTACTGAGCCGTGGTTCAAGCCAGAGATTGGACTCGGTGTTTGTGGCGATGGTCTTGTCCATAGTCGTGTCGAACATGCCTACTTGTCAGGTCTTCAGTTGGGCCAGTGCATGGTTGGCGCGCTGTCTTAAACATGGGTGATGGAATCCATCCATTAATTTTGTAGGAACTGAAGTATGAATGAAACAGATAAACAGCAGTTGCGGATTGGATCAACCCAGTTCGACGAAACCTCAAAAGGGGTCTACCTGATTACTGTCACACCATTCAAGTCTGACGGTGAACTTGATCTGGAAAGCACTGACCGGTTGATCGATTTTTATCTGCAGGCAGGCGCCAATGGCCTGACTGTATTAGGGGTGATGGGAGAGGCGCCCAAGCTCACCGCACACGAGTCGGCTGAGTACGTCAGGCGGGTGCTAGCACGCGTGAACGGGCGTGTGCCTGTTGTGGTGGGGGCATCTGCTGCAGGTTTTGCGTCTATGGGTGAGCTCACTAAACGAGTCATGGATCTCGGCGCTGCTGGTGTGATGGTCGCGCCTGTGGCTGGTTTGCGCACAGATGACCAGATACGTGCGTACTTTTCGATGGTTAACGAGACGCTCGGACCAGATGTTCCATGGGTGTTGCAGGATCACCCGAATGCGACGGGCGTGCAGATGTCGGCATCAGTGGTGATGCAAGTGATTGACCAGTCACCGCGTTGCGTCATGCTTAAGCATGAGGACTGCCCCGGGCTTGGCAAACTGTCTTCGATTCGGGCCGCGCAAGCACAAAAGACGCTTAAGCAGGTCTCAATTTTGACTGGCAATGGTGGTGGTCTGTTCCTGCCTGAGGAGCTGATGCGTGGTGCGGATGGTGCCATGACCGGGTTTGCCTATCCGGAGATGATGGTCGATGTCATCGAGGCCCATTGCGCTGGTGACCAAGATCGCGCATTCGATCTTTTTGATGCATACCTGCCTTTGTCGCGCTACGAGCAGCAACCAGGAATTGGCTTAGCGGTGCGTAAATACATTTTGGCCAAGCGTGGCGCGATTGCCTCGGCAACGGTACGTAAGCCTGGCCCTGCGCTGTCAAAATTAGACATCGAAGATATTGAACGTTTGATCCGTCGTCAGCAACAGCGTCTGACACAGTTGGGTTAACCAGGAACTAAACCATGACCGATAGTTCAGTAGACATGAGCTTGCCGCCAGATATTCGCGAGACACTGGCAGGCATTTCAACCGCAACTTTGACCACTGTGCTACTAAAAAAAGGCCTGCGAAATGTCTGGATGCGTGGCACTAAGCCACTGCGAGCTGGTCAACCGCGCATAGTTGGCCGCGCTTTTACCCTGCGATTCGTACCTGCTCGGGAGGATCTCGCAACGCCAGCATCCTGGTCCTCGCCAATCTCGACACGCACTGCCATTGAAGCCATGCCCGAGGGCTGCATTGCTGTCGTGGATGCCTTGGGTGTACTTGATGCGGGCATCTTTGGGGATATTCTGTGTGCCCGCATGGCCAAACGAGGTGTAGCAGCGCTAGTGACTGATGGCGTGGTCCGCGATCTAGAGGGTGTGCTTGATTCTGGCTTGCCAGTTTGGTGTCAAGGTGCGGCAGCGCCACCCTCGGTGGCAGGTCTGACATTTGTCGCATGGCAGCAGCCAATTGGCTGTGGTGGCGTGGCAGTATTTCCCGGTGATGTGGTGGTGGTTGATCAGGATGGGGCAGTATTGATACCAGCAGCGCTGCTTCACGAGGTAGTGTCTCAGTCGGTTGAACAGGAACGGCTCGAGGGTTGGATTATGGGGCGTATTGAGGATGGCGAGTCATTGCCGGGACTGTATCCACCTAACGAAGAGAATTTGCTGCGTTACCGTAAAGAGACAGGGCAATCATGAGCAGCAGCGCGACTGAAGTGCTTATGAAAGCGCCGGAATTCAGATTGGATGGCAAGCGTGCGCTTGTAACTGGTGGCAGTCGGGGGATTGGTCTTGCCGCTGCCTTCGCGCTTGCCAATGCAGGTGCGAATGTGACCATCGCGGCTCGCGATAAAACAGGACTCGATCAGGCGTGCGAGCTGCTGGGCAGGCATGGGTTAGTGGTGAGTGCGATGGCTTTGGATGTGACTGATCCAGTCGCTGTAAGTACCGCGGTGCCAGCATTGGGCGCGATACATGTGCTGGTCAACAATGCTGGAGGCAATCGCCCGGGATTGTTACGGGACATGTCGGCCAATGATATGGAAGCGGTGCTCGCCCTGAATGTGACCTCCAGCATGCTGGTGTCTCAGGCAGTGATCGACGGGCTGGTTGCTGCAGGACAACCAGGCAGCATCATCAACCTGTCGTCACAATATGGCCACATCGGCGCGCCTGAACGTGCTTTGTATAGCGCTGCCAAGCACGGGGTAGAGGGCTACACCAAGTCACTGGCTTGGGAGGTGGGTCGTCATGGGATTCGTGTCAATACGATTGCCCCTTCCATGATTGAAACCGATATGACCAAAGCCCGATTAGCTGAGCCGGGCGTGCGCGAGATGTTCGCTTCCAAATCTGCGCTCGATCGTATTGGGCAACCTGCTGACCTGATGGGTGCCATTGTGTTTTTGGCAAGTGATGCGTCGTCTTACATCACTGGCGCATCAATCCGAGTTGACGGTGGCACCACAGCAGTCTGAGTGTAGATAAGGCAGCTGCGTCAGATCATCTGGGGCGCTCAACCTGATAGGTTCGGTAAGACAATGCTCTTTTGCCGTCAGCTTGGTAGATTCGCAGTGTGGCACGAACTGCCTGTAACGAATTAGGCATGTCGATGGTGCCGTTTAGATGCTGATAGTGTTTGAGCGTGAAGGGAATCACCAGTGCTTTGACTGATCCGGCTCTGCCATTGGCGTAACGGCCTTCGAACGTAACCTCAATGCGACCGTCGTAAGCAGGTTGCTGATCATCTTCTTGAACGAGCACTACCTGGTACTGAAGTTTGTCGCTGCCGGATGCCTGCTCAAAACTTGCGCCAGTGATTCCGATTGGATCAAATTTGACGCCAGCCGTTAATGCTTTGGTAAAGAGCCCGACTTCGTCTCGTAATGGCTGCATGCGTTCGTTTAGCCTGAGAACCTCCGCACGCAATTCAGTGATTGTTTTATCTGCCCCGGACTTGCTGGCCTCGAGTTGACGCTTTAACTCGGTCAGATCGGCTTGCAGCTGTTGACGCTCCAGTGATAGCGCCGCTAGGTCATCAGTTAGTTTTTGTGATTCAAGCACGGTCAGCCGCTTGGGGCCGTAGCTAGACTGCAAGATTAAAGTGCCGCCACTACCAACCAGGATTCCTACAATCAGCAAAATAAACCAGCGTGGCAACTTTCGGCCACGCCGGCGAGTGTCATAGGGTGATGGTTTAAAAACCTGGCGACGTGAACGTCCAAACAAACCCATGCCTTAAATTCCTTACGTTTTTGGTTGATCTCGCCACATACAGCAGGCAAAGCATCAAGTGAACCCCCGTAGGATAACTCAGGTGCTGTTCTTCACCCAAAGCACTGTCACAGGTGGTTGCAAATTAATGGTCGGCTAAGAGCTTATTCAGCATCTCAAGACGCTCGGGTGTACCGATATCTAGCCAGTTCCCTTCATAGTGCTCTGCGCTGACAGATAATCTTGCCATGCTTTGCCGCAACAACGGTGCCAGCGGTGCGGGGGTGTTCGGGTCAAGTGATTCGAACAGTGCGGGCTTATAAATTCCAATGCCCGAGAAGGTAAGGTTAGTCTCACCCCCTGTGACAGCCAAAGAGGATTGCGACAACCCAAAGTCACCCTTGGGATTATGGGCGGGATTATCAACCAAGACCAAGTGTGCCATGAGGTTGGCAGCACGCTGTAGATCATCTGCAATATGCTTAGCGTTTTGTAACGACCAATCACACCAGATATCACCATTGATGACCAAGAAGGGGTTTGGACCTAAGAGCGGTAGAGCACGTGCGATGCCGCCGGCTGTCTCGAGTGCGGGTGACTCAGGTGAATATCGAATATTGACACCCCATTGGCTGCCAGTGCCAAGAGTGCTTTGAATTTGTTCGCCCAGCCAGGCGTGATTGATGACAACTTCCTTAAAGCCAGCTGCCGCCAGTCGCCGTAAGTGCCAGACAATCAACGGATGTCCCCGAACCGGTAGCAGGGGTTTGGGGGTGTGGTCCGTGAGCGGCCGCATGCGTTGTCCACGGCCAGCGGCGAGTATCATCGCTTTCATGGTCAAAACGTCAGCTTTACTTGCGGTTCAATGCCTTGCAAACGGTCCAGTAGGCGCATCAGCGGAACAAAAGGCTGATAGCGTCCTGCCACTTGTCGCACGTATTGCAGAACACGTGGGATATGTGCGAGGTAGTGCGATTTTTCATCCCGGTGGTGTAATCGGGCAAAAACGCCAAGAATACGCAGGTTTCGCTGTAAGCCAGACCACTCATATTGTTGATGAAACTGTGCAAAGTCCGTTGGTAGGGGCAGCCCGATGTTTTTGGCTTTCTCCCAGTAGCGGATAGCCCAGTCTAGCTGTTGCGGCTCCTCCCAGGTCGTGCGCGCATCAAATACCAGCGATGCGATGTCATAGCTCACCGGACCAAGCAGCGCGTCTTGATAATCAAGAATTCCCGGGTTAGCCAGGCCAGACTCTGGTTCACAGGCCATCAGATTTGGACTATGAAAATCCCGGTGCACCAGCACCCGCGGCTCAGCAGCCATGGTCTTAGCTAAGATCCCGAAGATCTGCTGAAGTTGCTCTTGTTCCTTGTCATCTAGTTCTGTTTGGTGATGCGTTTGGACAAACCACTGAATAAAAAGCTGCAATTCTGTGATCAATCGCGTTTCATCAAATATTGGCAGACCCGCGTGGCGAGCTCGCTGAAGTTTGACCAACATGTCTAAGGATTGTCGATACAGTGTTTGTAATTCGCTGTCTGACAAGCCAGCTTGAATTCGATCGTAATATGTCCGATGTCCAAGATCTGTCAGCAGCATGAAACCTTGGGCTAAGTCGTGTGCCAAGATCTGCGGTACGGTGACACCTGCCTCTGAGAGTCTGTGGGTGATGTCTAAGAAGGGGGCGCAATTTTCTTGGGGAGGAGGCGCATCCATAATAATCAAGGATTGTTCGCTCGCTTCGATGCGGAAATACCTTCTAAAACTAGCGTCGCTAGAGGCGGGGGTCATGCTGTCAAGTACCAAACCGAGTGTGTTGGGCAGACTGCTAAGCCAATGCTGTAGCGTTTGTGAGCGGGTAATCTTCGGTGTTTGGGGGTCCATGATCCTTTGCTACTGAATTGTGATGGCATCTCTATAATAGATGCTCTGGCACACTGGCGGTATTATTTAGCGCTCGGGCGGTGCTTCATATGTGTTTTATTTCTTTTGTCGGGATGACTTCCTAGCGGTGTCCGATTTGTCCAAACGATTCACCTTGCTCCTGTCATTTGCTGCGCTAATAGCGGGCGTTGGTGTGCCTGTGGCCAGTCAGCCGGCAGAGGAATCGGTCGACGGCAAGATAATCCTTCGCGGCCTGAAAGTGTCCCCGGCGTTAATGCCTAACCGCGCAACCGAAGATGAAATGCCGATGTATCTCGGTGGCGAGGAGATGACAGCCAATCCTGAGGGCGAGCTGATCATACAAGGAAAGGGCGTGGTGCGCCGCGCTGATGCAGTGCTTTCGGCTGGCTATCTGCGCTATGACGATCGGACAGGTCAAATCGATGCCCGGATAAATGCCAGGCTCGTTCAAGATGGTAACGTCGTGGTCGGGCCGAGCATGCGGTACAACGTTGACTCAGATGAGGGCGAGGTTGAATCGCCTGAGTTTTGGTTAAGTAGTGGGGGTAGCGGTACCGGCAGTAAGGCGGTGATGACCAACCGCAATGAGATGACAATTGATGATGTCACCTATACAGCATGTCCTTGCCCAGAGCCTGCATGGTGGATTACCGCCAGTGAGGTTGAGCTTAATTATGAAGATAATGAAGGTCAGGCCTGGGGTAGTGTGCTGTATTTCAAAGGGGTGCCCATTCTGGCTTCACCTTATCTGAATTTTCCCATCAGAAAAGAACGCAAGTCCGGCTTTTTAGCCCCTACTTTTGGTATCACCAGCCAGTCAGGCTTTGATGTAACGCTGCCTTATTACCTTAATCTGGCACCAAATTACGACGCAACTGTACAGTTGCGACCCATGAGCAAACGCGGTTTACAGCTAGGCGGTGATTTCCGTTACCTCGGTGAGTCCTACGCCGGTACATTCGGTGGCACTTATCTAGAAAAAGACCGCGAGCTTGGACGGGATCGTTGGTTTTATTCGACCCAACACTCCCAGAATCTAGGAGCGGGTTTCTTCGGTGGTTGGAATATCAGCGGCGTGTCTGATGATGATTATTTCAAGGACTTCTCGGTTCTTGCCGTCAACGAGGCCACGACCACGTTTCTGCCGCGCTCGGGATGGCTGGGTTGGGCAAATAAATACTGGAACGCACGAGTCGACTATTCAACTTTCCAGACCCTAGGGGATATTACGCCGCAGTACAACACGGTCCCAGCGCTTACCCTTAATGGCAGTCACTACAACTGGGGTGGCTTTGACATCGTTATGGACAACAGCGCGATCTGGTTTGATCGGCCCAAGGATGATTTTGGGAAGCAGCTGGGGCCAAATGGGCAGCGCTTTGTGTCTTACCCTTCGATCTCATTTCCGATCGTGCAACCTGGTTTTTTTATAAAGCCCAAAGCGGGTCTGCACATGACTCGCTACGAAACAACCTGGGAGCCAGACGCATCAAGTCAGTTTAAGCCGTCAAACAATCGCGTGCTGCCCATCATATCGGTGGACGCTGGCATGACTTTCGAGCGTGATGCGTCGTTCTTTGGGCACGACGCGGTTCAGACTCTTGAGCCAAGGGTTTACTATCTGAACGTACCATACCGAGACCAGTCAAATTTTCCTGTCTACGACACTACGCTGTCAGATTTCAGTTTTTCGCAGGCTTTCCAAGAAAACATCTACACAGGCGGCTGGGATCGCATCGCCAACGCCAACCAACTTACGGTTGCGCTCGGATCCAGATACCTACATGCGGTTACTGGTCAAGAGCGTGCTTTCTTTGCGGTTGGTCAACGATTCTACTTTGAGGATCAGCGGGTTACTCTGCCCGGCGAAGTGCCGCGCACCAATGTCGAGTCTGAGTACTTGATCAGTGCGGCAGCTAACTTGACCGACACATTAAGTACCACGCTCGATTTGCAATACAACCCATACGATAATAGTTGGGACCGAGCTCAGATCGTGGCACGGTTTAACCCCAAGCGGGCCGCTGCGATTACCGCGTCTTATCGCTTCCAGCGTAATCCCACTGGTCTTTATCAACCGCAGGGGCAGGATCAGGTTAGTGTATCGTTCCAATGGCCACTGACTTCACAGCTTTATTCGGTCGGTCGTGTCGATTATTCTTTACTGAACGAGCCGCAAGAACAAATTTACCCCAGGGTAACGCAGGCCATTGCTGGATTGGAGTACCGTGGTGACTGCTGCTGGGCAGCTCGTGTGGTGTATCAGCGCTATGCGATCGACCCGACTCAGGTGAATAATGCCATTTTCTTCCAGCTCGAGCTGGCCGGCTTGGGTGCTCTTGGACAAGATCCTTTGAGTTTATTGGGGCGAAGCATTCCAGACTATCAGAACATCACACCGACTGTGGCACCGGTGGGCAAGTTTGAAAGGTATGAGTAATGATGAAAGTTAAAGCGCGTGGGTGGTTTGCTGCGATGCTGTGTTTTGCGGCTGTGACCGGTGCGTCCGCACAGGGGTTGCGTGGTAGTCAACCCCAAGCCGTGCAGGCTGAGCGCCCAGTCGATGGCATTGCTGCCGTCGTCAATAAAGAAGTGATTACTGTTTTGCAAGTCGAGGAGCGTGCCAAAGAATTGGCCGGAGAGCTTCGGGCTCAACGTCTGCCGGTCCCGCCGCAGAACGAAATGCTAAAGGGAGCCCTTGATGAACTTATCACGCAAACAGTTGTGGCACAGGAGGCTGAGTCCATGGGCTTACGTGTCACAGACCGAGACTTAGAGCGTGCGCTTGAGCGAGTGGCGCAGCGCAACGGTTTGTCGGTTGCGCAGTTGCGCGCTCAAGTTAGCCGGATCGGTCTTGATTGGGAGGATTACGAGGATACGCTCAGGCGGCAAATTCTGTTTGATATGGTTCGCCAACGCATGGCAGACATGACGGTTCGAGTCAGTGATGCAGATGTCGATGCGTTTCTGAAAGAACGAGAGGCCCGCAAGGCTAGCGGATTAGAGCCGCCGCCACCACCACCGCCACCGCCACCCAAGCCCCGACCAGCTCAGCCGCTTGTTTTGCAGATTTCCCAGATTTTTGTGAGCGTTCCTGAATCCGCTAGCGAAGCGCAAGTTGCAGAGCTGCGCAAGAAGATAGATGGCATTCGGGCTCGCCTTAGAAGTGGCGAGAAGTTTTCGGACTTAGCTATTGAGGTGTCAGACGGTGCCGAGGCTTCACGTGGTGGTGATTTAGGTGTTAGACCAGCTAGTGGTTGGCCTGAAATCTTCTTGAGAGTTGCACGTAATCTTCAGCCTGGGCAGATTTCTGGGGTGATACGAAGTCCAGCCGGTTTCCATATTCTGCAAGTGACAGGACGTGCCGGGGGGCAACCCGCAACACCGCCGCCGCCACCGCAACAGGCGCAACCGAAGGAGCCTACCGGTCCGATGATGGTCCAACAGACTAAGGCACGACATATCCTGATTAAAACCTCCACTGTCATGAGTGATGATCAAGCCAAACAGCGCTTGCTTAACGCTCGAAGTCGGATTGTGCAAGGTGGCGAGAGTTTTGAAGACGTGGCCCGTGTGGTGTCTGAGGATAATTCGGCACCTTTGGGAGGCGATCTTGGTTGGCTCAATCCCGGTGAGACAGTGCCTGAGTTTGAGCGTGCGATGGATAGTTTGGATCCTGGTGAAATCAGTGAGCCCGTAAAGTCACCATTTGGTTGGCACTTGATAGTGGTTGAGCAAAGGCGTAGCCAGGATATGGCTGAGCAGTATCGGCGCAATATGGCTCGGCAGGAATTGTATGAGCGACGGGCGCGTGCACAGTTCGAAGCTTGGCTGCAACAGATGCGTAATGTCGCGTTTATCGATAATCGCATGTTCAGGCAAACCGAGCAGTGACGCAACATAGAGCGCGACAGCGGTTTGGCCAGAATTTTTTGACTGACGCGGGCGTCATCGAGCAGATCGTTCGGGCAATTGATCCGCAGCCAGAGGACAATATGGTCGAAATAGGGCCTGGGTTGTCGGCGCTGACAGGGCCTTTGCTGGCGCACCTTAAGCACTTGAGCGCCGTTGAGATTGATCGCGACCTGGCGGCACGGCTGCGACTTACTTTTCCTGGTGAACGACTCACGGTTACAGAGGCTGATGCGCTAGAGGTCGATTTTGCGCAGTTTGGTAATGACCTTCGGCTTGTAGGTAACTTACCCTACAACATTTCAACGCCTCTATTATTTGCTTGCATGCAAGTGGCTGATTACGTTCGTGATCAACACTTTATGCTGCAAAAGGAAGTGGTTGAGCGTATGGTGGCTGGCGTCGATGATTCGGACTACGGTCGGTTATCCGTCATGTTGCAGTATCGCTATCGAATGGAGAAATTGTTCGATGTGCCACCAACGGCGTTTGAACCGGCTCCCAAGGTAGTGTCTGCAGTCGTGCGTATGATTCCGCTTGCGGATGATCGAGTCCGCGCACACGATACGGTTTTATTTGGTGCTTTGGTACAGCGGGCATTTGCCCAACGCCGAAAAATGCTCAGACGAGCATTAGGTGACTGGGCTGCATTAATGCCTTGGGATGAAGTAGGGGTGGAACCGACAGCGCGCGCTGAGCAAGTCGATGTCGCTGGCTTCATTCGGATGAGTGATGCATTAAGCGCTCGTGGCTTGCCACTAGCCAAAGGCGCATGATGTCCGTAGTTCGGGCGGTGATCAGTTCAGGGGCTTTTTTGAGTGCCATCGGCAGGTCGATGGGTCCATTGGCCAAACTAAAGGCTGCCGTTAGCCCGGCGTCATAAAGGGCTTGATATCCATCTCCTAAGCTGCCAGCCAACGCGACGACCGGTACGTTGTGTGCCTGAGCAATCCGCATCACACCCCAGGGGGTTTTACCTTGCAGCGTTTGTGAGTCCATGCGACCCTCACCAGTAAACACCAGATCGGCATCCGCAACGGATTGTTCTAGATTCGCTAACTCAGCTACCACCTCAACACCAGGTCGGGTGCAGGCGCCCAGCCATGCCATCGCGGCGAATCCCAGACCCCCGGCTGCACCCGCGCCAGGCTTGCTCTGCAAGTCTTCGCCAGTTGCTTGGGCCGTGATCAACGCGAAATTTGCGAGCGCCTGATCCAGTTTTGTAACCATCTCAGGAGTCGCCCCTTTTTGTGGCCCAAAAATCGCCGATGCTCCGTTTGAACCGCACAATGGGTTGCGCACATCGGTGGCTACCACCAACTCAAGTTGTTTAAGTCTAGGGTCCAGTTTGCTGGTATCTATCTTGTGTAAATGGGCCAATGCTTGACCACCGCGTGGCAAGGGTGTGTCGTCTTTATCCAGAAATCTTATTCCGAGGGCCAATAGCATCCCCGCGCCTGCATCATTGGTGGCAGATCCGCCAGCAGTCAGCACAATTCGTTGGGCGCCCGAGTCCAAGGCATCTGCAATGAGTTCACCCACACCGTAGGTATCTGCACTCATGGGATTACGATCAGCGGGTGCGATATGCTCAAGTCCGGCAGCACTCGCCATTTCGATGACCGCCGTATTGTCTGGTAGCAAACCCCAGCAGGCGGCTCGGGGTCTTCCGATTGCGTCTGCTACTGTCAGTTCGCGGCGCTCACCGCCAGTGACCGCTAGCACCGCGTCAAGGGTACCTTCACCACCGTCAGCCATGGGCACGCAAACTGTATGAGCGCCGGGTAACACTGTTTTGATGCCAGCCTCAATTGCCTTGGCGACCTCAGCTGCGGCGAGGCTTTCTTTAAAGGAGTCGGGAGCAATGACTATTTTCAAGGGATGTTTCAACCAAAAAATGCATAGCATGCCAGAATCGCAGCAGTGATGCCGGCAAAATCCGCTACCAAGGCACAACCCACGGCATGACGAGCGCGCTGAATACCAACGGCACCGAAATAGACTGCAAGCACGTAGAACGTGGTTTCTGTGCTTCCCTGTAGTGTGGCTGCCAAGAGCCCCGCAAAACTGTCTACCCCATGAAACTGCATAGTCTCTATCATCATGGCACGGGCAGCGCTGCCAGACAGTGGTTTCATCAATGCAGTGGGCAACCCATCAATGAAACGTGTATCACCGCCCACCAGCTCAACAATCCAGCGCACGCCTTCAAGCAGAAAATCAAGCGCACCAGAGCTGCGCAGAATGCCTATTGCACATAGCATGGCGACTAGGTAGGGCAATAGATCTTTGGCGATGTCAAAGCCTTGTTTCGCGCCGTCTATGAACGCTTCATACACCGGAACCTTACGCCAAGCACCGATGAGCACAAATGCGGCAATTACTCCAAGCAGTGCAAGGTTGCCTGCCAGGCTTGAAACATGAGCCAAAGTGGTCGCTGTTAGCGAGGCTGCCCCAGCCATCATGGCAGCCAGTGTCAATCCTGTGGCACCTAGCCATAGCAAGACGACAGGATCATGCAACTTTAGCCGCTGCATGAAGGCGACTGCCAGCAATCCGGCCAGTGTTGAGGCACCGGTAGCCACTAGAATGGGTAGAAACACCAGGGTCGGATCGGCGGCACCCTGTTGCAGTCGATACATGAAAATCGTGACCGGCAAAACGGTCAGAGCAGAAGTGTTCAACACCAAGAAAAGAATCTGGGCATTGGTGGCGGATGTTGGTGTGGGATTTAGTGTTTGCAATTCGCGCATGGCGCGCAGGCCCACAGGGGTTGCCGCATTGTCTAAGCCTAGTCCGTTGGCGGCAAAGTTCATGGTGATCAGGCCAAGCGCCGGGTGACCGCGAGGAACTTCTGGCATCAGTCTGGCAAACAGCGGCGATAGCCAACGACCCAGCGTTTGGACAAGCCCTGCTAGTTCAGCAATGCGCAGCAATCCCAGCCAGAGCGTGAGTGTGCCAAACAGCAAAATCATCACGTTGACCGATAGTTTGGCCATGTCGAACAGACTGGCCACCATTCGGCCAAACACATCGGCGTCACCGAGCCAAAGCCATTGAAAAGCCCCGGCAACTATGCCACCGATTAAGAAAGTCAGCCAGAGACCGTTTAGCATTGTCCTGGCAACTCAGTGTCGATTAGGCTGCTTTGCGTTCGATGAATTCGATCTTGTAGCCATCAGGGTCTTCTACAAACGCGATGACCGAGCCACCGTGCTTCATCGGACCAGCTTCACGAGTCACCTTGCCACCCTTTTGTCGAACCATATCGCAAGCAACTGCGGCATCCTGAACCTGTAACGCGATGTGGCCGTAGGCGTCACCAAGATCATATTTATCCGTATCCCAGTTGTGGGTCAGTTCGATCAC
Organism: Orrella daihaiensis; assembly: GCF_022811525.1. Lineage (NCBI taxonomy): Bacteria > Pseudomonadati > Pseudomonadota > Betaproteobacteria > Burkholderiales > Alcaligenaceae > Orrella > Orrella daihaiensis. The sequence continues at coordinate 2,334,164 of NZ_CP063982.1, read as the reverse complement.
TGCGCCCTTATCTTCATCCTCGTAACCTACAAATGCCAGTGTGAAGCGTCCAGTTGGGTAATCTTTTTGACGCAGTAGTCGCATGCCCAGCACGTTTGTATAAAAGTCCAATGAGCGCTCGAGGTTACCGACACGCAGCATAGTGTGCAAGATTCTCATTGCAATTCTCCGATATTTTTTGCTTATGATACCGCTGGAGTGTCACCCGGTGACAGTCCTTTCAAGGTTTGATAGGCTTTCAGATAGTCCGGACAAATCGCTTTGACCTCATCCCAGAAAGCCGGGCTGTGGTTCATTTGTTTCAAGTGCGCTAGCTCGTGGGCGATCACGTAGTCGATCACCGATACATCAAAGTGGATGAGGCGCCAGTTCAGACTTACCTTGCCCTCGATGGTGCAAGAACCCCAGCGACCAGTGGCAGAGGAGATTCTCCAGCTTGTTGGGCGCAATCCCGAGGTCATAGCGAAATAATCCAGTCGGCCCCCAAAGCAGGTTTTAGCTTGGCGCTGCAGCCAGCCTTGGGCAAGGTCGCGTACTTGCTCGACATCACTGTCCGGTGGTAGGGGTAACCAAAGTCGGTCACCGTTTTTAGGCGCATCTGCTATCCCTTCGAACCAGACCTGCCCTCGAGCTTCTGGCATGTTATTTGAACCGCACTGCAGCTCAATGCCACGACCTAAATACGCCACGACACCGCCAGAGCGCCAGTTTGAGTGGGTTTGCTGGCGTCTTTGTTGACGTGCTTGCAACATTTGGGTTTTTTTTAACACCCAGTCGAATTTTTCCAGGACTGCCAGATCAATTTGCTGCAGCGAAACCCAACTTGGCGCAGTCACTTTGAGCCCTTCTTCAGTCACCATGAGTCCGATCGATCGCCGTCGCGAGCGTTGCAAGGTGAACACCAATCGAACGCCATGGTGCTCCAGCACGCGTTCGTGTTTCCCGATACCCGGACTGGATCGCGGTTCAGGCGCGGGAATTGGATCAAGGTTAAACGCTAGTTGCATAAAGTGAATCGTAGCTCGATCGGGCGCAAAATCCAATCAATCACGCTCTAATCTCATGGACTTCATCTGTGTCTCGATCCAGTTATAGACTTGATCGTTTAGTTGCTCGGGTGTTAGACCATCTGGGTAAATCAACTCGCCGATGCGCACAGTGATGACACCAGGCTTCTTTGCAAATGAGTTACGAGGCCAGAACTCACCAGCGTTCAGGGCGATAGGGACGATGGGGGTGTTTGTACGACTTGCAAGCAGAGCACCACCCATCTTGAAACGCCCCATCTTCCCCGGTGCGATCCTCGTGCCTTCAGGAAACAGAATGGGCCAGCGACCCTCATCAAGACGCTGCTTGCCAATTTGAACCACTTGCTCGAATGCCTCTTTGCCCTTGGAACGGTCGATCGGGATCATGCGCAGTAGTGCAAGACCCCAACCAAAAAAGGGAATCCGATGTAACTCCCTCTTGTAAACAAAACATACTTCCCGCGGCAAATGGCTAGGTAAAAACAGAGTCTCCCAAGCCGATTGGTGTTTCGACAGCACGATGGCAGGTCCATCAGGCAAGTTATGCTGACCTTCGATGCGCCATTGCAAGCCACAGATTACTTTTGCGCCCCAGGTTGCAAGTCGTGGCCAGCCGATTGTGATGCGATAGCGCCAATGTAGCGGCAAAGGTGCGGCCAACAAAGTGATGAACGCGTAAGGGATAACAGTGGCAATCAGAAACAGATAATAGAGACTAGCTCTAAACGTATTCATCCGCCAATATCCTCGGCCAGAATTTGATCAACTACATCAGATAGATCTTTGCCAAATCGAGTATTCACTGGTAACTCGTTTGATTGCCGCGTTTTAAGCCCATTGCCGGTCTGGACAAGCCATGGCGTGCAACCTGCCGCCGCGCAAGCTTTCAGGTCACGTAACGAGTCACCGACTGCAGGTACATTTTCCAAGGTCGTGTCAAACCGTCTGGCAATCTCTTTGAACATCCCCGGCGCAGGCTTACGACAGGTACAAGCATCATCCGGGCCATGAGGACATACAAAAAACGCATCAATTGCACCACCGAGCGGGCGCAGCAGTTCACGGCACTTTAGATGCATGGCATTTAAGGCAGCGGCATCAAAATAGCCTCTTGCAAGGCCGGACTGATTAGAGGCCACTACGACTTTCCACCCAGCACGCGATAGACGAGCGATGGCCTCAAGACTGCCAGGTAGTGGATGCCATTCATCAGGATGTTTGACATACGCGTCGCTGTCGACGTTAATGACACCATCACGATCAAGAATGATGAGTTTCACGCCGCGAGCCTGGAAATATCAGCCACCTGGTTCATGAGCTGATGCAATCGAGCTAGCAGAGCCAGACGATTTTGGCGAACGCCAGGATCTTCTGCCATGACCATCACTTCTTCAAAGAACCGGTCAACTGGCATGCGCAACTGTGCCATCACGGTCAGCGCCTGCTCGTATTGAGCGTTGGCCATATGGGCTTCGATATCGGGCGCTAGCTGCTCAAGCTGTTTGGCTAAATCAATTTCAGCAGCATCAGTCAGAGCGGCTGCGTCAAGCGAGACTGATAAATCTTCAGCTTTCTTCAGAAGGTTGCCGATGCGTTTATTGGCCGCAACCAGGCTAGGCGCGGCTTCTGATGCCTTAAATGCCTGTGCCGCAGCGATGCGCGCGGCTGCCTCATGTAGAGCGACATCCAACGCAAACACCGCATCAACAGCCTCGCGTTCAGCCGATATAAGCAACTGGTTGCGATAGCGTTCACGCACGAAGGTGCTCACTTCAGCCACAGTGTCTTTGGCCAGATCCAGGCTTTGATCAAAGGTGCTAAATGCCTTGGCTAGCAACGTTTCGAGTGTTAATTCATGTTTTGCTTGTAATTTAAGGTAGCCACCGTCACGTAACTGCTCAATCGCGCTAATCAACCCCAAAGCCGCGCGGCGCAGACCAAACGGGTCACGTTCCCCAGTGGGTGCCAAGCCGATACCCCAGATACCGATCAGCGTTTCAGCGCGATCGGCCATGAACAGGATGACGCCAGGCAAGTCTGTGGCGGTCACGGCAGTGGGCCACCGAATCTGGTATTGGTTGGCAATGGCATGCACGACGGCTTCGGGTTCGCCGTCAGCTTCGGCGTAGTAGCCCCCCATCACGCCTTGCAATTCTGGGAACTCACCGACCATCTGAGTCGTGAGATCAGCTTTGGCTAAAAGCGCCGCACGATCAGGCAAGTGCGTGTCGGTACCTAACGCGCGAGCCAACCAGTCAGCGATCTGTCTAACTCGCTCGATTCGAACACGCTGTGTGCCAAGCTTATTGTGATAGACGATGTTGTCCAACGCCAAGACACGGTCCGCCAACTTTTCTTTTTTGTCAGTCAGAAAGAAAAATTCAGCGTCAGCCAATCTGGGGCGTACGACGCGTTCGTTGCCTCCGATGATTGCGCTTGGGTCGGAAATAGGCATGTTGCTGACAATTAAAAATCGATGAGTCAGCTCGCCAGTCGCAGCATCAAAAAGAGGGAAATACTTCTGGTTCAAGCGCATGGTCAGGATCAGGCATTCTGATGGTACTGCCAGAAAACGCTCTTCAAACTGTCCAACGTAGATAGCAGGTGCCTCTACTAAGGCGGTGACTTCGTTCAATAGCGCTTGAACCGCTGGATCGTCGCCTAGCGTCGCACCCAACACTTGTGCTTGCTCCTGCAGTTTGGCACCAATGAATGCTCGACGACCTTCAAAGCTTGCCGTGACGTGTCCTTGCTCAGCCAATTGTGTCTCGTACGTGTCGGCAGACTCGATACTGATCGGGCTCGTCGCGAGGAACCGATGGCCCAGCGTGATGCGACCGGCATCCAAGCCCAGAACTTTGGCAGGCACGACTGTTTGGCCGTGCAAAACCATCAGGCCGTGTGCAGGGCGGACAAAGTTCACGCTGGTTTTGCCATCAGCCAGCTGGTAGCGCATTACTTTGGGGATAGGCAGTTTTTCGATGGCGGTTTCAATCACTGACTGCATCACCTCTGCCAGGCGTGCCCCGGGTGCCATACCTTGGGCAACGAGATACGCTTGCTTGCCGTCATCAGTTTGCGTGAGATCAGCAGCAGTCAGGTGGCTTAACCCCTTGGCAGCCAGCTTTTTCAGCAGAGCCGGCGTGGGTAGTCCGTTGTCATCAAGCCCGACTTTAACGGGCATGAGCTTTTCGGAAAATGCCTGATCAGGTGCGATATCGAGTACATCGGTAATGTGAACTGCCAGTCGCCTCGGTGTTGCAAATGGCGTAACAATGCTGTTGTCAGACAAGAGCGCTTTGGCTTTTAAATCTGACGCAATGCCCTCGGAGAAAGCCAAGCCGAGTCGTTCTAATGCTTTTGGTGGCAATTCCTCGGTGAATAGCTCAACAAGTAAAGGTGCGTGACTCATGCGGCTTTGGCCTCGCTAGTATTCAACATGGGAAATCCGAGAGCTTCTCGAGAGTCGTAGTAGGCTTGCGCAACTGCACGCGAAAGATTGCGAATACGCCCGATGTATGCCGCACGTTCTGTCACGCTGATTGCCCCACGCGCATCGAGCAGATTGAACGTGTGAGCCGCTTTGAGTGTGGCCTCGTAGGCCGGAAGCGCCAGTGGCACTTCCATCAGACGTTTGGCTTGGGCCTCATAGTCATTGAAATGTTGGAACAACACGGTGGCATTAGCATGCTCAAAATTGTAGGTTGATTGCTCAACTTCATTTTGGTGAAACACATCGCGATAGGTTAAGCGATAGCCATCGCGGTCGGTCCAGACCAAGTCATAGACGCTTTCGACGCCTTGCAAATACATTGCTAAACGTTCGAGTCCATATGTGATTTCGCCTGTAGTTGGTGTGCAGTCAATACCGCCTACCTGCTGAAAGTACGTGAACTGCGTGACTTCCATTCCGTTTAGCCATACTTCCCAGCCTAGACCCCATGCTCCTAGCGTGGGATTTTCCCAGTCGTCTTCCACGAAACGGATGTCGTGCTCTTCAGGATTGATGCCGATGGCTTTCAGCGATCCGATGTAGAGGTCAAGAATGTCTGGTGGCGCGGGCTTAAGCACCACCTGATACTGATAATAGTGTTGGAGGCGGTTAGGATTCTCGCCATAGCGACCGTCTTTGGGTCGTCGCGATGGCTGCACGTAAGCGGCACGCCAAGGTTCTGGACCGATCGCACGCAAAAACGTTGCAGTGTGAGAGGTACCCGCACCAACCTCCATATCGTAAGGCTGCAGTAATGCGCAGCCCTGTTGATCCCAGTAATCCTGCAACCGCAAGATAATTTCCTGAAAAGTAAGCATTGTGAATATGAATCCAGTCGTTTTGGGTGCTAATCGGCACACCACACCGAAAAATAGCTTAATTGCGTATTTTAGCGCGTGCGGCGTAAGGCACACACGCGCAGAGCTCGGATCGCCTATGATTTAGGAGGATTTTGGCTTATTCAACATAAACGCATGAAGCACAATGCATTAGGGGAATACATGTCTGCACAAGAATTGGTCTTAACCGAGGTAGTCAATGGCGTTCTGGTGATTACGGTCAACCGACCGGATGCCCGCAATGCTGTTAATTATGAGACGGCAGAGCAACTGGCGCACGCGTTTGAGCGGCTAGATGCAGATTCAAACTTGCGTCTTGGTATTTTGACCGGTGCGGGCAAAGGTTTTAGCGCCGGTATGGATCTAAAAGACTTTGCTAAATCTCGAATCCGCCCGCGGATTGGAAATCGCGGCTTCGCTGGCTTGACTGAGGGACCACCAGCCAAACCATTGATTGCGGCGGTCGAGGGCTTTGCGTTGGCTGGTGGGTTTGAGATGGTGCTTGCTTGCGATATGGTGGTCGCCGCCAAGGACGCCAAGTTCGGGTTGCCGGAGGTTAAACGTGGCCTTGTGCCGGGTTCAGGCGGCATGTTGCGTTTACCGCGTCGCCTGCCGTACCCAGTGGCTATGGAAATGGTCTTGACCGGCGATATGTTCTCGGCTGAACGAGCCCATCAGTACGGTTTGGTCAACGTCTTGACTGAGCCCGGACAGGCACTGGTTGGGGCATTAACTTTGGCTGACCGAATTAGTGAGAATGGTCCATTGGCTATTCAGACAGCCAAGGCAGTCATCAATCAATCACTTGACTGGGCTCAGGATGAGATGTTTGCCAAGCAAGCGCCATTGATCAAGCATATTTTTGAGTCCGAGGATGCGCGGGAGGGATCGCTGGCGTTCGCCGAGAAACGTAAGCCTGTCTGGCAGGGCAGGTAGAGCCGGCTAGATCACGAACGTTGCTTATTGAGTATTTCATTTGTCGAGGATTATTAACCATGACTGTTATCAAGGAAGAAGACCTGATTGAATCTATTGCTGATGCGGTGCAGTTCATCAGCTACTACCATCCGGCGGATTACATTGCCCACTTGGCGCGCGCTTATGAGCGCGAGCAGAGCCCAGCGGCCAAAGATGCGATGGCACAGATTCTCACCAATTCCAAGTTGTGTGCGGAAGGCCGCAGACCAATTTGTCAGGACACCGGGATTGTGAACGTCTTTCTGAAAATCGGTATGGATGTCAAATTCGATACCAAGCATGGTTTGCAAGAACTCTGCGATGAAGGCGTGCGCCGCGGATATTTGAATCCGGACAACCCATTGCGCGCATCAGTGCTTGATGACCCCTTATTTGCACGTAAAAACACTCGTGACAATACGCCCTGTATTGTGTCAGTCGAGCTTGTGCCCGGCAATACAGTTGATGTCCAGGTGTCCGCCAAGGGCGGTGGTTCCGAGAACAAATCCAAGTTTGTGATGCTTAACCCCAGCGATTCATTGGTCGATTGGGTTTTAAAGACCGTGCCCACCATGGGTGCGGGTTGGTGTCCGCCCGGCATGCTTGGCATTGGTGTGGGTGGCACCGCTGAGAAGGCAATGCTCATGGCTAAGCAGTCGTTGATGGAAGATCTCGATATGCATGAGTTGCTTGAGCGCGGTCCAAGGGACAAGTTAGAAGAGCTTCGCATTGAGTTATATGAAAAGGTCAATGCCCTTGGTATCGGAGCGCAGGGCCTCGGTGGCTTGACCACTGTGCTGGATGTAAAAATCAAGACATTCCCGACGCATGCCGCCTCAAAGCCTGTGGCCATGATCCCTAACTGCGCTGCTACTCGCCATGCACATTTTGTGCTGGACGGCTCTGGTCCTGCTCAGTTGCAGCGACCCTCATTGTCCGATTGGCCAGACGTCAAGTGGGCGCCTGACTACAAAGCTTCCAAGCAAGTCGATTTGAACAAGTTGACCAAAGAAGAGGTGGCGAGCTGGCAACCTGGTCAGACTCTGTTGCTGTCCGGCAAGATGCTGACTGGTCGTGATGCAGCTCACAAGCGCATTCAGGACATGCTCTCCAAAGGGGAGCCATTGCCAGTAGATTTCACTAACCGTGTGATTTATTACGTCGGTCCGGTGGATCCCGTGCGAGACGAAGTGGTAGGTCCGGCTGGTCCGACAACATCGACTCGTATGGACAAGTTCACCGATATGATGCTCGCTGAAACTGGCTTGATTGCCATGGTCGGTAAGGCCGAGCGAGGTCCCGTGGCGATTGAGTCGATCCAAAAACATCAATCAGCGTATCTGATGGCTGTTGGCGGTGCAGCCTACTTGGTGTCCAAGGCAATTCGGGGCGCCAAGGTCTTGGCGTTTGAAGATCTCGGGATGGAGGCCATCTACGAGTTCGATGTGGTTGATATGCCCGTAACAGTCGCAGTTGATGCGCGCGGCACCTCGGTTCATCAGACCGGTCCTAAAGAATGGTCCGCCCGCATTGCTGGCATTCCTGTGGTGCCCGCGTAAGCGTTGCGTCGCACAAAGCACGCTAGTTGACAGCAGTCCGTCATCTAGCGTGTCTTATTGACTAGGCATCGAGCGCTTGGTACGCATCTCGCCCGCCTTGCTTAGTCCTTTTTTAGGCCAAATTCGCGCAAAATCTCCTCCGTGTGCTCCCCTAGCATGGGAGCGGGCCGGCGATATTGCACCGGGGTCGCAGAAAAACGGATTGGATTTGCGGTCGTTGGGGAGGTGCCAGCCAATGGGTGCGGGATGTTTTGCCAGAGTTCGCGCGCTTTTACCTGTGGGTGGTCGAACACCTGGTCAATGGTCTGGATCGGTCCGCAGGGCACCCCCACTGCTTCTAGCGCTGCTATCCAATCATCCCGCTTGCGCTCGAGCATGATTTGCTCAATCAGTGGAACAAGCACTTGCCGATTGATGATGCGAACACTATTTTTAGCGAAACGTTCATCATTGGCCCATTGCTCTTGACCGGCTACTTTACAAAAGGCACGAAACTGTGAGTCGTTGCCGACGGCCAGAATCATAAAACCATCAGCAGTTTTAAAGACCTGATAAGGCACGACGTTCTGATGTGCGTTGCCAGCGCGTTGCGGTGCCTGCCCTGATGTCATGTAGTTCAGATTCTGATTAGACAGCATGGCAACATGGCAATCGAGTAGCGCCAAGTCAATGTATTGTCCAAGCCCACTGTGGTCGCGTTCGCGTAGGGCGCCTAAAATCGCTATCACCCCATACAATCCGGTAAATACATCGGTGACCGCCACGCCAGCCTTTTGCGGGCCCGCACCGGGTAAGCCATCACGCTCGCCTGTGATGCTCATCAGACCACCCATACCCTGGATCATGAAGTCGTAGCCTGGACGATTGGCAAATGGTCCGGTTTGTCCAAACCCGGTGAGCGAGCAGTAAATCAACCTTGGCATCTCATCTTTTAGGCTGTCGTAATCTAGACCGTATTGTTTTAGACCGCCCACTTTGAAATTCTCGAGCAATACGTCGCATTGGCTTGCAAGCTCACGCACGATGGCCGAGCCCTCGGGCGTTGCAAGATCTACTGCGATCGAGCGTTTGTTACGGTTAGTGCTGATGTAGTAGGCTGATTCACTGGTGTCATTGCCTTGGGCGTCTTTTAGATAGGGTGGTCCCCAAGCGCGCGTGTCGTCACCCGTGCCGGGCCGCTCGACCTTGATGACATCGGCACCGAGGTCGGCCAGTGTCTGGGTGCAAAAGGGGCCCGCGAGAACGCGGGATAAGTCTAGCACTCGCACGCCATCGAGCGGCGCGCGTCTTGGGTTACTCATAAGATCGTCCTGAATGTTTTTGAAAAATCTTAAATTAAATTGGATCCCAGTCAATCGCATCCGGCGAGCGTTCAAGCGCCATAAAGTGATGCTTCATTGCAGGCGCGGCAATCTCCGCAATGGATTCTGGCGTCCAGCCTTCGCTCATATGCACTGAGCGGATCGGACGTGGCTGGCTAAAGAGCATAATTTCATTGGCACGCACCGCAAAAATCTGCCCGTTCACCTCTTTGGCCTGGTCACTGGCTAAAAAGACAGCCATCGGGGCTACTTTGCCAGCTTCCATTTTTTGTAGTTTGACCACACGGGCCTTTTCCTCTGGCGTATTGGCAGGGATGGAGCTAGTCATGCGGCTCCAGGCAAAGGGGGCAATGCAGTTCGACCGCACGTTGTAGCGGTTCATGTCCAGAGCGATTGACTTTGATAAGGCTGCGATGCCAAGCTTGGCAGCTGAATAGTTCGCTTGACCAAAGTTGCCAATCAGACCTGAGGTTGAAGTCATATGAACAAAGGCACCCGATTCTTGCTCGCGAAAGTAGTTAGCCGCAGCTCGACTCACATAGAAGGTTCCGTTCAGATGGACATTGATCACCTGGCTCCATTCCTCTTCGCTCATCTTGTGGAAAACTCGGTCGCGCAGGTTGCCTGCATTGTTAACCACAATGTCTACCCGTCCAAAATGCTGCACTGCGGTTTCGATAATATTGTGCGCGCTCGCACGTTCAGCCACGCTATCGGTGTTCGGTACCGCAGTTCCTCCGGCGGCCTTGATTTCCTCGGCGACGGTCTGTGCCGGGCCTTCAGTTTTACCTTCGCCCGTTAAGGCGGCGCCGATGTCATTGACTACCACCTTCGCACCTGCACGTCCCATGGCCAATGCGATTTCGCGCCCGATACCGCCACCGGCTCCAGTCACAACGGCAACTTTGCCTGCCAACATACCGCTCATGATTTGCTCCTTATCGTTCTGTGTTTGTCACTAATGAATGTAACGTACACATCCTAGCCGGTTGTCGGGGTCATTGTCTTTGTGATTAATGAGCGCAGAGTTTTTGGCTGGTCAATGCCATGGCAAGTTGTAAGGTTCCCGCCTTTGTGACTAGCTAAACCCTTATTTCGTAATCGGATAGCCCAATTGGTTCGCCACCTTGGTACAGTTACCAAAAAGGAGATCTCGACCATGGACCTTAGCTGGAACGAGCATGAGATCGCATTTCGCGAACAAGTGCGTGAATTTACTGAGAAAAACCTACCACCCGATATTCGCGAAAAGCAGATGCATCATCGTCGGCTGGCCAAGGACGATTACATCCGGTGGCATCGTATTTTGGCGCAACAGGGTTGGGGGGCGCCTAACTGGCCGAAAGAATACGGCGGAACTGGCTGGAATGCCGTTGAGCGCCTGTTGTTTGAAATCGAGACATTCAAGGCTGGTGCACCGAGACTTCTATCCTTCGGTTTGACAATGATCGGTCCAGTACTGATCAAGTTTGGCAACCAGCAACAGAAGGATTACTACCTGCCGCGTATCATCACGGTCGAGGATTGGTGGTGTCAGGGTTACTCTGAGCCTGGGTCCGGATCGGACTTGGCTTCCCTGAAAACGAGGGCCGAGAGAGTGGGTGATAAGTACATCATCAATGGGCAGAAAACCTGGACCACACTTGGGCATCATGCTGACTGGATGTTTTGTTTGTGCCGCACGGATCCGGCAGCCAAGGCCCAGCGCGGTATCTCGATGATCCTGATTGACTTGCGCCAACCGGGTGTGACGGTGCGCCCGATCAAAACTCTTGACGGTGGTGCTGAGGTTAACGAGGTTTGGCTAGAAAATGTTGAGGCGCCGATCGAGAATCTCGTGGGTCAGGAGAATGAGGGTTGGACCTACGCAAAGTATCTGCTGGGGCATGAGCGAACTGGTATTGCCGGTATTGGTCACTGTCATCGTGAGCTAAATATATTGAAGCGCATGGTTAACGAAGCGATGGCCAGTGGTGATTCCTTGAGTCTGGATCACAGGGTCATGGATCAGGTCAATCAGATTGAAGCCCAAGTGCTTGCACTTGAAATGTTGCTCTTGCGTGTTGCGGCTGACAGCACAGCAGGCCCTGGCCCGCAGGCTTCTATCCTCAAGATACGAGGCTCGGAGCTGCAACAGGAATTGGCGCGCCTGCAAATGCAGGTGGCAGGGCCAAATGCGTGGGCATACGATCCGGCCTGGATGCGACAGGAAAATGATTTCCATGGCCCCGGCGGTGAGTTCGACATTGGCGCGGCAGCGACATATTTCGATAACCGCAAAACCACCATCTACGGTGGTACCAATGAAATTCAAAAAGGAATCATCGTTAAACACATCATTGGTGTGTAGCCGTTGGGCTGATCACGATTATTACGGGAAAAACCATGGATTTTGCATTTTCAGAAGAACAAAGAATGCTCACTGACAGCTTGCAGCGAGTCATGGCAGAACAATGGGGTTATGAGCAGCGTCGTGAGCGATTCGCCCAAGGCAAGCTCGACCGCCAAGCTTGGCGCCAGTTAGCTGAACTCGGTGTAACGGGCTTGATGGTGCCACAGGATTTTGGGGGATTTGGCGAGTCGCCAGCCACCATGTTGGTGGTGCATCAGACCTTGGGGCGTGGCATTGTGAGTGAACCAGTGATTCCAAGTGCTGTGATGGCAGTGATCATGCTTGGCGAATGCACTGAGCATGAGGGTGCAGGCCAATGGCTGGCTGCACACGCAGAAGGCGAATCCGTTTTAACAGTCGCTTGGCAAGAAGATGGGGAGCGATATTCGACCCAACCACTGACAACGCAATTAGTCAGTCAAGGTGATGGGTTCATTTTGAAAGGGCGAAAGCGCTATGTCTGGCACGCAGCCGGGTCAGACATGATGATTGTGACTGCCAGACTCGACGGTGAGTTTGCTTTGGTTATGGTTCCAGCGAGTCTCCAGGGAGTCAGCATGCAGGACTTCCCAACCTTTGATTTTTCGCGATGCGCTGACGTTGTGTTTGATGATGTCAAGCTAGACGCAGCAGCAGTACTTGCGAAGGGGCATCATGCTCAGGCAGCGTTTGCAAAAGGGTTTGATTATGGTCTGACTGCACTGTGCGCGCATGCTTGCGGTGCCATGCAGTACATCATTGAGGTGACGACCAACTATCTGAAGACTCGCAAACAATTTGGTCAACCCTTGATTAATTTCCAGGTGCTGCAGCACCGGTTAGCGGAGATGTTGATTCAGCAAGAAATGGCATTGTCTTCTGCTTTTGTAGCGGCCGCTGCCCTGGCAGAGAAAGACGATGGGCTGCGTGCAAAGCGCGTCTCCATGGTTAAAACAGAGGTAGCTAATGCCGCCAGAAAGGTAGGTGAAGAAGCGGTGCAGTTACATGGCGGCATGGGTGTGACCGATGAACTTGAAGTTGGTGATTACTTCAAGCGTCTAGTGTATGTGGGTAATTTGCTGGGGGATAACAACTTTCACTTGGCGCGGGCTCAGTCGTTCGCCGTAGCTTAAATTTGAATGAGAGGTGCCATGACGCAACAGGATTTAACTAGTTGGATCGGGCGAACGCAAAGCATCAGTGACGTTCTTGATGTAGGCCATGCGGCTCGTATTGCAGCGACTTTGGGGGGCGAGGCACCTGAACAAGGTCAAAGCTTGCCATTGCTTTGGCATTGGTGTTTCTTTCTCGAAGGTGCACCCATGGCTGAGCTTGGTGTCGATGGCCATCCGGCCCGAGGCGGGTTTCTGCCACCGGCAGATAACCGTAACCGGATGTGGGCTGGCGGACGTATTACTTTTGAAAATGACCTGCGTGTCGGGGTGCCGGCGCAAAAACGCTCTACAGTTTCAAACATCACAGAAAAAAATGGTAAGACCGGTTCCTTGTTGTTCGTGACGGTTGAGCATGTCATTGAGCAAGACGGGCGCCGTGTTATCCACGAAGAACAAGATATCGTTTACCGCGTGCCAACACCACCCAAACTGCAAGGTACAGAGCCTGCACCTGATGCGCAGTGGAGTACGGTTGTTAAACCCTCTTCAGTTTTGTTATTTCGCTATTCGGCATTGACATTCAATGGTCATCGGATTCACTATGACTTTCCGTATGTCACCGAGAAAGAGGGGTATCCAGGATTGGTGGTGCATGGCCCGTTGATAGCCACCACGATGGTCCAATCGTTTTGTCATGCGCACCCGGGTGCGCGGGTCAGGCATTTGGCCTACCGGGGGCTGCGTCCCCTGATTTGTCCGACGCCTTTTGCGGCTAGCGGTACTTTGGTTGAGGATGGGTTGGCAAAGGTTTGGGCCGAACAGGACGGCACACTCGCGCATCAAGGCGAGATCAGGTTTGAATCATGAAAATGAACATACGCCCCTTGGATGGAATTACGGTAGTCAGTCTTGAGCATGCCATTGCGGCACCGTTTTGCACGCGACAGCTTGCTGACATGGGTGCACGTGTCATCAAGGTTGAAAGACCTCAAGTTGGTGATTTTGCGCGAGGATACGATGAGCGGGTGCGAGGCATGGCTTCGCATTTTGTTTGGACCAATCGGTCCAAACAAAGCCTGACGCTTGATGTCAAACAGCCCACGGCGCGCCAGGTTTTGCAGGATCTGCTAGCCAGTGCAGATGTTTTGGTGCAAAACCTAGCACCGGGCGCTGCGGCGCGTATGGGGCTTGATTTTGAGACATTGCATGCATTTAACGACCAAATTATTGTCTGCGACATTTCTGGCTATGGTCAGGGTGGGCCCTACGAATCTAAGAAGGCCTATGACTTGCTGATTCAGAGCGAAAGTGGATTTATCTCTGTGACCGGATCGCCAGATGCGCCTGCTAAAGCGGGTTGTTCAATTGCTGATATTGCTGCGGGTATGTATGCCTACTCGGGTATTTTGAATGCGCTATTGCTGCGGGCACGAACAGGCAAAGGAAGCCGCGTTGATGTATCCATGCTCGAAAGTATGGTCGAGTGGATGGGCTTCCCGATGTATTACGCGTTTGAGGGTGCCGCACCACCGCAGCGGGCTGGTGCAGCCCACGCCACAATTTTTCCATACGGGCCGTTTGCTGTGGGTGATGGCAACACGGTCATGCTCGGGCTACAGAACGAGCGTGAATGGGTGGTGTTTTGTGAAAAAGTTTTAAACAACCCGGCGCTAGCGACAGACACTGATTTCGCATCGAATACCAAAAGAGTTCAGAACAGGGAACGTTTGCGGGAACTGATCGTGCAAGCTTTCGCGACGCTCACGATTGCCGAGGTGATTCAGAGGCTCGAGCAAGCTCAGATCGCGAATGCGCGTGTGAACGACATGAAAGACGTTTGGGACCATCCACAACTCGCTGCGCGGGATCGCTGGACCCAGATCACGAGCCCCGTGGGCGAGTTGCCATCGTTGTTGCCCCCAGGCACCAACAGCGCATTTGACGCTCGCATGCAGGCCGTGCCAGCTTTGGGTGAGCACACCGAGAGCATCTTGCGCGAGCTTGGTATATCCGAAGAAGCGATGGCGCAAATGCGAGCGGAGGGGGCAATTTAGAGCTTGCGGCAAAACTGGTCAGTGCAGGTAGTTAACCAATCGCTGACAGGTATTTGCTGAATCTCTAGCGTTTCACCGGCAAGTTCTATCAAGGGTTTGAGCACAAATGCTCGCGAGTGCATTCTAGGGTGTGGCACGATGAGTGTAGGGGTAGCGAACTCTAACTGATCGTAAAGTAAAAGATCGAGATCCAGCGTTCGCGGTGCATTTTGAAACGAACGCTCACGCCCGTGCTCTGTTTCGAGTGCTCTCAATATCTGGAGCAATGGCAAGGGTGCGAGTGTTGTGGTGAGTTTGGCTACTGCGTTGACGTAGGCTGGACCTGGTGCATTCACTGGATCTGATTGGTACAAGCCTGAATGTTGAACCTGCAAAATTCCTGCTGTGTTCTCGAGGGTTTTTATTGCGCCAGTCAGGGTGCTTGCAGGATTACCGAGATTGGCGCCAAGGCCTACATAAGCAATTGCAGTGCTCATGTTTGAGCACCAGTTGTCGCCGGTTTGCGACGTCGTGATCTACGGCGCCGGCTGCTCTTGTTACTGCCGGGCTGCGTCTCAGGCGTCAGGTCCTCTAGCATTTGTGCACGTTCACTATCGGTGGCGTCTGCCAAGTCCATCCACCACTGTGCAATAACGCTGTCGAATTCTCCACACGCTGCACGTAACTGTAAAAACTCAACGCCGGCACGAAACCTTGGCTGTTCAAACAGACGGTGGATGGCACGCGGCACGCGGCGTTCAAAACGTGGTTGCATAAACCAGATTTCGCGCATGTCTGATGCGTGGCGACGATTAATCGCCAAAGACTCTGTCTGTGCATTAAGCACTTGGTCAGCCGCACTGATGAGGGCTGGCGCCATATGCTCGCCAGCGCCGTGTAGCCTACGCCAGTGAAGCCTGACCTGGGGCCATAGAAGCGCAGCAAACAAGAAGCTTGGGCTGACCGTCTTGCCACCTCGGATCCGCGAGTCAGTGCGCTCGAGCGCAAGCTCTATAAAAGCGCGGCCCTCAGGGTCCTCAAGGATGAGGTCAAGCAATGGTAATAGACCGCCGTGTAACCCGTGAGCCTGTAGTTGCCTCACGCACAGCATTGCATCGCCGCAAGTCAAAAGCTTCAAAATTTCGTCAAATAGGCGTGCCGATGGTACGTTGTTGATCAGACTCGCCAGTTTGGCAATGGGGGCTTCTGTGCCAGGTTCAATTTTTCCTTTGAGTTTGACGGCAAACCGCACTGCGCGCAGCATGCGGACCGGGTCCTCGCGATAGCGAACTGACGGCTCACCAATCATGCGAACCACACGTTGTTTCAGGTCCTGTACGCCTCGGTGTAGGTCAATCACTTCTTCAGTGACCGGGTCGTAATAAAGGGCATTGATCGTGAAGTCTCGCCGCTCAGCATCTTGCTCATGAGAGCCAAATACGTTGTCTCGCAGAATGCGGCCATGGTCGTCTGTGAGTTCCTCGCCAGTCGATGGTGCCCGAAATGTAGAGGTTTCGATAATTTCCCTGCCGAACACGACATGAACGAGTTTAAAACGACGGCCAATGATGCGAGCGCGACGAAACAAAGGCTGTATCTGCTCCGGTGTCGCATTGGTGGCAACATCAAAATCTTTAGGTTCCAACCCGATAATCAGATCGCGTACGGCACCGCCTACGATATAGGCCTGATAGCCCTTTTGTTGAAGCACCTCGCATACCTTGATTGCATTGCGAGAGACGTGGCTGCGATCAATCTGGTGTTCATTGCGCCCGATTCGCTTGGGAGCTGCTGACTCGCCAGTCACCAGTCGTTTAACCAGCCCTTTGATTCGATCAGTGATCATCAGGACTTTTGATCCAGTTTTTGTTCGAATAGATTTAGCACCGGCCACTGGCGTTGAAGTGCGATTTCGTGCAGCGAAGCGCTAGGATTTGTAACAATCGGATGCGTGACGGTTTCAAGTAGTGGCAGGTCATTGATGGAGTCGCTATAAAAATGGCTTCCATCAAAATCGCTGAGTTTTAATCCCATACTACCTAGCCAATCGTTGACTCGGACCACTTTGCCCTCCTTAAAGCTTGGGGTTCCATGGATTTTGCCGGTGTAGCGTCCATCAATGTATTGTGGATCCGTGGCGATTAAGTGTGGCACACCGAAGGCACGCGCGATTGGCGCGGTGACGAAACTGTTGGTGGCTGTCACGATCGCACATAAGTCGCCAGCACTTAAATGATTGCGTACCAAGTCGATGGCTTCGCGCCGCATGCTTGGCCGAATGACTTCCTGCATAAATTGTTCATGCCAATTTGCCAGATCGTGGGGTTCATGTGCTGCTAATAGTCCGAGCATGAACTCAGCGGCCTCTTCGGCGGTGAGCTCTCCCCGGTTGTAGCGTTGCATCAAGTCTTCATTGCGTGCGCGTGCGGCGGTGGGATCACCAGCTCGCCCCGTTCGTGCCAGAAAGTCAGCCCATTGATAATCGCTATCAAGCGGCAGTAACGTGTGATCCAGGTCAAATAGTGCCAAACGTTTAGGTTTCATCAATTCAGGGGCTCTTGGGCCATCATCGATTTCAGTAGCGGCAACGTCAAAGGCCGATGGTTGGCCAGTGCGTACCGATCCAGCGCATCCAGCGTTGCGAACAATGCCCGGATATCACGCGAGCCGTGCACTAATAGCCAACGCAACACATCGTCTGATAAAGGCATGCCTTGCTGCTGAGCGTAGCTGATTAGTGCGGCAAACTTGTCATCGTCAGATAAAGGTGTCAGTCGATATACAGCCCCCCAACCCAGGCGGCTTCGTACGTCTTCCCGTACCGTCATCTGCAGCGGTGCCCGGTCGCCGGACACGATCAGACTGAAAGCGTCAGTGCTAGACGACAATTCGCGCCACAGATTGTACAGGCGAAATACCGCCCCGATCGCCGCCTCATCAAGGCGGTGTATATCGTCAATAGCGACACATGGGGGCATGACATCACCGTCCAAAAGTGCTGCAATGGCATCCGATGCAGAGTCGGCGCCGCGAGCCGGACTGATACATACGCCAGCATGACGGTGGGCGCAGGCTTTTAGCAAATGGCTGCGGCCGCTGCCATCTGGGCCCCAGACGTACAATGTGGTGCCCACCGCCAGTTCGCTTGCCGCTGATAGCGCCGCACCATTTGCGCCGGGTACCATATTGTCCAATGTGGGCTCAGCCCCAGGCAGGATATCGAGGATCAGCTGCTGCGCCATGCGCTCAAGTCGTAGAATATCGGTTTGCGGGTGTGTAACTTCGTCATTGTCACATATTGCGCAGACAAAGCCATGCAATCCCCTTAATTGATGATTTTAAGTTTTGACCTTCACCAGGCTCTTATGACAAAAGCAAACAAGACACCCCTAACGTATCGTGATGCTGGCGTTGATATCGACGCAGGCGAGGCGCTCGTCGATCGTATCAAACCTCTGGCTGCCAAGACCATGCGCGAAGGCGTGATGGCAGGCATTGGGGGGTTTGGAGCCCTGTTCGAAGTGCCCAAGCGTTACCATGAGCCCGTGTTGGTCTCAGGCACCGACGGGGTCGGTACCAAATTGCGGCTTGCATTTGAGTGGCAACGGCATGACACCGTAGGTATTGATTTGGTGGCAATGAGCGTGAACGATATTCTCGTTCAAGGCGCCGAACCGTTGTTTTTCCTCGATTATTTTGCATGTGGCAAGCTATCGGTTGATGTGGCCGCCAGTGTGGTCGGCGGCATTGCTAGCGGATGTGAGCAAGCCGGTTGTGCCTTGATTGGTGGTGAGACCGCCGAAATGCCTGGTATGTATCCAGACGGAGAGTACGATCTGGCAGGCTTTGCCGTGGGTGCGGTCGAGAAGGCGTCCATAATTGACGGTAAAAGCATTACCAAGGGTGACGTCGTACTCGGCTTGGCTTCGAGTGGCGCGCACTCGAATGGCTATTCGCTGTTACGCAAAGTGTTGGCTCGCACCAATTCCAAGCCAGAGCATGAGTTTGATGGGCAGATCTTGGGTGATGTTGTAATGGCACCCACACGCATTTATGTAAAACCTTTGCTCGCGGCCCTGGCTCGCTTTGGTGGAGCTATCAAAGGTCTGGCGCATATTACGGGTGGTGGGCTATTGGACAATGTGCCACGTATCCTGCAGCCAGGCCTGCAGGCTCATATCGAGTCCAGTTCATGGCGCATGCCAGCTTTGTTTGAGTGGCTCAGACAAGAGGGTGAGATTGACAAGCAAGAGATGTACCGTGTCTTTAACTGTGGAATTGGCATGGTGCTGGTCGTGGCTGCAGACACTGCCAGTGCGGTTTCGCAGATGCTTTCCGACGCTGGTGAAACAGTCTATACCCTAGGCGAAATTCGAGGCTGTGACGCGGGCACTAGTCAGACCGTTGTACTTTAGCCGTTTGGATTAACTGCGTTGCCAATGCCAGTACTTGTTCGCTGGCTTTAGAATCAAGGCAGTTGATGGTGTGTCGATCTGGCATGCTGCGAAGCCATGTCAATTGTCGTTTGGCTAGTTGACGGGTGGCGGCAATACCCTGCTCTCTAGCTTGGGCCAGAGAGCACTTGTTATCGAGGTAGTCCCAGATTTGTCGATAGCCTACGCATCGAATTGAGGGTAACTCAGGATGCAAGTCATCACGTTCGTATAGATGCTTCACCTCATCTACCAACCCGCTTGCTAGCATCTGGTCGAATCTTGTTTCGATTCGGGCATGAAGCTGTTCTCGGCTATCGGGCTCGAGACTGATCAACTGGGTAGCGACTGGCTTAAGTGTCTTATGTCCAATCAGTGATGACATAGGCTGGCCGCTAGTACGAAAGATTTCCAGGGCCCGACCGATGCGCTGGCTGTCATTGGGGGCCAGTCGTTGAGCGGTTGGTGGGTCTACCAATGCTAACTGCGCGTGAAGTGCTGGCCAGCCTTGCTGCCTGGCCTGTTCAGCAATCTGTGCGCGCAGCTGCGGATCTGCGCCAGGCAGGTCATCGATGCCATCGCGCAAGACTTTGAAGTACAGCATAGTGCCACCTACAAGCAGCGGCAATTTTCCCCGTTTGAGTATGTCCGCTGCACACCCTAGCGCGTCATGCCGGAATTGCGCTGCCGAGTAGGATTGCCCTGGATCCAGAATATCCAGCAGGTGATGTGACACCGACTTGCGTTCGGCGGCTGTGGGTTTTGCAGTGCCAATGTCCATGCCGCGATAGATTGTCGCCGAGTCAACGTTGATGATCTCAATTGGCAGATTCTGTGCCAATAATTGGCTCAGGGCACTTTTACCAGACGCTGTGGGACCCGCCAGACAGATGAGTGGTCTATCGAACACAGTCATTGACCACGCATAAAGAGGCGATCAAGGTCGGCCAGGCGCCAAGCGATCCAGGTGGGGCGGCCATGGTTGCATTGATCGGCACGCTCGGTTTGTTCCATTTGGCGCAATAGTGCATTCATCTCGGCGATCGAGAGCTGCCGGTTAGCGCGTACAGCTCCGTGACAGGCCATGGTGGCTAAAAGTTGATTACGTTGTTGTGTCAACAGTGCGCTAACCCCAACTTGCTCCATATCCCGCAGAATTCCGAGCACCAGTGACTCAATGTCGCCACGCACCAGCAACGCCGGTACTGATCTGACCACGACTGATTGCGGCCCCCCGGCATGCATCTCAAACCCCATTTGCGCCAGCGCTTGACCGTGTTCTTGTACCAGCCCCACCTCAGTGTCGGTCACGCTAATCACGAGTGGAACTAAGAGATGCTGGGTGGCGATGTGACGGTCGTCCAGCGCCGCTTTAAGTTGTTCGTAAACCACGCGTTCATGTGCGGCGTGCATATCAACCAGAATCAAGCCATCTTTCGTTTGCGACAGGATGTAGATACCATGAACTTGCGCCAGTGCGCGACCTAGTGGCCACACCTCATCTGTGTCGGCCTCGGTAGTCTTCGCCGTACCTGTCGAGGTGGGCGGATCAATCCTATCAGCCAGTGGCGTGTGAGCAGTTTGCCAGCCAGCACCCCAACTTGGGTTGCTGGCTGGCAGTGGGCCCGATATTGGATGACGCGCCCCAGGCTCATGAAGTGATAAGCGTGACTGTATGCTTGGCCTGGCAGGTACAGCTAGCGACCGCCAGTTGCCTGAATTCACTGAGGATGAAGGGTGCTGCGGCAACGAACCGTTAGCCGGTTCTATGGTGTTTTGGTCCACATTCACGCTTTCAGACAAAGCTTGCGTCACAACTTGCTGAACCAGGCGATGTACTGCGCCACTGTCACGGAACCGGACTTCATTTTTCGCTGGGTGTACATTGACATCGACCGATTGCGGGTCAATATCAACAAAAAGCACATAGGCCGGTTGTCTATCACCGTGTAGCACATCGGCGTAGGCTGCTTTGAGTGCATGTGAGACAGTCCGGTCGCGTACGTGGCGACCATTCACAAACAAAAACTGTCTGTCAGCTCGGCTGCGTGCGGCCGTGGGGCGAGTGACAAACCCGCGAATTTGGACTGGTCCACCTGCAGCGTCAACAGAAATGGCGTTATCAGAAAACTCCTGACCCAGCACGTCAAGCACACGCTTGGCCAGCGAGGCAATTGGCCATTGACGCACGGGCTTGTCGTTGTGAAATACTTTGAAGGCTATCTCAGGGTGTGCGAGCGCAATTCGAGTCATGACATCCATGCAGTGACCAAATTCGGTGGTCTCAGCTTTTAAGAATTTGCGTCGTGCCGGCACTTCGTCAAATAACCCCTTGACATCAACGGTCGTGCCTTGATTGCCTGCAGCTGGTTGTATGGAATTGTTCTGTGCATCTATCTGCCAGGCATGTGCCGATGCATTGGTTCGGGATATCAGCGTGACGCGCGCAACAGAGGCAATTGATGCCAAGGCTTCACCACGAAACCCCATGGATGCTACTGATTCGAGATCTGCGAGCGAGCGGATTTTACTGGTGGCATGACGTGTGAGTGCCAGTGGTAGTTCGTCTGGCTCAATGCCGTGTCCGTCGTCGTTGACGGAAATGCGCCGAATGCCTCCGGCTTCGAGTCGAACCTCAATAGCATTGGCATTAGCATCGATGGCATTTTCGACAATTTCCTTCAGCACTGATGCTGGACGTTCAATAACTTCACCAGCAGCTATCTGGCTGATCAGGCGATCGGGCAGGGCAGCAATCGGGCGTCGGGTAGCAGACATAAAAACAAAGGCCTCTGAAATCCAGAGGCCTATTGTAGAGGTTCACCTTCAAGCGGGTCAGCTTACCTCAGCCAAGTGCGGGTTGCTCCGGAAAAACTGCGTCACACCACTATGCAAAGCAGTGGCGAACTTTTCCTGATATTTGGCGTTCCGCAAAAGCCGTTCTTCTTTAGGATTGCTGATAAACGCGGTTTCAACCAAGACAGAAGGGATGTCAGGGGCCTTCAATACAGCGAAACCAGCTTGCTCAACGCGAGGCTTGTGCAGGCGATAGACATCACGCAGTTCATTCAGTAGCTTTTGAGCAACCTGCTTTGAGTCTTTGATTTGAGCCGTGGTGGATAGATCAAGCAGTAGCTTTGCGACTTGCTCATTTTGAGCGCCCAAGTTAACCCCACCGATCAGGTCAGCGGCGTTTTCCTTTTTGGCGAGCCAACTTGCCGTGGTACTCGTGGCCCCTCGGTCAGATAAAACAAATACAGAGCTACCACCTGCCGTCGGCCTTACAAAAGCATCTGCATGAATAGAAATAAATAAATCAGCTTTGACACGGCGCGCCTTTTCTACCCGAACACGCAAGGGTACGAAATAGTCTCCGTCACGCGTGAGGTAACCACGCATACCAGGTGTGGCATCGATTTTGGCTTTAAGTCGTTTTGCGATTGCGAGCACCACATCCTTTTCGTAGGTCCCACCTTTGCCGACTGCCCCTGGATCTTCTCCGCCGTGACCCGCATCAATTGCAATGGTGACCGTGCGCTGGCGACGCTTGCGCTCTGCGATCGCTGGAAGCTGAGCGGCGGGTTTCGCGGGTGACACAATCGAGGGCGGTACCACAGGACTTGGAAGACCAGCAGGATTACCTTGACCAATCTCCTCAAGGATTCGCGCCAATGGATCATCGCCGCTTAAGTCTGGCTGTTGTTTCAAGAACGCCATCAGAGGGTCTTGGGCTATTAGTGGATAGAGATCGAGCACTAATCGATACTGATAGTCACCGATCGGCTTTAGCGTGAAAACCTGGGGCGCGATGGCTTGTTTTAGATCGATCACAATACGCACAACGTTCGGGCGGTTCTGTCCGACTCGCAGGCTCTGGATGTAGGGGTCATCAGCCTTTACGTTGGCTACCAGCTTTTGCAGGGCGTCGTTCATGCGCAGCCCTTCAATGTCGACAACCATCCGGTGAGGATTTTCAAGGGTGAAGTGCTCGGCTTTGAGCTCGCTATCTAATTCGAGCGTCACGCGAGTGTATTCTGCAGCCGGCCAGGTACGCACCGCCAAAACAGTTGATGCCATGGCCAAGCGAGGAATAACGGGCAGGCAGATCAATGCGCTAGCAGCGGCTAGCAATTGACGCCTGCTAACCGGTTGTGGCTGGCCTGTGGGCGTTACATCTCGCTTAGCGTCGTCAACCATGCTGCACCTCGCTTTGTTTGTGCTTCGATCCGAGCGACACGACCCTCACCCTTGTAGGATAAGCTAATCATCAAATCAGGTGTGGGTAGCTGACCGTCTGCTTTCTCAGGCCATTCGATCAGCACCACGGCATCCGGTCGGAATAACTCTCTAAACCCGGCATCTTGCCATTCACTTGGATCATTAAATCTATAAAAATCAATGTGATAAAAGTATAAGCTCGAAACTTTGTAGGATTCAAGCAAAGCGTAGCTTGGGCTCTTGATGCGACCGGTTACCCCGGCGGCCCGCAACAATGCCCTCACTAGTGCAGTCTTGCCGGCACCTAGGTCGCCGCTGAGGTAGACAGAAGCGCCGGAATTTATACCTAGTTCATTGATTTCATTTGTTTTTGTTGAGTCAAGCAGAACCGTGGCCAGCTGTCTGCCGAGCGTGTCTGTCGCCAGCTCATCGGGAAGCTCTATGGTCAATTCAGCTGTGGACATTGTGCAACATTGTTCCTAATCATTTGCCAAACAAAGGGTAGCCTTCACCTTAGCAGACTGATCCAAATGGGAATGGTGATGGCGGTGGCCAGCGTGCTGACGGAGATGATCAGACTGACGATTCTCCCGTCGCCACCCATACGCACTGCCAACACGTAAGCTGCGCTTGCGCATGGCAACGAACCAAACAACACCAACATGGTAGTGGTTATCTCATCAAGTCCCAACCGGCTGGCGCATAGCCAAGCGATTAAAGGCAACAACAGAATCTTCGTGGCAACGACCCAAGCTACGAATAGGCCATGACCCTGACTTCCTTGCCAGCTTAGACTTGGCCCGATGCACAATATCCCCAAAGCCACGGCTGCCAGCCCCAGGCGGTCTGCCATGATGTCTAGAGACACAGGTAACTGAAATCCCGCCAAATTGGCTGCTAGCCCAAGTATTGTTGACAGCAGCAACGGGTTGCGCGCGAGTGCTCCGAACATGTTGCCGCCCTGTTGTCGTGCCAACGGATATACCGCAGCAATATTGGCCATCGGCACCGTCAAGCCAACCACCAGTGCCATCACAGTCTGGCCGCTTGCACCACCAATGCTCGGTGCCAATGCCAGGCCGAGGTAGGTGTTAAAGCGAAATCCACACTGCGTCGCCGATGCCAGCGCCAAATCTTGAGCTTTAAACAGACGTCCCCCGATCCGAACCGTCACGTAACCGACTACCACCAGAACGAACGCTACGAGTAGCAAGTCGCCAGTGGTTTGAGCAGACAGCGGTGTTTTGAGGATTGACTGAAACAGCAGGGTTGGAAACAGCACGTAATACACTAGCTTTTCCAGACCAGTGAAAAACTCGCGATTAAAACCGAATCGGTGATGCAAAATCCAACCCAGCAGGATTAGCAAAAAGTCAGGCAATACCAGCCAGGCGGTGGACATATGAGAACAATCGGAACGGTGCAATGTTGCAATGCCAATATTGTGGCGCATTTGTGTGGTGTACGTCAGCGAAAATCGTGCGCATGAATGATCGTGACAAACTCGAAGAGTCTGCTGCTATTAGCGCGTTTGTGGATGCGCTCTGGCTAGAGGATGGGTTGTCAGCTAATACGCTAGCGGCTTATCGGCGAGATCTGTTCGTGTTTGAGCAGTGGTTGGTGACCAAAGGAAAGACGCTTGACGATGTTCAAAGCAATGACGTCTTGGCGTGGCAGGCCGATGAGCACGGACACACGAAAGCCAGTACAGCGAATCGGCGCTTGGCGACTTTACGCCGGTATTATCGGTGGGCAAGACGCTCGGGACGAGTGCAGGCAGACCCCTGTCTACAGGTCGTAGCGGCTAAACAGCCGGCACGGCTACCCAAGACGATCAGCGAAGACCAGGTTGACGCACTGTTAAATGCGCCAGACAACACGGAACTCGGTGTGCGAGATCGCGCCATGCTTGAGGTGTTGTATGCCACCGGCTTGAGAGTATCAGAGCTTGTCAATATTGGCGTGCTCGACTTGAGTTTGTCCGATGGCGTGATACGGGTAGTCCAAGGCAAGGGTGGCAAAGACAGATTGGTTCCACTAGGTGCCGAAGCCGCTCATTGGGTTGAGCGCTATTTGCAAGAGTCGCGCCAGGCCCTTTTGCGTAATCGTACGAGTTCAGCATTATTTGTGACGGCAAGGGCTGCGCCCATGACGAGACAGTCCTTTTGGTTGCTGATCAAGAAATATGCAATAAAGGCTGGGGTCACTGCACCTTTGTCTCCACACGTATTGCGTCATGCATTTGCTACTCATCTTTTGAATCATGGTGCAGACTTGCGTGTTGTGCAGTTGCTGTTGGGGCATGCGGATATCTCGACCACCCAGATTTACACGCACGTTGCGCGTGAGCGACTCAAACGTCTACATGCTCAGCATCATCCAAGAGGGTAGGCTGAAGTCAGCGTAAACAGAAGTCGCTGAAGAACTTGCTAAACTTTTACTAACGCCGCCGTAACTCAGTGGATAGAGTATCTTCCTCCTAAGAAGAGAGTCGCACGTTCGATTCGTGCCGGCGGCGCCACTAAGATGGCGCAAAAATGGGTCGAGTAATGGTTGCCGCTTTTTATCCTACGCAACGCGAGGCCCTTCGCTAATAGAACACGCCACGCCAAGGGCTACAATTCACGCTTAGTATTTCTGAGCGCTTGGCTTTTTGCTGAGTTTGATTTGTTTGTACCAACCGTAAAGCGTCCCATGTCTACCGCAACAACCCAAGCGTCATTTAGTTATCGCCCTATCCTGATTGGCACACTGTTTGTGCTGTTGGCGATGGGCACGCGTGCCACGTTTGGTCTATTCATGCAGCCAATGGGTTTACATCATGGATGGAGTCGAGATGTGTTCTCGATGGCATTTGCCCTACAGAACATTACCTGGGGTTTAGGGGCAATCGCAGCAGGCATGATGGCCGATCGTTTTGGCTCCGGTCGCACCGTGGCGCTTGCTGCGTTTCTTTATGCCATGGGGTTGCTAGGTACTCGGTTTGCCTCAACAGAGTTGGAGCTTTATCTAACCGCTGGTTTATTGGTTGGTTTAGGTCAAGCTGGCACCACGTTTGCAGTGATACTGCCTGTGATTGCGCGCACAGTGCCCGTCAGCTACCGGTCAACTGCCATGGGTATCGCTAGCGCAGGCGGTTCTTTGGGGCAGTTTTTAGTGGTGCCTACTGGTCAGGTGTTGATTGACACCCTTGACTGGACAGGTGCTTATTGGGTGCTATCTTTTTTTCTGGCAGCAGCCATTCCGCTTGCTTGGTATTTGCGCGGCAAACCTGACGGCAGTGGCATTCAGTTATCGCTTCGTCAAGCAATCAAACAAGCGCTAACTCATTCCAGCTTTCACTTTTTGTTTTGGAGCTATTTCGTTTGCGGGTTTCACACTGCATTCATTACATTGCATCTGCCCGCATTCGTGGTCGATGAGGGCTTGAGTGCCAGCACGGGTGCGATTGCGATTGCGCTCATCGGTTTATTCAATGTTTTTGGCTCCTATTGGGCGGGGCGTCTTGGTGGCACCTACAGCAAGAAAAATCTCCTCGGTGCGGTTTATGCCCTCCGAATAGTTGGTATGTTGTGGTTGATGTTCATGCCAATTTCACCGCTCGTGGTTTATGTGTTTGCCGCCTGGATGGGCTTGTTCTGGTTGGGGACTGTGCCGCTGACTCAAGGGTTGATTGCCCAGATCTATGGGCTTCGCTATGCGGCAACCCTATCAGGTATGGTGTTTCTGGGGCATCAGGTTGGAAGCTTTGTGGGCGTTTGGCTTGGCGGCAAAGTCCAGGCGGTTACCGGTAGTTACGATATAGTGTGGTGGATAGGGATTGCTTTGGCGTTAATCGCCGGCGCGCTGTGTTTGCCGATACGAGAAAAGCCGCTGGTCGCACCCGCTGTTCAGCCAGCCTAGTCGTTTAGCGGAGGTTTGTGATGGGTGATTCGACTTCACCGACAGATTCAACCACCATGCCCAAACTGGGCCTTGGTTGGCGTATTGCTGGTTGGGGTGCGCTGATAACAATTCTCGCGGTTGGGTTTGCTGGCTATTTCTTGCCAGGCTTGCGTCTTAACTGGGAAACGATTGCCGCAATGTGCGGTTTTTAACTCATGCGTGAGCTACCGTTTGCTGCGACGACGCTAGCTGAACTATCTACATTGTCGCCGGCCAATACGCTGGTGTTGACTGTTAATAATCGACTGGCCCGCACTTTGACGGCCAAACTTGCTGAGACCGTCAAAGCGGGTGCGGCTGAGCTAGTCAAAATTGAGCCCTGGGCAGCATGGTTAACCAATCAAGTCGTCGAGCGCCTTTATGCGGACGGCATAGAAGGGTTTTCGCGGGTTCTTGATACGCAGACGACCCGGTTGGTCTGGGCCGAGGCAATCAGCGCCACTGAGGGTGGACGCAGCTTGATTGATACTGACCAGGTTGCGGCAATTGCTGCCGATGCCGACGCATTGCTTTTGAACTGGCATATTGATGTGCCAAGCTCCATGCACACACCTGATTACGAGCGGTTTCTGGCTTGGCGAAGTGTCTATGAGCACAGGCTCGCCAAGCTTGATGCGATTGATGTGTCGCGGGTCTCTGGACATGTTGCCAAATGGATCTCGTCCAATGAGCTGGATTTGCCAGCCAACATCGTATTGATGGGTTTTACCGAGTTGACTGCAGCCATGCGCACGGTGCTTGATGCCATGCAGGCTGCTGGGGTGGCGGTGAGCTATTTGACCGCGTTACAGCAGACCGACGCTACAAGTCTCACCAAGGTTGCATTGGCAACGCCCGAACAACAATGGCTCGCAGCTATCACTTGGGCGCATGATCGACTCCATGTCAACCCTGAAGGGCGTTATGCGATCGTGGTGCCATCGCTGCAAAATGAAGCGACCGAAGCACGCCGATTGCTCGAGCGAGAGCTTGGGGGCTTGGCTTATAACGTTGCTGTAGCGCCACCTTTATCGCAGTGGCCCCTGGGACATGCCATGCTGAGTTGGCTCAGATTGGTGATTGAGTTGGGTGATCGTGGCCGAGTGGAGCCGGCAGTTGCTGGTCAAGCGTTATTGGCTGGTGGCTGTGCCGCCAGCACGTCCGAAGCAGGGGCGCGTGCCATGCTTGATGCCCGCTGGCGGCATCGGCAGTCGTTGTTGCTGTCCATGGCTCAGTGGCAAGACGACATCAACGATTTGCCCAGACTGGCGCAAGCTTGGCAAGCTGCCATAACGGCATGGCAGAAAATTGCTAGAGGGAAACAAAGCTGGTTTGACTGGGCCAATGGTTTTAGACGCATATTGTTAGCCTTGGGCTTTCCAGGCGAGGGCACTCAGACCTCGGTTCAGTATCAGACAACTTCTGCGCTTGATCAGCTGATGTCTGCCTTGGCTGCCCTAGACGATAGCCTTGATGCACCAGATGCCAGAGGTGCTTGGAAGATGCTGTCACGTTTGGCGCGACAGACCTTATTTCAACCTCAACGTGACCCCGATGCCCGATTGGATGTGCTCGGACTGTTGGAGGCAGAGGGTGGACGTTGGGATGGCGTTTGGGTGATGGGTATGACCGATGAGGTGTTGCCAGCGGTGATCAATCCCAATCCCTTGATTCCTGTCACAGCGTTGGCTCAAGCTGGAGCGCCTAGGTCAACAGCGCAACGGGAGCTTGAATGGGCAACGCAGTTGATGCAAGCTTTGCAACGTTCGGGCGATGAAGTGATCTTCAGCTGGCCCGAGCGCGATGGTGAGAAACCGAATCGACCGTCACCGCTTTTGGCGACATTGCCATTTGGCGAAGCCGCCATTGGGAACCTTGACAGAGAGCTGCCACCCCCGATCCAGACGCAAACCTGGTCTGATGGACAACCGCTAGCCCTCACATCTGCCGAGGTCATTCGCGGGGGCGTTTCGGTCGTGCAAACACAGGCGGCTAACCCCTTGTGGGCGTTTTTCCAGCATCGCTTAAACGTACGTGGATTGCCGCCACACGCACAGTGGCCAGCCAATTTCGATCGCGGTCAGTTTTTGCACCGGATATTGGAGTTGTTGTGGACGCGGTGGGGTACGCAAACGCGCATGTTGGAACAAACCTCTAAGCCTCATTGGCCAGACGAATTGCGCTTGCTCATTGAAAAAGTTGCAGCTGACAAACTCGCGCAGTGGCCTGAGGCCTTGCGTGAATTAGAGCAACAGCGTGGCTTTGAAGTAATTGATGCGTGGCTTGCGTTTGAGGCTGCGCGTGAGCCATTTAAGGTTGTCGAATGCGAGCGTGATCACGACTTCATCGAGGGTCCGTTGTCATTGCGTTTGACCATTGATCGGGTTGATGAACTGGCCTCTGGGCAGCGTGTGGTGTTTGACTATAAGAGTGGTTCAACATTGCCGCAGCCAGCTACCGATTGGCAGTCAATGGCGTTACGTAATGCTCAATTGTTGGTTTATGCCAGTACATTGTCCAGTGAAGGTCGAACACCTGATGCGTTGGGCTGGATCTGGCTTCATGCTGCAGGTATAGAAGTCAAGGGACTTGCTGCAGAGCCGATTGAGGTGCCAGGCATTGCGCCCTTGGGGCAACAAAAATGGGCTGAGTATGACTGGGATGAGCAGATCAAACGCTGGGATGCTCGTGTTCGTCAATTAGCTCGGGAATTTGCGGCTGGCGGGTACGAGAACCGATTCTGGCAACGCAAGGATATGGACTACTGCACGATTAAGCCGTTGCTTCGTGTGCATGCGGAGCCTGATGATGAGTGATCGTCAACCACCCGATATGGCAGCGCGTCGGGCAGCCATTGATCCTACGCGCTCATTTATTGTCCAGGCTCCGGCTGGTTCTGGCAAAACTTCACTGTTGACCGATCGCATATTGGCACTACTTGCGCTTGTGGATCAACCCGAGCAGATTGTTGCCATGACATTTACTCGAAAAGCGGCAGCGGAAATGCATGCGCGCGTCATGGAAAAACTTCAACGCGCCATGTCATCGGAGCCACCAATAGATGATCATGAGCGCCAGGGCTGGCAGCTCGCACAAGCTGCACTGGCCCGCGATGAGCATCAAGGTTGGGGTTTGTTGCAGCACCCGGCCAGGTTACGGATACAAACGATTGACTCATTTTGTGCATCACTCGTTAGATCGATGCCATGGCTAACGGGTTTGGGTGGTATGCCAAGCATTGTCGATGACGCGCCAGCCCTGTATACGGAGGCGGCTCGCCGAACGGTTGAGTTGGCTGGTGAGCAAGAGTGTGTTCAGCAGTTACTTAGACATCTAGATCTCAATGTTGCGGATGTGGTGCAGGCGATCGCTGATATGCTGGGCAAACGCGATCACTGGCTACCGTTGCTTGACCATGGCCAAGATAGTGACATGCTCGAGGTGTTTTTAGAGCAGACGATCGCCGATGAGCTTCTGTGCCTGGCCCAGTCCATGCCCGTTGGGTGGCAACATCAACTTGCTTTGCCAGCTCGCCAAGCGGCACAAGCCTTGATCGATGACGGGCGAGCGGATCATCCGATAGTCGCATTGCTCGACTGGCAGGCTGGCGAGCTGCAGCCAGATCCGAGTGATTTACCCCTTTGGCGTGGTTTGCGCGCTTTGCTATTGACCGGTGATGGTGCGCTGAGAAAAACGGTTAACAAAAATTCAGGTTGTCTCCCAGACTCACCACAAAAGCTGGCTTTGCTCGAATGGCTCGTCACCAACTCAAGTGGGGACAGATCAGAGGCCTGGGTTGAGGCATTGAATTCGGTGGGTAGCATGCCCGATGCTGTGTTGACGCCGCAGCAGCGCAAAATCCTTGCTGCCCAGCTAGATTGTTTGCGCTTGGCAGCAGCTAACTTGTTGTTGATTTTTGCCGAACGCGGCGAAGTGGACTTTATTGAAGTCGCTCACCGCGCCGTCCTGGCCCTAGGCGGGGCAGACGATCCGAGCGATTTGTTGCTAAAGCTAGATAATCGAATTGCACACTTGCTGGTTGATGAATTTCAAGACACCAGTCAGACACAGCTAGAGTTGTTAAAACGCTTGACAGCCGGCTGGCAGCCAGCAGATGCGAGAACGCTGTTTCTGGTGGGCGACCCTATGCAGTCAATCTACCGCTTTCGAAAGGCTGAAGTGAGTCTGTTTTTGAAAGTCCAGGCAGAGGGAGTCGGTGATTTGAAATTGGAGCCACTTACTTTGACAGCCAATTTTCGGTCGCAAGCAGGTGTGGTCGATTGGGTCAATCAAACGTTTGGGCCTTTATTCCCTACAGCAAACCATCCAGAATTTGGGGCCATTCGATATGAGAAGGCCTACCCGTGGCGGGCGACATCTAATGAAGCCGCGGTGCGTTGGTACTTGGAGCCTGACAATCAAACTGCTTGGATGCGCGTGGTAGATATAGCCCGTCATGCATGGGAGGCTCACCGAGAGTCAGATAAACCAATGGCGATACTCGTGAGGTCACGTCCTCACCTCGGAGATGTCACTCGAGCTTTGACAAAAGCCGGCCTGCCATGTCGAGCGATCGAACTCGATAGTCTTAAATCGAGGACAGTTGTGGTTGACCTCCTGCAGCTTGCCCGCGCACTTTGTCATCGCGGTGATCGTGCTGCCTGGTTGGCAGTGTTACGCGCCCCTTGGTGCGGTTTAACGCTCGACACCATGATGCGCCTCTTTATGGATGAACGTAAGGCGGTTTGCGATGTATTAACGAGTTGTCTAGATATGCCGCAAATGCCTCAAGGGATTGATCCTGAGCAGTGGGTACGTGTTCTTGGTGTTGGGAAGGTATTGCTTGGCGCGTTAACTGATGCACAAGCCAAACCCTTTGTGGCGCGACTTGAGGCTACGTGGCGGGCGCTACAAGGTGATCGGCTGATAACAGCAGCCTCGGATTTGCTTGATGCGCAATCGTTTCTCAGCCTTGTTCAACGTTTGTCAGACTACAGCCACATTGATCTAGACGAACTTGAGCGCCAGTTGGCTCGACTTTATGCAGAGCCCCAAACATCAGGTCGGGCTATTGAAGTAATGACCATGCACAAAGCCAAGGGTCTGGAATTCGAGGTGGTCGTTCTGCTAGGTTTGGAGCGTCAGGCTAAATCCGATAGTGCTCCCTTGGTACGCGTTGAGCAGCACGATCAACGGGTTTTGTTTGGACCGATCAAAGCGCGTATTGAAGATGAGCAGGATCCTTTGTCAAGGTACTTGGCCCAACGAGAGAAGATGCGGCAGTATTTTGAGGTTGACCGATTGCTGTATGTGGCCGCCACACGCGCCCGTGAATCACTGCATCTGGTTGCGGTAGGTGCGATCAATGAGAAGACCGGTGACTGGGCTGAGCCCCACAAAAGCAGCCTGCTCTCTAGACTTTGGCCCTTCAAGCCCGTAATCCAGATGCCGGATAGTGATACGTCAGCCTGTGAAGACGATCAACCCAAGCCTATTTGGCAAGCACCCCCTCTATTACGCGTCTCTGAGCCTATTGTGATTGATCAGATTCAAGTATCCAGAGATCAGTTCAATCGTGGCTCGGATCGATATAGTTGGCCCAGTGCTGAGTCGTCAGAAAGAATCAGCGGTATTCTGATTCATGCATGGCTCGCGCGGTTTGCGTTGCTAGATAAGTCGCGCAGGCCCGTACTGCCGTCGCAGCAGGCGCTCGAGCGTCAACTGAGAGCGCTTGGTTTGCCGGAACCACTGCGCCAACATGCTGCCAGTGAGGTTGCGGCCGCACTTAGCGCAATGCTTGCCAGTGAACGAGGCCAGTGGTTACTTGGCCAACCGTTGCGCCAGGTTGAATGGGCTTTGAT
The DNA here is from genome assembly GCF_022811525.1 of Orrella daihaiensis. Classification (NCBI taxonomy): domain Bacteria; kingdom Pseudomonadati; phylum Pseudomonadota; class Betaproteobacteria; order Burkholderiales; family Alcaligenaceae; genus Orrella; species Orrella daihaiensis. Next base: position 2,301,011 of record NZ_CP063982.1, on the reverse strand, counting down.
TGATGCCCGTCAGACGGTATCGATTATGGATCTGGCGATCGATTTGTCTGAGGGCTGGTTGGTGGTTGACTACAAAACATCTCGTCCGGCTGCCTCGGAAGATAAGCAGGCCTTTGCTAACCGGATGATTGATCGATATAGCGCTCAAATGAGGCGTTACCGTGAACAATTGCAATTGCTGGATGGTCGGAACGCTAGGTCAGTTCTTTATTTTCCGCGAGATGACCTCTGGCTGGACGTGCAATGAACGGGGCAGCACACTGAGCCTGCTAGAATGTCTTCGGGCGGGCCCCTTCGCATGACTCAGCGGTGAAACTGGTCAGGTCGGGAACGAAGCAGCCACAGCCGTGCCGAGTCAGTGCCGGAGTAAGGCTCGCCTCCTGGCATCCATGATCTGGATGCCCCGTACAACATGGCGCGCGTCAGCGTACGCAGATAGGTGCGATGAGTTATTTAGTTCTAGCCCGAAAGTGGCGGCCGCGAGATTTCGAGAGCCTGGTCGGACAAGATCACGTGGTCCGAGCGTTAACGCACGCCTTATCTACAGGTCGGTTGCACCACGCCTGGCTTTTTACGGGTACTCGTGGTGTTGGTAAAACCACCTTGTCTCGAATTTTGGCTAAATCGCTGAACTGTGAAACTGGCATTACGGCCACTGCCTGCGGGCAATGTCGAGCTTGCACTGAAATAGATGGTGGTCGCTTTGTCGACTACGTCGAGCTTGACGCAGCATCGAACCGTGGTGTTGAGGAAATGACGCAGCTCCTGGAGCAAGCTGTGTATGCGCCAGCGGTCGGGCGCTTTAAGGTTTACATGATCGACGAAGTGCACATGCTCTCTGGTCATGCGTTTAATGCGATGCTCAAGACGCTTGAAGAGCCGCCACCGCATGTCAAATTCATTTTGGCGACGACTGACCCACAAAAGATTCCCCCCACGGTATTATCGCGGTGCCTGCAATTTAACCTGAAGCAGATGCCACCTGAGGCGGTCGCTGAATACTTGCAAAAAGTATTGACGCAAGAGGGTATACCCTATGAGTCCAAAGCTCTGCGGCTAATTGGTCAGGCTGCCTCTGGGTCCATGCGAGATGCTCTTTCACTGACGGATCAGGCCATCGCTTATAGCAGTGCCAACCTGAGTGCTGAGGCTGTGCGCACCATGCTCGGTAGCGTGGATCAGACCCATCTGACCCAGTTATTAAAAGCCTTGCTCAGCGGCGATGCCGCTGGTGTTTTGGCGGTCGCAGATGCGTTGGCTAGCCGTGGGATTTCGTTTCGAGCTGCACTGGCAGACCTCGCTGTGCTCATGTCGCAGTTAGCCATACACCAGCGGGTGCCCACAGAGTCGGATAGTCTGGATGCACTAGATGATGAGCAACGTGAACTGGCAAAGATGATGCCTGCGGATTTGCTGCAATTGTTCTATACCGTTGCTGTTCATGGTCGCCAGGAGATGTCACTGGCGCCCGATGAATATGCTGGATTTATGATGGTTTGTCTGAAAATGTTGTCGTTTGTCGACGTTAATGCATCAGACATGCAACCCAAGCCGTCGGCTGAAAAAAAAACTCTGACGTATGAGCAAATCGACCAAGCTGATCAAAGTCCTGCTCGGTCTAGCGTCATTAAAAACCAAAGCGACCAATCGACTGTTCCGATTCAAGCGTCAGAAAACAAGACTCAAACCAAGGCGCTTGAGGATTCAATCCCAGATACTCAGATTAAGCTAGATGAGCGATTCGTACTTAATTGGCCTCATTTTGCGGTTGGCTTGCCACTGACCGGTATGGCTCAGCAGCTCGCCACCCAGTCGGCCTGCGCGGGTGCAAGCGATGATGCGTTATCGTTAGTTGTTCCAACACAGGCACTCACCCAGGGCGCTCACGTTAAACGTTTGTCCGAAGTGCTTGCCCAGACACTAGGGCGGCCCATTCAGATCAAGTTGATGGTGGGTGAATTGGGCGAGGGGGCTTCCTCCCAGTCGATTGCGGACGCTCAGGCACGCGAGCGACAGCTAGAGGCGGAAGAAATTGTGCGCGATGATCCTTTCGTGAACGCATTGATCGAAGGGTTTGGTGCACACGTTGTACCTGGATCGGTGCGTGCGGCCGATGGGTCTGGTTAGAGTGAGTGTTGACTTAAGTTTGACTACGTTTTTGTGTGGGTTGTTCAAGGACTGAAGACATGATGAAAGGACAGATGGCCGGCTTAATGCGTCAGGCCCAACAAATGCAGGAAAATCTAAAGAAAGCTCAGGAGGCACTTGCTGACCTGCTAGTCGAGGGTGCCGCCGGAGGTAATCTGGTTAAGGTGACCATGTCATGCAGGCATGATGTCAAGCGCGTTGAGATCGATCCAAGCTTGCTTGGTGAAGACAAGGATATGTTGGAAGATCTGGTGGCTGCGGCCTTCAATGACGCGTTGCGCAAGGCTGAAGCCACCGCTCAGGAGAGAATGGCGTCAGTGACCGCTGGCATGCCATTGCCGCCGGGCATGAAACTGCCTTTCTAGTTTATGCAACCGCACCTGCCCGAGCCCCAAGCGCTAGTTGCGTTGGTAGACGCCTTGCGTGCACTACCGGGTGTAGGTGTGCGAACTGCCAGGCGAATGGCTTATCACCTCTTGCAACACGACCCCGATGCGGCACATAACCTCAGCAATGCGCTAGAGCTAGCGCTCAACAACTTACAGCATTGCGAAAAGTGCAATGGTTTTACGCAAGAAGTGATTTGTCCTACCTGTGTGAGCCCGAACCGTGACACGAGTTTGTTATGTGTAGTGGAAACGGCAGCTGACCAGAATATTATTGAGTCAACACATAATTACAAAGGTCTTTATTTTGTGTTGATGGGTCGTATTGCTCCGCTTGAAGGCATGGGCGCCAATGAGATCCAGTTAGCCCGTTTACTCGAAAGGGCTTGTGATGGTTTAGTGCGGGAAGTCATCCTCGCGACTAATTTCACTGCCGAAGGTGATACGACGGCTCATTATTTGTCTGAGGTGTTGCGAGCCAAGGGTCTGTCGGTTACCCGGATAGCCAGAGGCGTACCAGCTGGTAGTGAAATCGAGTACGTCGACGCGGGTACGGTGGCTTGGGCGCTGATGGAGCGCAAGCCAGCCTAGTATTCAATACGTGCGAGCGGTTAATTTAAACCCTGTTCGCTAAGTAGACTTTTTATTAGTCGGACTTTTTTGTACAAGTTTCAAAACGCTAGAGAAGTCAAGCTTGCCGTGACCATCTTCACTGTGTTGTGCGTACAGATCATGTGCTAGTTCACCAAGGCGGGCAGAGCAATCGCTTTGTACAGCTGCTTGAAGTGCCAAGCCCAGATCCTTGATCATCAAATCCACACCAAACCCACCGGCATAGTTCTTGGCTGCTGGTACGTTCTCCATCACGCCAGGCCATGGGTTGTAGACTTCAACTGCCCAATTACGCCCTGAGCTACGCGTCATAATGTCTGATAAAACTTTGGGGTCCAGTCCGTTGGCTACACCGAGGTTTAAGGCCTCAGCTGTGGCGATCATTTGAATCCCAAGCACCATGTTGTTCGCTATTTTTGCGGCTTGCCCGGCCCCTGCTTCACCGGCATGAAAGATATTGCTGCCCATCAGCTCCAATAAGGGGCGCGCCCGTTCAACCGCATCTGGTTTCCCCCCAATAATGAAAGTTAGCGTGCCTGCGGCTGCTCCATGAGTGCCACCGGAGACAGGTGCATCGATGATATCCAGATTCAGTCTGTGAGCAGCTTGTGCCAACTGACGACTAGTCGCAGGCGCGATAGTGCTGCAATCTAATACTAGCGTGTCGGGGGCTAGCTTATTAAGTATGCCGTCTTCACCTAGGTAGAGTGCTTGTACGTGCTGACTGGCAGGCAGCATACTGATCACGATATGTGCATCGGTAACCGCTTGTTGCGCACTGTCGCAAACAGTAGCACCGAGGTTTGCAAATGGTGCTGATAGTGATGGCACCAGGTCATACACTCGTAGCTTCAAACCTCCCTTGATAAGATTGCGTGCCATGGGTCCACCCATATTGCCCAACCCTATAAAAGCGACAGTGTTCATGTTAAGTCCTCCTCCATACTGTTAAGACACGCTTCTGATTGAGCGATTTATTGTGTTCTTTATCGTCCTGAAAATTTTGGTGGCCGTCTCTCCTTAAACGCCCGTGCGCCCTCTAACAAATCCTCAGATCTTTCTGATTGCCGCACCAAGGCTTCAATTGCCTGAAAATCCATATCATTATTGGCAATTTGATTTAGGTGTGATTTCACGCCAAGCAATGGGATCGGTGCCATTTGTGTTAGCGTTTCAAGAAGTGCTTGTGTTTTGATGCCCAGTTCCGTTGCTGGCACTAGATCCGTCAAAAAACCAATGCGCAGCATCTCTGACGCATCAATTTTTTCAGCAGTCAGAAAAAGTCGTTTGGCTTGGTCAATGCCTAGTCTGGTGACATAGCGCCTCAAGCCGCCAGGATAAAAGTGCAATCCTAATCGCGTGGCTGGCATGAACATATTGCAATCGAAGCTTCCTATCCGAAAGTCACAGGCAAGCGCCAAATCAGTGCCCCCACCGTAGATTCCGCCCTGGATCATTGCAACGGTGACTGGTCGTGCTTGCTCGAGACGGTCAACTGTTTGTCCGAAGTACAGTGAACTTGGTGCACTACTTTGCCCGAGCGCGCCAATGTCATACCCTGAACAAAAGTATTTACCCTGAGCTTTCAGTAGCAGAACAAGAATCTCAGGGTTCTGGTCAACCGTCTGGATGTGAGCGTTAAGCACCTCTAAGTCATTGGGGCTCAAGCGATTAGCCACAGTCGGACGACAAAACTCAATGATTGCCACCGGTCCATCCAGGGTCAGTTGCGGCATGCCGTCGGTTGGGTGGGCTTGAGCCATGACAGGTTCTATAGCCGCGCGATCAGAAGCTGATCAAGTTTTCGGGCATCAGCTACAAATGCCCGAATTCCTTGGGCAAGTTTGTCAGTAGCCATCGCATCTTCGTTTAGCAGAAAGCGGAAACTAGGCTCATCAAGTTTCAGGGTCTCGGGTGCGTTGGCGCTGGCAAAGGCAGGGGTCAGTCGCGAGGTGAGCACACCTTCGGCTGCATCAAGTTCGGTCAGCAGTTCGGGGCTGATGGTCAGAAGGTCGCAACCTGCCAGCGCTAGGATCTGGCCGATATTCCTGAAACTTGCCCCCATAATTTCCGTGGTGATCCCGTGGGTCTTGAAGTATGAGTAGATTCGCGAGACCGACTCCACCCCGGGATCGTTAGCACCGGAATGCGCAGCTTCATCCCAGTGAACGCCAGCCTGTTGTTTGTGCCAGTCGTAGATGCGTCCCACAAAAGGGGAAATGAGTTGAACCTGCGCATTGGCGCAGGCCACCGCTTGTACAAGACTGAACAGTAATGTCAGGTTGCAAGCAATGCCTTCTTGCTGCAATACTTTTGCTGCTTCGATGCCTTCCCAAGTGGCGGCTATTTTGATGAGCACACGAGACTTATCGACATTGTGTTCACTATAAAAGGCAATAATTCGGCGTGCTCGTTCAATGGTGGCTTGCGTGTCAAACGACAGCCGTGCGTCCACTTCGGTGGAGACTCGACCCGGCACGATTTTAAGGATCTCGCTGCCGAAGGCGACTAACAGGCGGTCGACAACCTCATCGATGGGTAGGCCTTTGCTCTGCGAGGTGACTGCATCGAGCAAATCCTGGTAGGCGGGTAACTGAACTGCCTTCAGGATCAGTGATGGGTTGGTTGTGGCATCAGTAGGGGAGAAGCGTCTCATCCCCTCAAAATCACCAGTGTCGGCCACTACTGTGGTGGATTGTTTGAGTGCATCGAGCAAAGTTGGCATAGGTTATACTTGAAAGGTTTGAATATCGATTTTGAATCCGGGGTTTAGCGTGCTGCCATCTCTTTTTCCTGGGGACGACCGTCATCGGTTTCCTCCTGCAATTCTAGCTTTGGCAGACGGAACCGTATTTCACGGTTATTCGATCGGGGCCTCTGGTCATACAGTTGCCGAAATTGTCTTCAACACTGCAATGACTGGCTACCAGGAAATCCTGACCGACCCGAGTTACAGCGGGCAATTGGTCACGCTTACCTATCCGCACATCGGCAACACCGGTGTTAACGATGAAGACACCGAATCCACCAAAATTCATGCAGCCGGACTGGTTATTCGCGATCTGTCCCTGCGCGTTTCAAACTTCAGGTCACAGCAGTCATTGCCAGAATACCTCAAAGCGCAAGGCGTGGTGGGCATCACAGGCATTGACACCAGAAAACTGACCCGCGCTTTGCGCGATAAGGGTGCGCAGGGCGCCTGCCTATTTGTTGGTGACGACATTGAAAAGGCTTTGGCGCTGGCGAAAGGTTTCCCTGGAATGTCCGGTCAGGACCTAGCCAAAACCGTCTCGACTCAGGAGCAGCATGACTGGAATTCGTCGGTTTGGCAGCTCAGCGAGGGTTTTGGGCAGGGTATCGGTAGTGGGCCACATGTTGTGGCATACGACTTCGGCGTTAAGCACAATATCTTGCGGTTGATGGTCGAGCGTGGCTGCAAAGTCACGGTGGTTCCGGCTCAGACACCCGCAGACGCAGTACTTGCCATGGCTCCAGATGGTGTATTTCTATCTAATGGTCCGGGTGATCCGGATCCCTGTGATTACGCTATTGAGGCAGCCAAGGTTTTTCTGGATCGCAAGATACCCTTGTTCGGTATTTGTCTGGGACACCAGATCATGGGTCTAGCGGTTGGCGCATCAACAGTCAAAATGAAGACGGGTCACCACGGTTCAAACCATCCAGTGCAAGATCTCGATTCTGGCCGGGTGTTTATTACTGCCCAGAATCATGGATTTGCAGTGGATGCAAAAACGCTGCCTGGCCATGCGCGCGTTACCCACATATCGCTATTTGACGGCACCTTGCAGGGGTTTGAATTGACCGATCGCCCAGCCTTCTGTTTCCAAGGACATCCTGAAGCCAGTCCCGGTCCGCACGACATCGTCGTGCTGTTTGACAAATTCATGGGCCTGATGGCCAATGCGACGCACTGAGTAGCTCATGCCCAAACGTACTGACATCCAAAGCATTCTGATTATTGGCGCAGGCCCTATCATCATCGGCCAGGCTTGTGAATTTGACTATTCTGGCGCACAAGCCTGCAAGGCTCTTAAAGCCGAGGGTTTTCGGACCATTTTGGTTAACAGTAACCCAGCCACCATCATGACTGATCCGGAAACTGCGGACGTCACGTATATCGAGCCGATAACCTGGCAGGCGGTGGAAAAAATCATCGAGCTAGAAAAGCCTGATGCATTACTGCCAACAATGGGTGGGCAAACTGCGTTGAACTGTGCGCTTGATCTTGAGCGCCACGGAGTGTTGCAAAAACACGGCGTTGAGATGATCGGCGCTAACGCGCACGCAATTGAAAAAGCCGAAGACCGTCAAAAATTCAAGGATGCCATGTCCACCATTGGGCTGGAGTCTGCCAAGTCTGGTGTAGCGCACTCGATGGACGAAGCTTGGGCTGTTCAGCGTCGAATTTCAGAGGAAACTGGGTCAATAGGGTTCCCTATGGTGATTCGTCCGAGTTTCACGCTTGGCGGTTCCGGGGGCGGTATTGCCTACAACGCTGAGGAGTTTGAAACCATTTGTCGTCGCGGCCTCGAGGCTTCGCCAACCAATGAGCTCCTGATTGAGGAATCGCTGCTTGGCTGGAAAGAGTACGAGATGGAGGTGGTACGTGATCGGGCTGATAACTGCATCATTGTCTGCTCCATAGAAAATTTGGACCCTATGGGCGTTCACACCGGCGACTCGATTACGGTTGCGCCTGCTCAGACACTGACTGACAAGGAATACCAGATCATGCGTGACGCATCGATCGCGGTCTTGCGCGAGATTGGTGTTGATACGGGTGGCTCAAATGTACAGTTTGCGTTGAACCCGCAAAACGGTCGCCTGATCGTGATCGAGATGAATCCTCGCGTGTCGCGTTCGTCCGCACTGGCATCCAAAGCGACAGGGTTCCCGATTGCCAAAGTGGCCGCACGTCTGGCTGTGGGCTACACGCTTGACGAACTCAAGAATGAGATCACGGGTGGTGCTACGCCAGCATCATTTGAGCCAACGATAGACTATGTCGTTACCAAGATCCCGCGATTTGCATTCGAGAAGTTCCCGCAGGCTGATGCTCGCCTGACGACGCAGATGAAGTCAGTGGGTGAAGTAATGGCCATGGGTCGTACTTTCCAGGAGTCCCTGCAAAAAGCGATGCGTGGTTTGGAGATCGGGGTCGATGGTCTGAATCAAATGACAACCGATCGAGAAAAAATTCAAATTGAACTCGGAGAGCCTGGCCCTGAACGTATCTGGTACGTGGGTGATGCATTTGCGCAGGGCTTTACACTCGACGAGGTGCATGAGCTAACCAAGATCGATCCGTGGTTTCTAGCCCAAATTCAGGAAATAGTAGATATCGAACTAGCGCTTGAACAACGTACGCTGGTCGACTTGGATCGCGATACGCTGTGGCAGTTAAAACGGCGCGGTTTCTCGGATCGCCGTCTTGCGTTTCTACTTGATACTACCGAGGCTGAAATCCGCAAGTTGCGCCATCAATACGGAGTGCGTCCCGTGTACAAACGGGTGGATACCTGCGCCGCCGAGTTCGCCACCAACACGGCTTATATGTATTCGACTTACGAGGAACAATGTGAGGCTGAGCCCTCCGACAAACGCAAGATCATTGTGCTTGGTGGTGGTCCAAACCGAATTGGACAAGGCATTGAGTTTGATTATTGTTGTGTTCATGCAGCGCTTGCGCTGCGCGAGGACGGGTTCGAAACCATTATGGTTAACTGCAACCCCGAAACAGTGTCGACTGACTACGACACCTCCGACAGGTTGTATTTTGAGCCATTAACTCTCGAGGACGTACTTGAAATCGTCCATAAAGAAAACCCAGTTGGCATGATTGTGCAGTATGGCGGCCAGACGCCTTTGAAGCTTGCTCGTGCATTAGAAGCCAATGGTGTGCCGATTATTGGGACAAGCCCTGACTCGATTGATATGGCGGAAGACCGGGAGCGATTCCAAAAACTCCTGCAAAAGCTTGGACTAAAGCAGCCAGCCAACCGCACCGCTCGCACTCAAGAGGAGGCACTAGCACATGCGCAGGAAATCGGTTATCCGCTTGTCGTTCGCCCAAGTTATGTGCTCGGTGGCCGCGCCATGGAGATCGTGCATGAGCAAATCGATCTTGAGCGGTATATGCGCGAAGCGGTCAAAGTCAGCAATGACTCGCCCGTGTTGCTTGATCGATTCCTGAATCACGCTATTGAAGTTGATGTGGATTGTCTGTGTGATGGCCAACGCGTGTTTATCGGTGGTGTCATGGAGCATATTGAGCAGGCAGGCGTGCACTCCGGTGACTCCGCCTGCTGCTTGCCGCCTTATTCGTTGCCATCTGAGACTATCGAGGAAATCAAACGTCAGACTGCGTCAATGGCCCGAGCCCTGAATGTGAATGGCCTCATGAATGTGCAGTTTGCGGTTCAGGATGGCGAAGTCTATGTCCTTGAGGTGAACCCGAGGGCGTCGCGTACTGTTCCATTCGTCTCCAAGGCGACTGGCCTGCAACTGGCGAAGATCGCTGCACGCGCTATGGCGGGCCGGTCATTTGCCGACCAAGGGTTGAGCCAAGAGGTCATACCGAAGTACTTTTCGGTCAAAGAGGCTGTATTTCCCTTCGTTAAATTCCCAGGCGTCGATACCATTCTCGGCCCGGAGATGAAGTCCACCGGTGAGGTCATGGGAGTGGGCGAAAGCTTCGGTGAGGCTTTTGTAAAGTCACAAATGGCGGCGAGCGTCAAACTACCAGAGTCGGGTCGAGTCTTCATTAGCGTTAAACAGCAAGACAAACCGAGGGCCGTTGAAATCGCCCGTATGCTGTCTGAGCTCGGTTTCAGTATTGTAGCTACCCGCGGCACCGCTGCTGTGATCAAAGAGGCGGGCATTGAGGTGGTTGCTGTCAACAAAGTGGCTGAAGGCCGACCCCATGTGGTTGATATGCTTAAGAATGATGGTGAGATCGGCTTGGTCATCAATACCGTTGAAGAACGTCGAAATGCAATTGCCGATTCTCGTGCAATTCGTACGCAGGCGCTGGCAAACCGGGTGACCTACTACACAACCATCGCTGGCGCTTGGGCTGCGGTGCAGGGTATGCATTACCTTCGCCATGGCAAAGGGTTGCAGGTCTATTCGCTACAAAGTCTGCATCAATCTCTGCAGGCCTAGTTGTTCATGAGAGGCAGGTGAGACATGGCGGTATTCATCACCGGCGCCTCTAGTGGCATAGGGCAGGCCCTAGCGAGACAATATGCAAGTCAGGGACACGTACTTGGATTGGTTGCACGCCGCAGTGATCGTCTGGACGAGATGGCACGCAATCTCCGTAGTGAGGTTCATATTTACGCCGTTGATGTCCGTCATCGAGCGGCCTTGCATGCTGCGGCACAGGATTTCGTTGCAAAAGTTGGTCATGTGGATATTGTGATAGCCAATGCGGGTGTCAGTGCTGGTACCTTGACCGAGTGTGACGAAGACTTTGAGGTATTCAAAGACATCTTCGATATCAATCTTCTGGCGATGGTTTCAACATTCGAGCCATTTGTGCCCATCATGACCAAACACGGGCAAGGCACATTGGTTGGTATTTCGAGTGTGGCTGGGGTACGAGGCCTGCCGGGTGCAGGTGCATACAGTGCCTCAAAATCTGCAGTCACTACCTACTGCGAGAGCCTGCGACTAGAACTAAAGCCCAAAGGTATTGATGTGGTAACTATTGCCCCGGGTTATGTAAAAAGTGAGATGACTGCAAAAAATCCCTACAGCATGCCGTTTTTGCTGGATGCTGATGAATTCGCGCGACGTGCTGTTCGGGCTGTTGCAGCTAAGCGTCGATACGCCGTGATTCCCTGGCAAATGGCTATCGTGTCACGGCTCATGAAACTGTTGCCAGTGTGGCTCTATGATCGATTGGCCATGAACGCACCAAGAAAACCAAGACGTCCGACCTGACTAACGCCAGTGGTCAGGAAACTAGATCATCTGCAGGTTTTTGCAGGTGACTCACATCACCCCAGTCGAGTAAAGACCACTTAAAACCATCAGCGTCTGATTTAATCAGGATACGGTTGATACTGGCATTAAGCATGATGACCTTTCGTGGCGTCTGAATTGGTTCACCGGAGGCTATGCGCCACAAAATATCCATGGCACCGCCATGGGTGACAACCAGTACACGCTGCTGTGGATGATTTGCAGCGAGTGCCTCAAGTGCCTCAGTGACTCGGGCGTGAAACTCGCGCAAAGTTTCACCCTCTGGAATTACGCCGTCAGGATCGCGTGATTGCCAGATCTTGGCGATATCCGGGTAGCGCTGTTGCATCTGATCAAATGGGACTCCCTCGAGAATGCCATAGTTACGCTCGCGTACTCCTTGGATCAATCCAAGAGGCAAATTCAGGCGTTCGGCTACTGGCTGGGCGGTTGATCGCGCGCGGGACAAATCACTGCTGTAGACGGCGTGCAATGGTGCGTGCGGAGTGTCAGGTTGGCTTAGGCGTTGCGCTAGTTGCGCGGCTTGTTTGCGACCGTTGTCATTTAGATCGATGTCACGCCAACCTTGTATTCGTCGTTCCACGTTCCATGGCGTTTCGCCATGGCGAACAATCAGGAATTCGGTGCTCATGTATGACTACCATTGCCTATTTAAGTTATCCCAATTCAACCAGATTGGTGCGCACTGTACGCAAAACCGCATCTACTACAAACGCTTCCCACTGATCATAAAGCTTAGGATCGCGTAGCGGTTCATCTAAAAATGCCGATAGAGTGTACTGGTTTGATTGGTAAAAGTAACCCATGGCCGAGATCATGACGTAAATATCCCTAGGCGAGATATCGACCCGAAAAATCCCTTTGGTTTTACCTGCTTGTAGCACTCGGTGCACCAAGCCAATGGCAGGCTTGGAGAACTGGTTTGCCAATAGTGATTGGCTGATATGTTTACCTTTGTGGAGGTTCTCGCTGTTGAGAACCGTGACAAATTCAGGGTGGTCGCGGAAATAGCGAACAAAAAATATGGTGGCTTTCTTAAGCGCATCGACAGGCTGTTCGAGGTTAAGCTCAACCGATGACTCCGCTTCATTGTATTGACGATACATTTCCTCGAGCGTCGCGACAAACAGACCCTCTTTGCTGCCGAAATAGTAATAAATCATTCGGTCATACGATTCGGCGAGCTTGGCAATTCGCGAAACACTGCCGCCATGCAGCCCTGACTCAGAAAATACTGAGACAGCGGCTTGTAAAAGGTTCGCCCTGGTATCTTGACCTCGACTTTGTCTGGGAGTTCGGCCTGTTCGAGTGTTCACTGTTCGGCAAATGCTCGTTCAATCACAAAGTCACCAGGTGTAGTCGTGCTCCCTTCTTTGAAGTGACGTGTCTCAAATATGGCTTTTAAATCACGCAGCATGGCCGGGCTGCCGCAGATCATGGCTCGGTCAACGGCTGGATCCAGTGTGTGTAGACCAAGGTTAGTAAACAGCTCGCCCGACTCAATCAGATCGGTTATCCGACCCTGGTGTTCGAATGCTTCGCGAGTCACAGTTGGGTAGTAGCGCAATTTGTTGCGCACTAATTCACCCAAAAACTCATGTTCCGGTAATTCGCGTATAAAAAGATCGCGATACGCGAGCTCAGCAACTTCTCGGACACCGTGCACCACAATGACTTCGTCGAATTTCTCGTAAGTTTCCGGGTCACGCACGATGCTCAAGTAGGGTGCCAGCCCGGTGCCCGTGGCCAGTAGGTAGAGACGCTTGCCTGGTAAAAGATAGTCAATCAATAGTGTGCCTGTGGGCTTGCGACCCACGATGATTGTGTCGCCTGACTTAATGTGCTGGAGCCTGGACGTCAATGGTCCATCAGGTACTTTGATACTGAAAAACTCCAGATGCTCTTCATAGTTGGCGCTTGCGATGCTGTATGCACGCAAAAGAGGTTTGTCATTTACTTTCAGGCCAATCATGGTGAAGTGACCATTGCTAAAGCGAAGGGATGCGTCTCGGGTCGTCGTAAAGGAAAAAAGCCGGTCGGTCCAGTGATGGACGCTTAACACACGTTCTTCGCAAAAGGCACTCATGAATTAATCCAAATGTCAGGCAGTAATCAATCGCTTCGATACAAATCACTTAGACGAATCGCGCCACAACAGCGCCAAAGTGGGTTCTGATTGAAAGCCAAAGTTTGGTAATCACCAAACTTCATGGGTTTCGATATCAGACTAACCAATCGACTTATTACAATTTAACTTTTGACGTGTATCTCCGGTCACAAAAACTTCGCTATTTCACGAGATAGATCAAGTGTTTGCCATGATTCTTAGAATAGTGACCAGTCATATGCTCGCCCGCTCGATTGTCGGGGCGAAAAAGTGAGCCCGACAACAGCGACGTGTTGTGGGCCCCATTAAGGGTGCGCGCAAGGTTTGGCAGTGTGAATGGTTGCAGCAGCACCATGAGTTGCCAAGGCAGGATGCCTGGAGACTCCCTTTTGGATCATTAAAGACGCGATTCAGTAGCACGTCGGTCACTGCTGTCAGCAAAGTGTCGTGCTAAAGCATTGAGCAGTCAGCGTTATCCTAGCGACTGTTGAACTTCAAGCGTTGAATATGTGTATGCCTGCGTTGTTATCCCGGTATTGGGGAGAAAAGATAGGGGTTGAGTGTGTCCATGGCAAGCCGTGTTTCTTTATTGCTGTAGTGAAAAATTCTTGTATACAATTTGCTTGCGGTTTATCTGTCAAACTTTTGTAAAACTTGTTGGTGACGCTTGATTCTGGGGAAAGTGACATGACAATAACGCTTGACCAAATAAATGGGGCGGGCGAAGCGGACTTGGTGACATTGCTTGACGGTATTTATGAGCACTCAGCCTGGATTGTTCGACATGCGGCAGGTAAACGACCATTTGCTTCCCTCACAGCACTCAAGCACGGATTGACCGAAATAGTCAATCAGGCTGCAGAACATGCTCAGCTTGAGTTGATCCGCGCTTATCCAGAAATTGCGTGCGAGATAATGCACTGTAACTCGCTCATGGCAAAGTCTGCCTATGCACAGGATAAATTAGGTTTAATTGACTTTACATCTGAAGAATTAGAAGAGCTAGAGAGGCTAAACCTAGCCTATAAAGCGAAGTTCGGATTTCCATTCATATTGGCTGTTCGTGGTCCTCGAGGCACGGGACTAGGAAAAGCTGAAATTATCTCGACATTGGCGCGACGGTTGAATAATCCCGTTGATTTTGAGCGACGCGAGGCATTACGCAACATTCATCGCATCGCCGAGCTCCGACTGAACGATAAGTTCGATGCGCAGCCAGTACTAGGTAATCAGCTTTGGGATTGGTGTGAGGAGCTGGCCGTACACAGCGAACCGGGCTACTTAGAGCGTGGTGAGTTGACAGTGACGTATCTGACTGAGGCACACCAAGCCTGTGCTCAACACATTGCCCGGTTGATGCGTGATGAATGCGGCTTTGATGACGTCAGCATTGATGCGGTTGGCAACGTGGTTGGCGTCTATCATGGAATGGATAAGAATGCCAAGCGACTATTGACCGGAAGCCACTACGATACTGTGCGCAATGGTGGCAAGTACGACGGTCGTTTAGGGATATTTGCCCCTATGTTGTGTGTCAAGGAACTGGCCGATCAGGCAAAGCGCTTGTCCTTCGGTATCGAAGTGGTGGCATTTTCTGAAGAAGAAGGGCAGCGTTACAAAGCAGTATTTTTAGGATCAGGTGCGTTGACCGGCCAATTTAACCCGGACTGGTTGGATCAAATCGATGCCAATGGGATCAGCATGCGACAAGCCATGCAAAATGCGGGGTTATCGATTGACGATATTGCTTCCATCAAGCGTGATCCAAACAACTATCTGGGATTTGTTGAGGTGCACATTGAACAGGGGCCAGTTCTCAATGAGTTGGACTTGCCCCTTGGGGTGGTGACATCTATAAACGGCGGCGTTCGGCTTTTGTGTGAGGTGCGTGGAATGGCTAGCCACGCCGGTACGACTCCCATGGGCATGCGCCGTGATGCTGCTGTCGCTGTGGCTGAGTTGGCGCTATACCTTGAGAAGCGAGCGGCATCCGTGCCTGATTTGGTCGGTACCATCGGTATGCTCGAGGTGCCTAGCGGTTCAATCAATGTGGTGCCCGGGCGATGCCGGTTTAGCCTCGATATTCGCGCCACAACCGATCAGGTTAGAGATGCTTGCGTGGCAGATGTCAAGGCTGAGTTAGCATCAATCTGTCAGCGCCGTGGCGTCCAGTTTGAACTGGAAGAGATCATGCGTGTAGCCGCAGCGCCATCAGCGCCTGAGTGGCAATCACGCTGGGAGAGAGCAGTCAAGGAAGTTGGGCTACCCGTATTTAGAATGCCTAGTGGTGCTGGTCATGATGCAATGAAACTACACGACATCATGCCGCAAGCGATGCTATTTGTGCGTGGGTTAAACAGCGGTATCAGCCATAATCCGCTGGAGATGACTACCAATGATGATGCCCATTTGTGCGTGCAGGCTTTCATGCATGTACTCGGTCAGATCAAATGACAATACCAGTCTGCGATTTGGTAATGTCCTAGTCTCTTTGCGTCTGTGACCACCAGTGACGTCTCGCTAAGCACGTCGCGCGAGGCACTTATGAGCGCTCCGGCTACCCTATATAACCAGCAGATTTGCATTGGCAGGCTAGAAACATCCGGGTGTACTTGCAAACTTGCCAAACTTCCCACAAAATACGTCTAGAAAGTCGCGCCCCGGTTCGTGTTGGCCGGGGTTTTATTTTGAGGCTGGAAATTCTATGTCTGCTATTCCGATTACCGTTGCAGGGTTTGAACGCCTGCAAGAAGAGCTCCATCGTTTAAAACATGTTGAGCGTCCTGCCGTTATTGAGGCGATCGCCGAGGCTCGGGCGCAGGGAGACCTATCAGAAAATGCTGAGTACGACGCCGCTCGTGAACGTCAAGGGTTTGTCGAAGGTCGCATCAGTGAGCTCGATGGGGTGTTATCAAATGCCCAGGTGATTAACCCTACAGAGCTTGAGACAGACGGACGGATTGTCTTCGGTGCTACAGTCGAAATTGAAGACCTCGAGTCGGGAGACAAGGTGGTTTACCAGATTGTGGGAGATATTGAGGCGGATATCCGCCACAACAAGATCTCTGTTTCCAGTCCTGTGGCCAGAGCCCTTATTGGCAAACACGAGGGTGACGTGGTGGAAGTTAGTGCTCCATCGGGTCAGCGAGAATACGAGATTTTGTCGGTTCGCTACGAATAAAAGTCAGCCAATTAGCGGCGCCTCACTTCGCGCCGCGTCTAGCCCCGGCACGCAAGCTCAGAGCACTGCGTGCCGATTTTTTTGCGGGCGAACGCAGTCTCGAACCCGGCTTACCAGCGCTCGCCGCACGCTTAGGTTTGGCCTTGACCCCTGAACGTTCTGCCGAGAAGGCTTTGATCGAAGGCTTACCTGATGAAGACTCTCTGGCAGACGGAGTTGCCATCGTTTTACTGGCGGTTTTGCGCCCAGCCTTTTTTCCTTGGGCGGCCAGCTTCTTAGGCGTATGGGGCTCGCTCGCCTTGCGGGTCGTACGTGGCTCTTTGGCAACTGCGATACCTGCAGCAACCGAATACAATCCCTTTTTACCAGGACGGTAGAGGATCAGGGTTTTACCGAGGTGATGAATCGGTGCGCAACCAAGCTCTTCACTGATTTGGGATAGCATCTCGTTACGCTCTTCTCGTTCTTGCGAACCCGCGCGAACCTTGATGAGTTCGTGAGCCGTCAGTGCCAGGTCAATTTCCTTGAGCACAGCAGACGTTAACCCCTGGTCACCGATCAGTACGACCGGACGCAGGCTATGTGCAGCACCTCTAAGTGCGCTGCGAGCCTGACTGGTCAGGCTAATGGGTGTGTGTGATTCAGACATGTCGAGATTGTACGTTAATGGCCAAAAAGAAATTCTCAAAAAACTGGGTAAATCAGCATATTCAGGATCCCTATGTGAAGCTAGCCCAACAAAAGGGTTATCGGGCACGTGCTGCTTTCAAGCTTCTAGAGATCCTGGACTCAGAAAAATTGCTTGAACCAGGTGATGTGGTGGTCGATCTCGGCGCCACGCCCGGAAGCTGGTCACAAGTGGCTCGCGAGCGTTTGAAGCGTTCTGACGGTTCGATCAACGGTCAGATTATTGCATTAGACATGCTGGAGATGGAACCGATTGCGGGTGTCGAATTTATTCTGGGTGATTTTAGAGAGGACAGTGTGCTACGCACGCTAGAAGACAAACTTCAAGGTAAGTCGGTCGATCTGGTGCTGTCTGATATGGCCCCTAACCTTACTGGTGTCGCTAGCGCTGACTCGGCCCGCATTGCACATGTGTGTGAACTCGCACAGGATTTTGCTGCCAGGCATTTAAAGCCCGATGGTGCGCTCATCATGAAGGCATTTCACGGCAGCGGTTTTTCACAGATCGTGCAGAACCTTAAAACGCAGTTCGTCAAAGTGGTGGAACGAAAGCCTAAGGCTTCGCGAGACAAATCCTCCGAGACTTTTCTGGTGGCGCGGGGGCTAAAGGCATAGATGGAGTCTCAAATATGTCCTACGGCCTAGTGTTCGCGCAATTTGGCTTGTTGGCCGCTCTTGTTTGGCAGGCTTATCAAGCCTGGCCCAATCTGACTTTCGGTGTAACAGGTTCAACTTTGTTTGCGGTATCGATTGCGCTTGGCATTTGGACGCTGACGGTCAATCGTCCAGGTAATTTCAATGTTATTCCTGAACCCAGAGAGGGTGGTCAGCTGGTGACTCAAGGACCATATCAGTGGATAAGACACCCGATGTACAGCAGTCTGATGCTGTTTGCAGCTGGCTGTGCAACCGTGATTGATGGTTGGTGGGCTTGGTATTCCTGCGGTGCTCTCGTTCTTGTGTTGTGGTTCAAATCAGAAGTTGAAGAGCATCTGCTCATTAAGCAATTCCGACAATATGAGGCTTATCGGCAAAGGTCAAAGCGATTTGTGCCTATGCTTTGGTGAGACCGGATAGAGCAGGTAATAGTCACGAGCAAGTTAGTTCTCGTGCGCTTTCCGAAAAACCAGAGGTACGTCCACTGGTCCGCCAGTTTCCTTGGATGTAGCCACTGTCGTGAACGTCCCCTGTGCTCGGGCAAGCTCTTCATCGTTAACGAAGACGGCGACTAAATACGTGATGCTGGAGCGCCCAATGCGGTCGATTTTGACACCAACGGCAATCGTGCCAGGGAAAGCCACCTCCTCGAAATAGCGACAGCTTGAGGCAACTACAGGGGTTGAGATCTGACCTGAGAGCACATCACGCATGCCTTTTGCTCTCAGATAACCTTCAACTGCCGTATCAAAAAATGAATAGTAGTGAGCGTTATTCACATGGCCATAGCCGTCGTTATCGGCGTATCGCAGGGTGATAACCTCAAAAAATTCAAAGTCTTTACGCAGCGCTTGTGTAGGTCGATCAACGGGGGGTGTCATTTGCCGGATTATTCAAGTTCAATCATTACCGGCTGATGATCGGATACTTGCGTGGTGGTGTCAACTGAGATGGCCTTAAGCCTTTTAGCTACCGATTCGCTTAAAAAGCAAAAATCGCAACTGACTGCATCAGGCCCGTAAGTGTCGTCGTACAGCCTGAAAGTCGGTGGATGCGATTCATCAGGATGGGCAAGCAACCATGCATCATGAAATACGTGAGCTTGTTCTGGTGTGGTCAGTGCTTCGTAGGGATCGCTGTGCGGCTCGAAATTGCAGTCGCCACACAAGATCACGTCCGTGGTGTAGGGCTTGGGTTGATAAGGTGTGTTTGCCTCTTCAGGTGCTACCAAAGGACGGTGCTGGGCTTGGTCACAGAGGGCTTGGTGAATTTGTCTCAAGGCTTGGGCTTGTGCCAGACGCTGAATTTCGCTGTAGTACTCCAGATGGGTGGTCATGATGCGCACTGGACCCCACGTCGCCTGAACTGTGCAAACCGTGCATTGCCTTGGCATCCACGGGTGGGGAGCAACCGGGCCTACGGGCGAGGGCAGAGCAAAGTGCTGGATTTGCAGGATTGGCAGACGAGAGGCAATGAGATTGCCGAACCGCTGCCTGGTTGCAGTGTGGGTTGGCTGCTCGTCGATCGCCGCGCCAAATACGACATGAAACCCTGGCAGGAGTCGTGCAAGCTCAGCGGGCTGGTCTTGTGGCGTGTCGCCGGTCAGGTTGGGGTAGTTCTGTGAGATCTCTTGCAGGCAAAGCACATCAAAGTCGCCCATGGCGTGCGCGCCTGCCACGATACGCTCAGCGCTGACCACGCCATCAAGGCCTTTGCACCACTGGGTGTTCCATGTCACAAGTTTCATCGAATGCTTCTCACTTGATGCCAGCTCGCATGAATGACTGCACAAACTGCTTCTGGAAGATCAGGAATCCGATCAGAAGCGGTGCCGATGTCATCAATGTTGCCGCCGTGATAATCGACCAGTCAATACCCTGATCGGCAGAAGAAAATACTTGCAAGCCAACCGTCAATGGCCGTGATTCGACCGAGTTGCTGACTACCAGTGGCCAAAGGAAATTATTCCAGTGATGGCTCACCGACACCAGAGAAAACGCCAGATAAGTCGGTTTAGCCAAGGGGATGTAGACATGGCGAAGGATCTGTAGCGTCGATGCCCCTTCCATCTGTGCTGCTTCTACCAGTTCTTTGGGTACGGTCTTAAATGTCTGGCGCAGCAAAAAAATGGCAAACGCTGAAGCGAAGTAGGGCAAACCTATACCAAACAGGGTATCGACCAAGCCTAGAGAGCTCAAGGTCTGATAGTTGCGCACAATCAGAATTTCGGGCATCACCATCAATTGCACCAGCATCAGCGAGAACAGCACATTGCTGCCGGCAAACTCATAACGGGCAAATGCATAGGCGGCCAGCGTGCACAGGAATAACTGAATGGCGAGGATACCTGTTACTAGGATGATGGTGTTTAAGAAATACCTCGGGAAAGGTGCGGCGTGCCAGGCGGCCACAAAGTTATCTAGTGTCAATGGCGCTGACCAAGAAAACGTAGTCGCATATTCAGCTGGATGAAAGGCTGCCCACAGAGCATAAAGCAGCGGTAATATCCAGGCGATTGCCAACACCCAGGCACCGAGAGTGCCCAGCCATCCAGCTTCAGTCAGGCTGCTAGCCGGTTTTGCAGTGTAGGCGCGGGCTGTCATCGGTAGTGCGTCCTTTTGTCGAGCAGAAAGAATTGCAACAACCCGACAATGGCCAGGATTGCCAGCAGCACCATGGTGAGCGCTGAGGCGTAGCCTCGATCCCAGAACTTAAAGCCCACCTCGTAGAGGTAAAACAGCAGCAGTGATGACGCGTTATTTGGTCCGCCATTGGTCATCACAAAAATGTGGTCAACCATACGGAAGGCATTGATCAGCGCATTGACCAGCACAAAAATAGTGGTTGGCATCAGCAGTGGCCATTGAATTTTCCAGAAGAAGTACCACTTTGACGCCCCTTCAATCTGGGCAGCTTCCCGATAACTCGGACTTAGGGTCTGCAATGCTGCCAGATAAAAAATCATGAAAAAGCCAGCCTCTTTCCAGATCGCTACGACAGTGACTGAGGCGAGCGCCAGATCGGGATTGCCCAGAAAGTTCTGGCTCTTTAATCCGAAGAGTTGTAACGCCTGATTGATCAGCCCATAGTCAGGGGTGTAGAAGAAAATCCAGATGTTTGCTACGGCGATCATGGGCAAGACTGTCGGCAGGAAGTACGACATCCGTAAAAATGAGCGTCCCGCAATCTTGTCATTGACCCAGAGCGCCATAAAAATGGCGATCCCCATCGATAGGGGAATGGTCGCTAGTGCAAACCAGAGGTTGTTGGTGACTGACTTCCAGAACACCGGATCTTCAATCATGACCTGATAGTTTTCCAGGCCTACGAATACTGGGGCGCGACCAGCGCGCGGCGTTGACATCAAGCTGTCAAATATAGTCGCCAAAGCAGGGTAGTGCGTAAAGCCCACCAAAAATACAAAAGCGGGCAGAAGCAATAAATAAGCCTGAAGTTGCTTGGAGTTTATGTTCATCAGAGCGACTAGTGGTCCGTTTAGACAACGGACCACCGATTTAGGCTACTAGGTTAACGATAAGCACGCAAAATGCGGTTGGCTTCAGCCTGAGCGTCTTTCATTGCTTGCTGTGGCGTCTTGGCACCGGTCAGGGCGGCCTGCAGCCCATCGTTTAATGCCTTGGTGACACGCTGGTTGTCGTGCGTTGACAATTCAGCCACGGCGAATGGTAATTGGTCACGCGCTACCACCGCTGGCGGGAAATCAGCTGCATAGGATTTGAGAGCCTGCGTCTCATAAGCAGCTGGCGACACGGCGACATACCCGGTATCGATACTCCACTGGGCAGCGCGCTCAGGCTGTGTCAGCCACTTGGCAAAGCGAAAAGCACCTTGCTGCTCAGCTTCAGGAGCTTTCTTGAAAATAAAGAAGTTACCCCCACCAGTGGGTGAACCACGACGTACGTTTTCTGGGAGCATCGCCACACCAAACTCAAATGGTGCGTTCTTGCGGATGTTGGTCAGGTTGCCAGTGGTGGTCCAGATGATGGCGGACTTGCCTTGCATGAAGTCAGCAGGCGTCGTTCCCCATTGCACCACACCCGGCGGGTGGATTTTGTACTTCTGTGACAGGTCAACCCAAAACTGCAGCGCTTCAATGACCTTAAGGTCATCAAATGCCACCTGCGTACCTTCAGAATTGGCGAGGATCGCGCCATTTTGGGTGCTAAAACCCTGGAATAGCCAATATGGGAAACCGCTGGAGGGTACCTGAATACCCCAACGCTCGACATTGCCGCTGGCATCACGCTTGGTCAGCTTTTGCCCCATGGAGACGAGTTGCTCCCAGTTTTGCGGAGCCGTATTTGGATCTAGGCCTGCCTCTTTGAATGCCTGTTTGTTCCAGTACATCACAACCGTCGAGCGCTGAAACGGGATGCCCCAGGTTTTGTTGTCAATCTGACCGTTTAACAAAAACGCCGGGAAGAAGTCTTTCATCCATTTGCGCTCTTCATCGGTCTTCACAAAATTATCAAATGGGACAATGGCGTCCTCATCAATCAGCGTGAAGGTGTCGGTCGACAACAAGATAGCTGCCGCTGGAGGCTTATTGGCTTTGTGCGCCGTCAGGGCTTTAACCACGGTTTCCTGATAGCTGCCTGCGTAGACTGGTACGACTTTAAGGTCCGGGTTTTCTTTGTTGAATTCAGCGGCGTAGCCATCGATGATTTTAGTGACTGGGCCACCAACGGCAACGGGGAAATAAAAAGATACTTCGGTTTGCGCCAGGGCCGCTGTGCTCACGCACAGGCTAGCCGCTAGCGTTGATGCAAGGCTGACGAGCTTTTTCATTGCAGATCTCCGTGGGTTATGAAATACGCAAGCCCTGGGCATCAAACCAATGCTGGCTTGACGGCTGCCAGCCCAGCTTGACTTGCGTGTGGGGTTGGATCACAGCCTTGCCATCGGCTCGAGCTGTAATCGGGTGGTGGCCTACCTGCATGTGCACAAGCAGGTCAGCGCCGGTGAACTCAGTATGGGTGACAGTGGCATCCACAGACCCCTCAAAACTAATGTCTTCAGGACGAATGCCAAGCGATACGGCATTCTCTGGGGCCGACACTGTAACGTCGGTGCTCTCGATGCATTTGTCCCTGACTGGCAGCACATTCATTTTGGTGCTACCGATGAACTGCGCCACAAATAGCGAAGCGGGTTGTTGGTAGATTTCCGTTGGCGAAGCGATTTGCTCAATCTTGCCGTCTCTTAACAAAACCACGCGGTCAGCCATGCTCATGGCCTCGGTTTGGTCGTGTGTGACGTAGACCAACGACAATTCAAGCTTTTGTTGTAGCGCACGGAGCTCTTCGCGCATGGACTGGCGCAGTTTCGCATCCAGATTAGAGAGCGGCTCATCCATCAGGCAAAGCCTGGCATCAGCCACGAGGGCACGAGCCAGTGCCACCCGCTGTTGCTGCCCGCCAGATAACTGGGAGGGTTTGCGTTCACGCAAGGCACCCAGACCGAGTAAATCTAAGACTCGTGAGAGCCGTTCCTCAATCTCCCCTTTCTCAGTCTTGCGGATTTTTAAGCCAAAGGCCACGTTCTCCTGAACCGAGAGGTGAGGAAATAGCGCATAGTTTTGAAACACCATCGAAACGCCGCGCGCAGCAGGCGGCGCATGTGTAACATCGTCGCCAAATATACGGATGGTGCCAGTTGATGGCGTTTCGAGCCCAGCAATTAGGCGCAACGTAGTGGTCTTGCCGCAACCGGAGGGGCCAAGCAATACCGAGAACTCACCGGCTCCAAGTTCGAGCTCGGTGGGTTGCAAGGCAGTCGTACTTCCCCAGGTTTTGCTGACTTGTTTGAATTCAACAGCTGTCATGTCAGTCACATTTATATTTAGTCCCTACGATAGTAGGGCAGTGTGACATGTATGTGACACCGATCAGGGGAAACACCTAGTTAGGAAGCTCGAACTCTGACACCTAAATCAATACTTGGCATTTGTTGTGCTGGCTATTTTCTCGTTGTGAGCAGATAGGTTGCCATTTCTGCAAACCCAGCACCCCCACGGTTTTGGCAGACAAACTTGGGCAGGTGTTGCAATCGATGGATCTGGTCCCGAACATTGGCCACACCCACCGAATTGTCAAAAAATCCGAACATGGGTGCATCGTTTGGGGAATCACCGATAAACAGAATCTTCTCTTGCAAGTCAGTGATGACTTGTCCAAATACGTCGACAAACAACTGTTTGGTCATGGTGAGTTTGTCATATTGGCCAAACCAACCGTTAACATGAATGGAGCTAACCTTGGCTGTGGCTCCAGCTGCCTTGAAAAACGACACAATTTCTTCAATTGCTGATTCAGGTAACGGCTCAACATCCTCACAGAAGTCGATGGCCAAGTCCGCGATGCGATAAGGCTGATCGCTAGCTAATGCGCAACCTGGAACTTTGGCAAGGATGGTTTTAGCCAACAAATCGAGCTTTTGTCGGTTTGATTCCCGAGTTCCCGCATCGGTCCAGAACTGTTGTTCCATCTTCCGTGCGCTGTGGTCGTAGCGCATAAAAAATGCACCGTTCTCGCCGACCACAGCTGAAACTGGCCACATGCGGGCGATGTGGTCGCACCAACCAGCAGGCCGGCCTGTGATGGGAATTACGTGGATGCCGGCGTCGTGCAGGCTTTGCATGGCGCTGTAGGCTTGGGCTGTGAGGTGGCCTTCGGTAGTCACGGTGTCGTCGATGTCGCACAGCACGTATTCGATGTTGGCTGCTATTGCTGTGGGTAACTTGATGAGCGGTTTCACAATACAGTGCCTCGAAGTTCTGATTTGCTCTCGATGATCAAAAAGTAACAGGGGATGATCAAGATCATCCCCTGTTATTACCCGCGTTAGCTGAGAACGCTTGGTATCCGATTTACAGCTGTATCTTCAATCGATGTGCGATCTCGCCCACAATGCCGCGGCGAAATGCCAGCACGCAGACCACAAAGATCGCACCCGTGGCAATTGTGCTCCAGCCACCCAAGTTGGCCAGGTAGTTTTGCAGGTTGATGATCACTGCGGCACCAGCGATTGGACCCCACAGGGTGCCAATGCCCCCTAGAATGGTCATAAGCACAGCTTCACCGGACATCTGCCAGGCAACGTCCGTCAGTGAGGCCAGTTGCAGCACCAACGCTTTCAGACCACCGCCCAATCCAGCCAGACCAGCCGAAATCGTGAAAGCCATTAGCTTGTAGCGATCTACGTCATACCCGAGCGAGATGGCACGAGGCTCGTTTTCGCGGATGGACTTAAGAACTTGGCCAAACGGCGAGCGCACTACTCGCATCACCAGCAAGAAAGCCAGCGCAAACACGCCGAGTGAGAACCAGTACATATGTGAAGAAGGGCTCAAGTCGATCAAGCCAAGGAATTCGCCACGAGGTACGCCCTGGATGCCGTCTTCGCCATTGGTAAACGGCACTTGTGTCGCCAAGAAGTAGATAATCTGAGCCAAAGCCAGCGTAATCATTGCAAAATAAATGCCCTGACGACGAATGGCTAGATAGCCAAATACATAGCCCAGTGCCGTTGAGCAAATGACACCAATGAACAGGCCAATCTCAGGGGTCACACCCCATTCCTTCATGGCATGGGCCGTGACGTAGGAGGCAGAGCCGAAAAACGCGGCATGCCCAAACGATAGTAAGCCTGCGTAACCGAGCAAGAGATTCAGTGCGGCGGCAAATATCGCGAAACAGAACACTTTCATCATGAACAAGTCATAAACAAAGTTCTGAAATGGAAGCAGCGCTAGCAACACAAAAATCACGATGGACAGTTTGGTGAATGTCGACATCGAATTGGAGGTGGCAGTCGTAACAGTTGTTGTGTTCATGGTTGGGGCCTTTTTAGCGGACTTTGCCAAACAGCCCGGCGGGCTTGAGCAACAGCACAATAATCATGATCACAAAGATCGAAACAGATGAGGCTTCGGGATAAAAGACTTTGGTCAAGCCCTCAACAATACCCAGACCCAGTCCCGTTAGTATTGACCCAGCGATTGAGCCCATGCCGCCAATCACCACAACGGCAAATACAACAATAATCAGCTCAGACCCCATAACAGCTGTGACTTGGTAGATCGGGGCTGCGAGCACGCCAGCGAATGCAGCCAGCGCGCATCCGGCACCATAGGTCAATGTGATGATAAGCGGTACGTTCACACCCAACGCTTGCAGCAAGCGCGGGTTCTCCGTTCCAGCACGCAACAGGCTACCTAACTTCGTGCGCTCGATGAAGTACCAGGTCGCAAAACACACCAGGAGGGCGACACCCACTACCCAGAGGCGGTAGTATGGCAAGAATAGCCCGTTAACGCGCAGACCGCCGCGCAACATGTCTGGTACCGGGTAGCTGTTGCCCAGAACGCCGAACCAGTGCCGGAATAAGCCCTCGAGCACCAGGGCGATACCAAATGTCAGTAACAAACCGTACAGATGATCGAGGTGGTAGAGGCGCTTTAGCATCGTTTTTTCAACGACGATACTAAAAGCACCAACGATCAGCGGTGCCAGAAAGAGCGCCACGAGGTAGGGCACTTCGAGTTCCGGCATCCCGATCCAATAGCCCAACTGTGTCAGGCCAATCCAGGTCAGCATGGCACCCAGCATGTAGAGGGCGCCATGCGTGAAGTTGATCACGTTGAGCAGCCCGAAGATCACCGCCAGCCCGAGACTCAACAGCGCGTAAAACGAGCCGTTAATGAGCCCAATCAACATCTGGGCAGTAAATGCTTGCGGTGATACGCCAAGCAACTCAAACATGATCTATCTCCCTAACTGACCTATCAAGAACCAGTAACCAGTTTGCACTTGGACTGCGACAACGGCAAGGTTGCATCAGCAGCAGGGATCACGCGGGCCACTGTCGCGATGTCGTTACGGTTCTTGGACTGTTTGGGTGACTTGACCTGCAAGAGGTACATGTCATGCTCAAACTTGCCGTCTTTACGAATAACGCCCTTGAACAAACCATCGTCGATGGGTGTTGATTTCAGGTACGCCATGACCTTGTCCGAATCATCGGTGCCAACAGCCTGAATAGCTTTGAGATAGTTCAAGGTTGCCGAGTAGACCCCTGCCTGAACTGAGGTGGGAGCAACGCCTTTGAAGTTCTTCATGAATCGCTCAGCAAACTTGCGGTTCGACTCGTTGTAGTCCCAGTACCAACCCACTGTGAAGTTCATGCCTTGAGTTTCTTGCAAGCCCAGAGCCTGAATGTCAGCGCTAAACATAAGCAATGGCACAACAGTTTGGTCTGAGCCCATGATGCCCAATTCAGCAGCCTGTTTGATCGAGCCAATCGTGTCGCCACCGGCGTTGGCCAAGCCAATCACCTGCGCGCCAGAGGACTGTGCCTGAGCCAAATATGAGGCAAAGTCAGTCGTTTTGATGGGGTGCTTGACGCTACCGAGCACTTCACCGCCCGCGGCTTTCACCACTTCTGATGTGTCACGCTCCAAGGTGTGGCCGAAAGCGTAATCAGCGGTCACGAAGAACCAGGTTTTCTTGCCGGTTGCAACCACTGCAGCGCCGGTGCCGTGAGCCAATGCATAGGTGTCATAGACCCAGTGCACGGTGTAGGGGTTGCAACGTTCGTTGGTGATTGGCAGCGAGGCTGCACCAGTGACCAATGCTACACGCTTCATCTGGTCTGCGACTTCCATGGCAGCCAAAGCGGAAGCTGTCGAGACGTTGCCGACAATCATGTCAACGTTGTCACGCTCGAACATTTCACGAGCCTTGGAGCTCGAGAGGTCAGCCTTTGATTGGGTGTCAGCAGACGTGATGTTGATTGGCTTGCCAAGCACTGAACCACCAAAATCGGATACGGCCATCTCTGCGGCCACAACGGCACCGGGGCCTTCAATGGCTGAGTAGATACCAGAGAGGTCAGTCAGCACACCGATATTGACGGCGTCATTACTCAATTGTGCCGAGGCACTGGTGCCGACTGCGAACAGGGCGCCCGCGACGACTTGGGAAATCAGGGTTTTTTTCATGCGATGTCTCCTAAACACGAAGTTGGTAGTGCTGCAAGTGCAGGGCTTAGACCCCCAAAAGCGTTTCAAGCTCTTTTTGACTTTGTTCGAGCTTTTCTTTTTCGACCATCATGACGACCTCGCCGTGCTCGATCACGTAGTTGCGATCAGCCAGTTTGGACGCAAAACGGAAGTTCTGTTCCACTAAAACCACCGTGAAGCCTTTTTCTTTGAGTGTGCGTACGACTTCGCCGAGTTTTTGCACAATTACCGGTGCCAAACCCTCGGTAATCTCATCGAGCAACAATAACTGGGCACCCGTGCGCAGGATCCGGGCGATTGCCAGCATCTGCTGTTCTCCACCAGAAAGTCGACCGCCGGGGCTATTACGGCGCTCCTTCAAGTTGGGAAACATGTCGTAGATTTCATCTATCGACATGGCGCTTTTGCCTGAGCCAACCATGGGTGGCAGCATCAGATTCTGTTCGCAGGTCAGACTTGCAAAGATGCCGCGCTCTTCAGGGCAGTAACCGATTCCTAGGCCAGCAATTTCATGGGTGGGTTTGCCAATGACTTCAATGTCGTTGATTTTTATTGATCCTTTGTTCGACCCAGTCAGCCCGAGTATCGCTCGCAAAGTAGATGTGCGACCCGCACCATTTCGCCCAAGCAAGCAGACTACCTCACCAGCATTGACCGATAAATTGATGCCGTGCAGGACATGAGATTCTCCGTACCACGAATGCAGGTCCTTGATTTCAAGCACAGGTGTTGTAGCCATAGGTATCGTTGTTTCGGTCAGTATGTTGGATTCAAGAGGTGGAGCACGATGCCGTCAGTGCATCAGTGTCCTTGAAGCTCTGTGTCAGCCGAGCCCATATAGGCTTCCATCACCTGCGGGTTGTTTGACACGGTCTCATAATTGCCTTCTGCGATCAGTTCGCCACGTTGCAGAACCGAAATGGTGTCGGCGATGTTGGACACCACTTTCATGTTGTGTTCCACCATGATGACGGTTCGACCTTCGGCAACCTTGCGGATGAGTTCAGTCACACGTTCAACGTCCTCGTGGCCCATTCCCTGAGTCGGCTCATCAAGCAACATCACTTCAGGGTTCATCGCCACTGTGGTGGCAATCTCAAGCGCCCGCTTGCGCCCATATGGCAGATTGACTGCCTGCTCGTGCGCAAAATCAGCCAAACCAACTTTCTCTAGCGCATCAAGCACGCGATCGTTCAATATGTCCAGGGTCTTGTCGCTTTTCCAGAAATGAAAGGTGGTCCCTAGCCGTCGTTGCAGGCCTATACGGACATTTTCAAGCACGGTCATGTGCGGAAACACCGCCGAGATCTGGAACGAGCGCACGATACCCTCGCGGGCAATCTGTGATGATGAGTGACCCGTGATGTCGTTCCCGTTAAAAAGGATTTTGCCCGTCGTGGGTGTTAAGAACTTGGTAATCAAGTTAAAGCAAGTACTCTTGCCCGCACCGTTCGGACCAATGATGGCGTGGATCGTGTGTCGCTTGACTTTCAGATTTACATCGTTGACCGCTACAAAACCAAGAAACTCCTTGGTCAGGTTGCTGGTCTCAATGACATATTGAGTAGAGTGTTCCATAGCCGTCGTTTATACCTGACTCGTAGGTTACGCATATAGCGGTTTGTCTGAGGACTTTCCCTGATTCGAGGGCTTTCCCCTATCCAAAACAGATCACAATGCTAAAGATTGTTTAATTGTTGTGCCAGCCGAAATAACCTGGTGTGCGCGTCCTAGACCACACGTCAGCACCAAATCGCCATACACAAGTGCAGCTTTTCGCTTTTTGATGGCAACCGGGTCGTTGATCAGCTCGGGTTTACTGGCGGCCAGCGCAGCACGCGCCATCATCCAGCCACCGAGCACATCGCCGGCGAGCAGCAGCATAGGGACTGATCCAAAGTAGACCGCTGCTGCATCTTCTTTGCCATGTTTTAGAACCCAATCAACACAGTCTCGTAGAGTCTGAGCACCTTGCTGCAACTGTTGACCAAGTCGAGCGAGTGCCGTGTCTTCGGAATTACCTAGTGTTGTGCCCGTATCCATGACTTCGTTGATCAAAGCACCAATACCTTGACCCTCATCGCGCAGAATCTTACGGCCTATAAAGTCGTTGGCTTGAATAGCGGTAGTCCCTTCATAAATCGTGGTGATGCGGGCATCACGCAGGTGCTGGGCTGCGCCAGACTCTTCCACGTACCCCATGCCGCCATGGACCTGAATACCTAGTGATGCAATGTCTTGTGATTGCTCGGTGCACCAGCCCTTAACCACCGGGATCAATACATCGACCCGTGATTGCGCCGCGCTAGCAACTTGTGCATCTTCGCTGGCTGCCGCGATATCCATGTGGGCCGCTGCTTCATAGGCAAGCGCCCGCATCGCTTGTACGCGGCATTGCATGCTAGCGAGCATCCTGCGCACATCGGGGTGGTAGGCTATGGGAGCGGCCGAGTTAGGTTGATCGCCGGGAATGAGTGTTTTGCCTTGCACGCGATCATAGGCGTACCACAATGCCTGTTGTAATGCGCGCTCGGCAATGGCTACCCCTTGCAAACCGACATTTAGCCTCGCATGGTTCATCATGGTAAACATGTAAGCGAGGCCTTCGTTCGGTTTGCCGACAAGGTAGCCTATCGCGCCACCGGCTTCCCCATAGCTCATGACCGCTGTAGGGCTGCCGTGAATGCCAAGCTTATGTTCGAGTGAAATACATTTGACGTCATTGCGAGCGCCAAGTGAGCCGTCGTCATTGATCAGAAATTTAGGAACGATAAAGAGCGATATTCCCTTAACGCCAGCCGGCGCATCGGGCAGTCGGGCGAGCACCAGATGGATGATGTTTTCCGTGAGGTCGTGTTCGCCGTAGGTGATATAGATTTTGATGCCGGAAATAAGGTAATGATCACCATTGGGTACGGCCTTCGTGGTCACAGCCGCCAAATCAGAGCCCGCCTGCGGCTCGGTCAGGTTCATGGTGCCGGCCCATTGGCCTGACACCAAGTTGGGTAAATAGGTCTGCTTTTGTTCGTCACTACCGTGATGCTCAATCGCGTGAATCGCGCCGGCGGTCAGCATGGGGCAAAGGCCAAAGGACATGCTCGCACTATGCAGCATTTCGTTGGTGGCGGTTGCCAGCAACTCTGGTAGTCCTTGACCTCCATACTCAGGGCTGCATGCCAAACCGTTCCAGCCAGCCTCGATATATTGCTGATACGCCTCTTTGAAACCTGTTGGGGTTTTGACCGAATGGCCATCGCCAAGCGAGGCACCTGTCTCATCACTGACCGTGTTAAGTGGTGAGATCATGCCGGCATTGAATTTGCCAGCCTCTTCTAGCACTGCATCGATCACATCTTCAGAGAATTCTTCATACCCAGGCAGTTCGCTGATTTTCTGTGAATCAATCACATGACGAATCACAAACGCCATATCTTCGGTGGGTGGTTGGTATTGCACAGCCATGATCCGGTTCCTCAAGCAACAGTCTTGCCGTTTTTAGGTGCAACGAACGCAAGCTCAAAAAAAATCTACATGTAAATTACGCCAGCCAGATGTCATGATTATTCCGATGACCTGGTGGCGCAGCTATTTCTGCCAGTTCGGAGGTCGCTTCTCAATAAAAGCTTGCACCCCTTCCAGCGCAGTTTCATCCATCATGTTGCAAGCCATGGTCTGGCCTGCAAGCTCATAGGCGCGAGCGATATTGCCCTCGATCTGCTCATAAAACAATCGTTTGCCTAGACGCAGGGCAGGCAGTGGTTTTTTGAGAATTTTGTCAGCCAGCTCTTCCGTAGCTTGCGAGACAGCATCCTTGGCAACCACTTCGTTGATCAAGCCCCAATCGCGGGCCTGCTCGCTACTAATGAACTCACCTGTCATCAACATAGACATGGCTTGCTTGCGACCGATATTGCGCGACAGCGCCACAGAAGGTGTAGAACAAAACAGCCCCAAATTCACACCGGATACTGCAAACCTGGCACTCTCAGCGGCCACAGCAAGGTCACACATGGCCACCAACTGGCAGCCAGCGGCTGTGGCCACACCTTCAACTTGGGCGATCACCACCTGTGGTAGGCGTTGAATGCCTAGCATCACCTCGCTGCATCGCTTAAACAGTCCCTCGTAGTAATCCTGTGAAGGCGCAGCACGCATTTCTTTTAGGTCATGTCCTGCACAAAACGCTTTGCCAGCGCCAGCAATCACCACGACTTTGGTAGCTTCATCCTTGGCCAAGGCGTCAAGTTCGGTCTTGATTGCGGATAGCATCGCTTCGGACAGCGAGTTAAATGCATCTGGACGGTTCAATGTCAGGCGCACAAGGCCAGGCTTGATCGCTTCGCGTAACACCAGTTCATTCATCTTCTTCTCCTAGCACCGGTGGCATTGTTTGACTCTTTTAACTGTCGATCGCTTTGACCGATCCAGCCTGTTTGCGTAGCTCGAATTTTTGTATCTTGCCCGTCGATGTTTTTGGAACCTCGCCGAAGATAACGGCACGAGGCACCTTGAAGTGTGCGAGGTGCTGTTTGCTGAAGTCCACGATATCTTGCTCGGTTACTTTTGCATTGGGTTTAAGTTCAATGAAAGCGCAAGGTGTCTCACCCCATTTGGGATCGGGCATGGCAACCACAGCCGCAGCAAGCACGGCCGGATGACGGTACAGCACATCTTCGACCTCGATCGAGGAGATGTTTTCCCCGCCAGAGATGATGATGTCTTTGCTGCGGTCTTTGATCTTGACATAGCCGTCGGGATACTGCACTGCCAAGTCCCCAGAGTGAAACCAGCCACCAGCAAACGCGGCCTCTGTGGCTGTAGGGTTTTTGAGGTACCCCTTCATCGCGATATTGCCGCGGAACATAATTTCACCCATTGTTTCGCCATCCCATGGGACCGGTTGCATGGTTTCTGGGTCTAGTACCCGCACATCTGCCTGTAGGTGATAACGCACACCTTGGCGGGAATTCAAGCGCGCCCGCTCGGAGATATCCAAACTTTCCCACTCGTCATGTTTGACGCACACGGCCGCAGGACCGTACACCTCGGTTAAGCCGTAAACGTGGGTCAGTTCGAAGCCCAGGCTCTCCATGCCCTCGATCATGGCTGCTGGTGGTGCTGCACCGGCTACCATTGCTTTGACACCTGCAGGTACATCGGCCTTCATCTCTTGCGGGGCGTTAATCAAAAGGCTGTGCACGATTGGCGCGGCACAGTAGTGCGTAACCCCATGACGGCGAATCAAATCAAAAATGGTTTGTGCATCGACTTTGCGTAAACAAACGTTGACGCCGGCCCGTGCGGCGACTGTCCATGGAAAGCACCAGCCATTGCAGTGGAACATGGGTAGGGTCCACAGGTAAACCGGGTGACGAGCCATATCCCATTCGAGGATATTCGAGATCGCATTGGTGGCAGCACCGCGATGGCTGTAGACCACACCTTTGGGGTCGCCCGTGGTACCTGATGTGTAGTTCAAGCAGATCGACTGCCATTCGTCCTCAGGCAGCACCACCTCAAACTCGGGGTCACCTGAGGCGATTAAGTCTTCATAGGTTTCTCGGCTGATGCCAGTCGGCGCCACGAATGGTTCGTCTTGAGCCTCGATAACGATCGGTGTTCGCCCATGCGATTTCTGAAGAATCTCAAGCGCTTGACCCATGACCGCTGCGAATTCGCTGTCAACAATGACTAATTTGGCCTCACCGTGATTCAGCATAAACGCGATACTCGCGGCATCTAGTCGGGTGTTCAGGCTGTTTAGGACGGCACCGGCCATCGGCACACCAAAGTGCGCCTCAACCATGGGGGGTGTATTGGGTAGCATCACGGCGACGGTATCGCCTACTGCGATACCTTTGGCCTGCAGCGCTGAAGCCAGACGGCGGCAGCGGGAGAAGGTCTGCAGCCAGTTTTGTCGAAGCTCACCGTGAACAATGGCCAATTTCTCGGGAAACACCAGCGCGGCGCGCTCAATAAATGAAATCGGTGATAAAGCGACATGGTTGGCTGGGGTCTGGTCCAGACCTTGGGCATACATGTGATTGGCCGGCAGAGTCGGTATGGTGCGCACCGTGGACATGGTTTTGGCTCCGAGGGTGGTGTTCTTGTTCTTTAGCGTGTGACTATTCGATGAATCAACCGCTAGCTCTCACTTTACACCCAAGAGCAAAAATTTTCAGGGCTCAAACCTCGCGTTATAAGCAAGTGACCGATAGACTAAAGGCCCTATTGATCGGGGCTTTGCGTGCGGTGTGTGCTACAGCAAGGTAGCTGACTTTCGGGCCTGTAGGGTACTAACTCTAGTAAAGGTCCGGGACGATCATTTCACGCGGAACCGGGTGCCGATGATAGTCTGGGTTGTGGACGCGTTCCGGCAAGATGACTTCTGGATGGTCTATTTCACTGTACGGGACTTGGGTAAGCAGGTGGGCAATGCAGTTCAGGCGAGCACGCTTTTTGTCGTTGCCTTCGATAATCCACCAGGGCGCTTCGGGGATGTGAGTGCGCTCGAGCATATCCTCTTTTGCTTTAGTGTAGGCTTCCCAGCGCCTGCGTGACTCCAGATCCATGGGGCTTAGTTTCCATTGTTTGAGCGGGTCTTTGATCCGCATCGTAAACCTGGCGTGCTGCTCTTCGTCAGTGATTGAGAACCAATACTTGATCAGAATGATGCCCGATCGGACGAGCATTTTTTCAAATTCGGGAACAGTCCGAAAAAATTCCTCGCGCTCATCCTCGGTGCAAAACCCCATCACCGTCTCTACCCCCGCGCGGTTGTACCAACTGCGGTCAAACAGAACCATTTCGCCGCCAGCCGGGAGGTGGCTGACATAACGCTGAAAGTACCACTGGCTTTTCTCTCGCTCGCTAGGGGCTGGCAGGGCAACCACACGGCAGACGCGCGGATTCAATCGCTGGGTGATGCGTTTGATGGCACCACCTTTGCCAGCAGCGTCGCGGCCTTCAAACAGCACGACCACTTTTAGCTTTTTGTGAGCTACCCAGTCTTGCAGCTTGACGAGCTCGCCCTGAAGGCGAAACAGCTCTTTGAAATACAGGCGCCGATTCATGGCGTGTTCAGATTCTTCGCCTTGCGGCGGCACCGCGAGCAACAGCTCATCGAGCCGATCATCGTCGAGCTCCATCTCTAGCTCTTCGTCAAAGCTATCAATGCGGTCTGCGGCAAGTCGGTCGTTATATGTGGGATTTTGCTTGTCTGACGATGCCATCGGTTGATTTCCTGTCTTTGTTTAAGTTCAAGTGCACTTGGCTGCAAGCGCGGCGCGTCGCATAAGTATCGTATGTAACGGGTGTGACTGATTTGTGACAACGAGTGTCGTCTAACGCAGAACGATTAGGTGCTCATGTTCTAATGATGTCTAGACAAAAGTGTGCTTGAGTAAATAACTCAAATCAAGGTTCGCCCAGACATGCAAATTGACTTTATGCGATACGTGCTGGCAGTCACAGTGGTCGCTGGCTTGTTGTTTCTCTCAGGCTGGGTGCTATTGCCCTTCATGGCCGCAGGTGTATGGGCCGCAATGATTGTGGTGGCAACCTGGCCATTATTGCTCGCCCTACAAAAGCTGCTCGGTGGTAGCAGGATGCTGGCGACGTTGATCATGACACTGGCGATCGTCCTGCTACTGATTGTGCCGCTATGGCTTGCGATTACCGCAGTCATAGAGCATAGCGACTCGGTCTCGGCTTGGGTCAAAGGTGTGATTGCCCAGGGGCTGCCGCCGGCACCGGATTGGGTCAGTGCCCTGCCTGTGCTAGGTAGCCGGATCGCGGATACCTGGAACGACCTTGCGGCACACGGCACTAGTGAACTGTTTCAGGAATATGTTGGGCCTCACATGGCTCAGGCGGGCCAGTGGGTTTTGGGTCAGGTCGGTGGATTGGGTGGTGTCCTAATATCTTTTTTCCTGATGACTGCGTTGGCGGCAGTGATGTATTCGCAAGGCGAGGCAGGTGCTGAGCTAGCCCGCCGTGTCGGTGAGCGTCTTGGCGGTCCTAGTGGACGCGCAGCCGTGACGCTGACCGGTCAAGCGATTCGGAGTGTTGCGCTAGGGGTGTTTGTGACTGCGCTGGTGCAAAGCTTACTTGGAACTTTGGCATTAACCATTGTCGGCATTCCATACGCTGGCTTTTTAGGGGCGGTGATGTTGCTGTTGTGTGTGGCGCAAATTGGACCTTCGCCCGTGTTGGTGCCGTTGGTTATCTGGATGTTCTGGCAGGGTGAGTCGATGGGATGGTCGATATTTTTGGCAGTGGCCAGCACCGTAGTCATCATGCTCGACAATTTCTTGCGACCCTGGCTGATCCGTCGCGGCGCTGACCTGCCGCTATTGCTGGTTCTGTTGGGCGTGATTGGTGGCTTGTTGACCTTTGGGCTGATCGGCATCTTCGTGGGGCCAGTGGTATTGGCCGTGACTTACACGCTCATGATGGCGTGGCTCGCCCAGAGCAAGCCAGACCACCTCGATCCAGTCTAGATTAAAAATATTGTTGCCAAGCCCAAGAAAATAAAGAATCCCAGCGAATCGGTCGCAAACGTTAAAAGCACCGATGAACCCATGGCTGGGTCCTTACCAAGGCGTGATCGCACCATCGGAACCATCACGCCAACCATGGCTCCAACCAGCATATTGCCAATCATGGCTGCCATCATCACCAGCGCCACTGGCACGGAGCCCGAGATCCACCAAGCGAAGCCGCCCGCTGCCACACTGCCCATCGTGCCAACCAGCAATGTCACAACCAATTCGCGCTTGATCAGCTGCCAGGCATTTTGTGATGTGACTCTACCTACTGCCAAGGCCCGAATGATCAGAGTCATTGTCTGGTTGCCTGAGTTGCCACCGATGCCCGCCACGATTGACATCAGAAAGGCTAGAACCACGATATGGCTAACAGTATCTTCAAAGCGCGAAGCGACAAATGCTGCAGTGCCAGCCGTGCAAAGGTTCAGCAGCAGCCAGGGTGCCCGATTACGAATACCGCGAACAACAGGCGCGAAGATGTCTTCTTCCTGCATCCCGGCGCGCGACAGCGCTTGCTCATCCGAATCCTCTCGAATGACATCGACCACGTCAGCAATTGTCACGCGACCTATCAGTCTTCCTCGTCGATCAATGACTGGGGCCGATACCAGGTCATAGCGCTCAAATGCCTGAGCAGCCTCTGCATCAGCATCCATCGGGTCAAGCGTGAGATAGTCTGTGCTCATGACATCACGCACAGTGGCATCAGGGTCGCTCACCAGCAATGCCGAGAGCGACAGTGTGCCTAATAGCTTGTCGGTTCGGTCGACCACGAAGATTTGATCGGTGTGGTCTGGTAGTGCTTCTTGTCGACGCAGGTAACGCAACACGACTTCCAGGGACACATCGTCGCGTACGCGCACCATCTCGAAGTCCATAATGCCGCCCACGCTGTCCTCGGGGTAGCCCATGGCTTCGATCAGTTGCGCACGCTCCTTCGGCGTCAGTCCTTTCTGAACCTCAGCCACCACATCGGGAGGCAGGTTGGCGATCAGGTCCGCGATCTCGTCGGCATCCATGTTCTCGGTAGCGGCGACCAGATCAGCCCGATCCATGGTTTCAATGAGTGACTGTCTGACCCAGTCAGCCACTTCCAGTAATACGTCGGCATCAAACTCAGCCCGCACGAGTTGCCAGATCATCTGGCGGTCTTCTTTGGGGAGCGATTCAAGAATAAAAGCGATATCGGCTGGATGCAGCGAATTGACAAGAGCGCGCAGCTCGTTTTCATGCTGACGTTGCAGCATGCCTTCAATGAGCGGTGCGCGCTCGTCGCCGTCCTCTTGCTTGTGCACCAGGTGCTCAACCAATGCGTGACGACGCAACTGGTCCTGCACCCGAGCCAGAGCCAGTTGTGCGTCTTCGGGGTCGAGGCGCCTAGCGACCGCGTCTTCGACCTCGTGTGGATGATCTTCAGTCATGCTGCCTTGTCCCAACTTTCTCAAGCGTGGCGCTCAAACCAACGCTCAACGACTTTGACCCAAAAAGTGCCGCCTAGGGGTAGCAGTTCGTCATTAAAGTCATACGATCCATTGTGCAGCATGCAAGGACCCAAGCCGTGACCCGCGTCACGGTGGTCACCCATGCCGTTGCCAATCCAGAGATAGCATCCGGGAACTTTCTCTAGCATGAATGCAAAGTCCTCCGCACCCATGGTGGGTACCACACGAGCGTTGACATTGTCTGGGCCCACGATTTCTTTCATGACCTCGACACAAAAAGCAGTTTCCGCCTCGGAGTTAATGGTGGGCGGATAGTTGCGTCGGAAGGT
Source organism: Orrella daihaiensis (assembly GCF_022811525.1). Taxonomy (NCBI): domain Bacteria; kingdom Pseudomonadati; phylum Pseudomonadota; class Betaproteobacteria; order Burkholderiales; family Alcaligenaceae; genus Orrella; species Orrella daihaiensis. The sequence goes on along the minus strand of NZ_CP063982.1, from coordinate 2,262,861 downwards.
CAGCTTGCCGTCGCAGCTCATGGCGCGGCAGGTGTGTTCGACAATTTCACCCAGACGGCGTTCAATCAGGTCAAGCGTCTCATTGCTAAAGGCTCGCACTGTGCCTAATAGTTGAGCCTCGGTGGGAATCACGTTCATGGCACTGCCGGCATGAAATTGGGTCACGCTAACCACACCCGCTTCGAGCGGATGACAGTTGCGGCTCACAATGGTTTGCAGCGCTTGAGCCACACTAACGCCAGCCATGATCGGATCGTGACCCAGATGTGGCATTCCGCCATGAGCACCTTTGCCGGTTATGTCAATCACAAATTCGTTGCTTGAGGCCATAATCGGGCCAGGCGTCACCCCAAACGTGCCGGCTGCCATACCTGGCCAGTTATGCATGCCAAACACGGCTTTCATTGGAAACATTTCAAATAGGCCGTCTTCTATCATGCGTTTCGCTCCAGCAGCGCCTTCCTCGGCTGGCTGGAAAATCAGGTACACCGTCCCCGCGAAATCACGGTGTTGTGAAAGATACCGAGCCGCATTCAGTAGCATGGCAGTGTGGCCATCATGCCCGCAGCCATGCATGGTACCGGGATGCCGGCTAGCGTGATCGAATGTGTTCAATTCTTGCATCGGTAAAGCATCCATATCGGCTCTCAAGCCAATCGCGGTGGCTTTTTCATGCGTTCGGCTGCCTTCGATGGTGCCGACCACGCCAGTGCCGCCCAAGCCCCGATGAACAGGGATGCCCCATTCGGTTAGCATTTTGGCAACTAAGTCAGAGGTCCGTTGTTCTTGATAGGCAAGTTCTGGATGCGCGTGAATATCACGCCTAACGGTTTTGATTTCTTCTTGCCATTGTAAAAAAGGTTCAAGCAATTTCATGAAATGCTCCGCCTAAAGTCGACTGCTATGTATTATGACGGCAAACCATCGTCTTAAAACAGTCACTTCTAAAAATCGCGCATACTTTGCATTGCCTCCAAGACAGTCTGCGCGGACGGTATGGGGGGAGTAAATTGAAGTTAACCGATAGTTACGCTTCTTTGGATCACTACAGTTCGCTCGTGCAATTGCTTGACGAGGCGATGAACACTAATCGGGACCGCGTTGCATTGGTCTCGCTCGGCGTGCAATTGACCTATGGTGAGTTAGATCGGCTATCACTTGCCTGGGCAGCTTGGTTGCAGTCTGAAGGAATAAAGCCTGGAGATCGAGTAGCCATCATGTTGCCCAACATGCTGGCTAGCCCGGTGACCCTAATTGGGACGCTTAGGGCAGGTTGTGTGGTTGTAAATGTCAATCCGCTCTACACAGCACGCGAGCTGCAGTCGCAACTCAGAGACAGTCGACCTGACGTCATTGTTTTGTTTGAGGCGTTTGCTGCGACCTTGCAGCAAGTGCCAGCCTCAGATCGACCTGGTCGCGTGGTGTTGGCCGCGGCTGGTGATTTGATGCCGCGGTTAAAAGGTGGATTGGTTAATTTTGTCGTGCGGCATGTGCAGCGCAAAGTGCCAGCTTGGAAACTAGATGGTGCCAGTCGGCTGCCCGAGGTCTTAAAGCTCGGAGCGAATGCCTCGTTTACCCCGGTGCAGATTACCCCTGAGCATCTGGCTTTTTTGCAATACACGGGCGGCACTACGGGTGAGCCACGTGCGGCGATGCTCAGTCACCGCAACGTCATAGCCAATATTTTGCAGGTGCATGAGATAGCTCAGCCAGCACTTGGTGATTTATTGCCTAAACCTCTGACGATGTTGACTGCGTTGCCGCTTTATCACGTGTTTGCGATGACTGTTTGCGAGCTTTATGCACTGTATGCCGGCATGCGGATTGTTTTGGTGATTAATCCCCGTGACTTGAAAGCATTGACCAAGATATGGCGCACCGAGAGGCCGCATATTTTTCCGGCCGTCAACACACTGTTTGCGGCGTTATTGCGTCATGAGCCATTCAAGCAGCTAGATTTTTCAAATTTGAGGATTTCGCTGGGTGGCGGGATGGCGATACATCAGCCAGTTGCTGAGCAATGGCAGCGGTTGACAGGACGCACGATTGTGGAGGGCTATGGCATGTCTGAGACGTCACCGGTCATCTGCGCTAATCGAACCGATGCCACGAGCTTTACGGGTACCGTGGGCTTTCCTTTGCCCGGGACTGAGGTCAAGATTCTTGACGATGACAGGCAGCCTGTGGCTGATGGTCAGCCTGGCGAGATCGCAGTCAGGGGACCGCAAGTGATGCTGGGCTACTGGCAAGCGCCAGAAGCGACATCGCAAGCCATGACGGCTGACGGATATCTGCTCACGGGCGATATTGGTGTGCGTGAGCCGAGTGGCCAAGTAAGGATCGTAGATCGCAAAAAAGACATGATTCTGGTCTCAGGGTTTAACGTTTATCCTGCCGAGATCGATGCTGTGTTCGCCAGCCACCCGGATGTAACCGAGTGTGCGGCTGTAGGGGTGCCTGACGGTGAGGGCGGGGAGGCCATCAAGTTGTTTGTGGTGCCGGCCAAGTCAAACGTGGATACAACGGCCATGCAGGCATGGGCGCGCGAGCGTTTGACGGGCTATAAGCGACCTCGAGAAATCGTGTTGGTGCAGTCACTGCCTAAAAATACGGTTGGCAAAACTTTGCGCAGGATGCTGCGCGATCAATGAACGCCTACAAGCCCGGCGCCTCGTTCATGTGGGGCAGGATTAGGTCCAGAAGCGCCGATTCAATACCAGGCGCGCAAGCCAAGAGCCTGCCGCGTGCTGGCCAGCTAGCCTGAAGATCATAGGGATCATTGACACTGGCACCGGCTTCGCGGGCGATCACTGTGCCAGCGGCGACGTCCCAGCTTTGAATACCTTGTTCCCAATAGGCATCGACTCGGCCAGCCGCCAGCCAGCACAGGTCAAGTGCGGCCGACCCTTGACGGCGAATGCCTCTGGTGTTCAGTACGAGATCTTTGAGTGCCGCGAGGTACTGATCCAGATATTCAAAGGTACGCACTGGGATGCCGGTCGCAACTAGTGCCTGGCTGATGTCTGTCACGTTTGATCGGCTGATCCGATGTCCATTTAGCCAGACACCCACGCCCTGCAGTGCGCTGAAAAGCTCCTCGCGGCTCGGGTCGTAAACAACACCGACAATTGGTTGATCGCTGGTCAACGTGTTGCCCACCGAGTCGGGTGCGTTAGCATGAGCCACCAAACCGATCGAAACAGCATAATGTTCCAAGCCATGCAAATAGTTGGTAGTGCCGTCGAGCGGGTCGACAAACCAGGTTGCTTGTTCTCCGCGTGAGCCGCCTGATTCTTCACCAATGATGCCTAGTTCAGGAGTTTCGGCGCGCAAGATCTCAATAATCGCTTGCTCTGCCTCACGATCAGCCTGGGAGACGAGGTCATTGCGGCCTTTCTGATCAATAACAAGGTGCGTGCGTGAGAGTCGGTGGCTCTGCAGCACTGCCGCTGCGGCATGGCATGCGCGTACAGCTACCTCAAGATATTTGGCGTAGGGCAACATAGGGTCAAGCTCCAGTTAACTTGGTGAGTTACCCTAATGTTAAAGCGCTAATGTTTCACGTCACAGACTGTTTTGATGCAGCCTACCTGTTAAATGCCAAAATGAATCGATACCTTGTTGATGCTTCTGCTCATGCGAACCATGTGATTGTTGTGGGTAGTGGTATTTGCGGATCTACGGTAGCGGCAATGCTGGCCCAAAGCGGGCTTAAAGTCACAGTCATTGACGCCGTGGCGGCACACAAGGGTCATATTGCTGCAGCCTTAACGCCGGTGATTTCCAGTGACGACAATCCACGATCGAGATTGTCTCGTTTGGGGGCGAGGCTTGCCGATCGCTATTGGCGCGACCTTCAGGCGGAAACTGGCGTGCGGTTTGGCTCTGCCTGCGGGGCACTGCAGTTGCAACGTCCCGATGGGTCCAAGCGTGCCCAGGATCTCAAGGCACAAGCCGAAGTCTTTGCTCAACCGCACTGGGCGCGTTGGGTCGAGCGTGACCAAGCCAGTGAGTTGGCTGCAATTGAATTGCCGCGAGGTGGCATTTGGTATCCGGGTGGTTGGCTAATTCAAGTGCCCGAGCTCATTGGCTTATTGCAAGCGACCCCTGGTGTTCAGATGATGTTTTGTGAGGTCAACAGCATCGAGCGAGCTGGCCAAGGTTGGCTCGTCAAGGACGTAAAGGGAAATCCCCTTGCGCAGGGGGATGCGGTCGTATTGGCCAATGCAGGTGATGTAACCGGGTTGCTGAAGCGTTCAGGTTTTGAGCAGGCAGTGTCTGCCTGTAGCCGGTTGGCGGCGCTTCATCGTTTGGCTGGTGAAATCACTTTGTTGCCTGCTGATCGACTGCGCGGTGGCCCTAGCTGTATTGTCGGAGGCGATGGCTATGTTTTACCCGCTATTGACGGTTGGTGCGTGAGCGGCGGTACCTATGTGCGTGGCGCTCAGCGCGCCGAGTGCACGGAGATGGGCATACGAACCAACATTGACCGAGCAGGTCAACTATTGGGCTTGAGTCCTGAGATCGATCGATACCAGAACCTGCCAGGCTGGGCTGGCTGGCGAGCAGTATTGCCAGGGAGATTGCCCGCGATTGGGCAAATACCCTCTATGCCCAAGCTCTGGGTCTTCACCGCAAACGCATCACGTGGTTTGACTTGGTCCGTTTTAGGGGCGATGTTGATTCGCGACGCTCTGACTGGTCAAAAAATCAGCATCGGTGAACTTGATCAGCGAATGTTGTCTGCTATTGAGCCGTGAGAACCCCTATTTTTACTGACAAACCAAAATATCGATCGTCACTGGTTTTTTTGGGGGTTTTAGTGGGTAAGGGGTGGAGATTTCAGGGTTGCCGATCCCGGGCATACCGGGTTTTACCCGCATTTTTGGGGTTAAACCAAGGGTCCGAGTTTATAAAAACCGATAAATCCGTCAAAATAGAGGTTTTGCCGTTGGACCCAACCCTCTTCTTATGAATCTTGATTCACTCAAACTTGTCCAGAGTAGCCCAGCTAAAGTGACCTTTGATGCGGGCGCTGGATTCAGGCTGGTGGTAGAACCGCATGCGCCTGGGGTGTTCCGTGTAAGACTTGGCGCGGCAGATGCTGTGGCGCATGATCTTCCAGTGTCCGGACGGGCCAAAGTCCATGCTGACATGTTAATCGCCCGCGCAGAGGCTATCAGTGAGGCCGAAACTCGGGTCTCTGATGACGGTTCGTGTTGGGAGGTGTGCCAGGGCGAGACGATCTTGCAAATCGGCAAGCAAGCTTTCGGTCTGAATGTAGTCAAAAACTCAGAGCCGCTGATGGCATTAACGCCTGATGGTATCGGTCATGATGATGGCCGTTGGGCGTTTGGCGTAGCGTTATCTGGCGACGATACCGTCTACGGCTTGGGCTACACCGAGATGGATTTAAATCGACGTGGTGAGTATGTGGTCTCTGACGATCCGTTGCATCAGGCGCTACCACTTGCGTGGAGCCCCAAAGGGTGGGGCTTGTATGTCAACACGATTGGTCGCGTTGACCATGATGTGGCTGAATCAGACTCTGGCGTCTACGAGATACATGCCCAAGCGCATGTGCTTGATTTGTTTTTGTTTACTGGCGAACCTAGCGAGATACTAAATCAATACACTGCCATCACTGGCCGTGCCGGACAGGTTTCTTTGTGGGCGATGGGCGCTTGGCTAAAACAATCGCCTGGCACTTCTTTAACGCAGGTCATCGAGCAAGTTGAGGGTTTGCGCTCCAATGGCATAGCCATAGATAACGTGATGTTGTGCCCACCCATGGCTTGGCGCCTGCAGGAGTCCAAGCTTGCGATCGACTGGGACAGTGACCGGTTTCCCGACCCAAAGCAGGTGCTAGATCTCTTTGCAGCCAAGTCCATCCAGATCGCATTGCCGGCTTTGCCCGCTGTCTTGACCGGCACGCCGACATTTGAGGAGCTCGAGGACCGTGGTTGGCTTTTGGCTAGCGACAGTGGTGACGCATACGTTTGCAAAGGTAATGAGGCTACTGCAGGGCAGGATTTTGCCCTGCTTGACCTAACCCACAAGGATGTTTATCGACAGTGGGTAGAGCGTCATCGACAGTTGGCTGACGACGGTGTGGCGGCTGTGGTTTGTGACGTACAGTTCGATTTCCCCGATGACGTTACTTGTCGAGGTGCTGAATCCGGCGCCATGTTGCGCACTTTATATCCCATGCTGGCACGGCAGGCTTTATACGAAGCTTGCGCTGGTCACAAAGTGCCACCGGAGGGGTTAGTGCTCACCCACGATTTGGTACCGGCCGGACAGAGATACCCATGGCAGGCCTGCAAGCAAACAGAATTCTCATGGGCAGGCATGCGCCAAAGTATCCGTGCTGCATTATCCGTTGGGGCGAGTGGTCTACCTCTTCAGATGCATGCGCTAGGCGATGAGGCTTCCAACGACGTGGACCCTCAGTTGTATCTACGCTGGTTGGCAGCTTGTGTGTTTTCTGGGAATTTTCAATTTGAAAGTATTGCGCAACTTCGAAAGCTGCAGGATACACATCAGGAGTTGCTTGCGCACTGGATGCAGTGGCGTTATCGCCTGATTCCTTATGTGTTAGGTGCTATGGAGGATGCTGCACGTACTGGTCTTCCAATTGAGCGTGGGATGGCTATGTGCTTTCCGCAGGATCGAGAGGCCCATCGCTGGGATACGCAATTCATGTGTGGTCCCGCACTGCTGGTGGCACCGATCACCGAACCTGGTAACAAAGTGCAGGTGTATTTACCTGAGTCAGAAGGCTGGTGGGATTTAAGCACTGGATGGCGGTACGATGGTGGGCAGACGCTTGAAATCGATGCTGGCCTAGACATGATTCCAGTGTTCGGTCGTGAAGGACATATGTTGTGTCTTGGTCCAGCCACACGCAGTACGGCCGAGTTCAACTCCGCCAAACTGCTCGATGAAGTCTGGATGTTCGGTATGCCAATTCACAACCCTGTGGTCATGCGTAACAAGATTCGCGTTATGCAAATGCAAGGGTCTAGCTACATCAAAGGACTAGAGGGCTTGAAGATCCTGCCTTCAGAGGGTCTCGAGGTTAAACGCCGAGGCGCTGAAGTCCGCATTTCTCGGGCACGATAGGTTCCTGATCTATTCATGATGAGCAAAGGGCACTTTTTACGAACTGCCCCGTTTGTTGTTTTGGGTGTCGTTTTGTTTTTGTTGCCTCTCAGGCTTTGGGCAGGTGATCTGATTGAGTCGCGTGCCTACTTCAAAGACCCGACCGGCAAACTGACATTTAACGAAATTCGCGATCTGCCTTTTACACCCTACACAGGTATTCTGACAGCCGGTTTTACCCAGTCGGTATATTGGATTCGTTTACGCATCGATCCAGCCTTGGCAGATAGTCGGTCTGCAGTCGTGCCTGCAGGTGGTTTCCCTCCGGCAATTCATGATCAAAGTGACCGATCAGATGAATGGGTATTGAGGGTGCGTCCGCCTTTTTTGGATCGGATCGAACTTTTTGATCCGCTTGAGCCAGATAGACTTCGCCGTGTGACCGGTAACATCACGCCATGGCTGGACAGCGAATTTAGATCGCTTAACCACGCCTTTGTCATTCCCCGCTCCAATGAACCTCGTGATGTCTGGCTTAGGGTGTCAGCCACAAGCACCATGTTGGTTGGTGTGGATGTGTTGCCGTATGGTGAGATGCGGGCGATAGAGAAACGCCAGGAGATACTGAACGCACTCGATCTTGCGTTAGCACTGTTTTTTATTATCTGGGCAGCGTTCTTGTTTGCGGTGCGATCCGATCGTTTGGTGGGCGCGTTTTTATTAGTGGCTGTGGCGTCGTTTTTTTACGCATCCAATTACGTGGGTTACTACCGTATATTCCTTGGCGAGATTTTTTCTGCGGCTTGGCTAGACAGGGCACACTCTTTTTTGTTGATGCTGATGCTGGCTGCTTACATGTTGTTTAACCGGCGGATTTTGGCAGACTATAGCCCCCGGCCATGGATGATGCGCGTCCTACTGCCGGTTCAGTACTATTTCGTGTTGGGTGGTCTTTTGCTGCTCTCAGGGTATGAGACGGTGGCATTGTCGATCAATACAGTGATTGCGATATTTGGACAGGCATGGATTTGTTTGATATTGCTGTGTGGCCTTAAATCTACTGATCAGAGAGTTCAACGCAAACCATTGCTGCCGCGTGTCTGGGTCTTGACATACAGCTTGATCCTGCTTTTTTTGTTTGGCGGCTTGGCCCTGCCAGCGCTTGGGTGGATCGAGGCAACACAGACATCGCTGTACCGTTCAATCATCCAGGGAACGGTACCATTTTCATTGATGGCGGCAATTGTGCATCTACGGAACCGGCGACTTGAAAAGGAGCAGCAACTGCAGGTGGCTAGAGCAGAGCAAGCGGCGGCTGCGGAGAAACGTCGACGCGAGGAAAGCGAGCAATTTTTGGCGATGCTGACCCATGAAATCCGAACGCCCCTGACAGTCATGGCTTACGCCGCTAAAACTGATTTGCCAGATGGGCAACTTGGGGAGCACGTTAAATCTGGAATTCGGGAAATTGATGAGTTGATTGAACGCTGTGTGCAGGCCGATCGTGTTGATCAGGCCAGTTTGCAAGTTGTGCTGAGCAAGGCCACGGTTCAGGCTGTTTTTCACTCATCGAGGGCACGATTCAGTGAGGATCGGGTTCAGTGGCAAATTGAACCCCCGCCAGATGCTCTAGTTAGCACCGACATCACCTTATTTGAGGTGGTTCTCAATAATCTCATTGATAATGCTCTCAAATATGCGCCTGCTGATGCGACTGTCAAAGTGGACGTGTTGTTCAGCAATAACAGTACGAAACAAGGGTTGCTGGTTCGTGTCAGTAACCCACCAGGCCCGGCCGGATTTCCAGACCCAACCCGGCTGTTTCAAAAGTACTATCGCGCGCCACGGGCTCATATCAAAACCGGCTCCGGCCTAGGGCTCTACGTCGCTCGTTCATTTGCCCACAGGTTGGGTGGGCAATTGGATTACCATCCAACCAACGGATTAGTGTTGTTTGAGCTATGGCTGCCAATTTAAATGTGTTGATTGTTGAAGACCATGATCGGCTGCGGGAGATCTTGGTACGGCATCTCGTGCAACATGGGTGTCAAGCCGTTGGTGTTTCAGATGCGGAAGGGTTGCAAGACGCGATGTCTCGACAATCATTTGATGCCGTGGTGCTTGATCTGAATTTGCCTGACGAAGACGGATTGAGTATCGCGCAACGATTGAGAACGGCGAGTCCTGACTTATTTATCGTAATGATGACGGCACGCAACAGTACGGCAGACCGAGTGGCTGGATACAAGAGCGGCGCTGATGTCTATATCTCCAAGCCATCGTCAGGTGAAGAACTGTTGGCTGCGATTGATAGCTGGAGACGTCGTACGGACGCAAAGCGGCTTGCTGAACCGCGTGTGTACCTGAACGTACAAGCCCGCGAGTTAACAGGCAACGGGACAGTGCCACTAAGTGCAGTGGAAACGAGAGTTTTACAAGGTCTGGCTCTAGCGCCAGGGCTCAAGCTTGAGTATTTCAGGCTGATGGAGTTAATTGATCACGATCTAGACGCCAAAGGCAAGGCGAGTCTGGAGGTCTGTATGGCGCGTCTTCGCAAAAAGCTGACCCAAGCCGGATTCCCTGCGCCAGCGATCAAATCGATTCGTAACGACGGTTATCAGCTTATTGATGTGTTGCTGATGGTTTGAGAGCCTTATCGTCAAATGCACGCCGGTTAGTTGCTGCTTCTGGTCTTGGATGCCAGGCCAATTGATCGATGCAATCGAGTCTCGAGTCTTTCTTCATTCATGTCGATCACCATTTGGTAATGATCGACGACAAATGACAAGGCGCTTTAGACGCATCTCATGTTAGAAACACGTCGCCCCCCTTCAGACGCATGTCATGTTGGAATGGGCTCTGATTTGACATGGGTTGGGTATCAGTACATAATAGCGGGCTTCGGGGTCGGTAGCTCAGTTGGTAGAGCAGCGGACTTTTAATCCGTTGGTCCCGGGTTCGAGTCCCGGCCGACCCACCAGTAAATAAATCCCAGTCAGCGAGAGTTGGCTGGGATTTTTGGCTTTTGCCCCCTCTGATTAGGCTAGCTGCAGTCGCAGCGCTTTGACGCCCGATAGTGTTTTCGAGGATTTCGCAGCTTGCCTTGCGTGCCAGAGGTCGTAGGCAGTCTGTTGGTCTAGCCAGACTTCGGCAGCACCACCGTTATCTCGACCAAGCCAACGCTCTATGCGCAATGCCATTGCAGGACTAATTGATGCACGACCATTCACCACCTTGGACAAGGTGGTGCGGTCAACGCCCAACTGCGATGCAGCTTCGCCCACGGTTAGCTCCAGGGCAGGAAGAATGTCATCGCGCAATGTTAGTCCTGGGTGAGGGGGGTTAAACATGGTATTCATACGTACCTCAATGATAGTCCTGGTAATCGACAAGCACGGCATCATCGTTTTCAAATGTAAAAGTCAAACGCCAATTTCCATTGACACTGACCGACCAATGTCCAGCTAGCGAGCCTTTTAATGAATGCAAATTCCATCCGGGACGATTCATGTCTTCGCCTCTCCTCGCAGCGTGCAGAGCAGATAACTGACGAGCTAGCCTAGGAGCATGCACTGCTTGTATACCTGCTCTAGATCCGGTTTTAAAGAACCGTTCGATGCCTTTGTGCTTGAAACTTTTGATCATGAATAATTGTAGCCTGTAACGCTACACACATCAATCTTACCTGTTTGTGCTTTTCGTGCGGCATTCATTTAAGGTGCAATATCCTTGACTGGTATTCCCTGCTCAGCAAAAATCAGACTAGCCATTGATCTGACTTGAAAGGTAAACATGATCAAGATCTCGAAAAGTGGTGGGAAGCCCGGTTCGGTCACGCCTTCGACTGCCTTACTCAATCAGAGGCTCGATACCGCACAAACACCTCGCATGCTGACACCGTTAGAGATCGAATTGCTGCGTAAAAGCAAGCGTGAAATGGCAGCGCGTTTCAAAGAGTTGTCAAACGGTTAAGTCGTTTTTTACTTACACACTTTGCCACACACCGCGTCAAGAGTAATTTAATCTATTGAAATAGAAGCTTTAATTTCACTATTCTCTACTTTTAATCCGTTGGTCCCGGGTTCGAGTCCCGGCCGACCCACCATACGTATCAAATAACTTAGCCCAGCTCACAAGGTTGGGCTTTGTTGTTTCTAGGATGCTGGTGCCACTTATCAGGCGTGCTGGGTACGCAAGAACTCGATGTTTGTTTGCCAAAGTTAGCGCTCAAGATCACATACAACGCCACTTGCCTGGGTGCTCGGATGCGTAGGGTCGTGGTTGAACCGATCAGCGCCGTGCTGAGTTGGCGGGGTTTTTATGTGCGAGCTGATTAAGTATCGCCGGGCTCCATCACGTTGCTAGTAATGGGCACAGCTTGATCTTTTGTAGTTCTTTTTGCAAAGCTCGCTTTGCTAGTTCCGTATCAAAACGTGCTTGTCCGCGAAGCCACCAACCATCACTTAGTCCAAAGTATCTGCATAGCCGTAAGTCGGTATCTGCCGTAATCGCCCGGCGCCCCGATACGATTTCACTGATTCGCCCTGGAGGAACCCCTATTTCTTTCGCAAGCCGATATTTTGTTATGCCAAGCGGCTTCAAAAACTCTTCTTGCAGCATTTCGCCAGGGGAAATAGGGTCAATTCGTTTCACTTCCGTTCCTTACTCTAGTGGTAGTCCACAATTTCAGCATCATAAGCACCGTCGGCAGCCCACCGGAAACACAATCGCCATTGATCGTTTATTCGGATGCTGTATTGACCTTTTCTGCTTCCTCTTAACGCTTCTAGTCGGTTGCCTGGCGGAATTCTCAAGTCGTCAATCCGTTCAGACCACTCGAGTTGCTCAAGCTTTCTCAAGGCTTGCCGTTCAAATGATGCCCATCCCTTTACGGAGTAACCAGAGAATAGCCGTTGGGTTTTTGCACATTTGAAGGTCTTGATCGGCATAAGTAATAGTAACGTTAAGCGTATATGTACGTCAAGCAGACATATTTGATAAGCATACTTGTTTAGGTTGATGTGTCAGCGAATCATCACAAGGCGAGGAGTATAAAGCTAGTCTTCGGACTTGGCGCTCCGATTCGGTAGTGTTGACCATAGGGTTCATTCAAATTTGTCTTGACATGCCGTGGCGTACAAGATGGTGCTTGCCTGATGGCTACGACAATGAGCGTGTCAAGGATGATCACAAGCATATCGTTAACATAGCGATGCCTTAAGGGTTCACGACAGTAGAACAGTTAATGGCCGACTTCTTGGCAGGCGTTGAAGGGGTTAATCATGCAAAAGGCAAGTAAGGTTACGGTGCACGTCAGCAACATTTCTGACATGGGCAGGCGTTTTACAAACGCTTGGAATCGAGCGGCGTCGGGCAAAAAAGTCAATGAAACACACGTCACCTTTCTAGATCTTCAAACCTTGCTTGAGACACTTTCATTGCGTCGTCTCGAATTGCTCAAATATGTGCATCAGCATGGTGCGGAGAATGTGAAGCAACTTGCAGCTGCGCTGAACCGTGACTACAAAAACGTCCACCAAGATGTTTCGGTGCTCGAGTCCGCTGGCCTGCTACTGCGCGATGGCCGCAGGTTTTCAGCGCCATGGATTGAACTAAGCGCCAGTGTGTCTTTGATGGCATCGTAGTAACGAATGGTTTATCAGGCTGGCTGCCTTCGAATCTGTGGAGCCTTGTTGATAAAGATAGGCGATGTTTACTGTGTTGCAGCAATTTGTAGAGTCAAGGAGCAAAGATGGCAAAGATCTCGAAATATGGTGGGAAGACCGGTTCGATCACGCCTTCGACTGCCTTACTCAATCAGAGGCTTGATACCTACAAACACCTCGGACGCCGACACTATTCGAGATAGAATTGCTTCGAAAGAGCAAACGAGAAATGGCAGCCCGTTTCAAATTGTTATCGAATAGTTGAACCACTTTTTGTTTACACACTTTGCCATACACCGCGGTAAGGGTGATTTAACCCGTTGAAATGTATGGTTTAATTTTCACATCTCTAGCTAGCGTTCTTTGAGTGCGACACGCGTCAACCTGCCATGTCCAAACTAAAGTCTTATCCGGAATTCTGCTCAGGCCTCGATTTGTCAACATAGTGATGCTGACCCACTTTGAGTGAATCCAAGGTTAGCTGATGGCGCGTTAATATCGAATGCCGGCTATTAATTAGTCCACCACTAATTTTTCGTGGAGTCCGTTTTGTCTGAATCAACTTTGCCTCATGTTGCACTGGTGACCGGTGGCGCCAAACGTCTCGGTCGGCAAATCGCTTTAGACTTGGCTCGCGCTGGTTGGGATGTAGCCATTCATTACAGCAGTTCCCGTAAAGAGGCCGAACATACAGCTGCTGAGATACAAAATTTGGGACGCCGTACCTGCCTGATTGCCGCCGATTTGGCTAACCAAGTCGATGTCAACCGCGTCATCGGTCAATGTGCCAGCACACTGGGAGAGCCGAGCTGTTTGGTCAATAATGCTTCGCTGTTCGAATATGACAACGCCAGCAGCTTTACTTATGAACAGCTACAACGGCACATGGCCATTAATGTTGCTGCGGCAATTTCACTGACCCATGCTTTGCATCAACTTCGGGTAGAGAGCCGATATGCTTTCCCCCAACCAGCCGTTGCCATTAACTTACTTGATCAAAAGTTAATCAATCCTAACCCTGACTTCTTGTCCTACACCCTCTCCAAGGCAGCGCTGCTTGAAGCCACCCGCTTACTGGCGCAAGCATTGGCGCCGCAAACCCGGGTGGTGGGTCTTGGGCCTGGCATCACGCTCGTTTCAGGCGATCAAACCGATGAGTCCTTTGTTCAGGCCCATCAACAAACACCCTTGGGCCGATCATCAACACCGTCCGATATTGGTGCGGCCGTCGTATACCTCGCTAGCGCGCATGCCATCACAGGCACAACGCTTTACGTTGATGGCGGGCAACACTTGCAGCCGTCGGATCGTGATGTCATGTTTTTAACCGGGTAGGCTCAAGCGCCTGCTCTTTACTGATAGGTCACATCATGCAGTTAGCTGAATTTTTAGATATGCCGATAACAACCGTTCGGCGCATATTTTTACGTAATATTGCAATCAACATGAACATTGGCGTTCACGCCTTCGAAAAACAAGCCCCCCAAAGGGTTATCGTCAATGTCGATCTATACGTTTCACTCAAAAAGACCACACCCAGAGCCGATGAATTGACCGAAGTGCTCGACTACGATTTTGTGCGCGAAACAATTACAGATATTGTCTCCAAGGGTCATATCCAACTGCAAGAAACCCTCTGCGATGAACTCGTCAATCGGCTGCTTCAACATGACTTGGTTCTCGGTGCCCGGGTCTCCACCGAGAAGCCTGACGTCTATGACGATTGTGAGGGCGTTGGTGTTGAAGTCTTCGCCACTCGAGCACGGGCGGTGCCTTCATCGGATTAGTCAGGGTCAATATCAGCGAAAACTTTCCCCTCAAAATGGTTCAACACACTCATCAAGCGAAAAGTGCTCGACAGGAGTGGCAATGAGCCGGGCAGCCATCCTGCTGGACCTACCTCAGAAACGCGCTCCAAACAGCTCACGTTGACTAGGATTTTTCACCTCGCCGTGCGGCGTTCCGGTTGGATCCTTGACGAGACGGTTCGGGCGAAATGCGATGCCAACAATCTCGGTTTGGTGGATATCTATATGGCTATATCTGGCACCCATACGTAACCGTCCCGATCCGTTAGGTAGGTTTCCCGAACACCATGCCGCTTGTCTTGGGCCTCACTTAAAACGGTATAGCCAAATTCCGCAGCTCGACTTTCGGCTTCGTCAGGATCCAGTCCGTGTAGCCTAATCTCTATCCCACAGCCGCGGTTGCCGTTTGCAGACAATAATTTAGCCATGGGGTGCTGGTCATAGCAGTGGTCGGCATGCAACATCCACTGTGTTTGGTGCACCTGCATGACAGCAAAATCAGGGTCCGTATAGATCGCGTGGGCTTGAAGCACTGATTTTGCAAACCGTACCGACTCGTCAACGTCTTTAACGATCAAGTTTAATGAGAGCCCGCAGAGGGTCTTCGCGTAGTCTTTCGCGCTCATCCAGGGATCACCCGTGCGTAATTTCATGCTTGTTTCCCGTCAATTTCATTGTCCTGGCGGTAGATTCAGAAGAGTGAGAGCAGAAATGCTATGCCTTGACCTGTGCGTTTACGATAAATCGAATCCGGTAACTTGGGTGCGTAAGCTCACCTTGCATTGGCTGGGGCTCCCTGGATAAATAGTGTTAACGCTCTTTTTTGTTTATGGCACTGGACTTAACCCACCATCAACGTTGATGGCAACGCCGGTGACATAAGAAGCTGCGTCTGATGCCAGAAAGCATGCGACGTTGGCAAATTCTTCTGCTTGGCCAATGCGTCCCATGGGGAGTGGTTTGCCACGCATTGCAACATATTCATCAAATGGCATGTCAGGATTGTCTCGTTGGTGATACCCCACCCATTGCTCGGACATGATCTGCCCCACACACAGTGCGTTGACCAAGATGTTCTCCGGTGCAAACTCTCCGGCCATCACCTTGGTCATGGCAATACCGGCAGCTCGGCTCATCGTGGTTGGGGCGGTTCCCGCTGCAGGCGCTTTAGCGCCAATGTTGACTACGTTGATAATCCGCCCCCATTTTTGAGCCTTCATGGAGGGTACAGCCAATTGAACGAGCCTGAGGGCTGATTTGACCTTCATGTCAAAATCGGCCTGCAGCTTGTCGATGCTCAAAGTATCTATAGGATGTCTTGCGGATGCTCCAGCGTTGTTTACAAGGATATCGACTTTCCCGAACTCAGCCTGCACCAATTTCCATGTGGCTTCAATTTGAGCGATGTCGCTTACATCACAGGAATAACCTCTGATTTTTTTGCCGGTTTGTTTCGCAATGCTTGCTGACACCTCGTCAAGCAGTGCTTGACGGCGAGCTAATAAAACGACATCAGCGCCAGAAGCGGCAAAACGCTCGGCCATGGCTTTACCCAGACCTTGGCTGCCACCCGTAATCAATGCGACCCTATTTTCCAGTGAAATATGCATCTGTATCGCTCCCCTAGGTTCTTCGTTGCTACTTTGTTTGTCGGCGTGGCTTTGCAAATACCACGCCGTTGTATAGGCTAATAAAAATTTTTGTTTTACAGGGCATCGCGGTAAGGCAAGTTTGAATTCCCTGCGATTTGTGTTGCAGTGTAGTTCAGACGCGCACGTTTTTGATTATTTGGAACCCATACATCATGAGCATTCATACCTATACTGGTCGCGCAGCTTTTTTGGAGTTGTTGATCCAAGAGGGCGTCACCCATCTTTTTGGTAATCCGGGCACCACCGAGTTGCCACTTATGGAAGTTGTTCCCCAGTATCCGCAATTGAAATACGTGCTGGGTCTGCAAGAAAGTATTGTGTTGGGCATGGCTGACGGTTTTTCGCGGGCAACCGGCCGTCTCACAGCGTGTAATTTGCACTGTGCGCCTGGCCTGGGCCATGCAATGGGGGCGCTCTACACGGCAAAGTTCAATAATTCGCCGATTATCGTAACGGCGGGGCAATATGAGCAAGGTTATGGATTGACAGAACCCCTGCTATACGAGCCGCTGGTCCGTCTGGCTGATCCATTGGTCAAGTGGGCCGTGGAAGTTGAGCGGGCCGAAGACTTGCCACGTATAGTCCATCGAGCAGCCAAGATTGCACTCACTCCCCCGTGTGGTCCAGTCTTCATCAGTTTGCCAGGTAGCATTCTCGATGAAACGGTTGAAATGGATTTGGGTCAGCCAACTGCTGTTCATAGTCGTACAAGACCCAATGAACAATGGCTTGAGCTATTGGCCAATCGCTTGCGGCAGGCAAAACGTCCAGTGATTTTGGCGGGCCAAGAGTTGGCGCGCTATGACTGTTTTGAACAGGCAGGCAAACTTGCTGAGTTAATCGGAGCCCCGGTTTATCTTGAGTCGGTACCCTATAACACTCGCTTCCCGGCCAATCATCCAGCCAACATGGGCGACATCACGCGTAATCAACATAAGGTGCGCGAGACTTTGTCAGCCTATGATTTGCTGATTTGTTTAGGGGGTGATTTACTTCGAATGTCTCCCAAGGCTGATGTTGAGCCACTGCCTGATGGCATGCCGGTTGTGCACATTACCGAACGTGACTGGGAGCTCGGTAAAAATTATCCGACTGAAATTGCAGTGCATGCCAATGTGGCAGACACCTTGCAGGCACTGCTGCCGATACTACAAGGACAGTTGACTAGCTCGGAAATCGAAGAGGCGAGTCGTCGGCTCGCCAGTGCCCAAACGAATAATTGGCAGAGTAATCGTCAACGATTTGTGTCAGCGATTCAGCAGCGTGCTGATCAGCAACCGACCCAGCCTGATTACGCCGTTTGGCAAGTAGTGCAAGCATTACCCGATAATGTCATCGTTGTTGATGAGACCTTGACGACCAATCCAGCCTTAAACAAGTTGTACCCAGCTAACGACTCATTAGCGTTTTTTGGTCTCACTAGCGGCGGCTTAGGGTTTGGAATGGCCGGTGCGGTTGGCGTTGCGCTAGGTCAGCCTGATCGACCTGTGGTGGCGACCATCGGCGATGGCAGCTCGCTCTACAGTATTCAAAGCCTTTGGACTGCAGCACACTTCAAACTTCCGATTACGTATGTCATTTTTAATAATCGAAGCTACCGTATTATTAAAGACCGCCTCCAAGCTATGCGCCACACGGATCAGTTTGTTGCGATGGACATGACAGACCCGGCGGTCGATTTTGTCAATATTGCGAATGGATTTGGCATTGATGCCGTTCGCGTGGAAAATGGTGTCGACATTAGACCCGCCATCGAGAAGGCCATTGCTAGTGGCAAACCAAATCTTGTTGAAGTTGTGATCGACAATGGTTATTGAGTAGTCAACCTCAGTCCTTGATTGCTTTGAGGTTTGTCTTCACATCAATCAGGGCTGGCCCCGACTGACTGCGGATGTGATCTCTGGCCTGACTGATTATCTCTCTGATTTGATGCTGGGTTTCGATGCGCCAGGCGGGCATCCCATAGCTTTTAGCCATCGCCACAAAATCGGGATTAAAGAGACTGGTGCCAGATATTCGCCCAGGGTAGTGTTGTTCCTGATGTTTGCGGATGGAGCCGTAAGTCCCGTTTGATGACACGACCATCAGAACCGGCAGCTTTCGTTCAACGGCAAGAATCATTTCCTGACCAGTCATGAGCATGCCACCATCACCGACCATGCAGACAATTTCGCGAGTTGGGTCACGTAAGGCACATGCCATGGCGGCTGGTGTCCCGTAGCCCATTGCACCTGAAAGTGGTGACATGAGTCGTCTGCCCGGCGTGAAAGGCACATGACGATATACGGGTGCAGCGAATGTGCCAGCATCAAGGCAGATCGTCAGGTTTTTATCGGCCATATCGCTGATGGCTTTGACAACTTCAGCGAATTCAACACCATCATCACGTTGCTCAAACGAGGGCCACTCCATGTATTGCTCGCGAAACGTTTGCCAGCTTTGCAGCCAGGTGGGGTCAGTGCTGACTTGCTTTGGTCCCTCCGCAGCTAGACTGCCCGCCAAGTCGATGGGGTCACAAACGAGCGGGAAGTCAGCTGCCGTATCCCAGCCGACGATCCGACTATCCGGGTGTGCATGCAAAAACGTTTGCTTTGTCCTGGCATAGGTGGGAAAAGCGTAGTTTTGCGTGGTTATATCGCCAAGTCGGGTGCCCAATGCCAGCAAAAGATCGGTCTGTTCGAGTAGGGCCATTTGCTCTGGCGGGTTAGCCAGACCCATGTTGCCGCCGTATAACGGATGCGTGTTATCAAATAGATCCTGGCGTCGAAATGTGACAACCACAGGGATGTTGAAGGACTCTGCAAAAGATTGCAAGGCTTGTCGACCGCCTGGCTGTTCGAACACACCCCCAGCCAAAATTAAGGGGCGTTTCGCATTGGCGAGCGCCTGCCTGACCTCGGAGAGGGTGTTCGCTGCCGGTGTGCCGGTGACTGAGCGAACAAAGGGTGCAGGATTTTTTGCAACGGGCTGTTGTTGGATATCTTCTGGCAATACGATAACCACTGGACCTGGTGTGCCCGACGTTGCCACCCGCACAGCCTTGGCAGCTGTTTCTCCAAGTTGTTCTGGGTGACGACATTCAAATACCCATTTTGCGATGCCACCAAACATCTTTTGGTAGTCTATTTCTTGGAATGCTTCCCGCCTGAGGTCTTTTTCGGCGATTTGTCCGATTAATAGAATAAAGGGAATGGCATCTTGTTGTGCTGTATGTACAGCAATGGCAGCATTCGATGCGCCAGGCCCTCGACTAACCAACGCTACACCGGGAAGGTTGGTAAGACGCCCATCCGCGATCGCCATAAATGCAGCGCCTGCTTCGTGTCGGCAGGTCACAACATCTAACTTTGGGAAATCCACCATGGCATCCAGTATGCCAAGGTAACTCTCCCCAGGTACTAGAAAAGCTCTGTCTATACCGGCCTGGTGCAGGGCGTTTATCAAGGCGTGACTTGAGGTGTAGTTATGCTGCATGTTGACTGAATTCCCGGGGTTCTTTGGTGCTTATTCAACGTTGATTGGCATTACTTGATGCTGGCGTGTTCGGCCAAACGACCATTTGGGTGGATATTTATCTGTCAGGTCATGCGTATGCTTGGGTCACTCGCCGAATCGACGACGTTATTCACCATCCAGAAAAAGACTCACCGATTTGGTTATGTCGCCCATGCAAGCGCAAGGGTATGACGCCGTATCGCGTAAGGCAGCAGTGAGGATATGCCAACGGCGTCGCTCGGGGGATTTGCATTTTGAAAGGCGGGCTTCGCATTTGCTTACACGGGGATTACCCCAGTAATCACCGGCTGTTCTGAATAGTAGTATTCGGTTGTTTTATCAAGCAAAAAACTGTCGAGCTATCAACTGAAAAATAGCCGATAAGCGATTTGTGATTTGTTAACGCTAGGGTTGCGTAATGCAGCCGCACAACACACGGGAGAGGCAATATGACACTTAACAAGAAACTGCTAGCGTCGGCTTTAGCCATGACTTTTACAGCGGTTGGTTTTTCTGCATCTGCGGCCAATGTTGATGGCCCAGAGGTCGAATGGCGCTACTCCATGTGGGGCAATCCGCGTGCATTCACGGCTGGAATTGAACACCTGGCCAAGCGCGTCAGTGAAGAAACCGGTGGCAAATTTACCATCACGATTGGTTACGGTGAACAGTTTTCAAAAGCGCGTGAAAACCTTGATGCAATCAAGTTAGGTGCCGTAGACGGTGCTTCTTTTTGCAACTTTTATCACCCAGGTAAAAACCCAGCATTCATGGTGTTCTCGCTGCCATTCCTGCCGCTTGGTGATTGGGATGTGAACAAGCAGGCCCGTATGAAATTGCATGAGCACCCCGCGTTAGTTGCGGATATGGATCGCTGGAATGCCATGGTTTACGCTGCTGCGATGATGCCTCAGTATGAGTTCCTGGGTAACGGCAAGCCACCTAAGAACCTTGAAGACTGGAAAGGTATGCGTGTGCGCGCCGGCGGTGGTATTGGTGATGCCATGGAAAAGTTAGGTGCTATTAAGACCACGACGACGGCTACCGAGGTTTACACGTCAATGCAACGTGGCTCTATGGACGCTGCCTCGTTCCCTTACACCTACGCTCAAGCGGCCTACAAGATTCCTGAGGTGTCGAAGTGGTACACCACCAATATGTCACCTGGTACTTCCTCTTGCCCCACGGTCTTTAGCAAAACCTCTTATGAGAAGCTGCCCCCGCAGTACAAAAAATTGCTTGAGGACTTGAAGCCTGAGGTCTATGACGTTCAGATCAAGGCATATCAGGACATCGACAAGGTCAATTTGCCAAAGTTTGCGGCGACTCTCGAGGGAATTGTCTACACACCGGAACAGCTCGAACAGTTCCGCGCTGTGGCCGCTAAACCCGTGTGGGATGAGTGGGTTGCTGAAAACAAGGATAAGTTTGATGGTCAAGAGCTCATTAACATCATCCTTGAGACTGCCAAGCAGAAGAACTAAGCAGTAGTGACTGATAGATCGTTATAAAACCTAAGAATGCAAACAAACCGTAAGGGTTAGCCCTTCGGTTTGTTTGCATCAAAAATAAGCAGCAAACATTATGCAAACACACACGCCCCCGATACCGGCTGATGCGCCGGCCGGTTTGGTATTCGCCGATAAATGGCTCTCCAAAATTGAGGATGCCGCTGCAATATTGGCAGCCATCTGCATCTTTTTTCTTATGTTGCTCGGCATCACACAAGTCCTTGGCCGACAGTTATTCAACATGCCATTACCGGGCTACATCGATTTTGTTGAGTTGTCGATGGTGACGTTTGCGTTTCTGGCGGTGGCGTATTGTCAGCGTCTGGGCGGTCATGTACGCATGGATCTTTTTGTGCGGATGGCTCACGGCAGAGCGCGCTGGATTTTGGAGTTTGTCACGACGACTGCGCCGATCTTTTTGGTGTTGATATTGATTTATTTCGGCTGGACTCACTTTCTGCGCGCTTATCAGTTCGGTGACAGCACAATCGATATGGAGATTCCAACCTGGCCCTCGAAAATCGTGGTGCCGATTTCATTTGCCATTCTATTGCTTCGTCTGATTGTGCAATCGATCGGTTACGGCAGATTGGTGATTCACCCTGATTCAGCGCCTGTGGCGGTTCCACTCATCCTCACAGAAAAAGACATCGCTGAAAAAGAAATTGAAGATGCAGCAGGGGGGAGCCGGTCATGAGCAGCTTTGATATTGGAATCATCGGTGTCGTATCACTGATCGTACTGGTGTTCATGGGCATGCGGGTGTTTTTTGCAGCCGCCTTGGTCGGGACTGTCGGACTTGTGGCGATCATTGGCTGGGAGTCTGGGCTTGGGATGGTTGGGACGATTCCTCACTCCAAAGCCGTGACTTACACGCTTAGTGTGTTGCCGATGTTTATCTTGATCGGTTTCCTGGCTTTCCACGCAGGCATTACCGAAGCCTTGTTTGATGCCGGGCGTAAATGGTTGGGATGGTTGCCGGGTGGCCTTGCGGTTGCGACGGTCATGGCTGCCACAGGGTTCGCTGCAGTTTCAGGCGCCAGTACGGCAACGGCGGCAGTGTTTGCGCGAGTGGCTATCCCTGACATGTTGAAGTACGGCTACAGCCGGCAACTAGCAGCCGGGGTTGTGGCGGCTGGCGGAACTCTGGCGACGCTAATTCCGCCTAGTGCCATTTTGGTGATTTACGCCATTATTGTCGAAGAGTCGGTCGGAGCTTTGCTGGTGGCAGGATTTTTACCAGGCATTGTGTCGGCTCTCATCTACGTGCTTTTGATTGTAGGGATGGCAGCAATTTGGCCAGATCTTGGCAAGCCGATTAAAGGGTTTACATGGGGCGAGCGCATGAAGTCGCTGCCTGGTACGTTCCCCATCTTCCTGGTCATCATGATCATTTTTACGGCTATGTACGAGGGTTGGGCAACCCCAACTGAAGCCGGAGCTTTGGGTGCCGCGGTTGTGTTTGTGATGGCCCTGATCAAAGGCATGAAGTACAACAACCTGAAAGATGCGTTGATGGAGACGGCCAAACTCTCCGTGATGATCTTCTCAATTATTTGGGGTGTCTTGGTCTTCGTGCGTTTCTTGGGTTTTGCGGGACTGCCAGATGCATTCGCCAAGTGGGTGGTCGATCTCCCCTATGAGCCCATCTACATCATTATCGGTATCCTGCTCTTCTACGCTGTTTTGGGCATGTTCATGGATGCCATTGGCATGCTGCTGTTGACCCTGCCTGTGGTCTACCCGGCTGTTATTGGTCTTGGATATGATCCGATTTGGTTTGGCATTATCGTGGTCAAGATGGCCGAGATTTGTTTGATTACACCGCCAATTGGCTTGAACTGTTTTGTGGTGAATGGAGTCA
Source organism: Orrella daihaiensis (assembly GCF_022811525.1). Classification (NCBI taxonomy): domain Bacteria; kingdom Pseudomonadati; phylum Pseudomonadota; class Betaproteobacteria; order Burkholderiales; family Alcaligenaceae; genus Orrella; species Orrella daihaiensis. Next base: position 2,239,761 of record NZ_CP063982.1, on the reverse strand, counting down.
GGCCGGACATACCACTAAGTACTGTATTCAAGGGAGTGGGTCCGTTCTTTGTGGCTGACGTAGCAACGATTGCATTGTTGCTGGCTTTCCCAGAAATCGTCACTTGGTTGCCCAGTCTCATGATGGGCGGCTAGATCTGTAGCCCAAAGCAGATGAAGTCAAACAAGTGAGGCGGTAGACATGTGGGACGTGGTTGTCGTCGGTGGTGGAAATGCCGCACTGTGTGCGGCGCTCACTGCGCGTGAAGCAGGTGCATCGGTTCTGATGCTTGAAGCCTCTCCTAAAGCTTGGCGAGGCGGTAATTCGCAGCATACGCGCAACCTGAGGTGTATGCATGATGGTCCGCAGGATGTGTTGGTAGACGCATATCCTGAAGAGGAGTATTGGCAGGACTTGCTCAAGGTCACTGGCGGTTTGACCGATGAGGCACTGGCTCGGATGGTGATTCGTGAGTCATCGCGCTGCCGGGGCTGGATGCAAAAGCATGGGGTGCGGTTTCAACCGCCACTGTCAGGTGCATTGCACGTCGCCCGTACCAATGCGTTTTTTATGGGCGGTGGTAAAGCTCTGGTCAATGCATACTATCGCAGTGCGGAAAACCTTGGGGTAGACATACGTTATGAGACACCGGTGGACGCGGTGGAGTTTGACGGTGTCCGGTTTGTTGCAGTGCGCTCAGGTGAGCAGCGGTTTGAAGCCAAGAGTTGCGTTTTGGCCGCTGGCGGCTTTGAGTCAAACCGCGAATGGCTAAGGCAGGCCTGGGGGCAAAACGAGCAGGGGGAGTGGCCTGCAGACAATTTCTTGATTCGCGGTACTCGCTACAACATGGGCACTGTGCTCAAGTGCATGATGGATGCGGGTGCCGACATCATCGGTGACCCTTCGCAATCACACTGTGTGGCGATCGATGCGCGCGCGCCGTTGTATGACGGTGGTATTTGCACCCGAATCGATTGTGTCTCGCTGGGTATCGTGGTCAATACGCAAGCTGAGCGCTTCTATGACGAGGGCGAAGATTTCTGGCCAAAGCGTTATGCCATTTGGGGACGTCTGGTTGCCCAACAACCTGGTCAATTGGCTTACTCGATTATTGATTCAAAGGCCGTGGGACGTTTTATGCCACCGGTATTTGAGGGCACACAGGCGCAGACAATTGAGGAGCTCGCACAAAAAATCGGGCTTGATGTGTCAACCCTGGTTAAAACAGTGCATGACTTCAATCAGGCCTGTCAGCCCGGTCATTTTGATCATACCGTGCTAGACGATTGTCACACGGCAGGCATTACGCCAGCCAAGACGCACTGGGCGTTGCCTTTGGACAAGCCACCTTTTTATGCCTATGCAGTGCGGCCAGGCGTGACCTTCACGTATCTGGGGCTAAAGACGGATGCTCGGGCCAGTGTGTTCTTTAATGGTGTGCGTAGTCCCAACCTGTATGCTGCAGGTGAAATTAATGCGGGCAATGTTTTAGGTAAGGGATACACAGCTGGTGTTGGAATGTCGATTGGTACGGTATTTGGTCGTATTGCAGGTCGCGAAGCGGCCCTAGCTGCCAATCAGTTAATACAGGAAGAGGCAAATGCAAGCGCTTGAGCAGGTTACTGAACAGGCTATTGAGTGGCATCGCAGTCCGCTTACAGATGATGAGCAGGAAGTGGCTCGGGTGATGCAAATTTGTAATGCCTGCCGCTATTGCGAAGGGTTCTGCGCCATGTTTCCTGCCATGACGCGACGCTTGGCGTTTGATAACAAAGCAGACTTGAATTATCTCGCAAACCTCTGCCACAACTGCGGTGCCTGTTTGCACGCTTGTCAATACGCACCACCGCATGACTTTGGTGTGAACGTGCCTCGAGCAATGGCCAAGGTTAGAAAGCAAACTTACACTGAGTACGCATGGCCAAGACCGTTCGGCAAGCTCTACGAGCGCAACGGATTAACATTGTCGGTTGCGACCGCCCTTGGATTAATCTTGTTTTTAATTTTGGCACTTGCGATGCAAGGCACGCTTTGGCATGAACCGCTGGCTGGGGACTTTTATGCTGTTTTTCCCCACAACACCTTGGTCATTATGTTTGGCTCGGTGTTTTTGTTGGCAGTGCTCGCATTGGCGATCGGTGTGAGGCGATTTTGGCGTGACATCACGCCAGGCCGTGCTACCGGTGAGGCTGTGGCGGAGGCCGCGCACGATGCCTTGAAACTTAAGTATCTAGATGGTGGTCATGGTCTGGGGTGTAACGACGAGGATGATCGTTTTACTCAACGCAGGCGGTTGTTTCACCATTTGACTTTCTACGGTTTCATGCTGTGTTTCGCATCCACTTCGGTGGCTACCATTTATCACTACGTGTTCGATTGGCAGGCGCCATACCCTTATACGAGTCTGCCAGTGATATTGGGCACTGTGGGCGGTATCGGCCTGTTAATTGGGCCTGCAGGACTCTTTTGGTTGAATGCACGGCGCTCGCCGTTGCATGGAGATCCTGACCAGAAATCCATGGATAGAGGCTTTATTGCACTATTGTTCTGGGTGAGTTTGACTGGTTTGGCATTGATGGTGTGGCGAGACACCTCTGCGATGGCCTTGTTGCTTGCAATTCACCTTGGGTTTGTTATGGCGTTTTTTGTAACGCTGCCATACAGCAAGTTTGCACACGGTGTGTATCGCAGCGCAGCACTGTTGAAATGGGCAATCGAAAAGCGTCAACCTAATCGTGCCGGGCTGTCTGATTGATCACAACTTAGATCGGTTGGGCTAAACGAAAGAGATCTCGTGTAGTGCCAAGGTGAGGAGCCTGATCTTAGTCAGGTGCCTGGGCTTTGAATGCTAACAAAGCATGCCTAGCCAATCCTGACCCAGCCTCCGAGTACATGTTGAATGACGGCACATCAAGCGCAGCTAGCTCTTGAACCTCTTCCGAGAATTTAGCAATCGCCACCACTTTGCATGCCAGTTCCGCACTGCGAATCTGCTGTGCTGCATACACATTGCTGTTGTGGTTCGGCATAGCTAATACGATTAAATCTTTGGAGTTGTCTGTTTTGATCATGTTCCAAAAATCGGTATCAGTGGCATCACCCACCTTAACTTGACGGCCCGCTTGTATCAGCGCGTCTACTTTTTCCGAGTTATGTTCAATGCCCAGAATCTGATCTGGCCATACGGCTTGAAGCTCATCGTAAGCACCAGTTCCAACACGACCCATGCCAAGTATTAGCACTTTTGCATCTCCGGTGTTTAATACTTGGTCTTTTGGGTTTAGGGTGCCTAGTTGGAAACGGTCCCAGAACTGTTTTAGTTTCTGATACGCTGATTCGGACTTGAGGCTAAACGGCGAGGCGAAGGCAAAGCTGATGCTCACTGCAATGGCGACGACGATTAACCAATCGACCGAGATCCAGCCTTGTGTGGCGCCTAGTGCAGCCACAATCAACCCGAATTCCGAAAAATTGGCCAGACTCAGTGAGGTAAATAATGAGGTTCTGGCCCTTAAGCCAAAACGGGTCATGATGGCGTAGTAGAGAAAAGTTTTAAATGGGAGCAACATCACCAGAGCGACTGCCGTTAGAACGATTGGCCAAGTGGGTAAACCTTGCATGCCTACTGAAAGGAAGAAACCAACCAACATCAGCTCTTTCAAGCTGAATAAAGACTTCGACAACTCTGCAGCCTTCGGATGGTTGGCTATGACAACACCGAGCACCAACGCACCAAGGTCGCCCTTGAGCCCGACAGCATAGAAAAACTCATATCCTGCCGCCAATGCAAAAAACAGGCCACTCAAAACCAGTAGTTCACCATGCCCGGCTGAATCCAACAGTTTATAGATCAGCTTACGAACAATAGGCACAAATAGTAGAAAAACGGAAAGTGCCCAGACGGTAGGGTACTTGCCTTCGCTGATTGCCAGAAAGACAACAGCGAATATATCCTGCATGATTAAAATGCCAATTGCGACTTTGCCGTAGAAAGCTGCCAAGTCACCTTTATCCTGCAACACTTTGACTGCATAGACCGTACTGGAGAACGATAGGGCAAAGGCGAGTCCCCAAATGGCAAGCCAAGAAAGATCAAATAATGGAATTGGCAAAAGCGTTTTGGCGAGCCAAATCACAACGGCAAAAAATAATGTTGAAGAGGCGATGTGCGCTAGGGAAGTGCCCCAAATCTCAGCTGTTGCGAAGTCTTTGAGATTGAGTTTGAGTCCGATCGTGAAAAGCAGTAAGGTCACACCCAAGTCAGCAATCAGCTGCAGACCATCTGGGTGCTCGAGACCGGCAAGGTTATAGGCAAAGCCGGCCACGAGAAACCCAATCATGGGTGGCAAGCCAAACCGGCTAATCAGTACTCCGAAGAAAAAAGCGAACCCAACCAGGGTAACGAGCATGTGTCCTTCTCCACCTTGTGCATCATTGGTTCAAATCATCTAGCCGTTCTATTTGACTGCTCATGCATCATTTTCCAACATCTAGCAGGTTGCGGTAAGTATTTGTACGAATTAGTTCGTCCAACGCAGCGGTGCTTGATTTGTATCAACCGCGGATATGACGCCACACACAAAGTCTTTGTTGGATTCAGCCGTAATTTTCGAATGGGGAGGCATCAACATCGACGCTTGATTGACTCGGTTGTGCGCCGTGCCGACTAGACACGACTTTTGCAGGCGTAAGGTTCACAGTATTAATCGTGACCCCATCTCAATGACACGATCTGGCGGCATTTCAAACATACGAGATTGAGGTGTGGCGTTTCTAAGAAGCAACGCAAACAGCTTCTTGCGCCATAGAGCCCAACCGCCGGGTTCGAAATCCACGGACCAGCGATTGATCAGATATCCATAACGATTGGTTGGATCATCCTGTGGAAATAAATGTTCGAGTTGCGCCGGAAGATTAATCTGGTCACCATAGCCGTATTTCAATATTAAGAGGTAAATGCCTTGTCCCATGTCTTTAAGTGTTTGACGATGTGACGGTGTCACCCTGGGCACTTCCTCGATAACGACATGTAAGCAAATAACCTTCTCCGGCACAGCATGCAGTCGCTCACCCATGAGAACCAGAGCCATGGGGGCGACTTGATCGTCACTTGTCAGGCAAACCGCCGTGCCTTTGCTTCTGTATGGTTGTATGGTCTGCAGTTTTTGTACAAACTCAGCCAGCAACTGACTGTGTCTTTGTTCATGCGACAGTATGGCCTGTACTCCTCGCATCCATGTTGTCATGATTAGTAAGATCAACACGGAGAATCCAACCGGGAACCAGCCGCCATCGATAAACTTTAATGCGTTAGCACTAAAGAAAAGTCCGTCAATCACCATAAACGGCAGTGCACCAAGAAGTGCGATGCCCCAGTGCCAGCGCTTTAATTTGATCACCGCTGCAATGGCAAAAAAATCAGTAATTAACATGGTCCCGGTCACAGCAATGCCGTAGGCTGCGCCCATGGCGTTGGACGACTGAAAATACAAAACCAGTGTGATGACTAGTCCAAGCATCATCCAGTTCACTGCGGGCATGTAGATTTGTCCGGAATTTTGGGTGGAGGTGTGCACGATGCGCATGCGAGGCACAACCCTGAGCTGGATGAGCTGCTGAGTCATGGAATACACGCCGGAAATCACCGCCTGAGATGCCACGATGGTGGCCAGTGTGGCAAGCACCACAAGACCATGCAATGCCCAGTCGGGTGCCATTCGGAAAAATGTGTTGTGAATGTGATCTGGAGATTGCAATACTAGTGCGCCTTGCCCGAGATAATTCAGCAGCAGGGCCGGAAACGCAATCCGAATCCAGGCACGCCTGATTGGGTGTGCTCCAAAATGTCCCATATCCGCGTACAGCGCCTCAGCACCCGTGAGGCAAAGCACCACCGCACCCAGAACGAAAAAACTTAAAAGAGCTTGTGTTTGGATAAACTCAAGTGCGTAGATTGGGTTGATGGCGCGCAAGATCTCTGGATTGCCGGCAATGGCTTTAATCCCTAAAAGCGCAAGGACCACAAACCATATCAGCATGGTTGGCCCAAAAAGCTTAGCGATTCTTTCTGTACCTTGCCTTTGAAACAAGAAAAGTGCGCTGAGAATCACAAGGGAGACTGGCACTACATACGGACTAAGTTGCGGCGAAATGGTCTCAAGACCTTCCACGGCCGATACAACCGAGATGGCGGGCGTGATGATACCGTCACCATAAAAGAGAGCAGCCCCGATGAGGCCGAGTGGCAAAAACCACCGCCTTAATGCGCTGGTGCGGGTCGCTTTGCCCAATAGCAGCGTCATCAGGGCCACAATGCCGCCTTCACCATCGTTGTCAAAGCGCATGATAAAGAACACATACTTCAGGGTAACAATGATGATCAATGACCAAACAAACAGCGACAGCACACCGTAAATATTCTCGGGCGTAACCGAAACAGGGTGTAAGGCATCGGAAAATACCGCTTCGAAGGCGTACAGTGGGCTTGTACCGATGTCGCCAAACACCACGCCTAGGGCTCCGAGTACAAGCCCTAAGGCGGCAGGCTTCTGAGTGGTTTTCAAAACCGGGTTCCTTTTGTTTGTATAAGGTCTTAATCAAATTTTTATTGACTTTAACCTAAGCGAGTGTTTATTTGATTATGGGGTTTATTTCCTCGCGTGATGCATCAAGAATGCTGCAAGCCTCAACCCCCAAATAGTGAGTTGCTACGATGACGTCCCCTATGACGGGCCATAAGCGTCATCATTTCAGCGACCATTGTTTGCACTGTTGCGGTGCAAAATAAAGCAGTAAAAATTTCCGTCGCTTTGTTTGAGCGTCTCGTATAGAATCCGGCAATCACAAAGTGTCGGAGCTTCTTTTATGAGCTTACCTTCTGGATCTTTTATTCCCTCGGTCAAGCTCATTGCTTTGGCTGTTTCTGCGACACTTGTTCTGCCAACGCTATTGCCAAACACGGCCGCGCAAGTTTTTGCACAATCAGTGTCACAGCCCAGTGGCCAACAGTTAAGTCAGGCGCAATTAGCTTCTCTGGTGGCGCCCATTGCGCTGTACCCGGATCCCTTGGTAGCTCAAATCCTGATGGCAGCGACCTATCCACTGGAGGTTGGCCAAGCGTATGACTGGCAAAAATCTAATCAACAGCTTAAAGGCAGTGCTCTAAACGCAGCCCTCAAGCAGCAAACCTGGGATGCTTCGGTCAAATCATTAGTGTCATTTCCGGCTGTGTTGGGGATGATGGGCTCGCAGCTAAGTTGGACGCAACAACTTGGCAATGCGGTTCTAGCGCAGCAAAAAGAAGTGATGAATGCCATACAGGATTTGCGTAAAAAAGCACAAGCTAGTGGTGCACTGAAATCCACACCCGAACAGACGGTGTCAACCCAGGGCAGTGGCGCTAATTCCACCGTTGTGATTCAGCCCGCCAACCCCCAGGTTGTCTATGTGCCGACCTATAACCCAACCGTGGTCTATGGCGGCTGGCCTTACCCTGCCTACCCGCCAGTTTCTTACTACCCACCTGGGTACGTCGCCGGCACTGCAATGCTGTCGTTCGGTGTCGGCATGGCTGTGGGTGCTGCTCTTTGGGGCGGTTGTCACTGGGGTAGCGGTTCAATCACGATTAATAACAATACGTTCAATAACTTCAACCGAAACACCGTGAACAACTGGGTCAATAACAACCGATCGCAAGTATCGAATTGGCGCGCCGATGCTCAGCGTGTGTCGCAGAATCGTTCCTCGCTGGAAAACAATCCACGTTTGAATGCCGAGCGTGATCAGTTACGGCGCAATCTCGATAGTAGTGGCTGGATGGCCAACAATGATCGTCGCGAGGACTTTCGCGATGCTGGCCCAGAGCATTTCGGTAACTTCAACCGTGATCGCGGATTTGGCGATGTTAGTCGCGCCCGGTTCGGAGGCGGGGAGCATTTCGGGGGCTTTGGGGGCGGTCACTTCGGTGGTTTTCGTCGCTAACAGCCTTAAAAAATTCGTTGAATAGAAATCGGGGTCTTGCATGTACAAAAAACTGACTATTTCGCTTGCCGCATCAATGGCTGCTTTTCTGGTTTGGCCTGTTGCCAAGGCTGAGCAAGCGATCACCACTGCTGAGATGCTCCAATACTGCGATGGCGCAGGTGGCTCGTTTGTCACCTGTGAAATCTATGGTCAGGCGGTCTACGACACTTACCTGGTGATGAGCAGCAGTGGACAAGCGTTAAAAACAATTTGCGTCAAACAGCCAGCCCCTTCGCGCACTGAGGTCATCACGGAGTACGTGAAGTGGGCTCAAGGCAATGCCAAGGTTCAAAATGAGCCTGCCGCCCAAAGCATGCTGACGTTTCTGACTCAGCGCTTCCCTTGCCAACCTAGCCGCTAAACAGGGTGAGTGACTGGTCAGTTCACATGCTCGGGTTGACGGGGTAAGGGGGTAAACTCGACTTGACATAGACCTGTCGCTACATAAAACTCAGGCATCACAACTGAATGACATGGCGCTGCCTGTTCAACGAGAAAAATAACAGTATGGCTAAGAAACTAGACCCCAGGATTACCAACCGGGAATTCAAGCTCTTGCTTGAGCCCGAAGATCTAGATCATCGCTCCAAAGTGAATGTGTTGATTGGTAAGGTCAGGGCGTTTTGTGAGAGGGAAGAGGTCGATTTTTTTCATCTTGATAACGCTTCAACGGGTTTGCGTAACGTATTCTTTTTTGATACGCCAGGCGAAGACTTTAGGCACAACAAACTGATTTTGCGGGTGCGCGAATCTCGGTCCAATGTCTGGGTCGATGATTGGTGTGAGGTCACCTTAAAGTGCCGTTCTGACAGCCTGAAGGAGTCGCTTAGTTATGATCCGACTCCCAACACCAAGTACAAGTACCGCCGACGTCTGAAAGAGGAAATTCTTCGCGGGGATGGCATCGGTTCCGTAAGAACCATCTATTCGAATAACGCCATCATGGACTCGATACCTGTTGAAGACGTATTTGAGCGAAATTTTTTGAGCATTACGGAGAACTTCCCGGATCTTAAAAGATTGAAATTACCCAAGAATTTGCCGGTTCGGGTAGTTGGTGGCCGAGTTAACAAGATATTGGAAGCTAATTTGCCGCTCGGTAATCTTTCGTTTGGTGACCAAGTGCACGCTCACTGTGACCTGGCGATCTGGATGCGAAATGTGGGTGAGCCACTAGTTGGTGAGCTTGCATTCGCTTATCGAGTCAACGATGAAAATCGGGATGACAAAAAAGCACATAAGCGTGCAGATAAGTTTTTCTTGAATCTGCAGCATGCGATCGCTAATTGGCTGGCCACTGGCTCCACTAAAACAGCACTCGTTTACGGTAAGCCCGAATGAATGTCCCAACCGTTGGCGGTGATTCATCCAATTCAAATCACGAGACTGCCAATAAACCAAGTCTGTGGGAACTGTTTTTTGAGTTTCTGATCATTGGTGCAGTCAGTTTTGGTGGTGGCATCATCGCCTACGAAAAAATTCTGCTCACTGAGAAAAAGCGGTGGTTATCTGACGATGAGTTCATGGCGGCATTGGCGATTAGTCAGACCATGCCTGGCTTGAATGCGGTCAATCTAGCCGTATTAAGTGGTGACAAGCTCAGAGGCGTAATGGGTTCCATAGTCGCCACCTTGGGATTGCTCATACCAGGATGTACTTTTGTAATGGTGGTTGGTCTTATCTATCTGGAGAACGCTAACCATCCAACCGCTAACCTGATCCTTGGAGGTGTGGCGGCGGCAGCAACGGGTCTTTTAAGCGCAATCACCTACAAGATTGGACACAAGCAATTCAAGGAATTCAAGGCTCTCGTCATACTCATTGTGACTTTTATTCTCATGAGTATTGTGTCTTTGTCGCTTCCAGTGGTGTTGGCCATTGTGGCGCCGATTGCAATTTATCTCTATCGGCCTAAAAAGGGTGGAGGAGACTAGCCGTGCTGGTATTGATCCATCTGGCATTGACCTTTGGAATGTTGTCGCTGTTAGCAGTTGGTGGCGGCACGGCTGTTTTGCATGAAATGCAAGAAGTGCTCGAGCAAACATACAAAATCAGTGCTGAGACATTTGTGCATGTATACAGCGTTGGCCAGTTGGCGCCTGGCCCAAATATGACCATGGTGTTGATATTTGGATTTCAGATTGCGGGTGCCTTTGGTGCGGCATTAGTCGGACTATCATTTTTTCTGCCCTCAAGTTTCTTGTGCTTTTGGATTGGCCGCATTTGGAATCGGATTGGTGATACGCCATGGCGGCGCAGCGTTCAAAGTGCTCTGGAGCCGATTTCCATAGGTCTCATGTGCTCAGGCGTCTATGCTGTTGCCAAAGCAGCTTTGATCAGTCCATTGACGATTATCTTGGCTGTGATTTCGTTCGTGATTATTCTGTTTAGCCGCATTAATCCGGTGTATGTCATTCTGGGCTTGGGTGGGGCAGGCGCTGGCATTAATTACTGGCTTTCCTTGCCACATTAGGCCAGACAGGTCAGCTTAATTTCATTTGCTTGTCGTAATGAATCCCGCAGTTGCTGTACTGCAAATATCCAATCAAGCAGAGGATTTGCCATTTTGTCATGGCTGCAGATGACGGTGGCGGGTATGTCGTCCACGTTCGATGATTGAGCAATTATCTGGAGTGCGTCTGCGATGTCTTCGCGGACCTGCGGATTGATTTGTGCCTGTTTCATCGTATTGAGTATTTCGGCTACGATGAGATGCACTAAAACCACCAGACGACTGTATTGTGCAACATGCGCCTGTTTGGATGATGATTGGTGTCTGCTCGGTCTTTTGTAGAGACCTTAAAACCCAGCCACGACCCCATTGGACCTCGGATCAAATCCTCCGGTCATTATGCCGCGCGCATCGCGCATGAGCATGCCAGCATGCCCAACAGCCTCATCCCAGTCATCGAGCCATTGAACGTCATGGCCCATGGCTTTCAGGGTTTCGAACGTGGTGGAGCTAAAGCGACTCTCGAGCTTTAGTGACTCGCTAGTTTGCCCCCAGGTGCGACCCAATAGCCAGCGTGGACGTGAGAGCGCTTGCTGTAGATGGTCACCGAATTGCATGACGCGCTGATAAAGCGTTGCCTGTGTTTGGGGTTGGCCATCACCGCCCATGGTGCCATAGACCAGGGTGCCCTGATTGTTTGCGAGCTCGGCAATAGCTGCATTTAACGTATGGAAGGTTTTTTTGCCGGGGGCCAGATGGTTGATGTGAGTCGGGTTTAACGAGAATGCACAGCCACGGTTTTGCCAGTTAATCCCTGTTTGAGGCAATACGATTCCCGAGCCAAACTCATGATAGATACTTTGGATAAAAGACACGGACATGCCGGATCCGTCAATTACGCCCATCCAGATGGTGTCACCTGGATCGGTACGACTGCCCCAAGGGGCTGCTTCATGCGGATCGATGTTGGCAGCTAGCTCGCTTAAAAGCGTGTCGTCCAGGAAGCTGTGCGCGGGTGATTTCATCCAGGCAGGGTCAGTCAGGTGGGCATCACGAATCTTGAATGCCTGCTTGGTCGCTTCAACTTGGGCATGGATAAAGGCCGGTCCCTCTGGGTCATCATCCCAGCCTCGTAACTTGCTCATAATGCCAAGGATCATGAGCGAGATCAGTCCTTGAGAGGGTGGCTGCATGTTCAGCAGCGTATTTCTACCGAGTTTGAGTTTTAGGGGGTCGACCAGTTTGGCGTGATGTGCGTTTAGATCTGCCAGTGTAATGGGCGATCCCAGTGTGTGCAGGTCATTAGCGATCTTGCGAGCAAGTTTGCCGCGATAAAAGCTTTCAGTACCGTCTTTTGCGATGGCTTTCAGCGTTTGGGCCAGGGCGGCTTGCTTCAGATGACTATAGGCTTGGGGTGCTTTGCCGTTTGCCAGGAATGTTTGAGCAAATCCCGGTTGATCTTGTAGTTCGGCAAGCTTCTTGCTGGTGAGTTGGGACTGGCTAGGCGTCACGGCAATGCCGGTCTGCGCATAGTAAATCGCATCAGCCAGTAGGCGTGACATGGGCAAACGCCCACCCGCAGATTTGGCAAGTTCGTGGGCTTTGCCCCAGCCTGAGACGGTACCTGCCACTGTCAATGCCGCCATCGGACCACGAAACGGAATGTGGTCGGTCAGACCGTGTTTGGCATACCAGTCAATCGAGGCGGTCATCGCGCTCTTACCTGCAGCGTCAATACCGCCAGGTGCAAAGCCGGGGCGGCTAATGACCCAAAAGCCGTCACCGCCAATCGAATTCATGTGTGGGTACACCACTGCAATGGTGGCAGCAGCGGCAATCATTGCCTCTAGCGCATTGCCACCTTCACGCATAACATCAACCGCAGATTGAGCTGCCAAGCTGTGGGGGGCAACTGCTATGCCACGAGTGGCTAGGGTAGAGTTCAACATGGTAGGCCTATGGAATTCGGTAGGGGTTTCGGCGTTATTGTCGTTAAAACGACAGTTATTCATTGTTTGCTAGTCTAGAGCATGTTAAATCGATTGCGCCACCTAAGCTATGCCCACCGGCGTTGCAAAGTCAGTGCGATCTATCTATCTGCCTGACAGGTTTTGGCGGTAGCATCTGTTTGTCCGCTGTTTGATCGGCAAGCCAGGTCTTGCCCGTCATCGAATGAGATAGCACGTGATTAAAAAAATACTTCTGACAGTTCTTCTTCTAGGCGCTGCCTATATCGGCGGTAGCTACTATGTCGGCTGGCGTACTGAAACTGAACTCGTGGCTCTGATGCATCAAGCTCAGGCGCAAGCTAACCACGAAATGACCTGGGAGCAAACTCAGAGTCATCGTGGCTTATTCACCTCCACTGGTACGATGCGGGTGGTGTTTGATCAAATCAGGGTTGACAATCAAAACCCGCTACAAGTTCAGATCGAATACAGCATTGACCATTATCTGCACTGGGCAAGCCTGGCCCGGTTTAATTGGTCGATCACGTTGCAACAGCTATTGGCTAAAGAGCCACTGCCACTGTTGCCCAAACTCCCGAGCTTTAATGGTGAAGGCACACTCGATTGGTCTGGTGTTGCAACAAGCTCCCTGGTTTTTGCCGGTCTTGATAACGCCCAAACCAATAACGGCATGTTGAACATGGCGCCATTAGCTGGTTTTGTGACTGCCAGCAAAAACTTTTTTCAGATCAAGGCAGAAGTTGCGCATCTCGATTTCAGTCAAAGGGCTAGTGCTGAACGGATCAAACTCAAAGAGCTTACTTTTGATGTTCGATCCGATGATATCGCTAACGAGCAGGTGTCCGCGGCTTTTGTGTTCGGTCATGGCGTAATCATGTCCGAGGCGGGTGACACCTACGAGTCGTCGGATTTCGGGGTATTTTTCGATGTCACTCAAAAGGATGGCAGACTTGAAATCGCCGCACGACAAACCATGTCTTTGCTAAGAGCGATGGGCCATCAGGCAAGTAACGTCCTGGTGAGTTTAGGCATTGATGGAGTATATCGAAGCGACTTGCTTGAGCTGTTATCTCTGGCGGATGATATCGATGGTCAATGGTTCAACTTATCCGACAGGCAGCAACTGCGTGCAGAGCGAATCGGATCAAATATGCTGGCTCGCGGTCTTACTTTTACTGCGCCTGTCATTAAAGCCGACATCAAACCTATGGATGACGATATTGCCCAGACCATTGGACTTGAGGATTTGAGTGTCCGTGTTCAAAGCGACGATCTTATGCGTGGCATCGGTAGCCTGAGGGTGATGCTTGGCACATTAAAGATTCCTCCATGGTTGCAGAACATCATGCCTGAGCTAACGGGATTTAAGTTTGATCTCAATAATGTGCTTGCCAACCACCGAACCGACTTGCGTCTGACGCAATCGATTGCGAGTATCCAGTATCAGGGTCAGTCAGTGCGTGATCTTCAGTTCGCAGTCGGGCTCAAAGGACTCACCTCCGAGGGTCTTGCCACCCTCTTTAGTGTGATCCGTGAGGCCAATGGTGACATGAGTGACCTCTCATCTGATCAGAGGGCTCGATTGGTACAAGTGCTTGAAGCGACAGCAAGTGATGGCTTGGCGTTTGAAATACCGCTGTTAAAAGCCACCGTCAACGCGGGTGTGGATACGCCTGATTCGTTATGGCTTGAAGGACTGAACCTGCAAGTTGAACTTGAAGATGTGAATACGGGCGCTGGCAAGGTGAATCTGGCTTTAAAGCAGCTGGCGGCCAGCGGTCCGAACATGACCGATATCCCCCGTATTCTTAACTATCAGCTTACCGCCAATAATCGGGTGGTTGATGGGAAAGCCGATTATCGACTTGAGAAGTCAATCGACGCTTTGGAGAGCTCTCTGATTCGCTTAGGGCGCTCAGCACTGACGGTACAACTGACGGGACTATCGGCACTAGATTTGCGACGTCTTGCGGAATTGGCGCCTGAATTTGAGCAAGGGCTAGATCAGGCCCAATCAGCAGAGCTCGCCCGAATTGTCCGGCGCGCAATAGCCAGCGGATTTGTGCTCGCTGTTCCGACGCTGCAATTAGCGATCGATAGTGCCCAGGTTACCGGGCGGGGTGACTTTATATTGACCGGGCTAGGTAAGGCTCCATTAGCAAACTTTGACTTGGCTCGCTTAGCGCAAATGCAGGCTGAGATGACAGTTCAAGGTCAAAGCCCATGGCTTGATCCTTGGGTGCAGCAGGGTTTAATCATGGGTTTGCTCGGTGTAGATAACAACTTGGTCAAAGGTAATTACCAATTCGTGGATGGACAGTTACGCCTCAATGGCCTGTCGGTACCAGTTGCCAAGTTCGTATTGGTCGCTAATCTGGTGGTGCAGCAGATGGTTGCACAAGAACTGCTACAAAACGAGGGAGGAAGTGCCAATCAGTCTGGCACAGCGCAACGCCCAAGACGTGGGGCTGGCAATTAATCCCGACTAGCTCATCCGGGCGCAAACGTAACCATCGGTTCGAACCAGAACGCCACCTCGGGCACTGATGCCGTCAAGGTGTTTCCAGTCTTGCCTCTGCGCCTCGAATTCACCGATTAATGGCCTGACCGACTAGTGGGGAACACACCAAAAAATAAAATTCTCAGGCTGCAACTCACTGCAAAGTCGTAGCTTGGAGCAGTCGAACCTAGCTGGTATTTCGTTCAGGCTGAAGGCACCAAATGGGCGCGAAGATCTTCACGGACATTGCCATCTTTTAACCACTCTAGAACAATTGGCCATAGGGTTTTTTCAAACCGACTATGAAAAAAACCGAAATGCCCGATCTGCTGCACGTTGATGTCATTTGGTGAAAGACGTAAGTGGGTCGTTTGACTGCCCACGAAATTAGACAACAAGCGCTCAATGGCAGGCACTGTACCGTAAGGGTCATCGGTGACGCTGAAAGCCAGTGTTGGTGCGGTCATCTGTGCAAAACGACCTCTGAGTTCTTCACATTGCGACGCGGTTAGTTGTCTTGAAGCCAAGTAGCCTTTTGAGGGGAGATAGGTGTCAACAAAATCCTCAGAAGCGATAGTCCAGTCCCGCACGACGCCCGCGGGTGTGTCTTCGAGCCATCCAAGACGCTTGCCCGGAAAGTAGCCAAATAGCCTGGTCAATATCGGCATGATGCCATGCCAGCGCAGGCGCATTGCCCAACGTTGTGAGAGAAGGTAGTCAGGCCAATAAGCGTGTTGTGCGCCCATGGTGAAGACCCGAGACAGTCGCTGGTTTGACGGCGCCAGACCTACCAGCACACCACCAACGCTGTGGCCAACTGTATGTATTGAGCTGCCCGGGAATCGCTGTTGCACTTCATATAACGCCCCTTCAAAATCCAGCTCTCCCCAGTCTAGCCATCCAGCTTTCAATTCTTTGAGCGCACCGTGACGTGAACCGCCGATACCGCGGTAGTCATACGTGATGACGTTAAAACCATGCTCATACAAATACCTTGCAAATCTGGCGTAGTAACGACTGTCCACGGAAGTCGCTGCGTTGATGACGACCACAGGCGCTTGCACCCGGTGATTTGTCCAGCAATGCCCAGCCAGCACATAGCCGTCAGCCGCTTTGAATGTAATGGGCTGGGCACTAGCCGTTGTGGCTGGCGAGATCATCGACGGTCAACCTTCATGGTCCAAACAAACATTGTCCTAGCTGGCCTTTATCATAAAGCCATGGTCAGATAATTTCGATCCCGCAGACCAGTGGCACTACCGAAAATTGATTAGCCAAACGCCACAAAAAATCCAACGCCAAGACCAAATGACAGCAGCACCGTGCCCGGCAGTGTGGTCACCCAAGTCATCGCAATTCGACCAAGCGTATGCAGGTTGATGTGTTGATGGGGTGTGGCGGCTACCGAACCAATCACTGAAGACGACAGTACGTGAGTGGTGCTCACTGGCAATCCCCCTGCATCAGCCATGCCGATGCTGATGACAGCCGAAAGTTGAGCGGCGGTGCCTTGGCCTGGATTCATGCGCGAGCTGCCCATTTTTTCACCTAGAGTCGTGACAATGCGCCGATAGCCAATTGCAGTGCCACCGCCCAAGGCTAATGCCGATAGCAGGATGATCCAGAAGGGGACATGCTCCACAAAATCCTTCAACAATGCATGTGCGTATTGCAGTTGTTGTTGCTGTTCAGTACTGAGTTTGATAGCAGTGGTCTGGTCTTTTAGTGCTTTTGTGATTGAGGTGTGTAGAGCCAGAATTTCCGCGCGCGTCGCAACTGCTGTTTGATCTGAGCCACCAGGTCGGTAGAGGTTTCCATTGAGATGGCTATTCAAGTTGACAGCAGCCTCGGTCAAATGCGTATTGCCCAGCGAACGGCCGATACCCTCTACGTTAGTAACGACCTGCTTCATAGCGGAGTAATCCTGATCATTGAGTCGATCAGGATCCAGACCATAAAGCGCGGGAAAGAGTCCGAACATCACGATCATCATGAGTCCGATACTCTTTTGTCCGTCGTTTGAACCGTGCATGATGCTTACACCAGCCGCACCTGCGATGAGGATTGCACGGATACCTCGGGTGGGTTTGTGTCCTTCTTGCACAGGGGTGTAGAGGTCTGGATCTTTGACAGCGGCCCGCAACGCCTTCAGTAGTATGTATCCAAGCAGGAAACCAACGATGGGAGAGACAATCAAGGCGATCATGATTTTTTCACCTTGCAACCAATTAATCTGACCCGCGACGGCCTGACCATGTATAAACGCGTCAGCCATGGCTGCGCCGATGATTGATCCAATGTAGGCGTGTGTTGTGGAGTTCGGGATGCCCAGCCACCAAGTACCAAAGTTCCAAACAACAGCTGACACAATCATGGCAGCAAATAGGGCAGCTTCACCTCGGGTATTAATGCCCGCGACCAGGTTTTCCGGGAGAAGGTAGACCAAACTGAAAGCGACAGCCGTGCCGCCAATGAGTACGCCTAGGAAGTTAAACACAGCCGATAGCGTGACTGCCTGCATGGGGGTTAAAGCATTGGCGTAGATAACAGTCGCGATGGCATTGGCTGCATCGTGAAATCCATTGATCGCTTCTTGCAGCACAATGAGCACGAACACCGTGATCAACATGATGCCGGTCAGTGATGTAAAGTCAATTGCCAATTGATCCATGGGTATCTCCAATTAGCCAATGGCCAAAATGGGTCGTGTTGGCTTTTTGGCAGCGCGTCTGCCAATGCCCGTCACAAATGAGTCGATTAAATCGCTTTGCAAGCCACCACCAATAATTAGTAACGACGCTTCACGCTCATCACAGATAGCATTGATTAATTTTGGGGTTAGTCGTTCGTCGGTTGGAAGCACCAAGTCCAAGGCGTCAATGTGGTGGTTTTGCAGATATTGCAGCGCAACGTCATTGCATGGACTCAAGTAGTCTTCATCATTGACGCTCAGGAGCGTGACGGTCTGCGCCAAGTGCAACATAGGCAAAGCGCTGGCTAACGCTCTGGCGTGCTGCGTGTCGGCACGCCAAACCATAAGTGCATGTTTGAAGTCGCCGATACGCTTATCCTCTGGCAGCAACAGTACCGGGCGGGCTGAGTCTGCGATGGCATCTAGTACGGCGGTCTTGTAGTAATGCAGGTTCACGAGCGCTGGATGGGCCATGACAGCTAGATCGGTTGCCCAAACAGCAGTTGCGAATTCACGTGCGAGATCCTTCAGGGGGTTGTGATAGCGGGCGGTAACCGTGGGGAAGTCCTTCTCTGCCATCTCAAATGAAGTGCGTGCTGTACGATCAAATTCAGCGATGGTTTTTTCTGCTTGCGCCACAAAATCCTGAAACGTCTGTCCCAAGAAACCACTTGCCATCAATAACTGCGGATCATCCGGGACCGGCCGAATCAGATAGGCATCGATACTGGCTGCGGTTTGTTGTGCGAGGCGCATGGCTAGATGCATAACCACACCATCGTATTTACTGCCCGACAAGCCCACAGCCATTTGTTGAATTGAAGTTTGCATACAGAAAGTCTCTCTTGGGCAGGGTTGCACTAAAACTTGTGCTGAATACCAGCACCGAGGATTTGCGAGTTTGCACTCGCATACATATCTGGTGCAGACATGTACGAGTAGTAGGCGTAAAGCATGGTGCGTTTGGAAAGGCTGTAGTTGTAGCCGATCGAGCTTGTGGTCTGTGAGCCTCGCTCACCGAATGTGAAGTCACCACCTGGGCGTAGTTGTTGGACAGACGCAAAAACTTTTCCGGTGTCACCAAGTGGTGCCGAGATACCGACCATCCATTGGTTAGTTCTCGCCCCAGGCTCGTAGAACACGGCGCCATTGGTATTCCCATCACCGCCTGATGTTTCGACGTTGGTCAGAACCTTTACACCGTTCACACGGCCATCGATGTTTTGACCGAAGGCGGCATGTAACTTAATGACCTTGAGATCATAGGTCGCACCCACGTTCCATTGTTTGACCGACATGGCGTTGACCCCCGAAGGCGTGAAGTACATGTCATACATGGCACCGATCAGTATGGGGCCGGAAGTGAACCGAGCGCCTAGTGAAAGTGCCCGGAATTTGTTGGATGTGCCAAAAGTACCTGCTTGGGTGGGCGAATTGATCGCACCTAGGCCGGTGTCGAACGAATAGCCGCCAAGTAAACTGAATCCACCGAAGCTTGCTGTGGTGATGGCGATCATGTTCGATAGTCGAATGTTGGTAGCGCCCATCGAGCTACTCAATGCGGCTTGGTCGTAGTTGTAGTCAAAAGGGTCTATGCCCGCGAAGGCGTAGGTGCCGGGAGTCAAGCGACGGCCTAAATCGATCGATCCCAAGCTAGCGCTGCTCAAGCCCAGTGTGGCCTGTCGGGTGAATCCTGTTGATGTGCCCGTTGTAGCATTCACACCGCTTTCGTAAACGAAATTAGCTTTTAAACCGTTGCCTAGATCTTCAACGCCTTTTAGTCCCCAGCGAGAGGATGCAGCCTGACCTGAGGCGAGTCCAAACTGGCTATATGTTTTGCCGGGATTTTTGAAAACGTTGGCATCAGACCCGGCTGTGCGTGACTGGTAAGCCAGGCCCACATCAATCAATCCGTACAGTGTGACCGATGATTGTGCCCAGCTAAATGAACTTAGGCCAGCGGCAGTGGGTAGCAGCATGGCAGTGAGTAAACGGCGAGCCGAAAACATGGTGTTTATCCCCACAAAACGTCATTTTGCTTAGTGTGCAAGCATTAGATGACATTTTGGCGAACTAGCGATGAAGTTTTGGTGTCATTGATGCACCTTGAAGTGTGTTCTGGCTCCTGAAGAACGGCGAGTGTGTTTGTAAAGCCGGCTCAGGTAAGGCTAAGTCAGCGCAAGTCAGTGGGACTGCTACAGGCAATGAGTACGGGAGGGCTACCTCCTCGGGAAGTTGGCATCAAAGCTAAGTATGTTTTGTGGAGAGTGTGGTAAATGAGGCTTTGATTTAACCAAGTTTATGGGGGTTTACCTGTGAACGGATATTCAAATGGGTCGCACTTCGTTACAGTAGACGGTCAGTGGCCAGACTTTTCAGAACAATTTTGGTTCAGTGATTAACTCTAGATAATGAGGTGTTCCAATGAAATCCAAGCTCGTCATGACCGCCGTGGCTTCAGTTTTTTGTGTCAGTGCATACGCCGAGTCGTTATCAGTGGTTGGCAGCTGGTCTAGCCTGCCGCTCTACAACCAATATGAAAAGCCATACTGGACCGAAGTACTGCCTAAAGCCTCCAACGGTGACATTGCTGTCACGATGACTACACACAATCAAATGGGTACTGCAGTCGGTGACGTATTCCGCTTGCTCGGTGACGGTGTGTATGACGTTGCCATGACGGTGGGTGATTACGCGGTTGCTGATGCGCCTGCGCTAGAGGGTCTTGATGTTCCGCTTGTGGCATTGACGGCTGATCAGGCGCGGGCCATGGTAGACGCGGCTCGTCCCATGGTCGACGAGATTTTTAAAGAAAAATTCAACAGCCACGTCCTGGCCATTGCACCCTATCCACCCCAAGTAGTGTTTTGCAACGCAGAGGTTAAAACCCTTGATGATCTGAAAGGTAAAAAAGTTCGCGGCTCTGGTCGTATGACGGCGAAGTTTCTTGAAGCCTTGGGCGCTGAGGGTGTAAATGTGTCATTTTCCGAAGTGCCGGGCGCTCTGCAAAAGGGTGTGGTTAATTGCGCCGTCACAGGCGCTGGATCAGGCTATTCGGCGGGCTGGTGGGAAGTGTCTACGCACTTGATGGCCATTCCGCTTGGTGGTTGGGATCCAGTGATTACCGCTGTGAATCTGGACAAATGGAATAGCCTGACAGACGCGCAGCGCAAACTGATCACCGACACCATCAAGAAGGATTTCGAGGATCCGGCCTGGGCCGCGGCGCAAACAGCATTGACCAACGACATCGCCTGTTTGACGGGCAATGGGCCTTGCCCGGCTGGTCAGGCCCGCAACATGACTTTGGTCGAAGTCTCTGATGCAGACTTCAACCGCGCCAAGACCGTGTTAATTGAGCAAGTTTTGCCGGAGTGGTCTGCCCGTGCTGGTGGTAATTGGGGTCAGCGCTGGAGTGATTCGGTGGGTAAAGTTGTTGGCGTCACCATTAAATAAGTCCGCATTGACACACTCGCGAAAGGCAGGTTAACCAACCATGATTGACGCGGTTTTGAGAGGTATCAAAGCGGTCAACCGCGTCATTCTGATAGGGCTGGGTGTCCTGCTATGGGGCGGGGTGATGATTGTGTTGTTAGACATCACCCTGCGCCTTGCGGGTTCTTCTTTGGGTGGCACTGATGAGATCAGTGGTTACCTGATGGCTATTCTTGCAGCTTGGGGCATGGGCTATACCCTAACTGCGTTGGGCCACATCCGTATCGAAGCATTGCGCGATCGTTGTGGTACCGATTTGAAACTCGTACTCGATGTCTTGGCCATTGCCTCGGTGGCGGTGGTAGTCACTTTGATTGCCGTTAAAGGTTGGCCGGTATTTGAGCGCTCTTGGCTAAGTGACTCGCGCGCCAACACTCCACTGGAGACTTTACTTTGGACCGTGCAACTGCCATGGTTTCTGGGATGGGCATGGTTTGCCTTGGTTGCGTGGGTGCAGTTTCTGGCCGCTCTGGTTTTTATTGTTCGTAGCGAGAAGTTGCGAGCGTTTGATCTGATCGGTACTGCCAATGAGTTAAATGATCTATCTGATGACGATCGAAGTGCTCAAAGGGGACCCCAGCCATGATGACTTATCTGGTCGTGGGGCTGCTAGGATTGTTGGCGTTGACCATTCCAGTGGGCATCGTGCTGTTCCTGTTAGGGTTTGGGATTGATGCTTTCTTTAGCGCATTTCCGCTCATGAAGGGGCTGGGGCGTATGGTATGGGCGACATCGAACTCATCGTCGCTCATCGCTATTCCGTTTTTTATTTTGCTCGGAGAAATCCTGGTGCGCTCCGGGATTGCACGTACGACCTACAGTGCGCTGGATCGCTGGGTGTCTTGGATGCCGGGTGGCCTGGTACATGCCAACATTGCCACTGCCACAATGTTCTCGGCCACATCGGGATCTTCAGTGGCGACAGCTGCGAGCGTGAGTACCGTGGCGATGCCACAGGCCAAAGCTTTAGGGTATGACCCGCGAATGTTTTCCGGGGCGATCGCCGCCGGTGGCACCCTTGGCATTATGATTCCGCCGTCAATCAATCTGATTGTCTATGGCTTTCTGACACAAAGCTCAATTCCGCAATTGTTTCTGGCAGGTCTTATCCCGGGCCTTTTATTGGCGGTTGGTTTCATGTTGATGACGGCCATGATTTGCGCCATTCGACCAAACCTAGGTGGCCCGCGCCGGCATTTCGGCTGGGGCGAACGTATCAAATCTTTAAAGGATTTAGTGCCGATTCTGCTGTTGTTTGTGACGATTGTGGGTTCAATCTACTACGGGATTGCAACCCCAACGGAGGCGGCTGCTGTGGGTGTTGGCGGTGCGGTGCTGATTGCCATCTCGTTTGGCAAGTTCTCTTGGCAGATGGTGACTCAAAGTGTCGTGGGTACGGTGAAGATTACTTCCATGATCATGCTCATTGTGATCGGCGCATCGTTTCTTAATTTCACATTGGCATCGGCTGGTCTCGGTACCAAGCTTGATGCCTTTTTGACTGGTCTGGGCTTGACACCATTAACCACGCTCTTGGTGATTGTGCTGATGTACGTGGTATTGGGTATGTTCATTGAGACCTTGTCACTCATGGTGGTGACTATCCCGATTGTGGTGCCCTTGGTAGTTGCGCTTGGATTTGATGTGATCTGGTTCGGGATACTGATGATTGTGCTGGTAGAGATGGCACTGATCACTCCGCCTGTGGGCTTGAACCTATACGTGGTGCAAAGTGCCCGCGGTGAGGGGAAAATTGGTCAAGTCATGATGGGGGCGTTACCCTACGTTATGGTGATGTTTGTGATGGTGGCCGCACTCATCGCCATGCCAGAGATTGCGCTGTGGCTGCCATCTAGTTTGAAGTAATAGGACTATCTGATGGGCTCGAAAGCTCTGAATTAACTGGTCGCATTCAACTCTTTCTTAAAAAAGATCACACCCATATGAAAATTTCGACCCCTAACGGATATCTCGATGCACCCGTCGGTAACCTGATTGTGGCGGGCTGGACTGGGCGCAACCGCGCCGCAGTTGAACACCATATTGAGGAGTTGAAAGCCATTGGTGTACCACCACCCTCAACGACTCCATTATTCTATCGAGTCAGCCCTGAGCTCGCTTCAGCGGATTCTGAGCAATATTTTCTGGGTGATACCGCCTCGGGTGAAGTTGAGCCTGTGATTATCTTTGACGGCAAGGATTTATATCTGGGCACGGGTTCAGACCATACCGACCGCGCCTGGGAAACCCAATCAGTCGCAGTGTCCAAGCAAATGTGTCCTAAGCCGATTGCAAGCACAGCCTGGCGATTCAATGATGTCAAAGAGCATCAGGACCAATTAACCATCCGTTCTTGGGTGCGAGATAGTCAGTCTGATTCATGGCGTCTGTACCAAGACGGCTCGCTAATGCAAATCATGCCTTTGGGTCAGTTGCTTGAACTGTCGCAGATGACGCGAGAACATAGGCCCGGGACGTTGTCTGTGATGCTATGTGGCACAGTGCCCACGATTGGCACGATTGCACCAGCAAAGTACTTCAAGTTTGAAATTGCTGATCCTGTGCTCGGGCAGTCGATTATTCATGAGTATCACTGTACTTATTTGCCAGTGGCTGCCTGAGTGAAGGATGGGGTAGTGGCGCGCTGAGACCACCTTTCTGTGTTTTAACAATTCGGTTCGGGGTGGCAATCAGCAGCGCCACCATCTCGTTGCCAGGACTGCCAATTCCTACATGACCGCTAATTGAGCATTCTTTAGGTCAGTCACCAGCATATAGCCTGGCGCGTGGGTGATGCAGAACTTAGGCTTGCTATCCATGAGCACTGATTGTGGTGTAACGCCGCAGGCCCAGAACACCGGCATTTCACCCTCCTTGATGTCCACGGCATCACCGTACTCTGGCTGGTTGATATTTTTGATTCCAATGAGTTCGGGGTCGCCAATGTGTACGGGTGAGCCGTGCACATCCGGGAAGCGTGTTGTGATCTGGATCGCACGGATAGCGTCGGCAGGCTTGAATGGCCGCATCGACACGACTAACGGGCCGTGGAACTTGCCTGCCGTGTTGGTTGGCACGTTGGTGCGATACATCGGCACGTTGCGGCCCTGAGTGATGTGTCGTAATTCCAAGCCTTGCTCAAGTAGTGCCTCTTCAAATGAAAATGAACAACCGAGTGCAAAGCTCACCAGATCATCTCGCCACAGGTGGCTGACATCTGCGCACTCGTTCACCATCTCTCCATCCTGCCAGACTCGATACCTGGGGATGTCAGTGGCAATATCTAGGTTGACGCCCAAGCTCGGAATGCCCCGCTCGCCTGGCGTGCTTACCCCAAGCAGTGGGCAGGGCTTGGGGTTTCTCTGGCAAAACACCAGAAAATCCATGGCATCGGCTGCTGGCAGGATCACCAGGTTGGCTTGCACAAAGCCGTAAGCCAGACCCGTCGTGGGTTGGTTGAGGGTGCCATTTCTCGCAGCTAAGCGGATTTGTTCAGACTCAAGCATGGTGGACCTTAGGTTCAATTCAGGGGATTGGTTGATCGATCATAGCGTCTGGCGATCGGTTTGTGCTGGTTTGCTCAGACCTGTCAGCCCCGAGAATCGGTTTGACGTCGCGTTGACCGACTGGTCTAATCGTGAAGCCTCTAAAAGGGAGTAGCTGCGCCAAACACGAGTTCAGGCTCCAAAGTGTCTTGTGTTTGGTGTTACGGTGTCGTCAAGACGACAGCGGCTGAACTGGCAGTCAGTCGTGTCCGGTGCCGTGAGCTGCCCGATTCGGAAATTCAGTTTTTATTTGTTGAGTTTCTGCTGATCGGCTGTCAGCAAGACTGGTGAGTGCCTACAGAAAAACCAATAACAAATTGCCAAACTTTGCCCTTTTGGCATAAAGGCATGTCCTCATGATCTCGGTTGGAACCCCTTTGTTGTGGACGCTATTTGTGGCGTTCGTATTTGTAGCGCTGTTCGTGGATTTCTTTGCCATGAGCAAGCAAGGCGCACACACGGTCAGCATGCGTGAGGCGGTTATCTGGTCGCTGATCTGGGTGGCCACCTCATTTGTGTTCGTGGGCTGGCTTTGGTGGTATTTGGGAGGGCTTGATGGCGACTTAGCCACCAAGACATTGGCCAATGCCAAGGCGCTTGAATTTATCACCGGCTACCTGGTTGAAAAGGCTCTGGCCGTTGACAACATTTTTGTTTTCT
Source organism: Orrella daihaiensis (assembly GCF_022811525.1). Lineage (NCBI taxonomy): Bacteria > Pseudomonadati > Pseudomonadota > Betaproteobacteria > Burkholderiales > Alcaligenaceae > Orrella > Orrella daihaiensis. The sequence continues at coordinate 2,214,446 of NZ_CP063982.1, read as the reverse complement.
TGATGTTGTTTACCTATTTTGCTGTGCCACCCGCTTATCAAAAGCGTGTGCTCATGATTGGAATCATTGGTGCCCTGGTATTGCGTGCGATCATGATTCTGGTGGGGGCGTGGTTAGTCAACCAGTTCCACTGGGTCATGTACATCTTCGGGGCGTTTCTTATCTTTACCGGCATCAAAATGTGGTTGGCGACCGGCGAAGAGCCGGATTTAGACAACAACCCGGCGCTCAAATGGATTAACCGGCACTTCAAGATCTCGCCCAACTACGATGGTGAAAAGTTTTTTACCGTAGACAACGGCATCAAAATGGCTACCCCGATGCTGGTGGTGATTGCCTTGATCGGCATTGTGGATGTCATCTTTGCGGTGGATTCAATTCCGGCCATTTTTGCGATCACCACCGACCCTTTCATTGTATTGACGTCTAACGTCTTTGCTATCTTGGGGTTGCGCGCCATGTACTTTGTGCTGGCGAGCATGCATGAGCGCTTTCACTTGCTCTCGTATGGCTTGGCTATCGTATTGGTGTTCATCGGCGCCAAGATGCTGCTGATTGATATCTACAAGATTCCGGTAGCAGCCTCTTTGGGATTTACCGTGACTGTGTTGGCAGTGACGATGATTCTGTCATTACGTATACCGCCAAGGGCAGGGCATACGGGCACTGCATTCCCTTTCTCTGCTAAAGAGAGAGATGGTGAATCGGATGAGACCAAGTAGTTGGATTTGGCGAAAAGCATTCATAAGAGCAGGGGATCGGATGTCACTTTACAAGTAACTGCTAATGACGCCACCAATAATCTCTTGTGTTGCCCCCTGCCTATCCCTTAGAGTGAGCAGAAGTTTATTTGGCGCTTAACAACGCCTTTGACAGTGACACTCATCATGGAGACATCCGATGGCTCAAATGAAGCTTTACTATTCACCAAACTCTCCGTACGCGCGTAAAGTGCGTGTGCTGGCGATTGAGCGTGGCATTGCCGATCAGATTGAATTGGTCGAAGTCAGCACCGCTGATCTCGCGGGGCCACTGATGAAGGTTAATCCGCTAGGTAGAGTGCCTGCGCTTGAGACACAAGCAGATGGGGTGGTTCATGACTCACCGGTGATCTGCGAATATCTGGATGGCTATACATCGAGTGCAACCGGTCCAGGTAAGGTCATTGACCTGGCTGACAAGTGTTTTGCGGCTACAGCACAAGGCATGCTTGACGCGGGTTATGCCGTTCGTATGGAAAAAACCCGTCCTGAGCACTTGCAGTGGCAAGACTGGAACGACAAGCAGTTCGGCAAAATCAACCGCACACTTGATCAGTTGGAGGCAAATCCACAAACTTTGCCCAAAGAACCCACAATCGGCGCGATTGCCTTGGCGTGCACTCTCGAGTGGTTGGCATTCAGGCATCCGGAAGGGCAGTGGTTGGCTAACCGCCCGAATCTCGCCAAATGGACTAATGCGTTTAGCGAACGACCATCGATGAAAGCAACGCAGCCAGCTTGACTAGGTTGATTAAAAAAATCGCTTAAATGATTTCTAAATATGCATTTCAGCATTTTTTTCAAACAAATCAACCTGCGGCCTGTAGCTTCACAGACTTCTCAATAGTCTGTTGTCCTCGGCGGATTTGAAGGCGCACAGTCTGTCCAGGCTGAAAGGCATCAAGCGTCGACAGCAGCTTGGCCACTGATGGCACGGCCTGCCCGTTGATTGAGACAATGATGTCGCCCGGCACAATTGATCCGCTGCGATCTCGGGTTGGTCCCTTCAGGCCAGCTTGCGCTGCACCCGAGTTCGGTCGAACCCCCAAGATAAAAACGCCCTCGGTTCCGAGTGCACGAACCAAGCGCCGGTTGAGTTGATCATCGATCTCAATGCCCAACACGGGCGGATTGTATTGGCCGGTCTTAATCAACTGTGGAACCACGCGTGCAACCGTATCGACGGGCACGGCAAACCCGATGCCAGCCGATGCCCCGGATGGGCTGTAGATCGCCGTGTTAATGCCAATCAACCGTCCGCGAGAGTCAAGTAGCGGCCCGCCCGAGTTACCGGGGTTGATGGCCGCATCGGTTTGGATCAGATCCTCGATAATACGGGTACCGTTTTCATTGGGTAATGATCGGTTCAGCGCTGAGATCACACCCGTGGTCAGTGTCCAATCCAGACCAAACGGGTTGCCGATCGCATAGACATGCTGACCCACACGCAGGTTGTTGCTGGTCCCTAATGGCACTGGGGTCGGGCGTTTAAAGTTGGTATCGATCCGCAGAACTGCCAGGTCATGGGCTGGGCTTGCACCCACAAGACGAGCCTGATATTCACGACTATCTGCCAGTGTCACGGTGGCTTGCGAGGCGCCTTGAATGACATGAAAATTGGTCACGACGTGCCCTTTGTCGTCCCACAAGAAACCTGACCCTGATCCTCGAGGAATGGTGGTCAGGTTGCGAGTCCAGGCATCGCGTACGGTGCGACTTGTACTGATAAAGACAACGGAGTCTCGTGAGCGCTCAAATAGCTCGATGAGGGCTTTTTCATAGGCGACCAACGCCTCGTATTGGGCTGCTACGGGGGCGCTGGTAAGCGATAGTGGCAAATACAGCAATAGGCAGCTCAATAGGCGACGCATCATTTCACATGTCCTGCTTTCATTTGGCTTTCATCGGTTTGCTCTCTATACCCACATAGGTATAGAGCGCGCACATCATCCGATTCAAATCGTTCTGGTCTTTTAATGGTAGATCCGCTAGCTGCATGGGTCCTGGGTAGTAGTAGGCCATCAATTGCATGTCACTTTGCCCAGGTACGTCACCAGTGACCTGCACCACAATATAGTCAATCGGTTTGCCACCACACATGAAGTTACCATTGAGCAATTCTGGATTGGTTTTGCTGTCAACCCGAAACAGTGTCTGTCCGGTGTCAGCATCATGTTCAATTGGTGAGATTCTCAGTGATGCCTGATTGCCGAACGTCAGTGTCGTATTGGTCAGCGTAATATCACCTGTAACGCCAGAGGCGGTTCGGCTTAAGGCCTGCCAGTGGGTCGGGTTAGGGAATACCGAGCGTTCAGCCGAGGGTTTCGGTGGTGACATGGCGCCACACCCGACTAGCGCCGTCGCGCCAGTCAGTAATAAAGTCAGCATGAATACGTATTTCAGAATAGGTCTTGTTTGCATGACATGTCACTGCCTGGTTTGAGTGTTTTTCGAGCTGATGGTTTTGGCTAAGTCAAGTGGCTTGTTTGCCAAACCTCTGCTAAAAAGTGTAGTGCAACCAGAGCGTAGTGCACGGCATTATCTGTAAGTTTCTAATCCTGATTTTGTTTTGTTCCATCGCTTATGAGATACCAATCGAGCCGATTTTTTTCTTCCGGTGTGGTTAGTACTTGCCCAAAGCGAGCTGGCGCTTGGTCTATCCGTGTCCTGTCGGGTGTGCTGTTGATGTTGTTTCAAATGGCAGCCCTCGCGCAACAAATCGTCATCGCCCATCGGGGTGCGAGTGGCTACTTGCCCGAACATACGATTGCCGCCAAATCCATGGCACATGCCATGGGTGCTGACTACCTTGAGCAGGATCTGGTGATGACCAGAGACGGCGAGTTGGTTGTGTTGCATGATTTATATCTTGATCGAGTCTCGGATGTCGCCACAAAATTTCCGGAACGCGCACGTGAGGACGGACGTCATTACGTGGTTGATTTCACGCTGGATGAACTCAGGCAGATCAAGATCACCGAGCGTCGCAAGACCGATAACGCTGCAGACCCGACAATGGCATTTCCCGGGCGGTTTGGTCTACACAAATCTCACTTCGGTATCCATACATTTGCTGAAGAACTCGAACTTATTCGGGAGCTGAACCGCACCACCGGCAAGACGGTTGGCATCTACCCGGAAATCAAGTCCCCCTCGTTTCATCATCAGAATGGCCAAGACATTGCTGCAGCTACTCTGCAAACGCTTAAGGATCATGGCTACACCACAAACGACGGTTCAGTTTATCTGCAGTCATTTGATCCCCATGAGCTTAAACGGGTGAAGACTGAGCTCATGCCCCAGATGCAAATGGATTTACCATTGGTGCAACTGATTGCCCGCACCAATTGGAAACTTACTCAAGAGCGACTACCGAATGGTCAGTGGGCCAACTATGACTACGATTGGATGCTCGCACCCGGTGCTATGGAGGTGATCGCCCAATATGCCGATGGTATCGGGCCCCACATTGGCATGCTGTTCGATAGCAATGATGCCAAGCTTGCGCCCAATGCACTTGTTAAGCAGGCTCAAGCCCGCGGTCTGGTCGTACACCCCTACACAGTTAGAGCTGATGCTTTGCCCAAGGGAGTCAACAGCATCGATGAACTACATGAATTGTTGTTTAAGCAGGTGGGGGTCGACGGCGTATTTACTGATTTCCCTGATTTGGCAGTTCAGTATTTGGGGCGCTAGTCAATATTGCTCAACACTCGTATCTGCATGCACGTATCAATGTCGTCTAGTTGCGATGTTAAAGCGATTCTGGGACAAACGGCTAAGACCATGGACGTAAAGGTACGTATGTCTATATGCCAGATCCCGACATAAACCTCGCGAACCGTTTCTCGAATAAAGGCCATGCTTCGGGGTTGATTAGCCGCGGTGGTCGGGTTGGTGCTCTGCCGGGGGTAAACAAATTACACAGTTGCTCAGCACCCATGCGCGCTGCATTGCGTCTGGCTTCATGGGTTACGCCTGCAGTGTGATAGGTGGCCACCACGTTCTCCATGGTCAGCAGTGGATTGTCAGCGGCAGGCGGCTCAACCGTCCACACATCAAGACCGGCGCCAGATAGGTGACCTGTTGCTAGTGCATCAGCTAGCGCGTCTTCATCATGAATACCGCCACGGGCTGTGGACAGAAAGATGGCGCCTGACCTCATCTGTGCAAACCGCTCGGCGTTAAACAGATTTAACGTTTCATGATTTCTTGGGCAATGTAGGGTGACTACATCGCTACGATTAATCAATTCATCTAAACCCACTGGCTCCACACCCCGACGAACCAACTCCTGTCTATCCACATACGGATCACAGCCGAGTACTTGCATGCCAAATACGCGTGCGATTTCAGCAACGCGCGAGCCGATATTGCCTACCCCAACGATGCCCAGGGTCAAGCCCTGGATCTCGTTGCCCATCAGATCTTCGCGAGACCCGTAGTTGCCTGACCGCATCACGCGTTCTGACTCCCCGACCCGATGACGCAACGCCAACAACAGTGCAAACGTATGCTCAGCCACCGAATTCGAATTGCAGCCGCTTTGATTGAGCACGAGCACACCATGCTTGGTACAGGCAGCGACATCGACAGGGTCAAATCCCGCGCCTGAACTCGATACACACAAGAGTTCCGGTGTGCGTGCCAGAAACTCGGACGTCACCTGCCACTGGGGCGGCACCTCATCACGTGCAGCGCAGATGTGATATGCGTGGGCTTTAGCCATCACTGCCCATGATTGTTCATCGGCGTCTTCAAACTGGCACAGTGTTTGTTTGATGTGGGGATTAGCCTGAACAATCTGATCAAACACTGGGTCAAGCCAGAAGTTAAAACGAACAAGTTGTGCTTGCATAGGGCCGCTCAAGAATATGGTTTGAATTTGGTTGGGTGCTCTCACACCAATATTGAGCTTAATCGATACGCGCGCTGGTGAATCACTAAGTTTTGGCTGACACAACTTGAGTCCGACTTGAATCGAGCTTGCGTCAAGTGCTTAACTTCACTACGCTAGTCGGGTTCATGCACAAATGGGTGGCAAGCACTGCTGGCCATGGTGACTGGCAAGACCATTTTTTACGGAATTCCGATATGCAAATCGATCTGCACACCTTGTCGCCTGAGGCGTTGACCCAAGCCATCCACATGCTCGATGACGAGTGGATGAATGATGATCCTAAAATCGCTGCCGTGATGCCAGTGGTGCTTGGGCGTGGCGTTGGGCAAGATTGGCACAAAGCAGGCACATTTCGTCATCATTTGATTGGTGTGACCCGCACGTTGACGCTTTGGCAGCAGCCCGACGAGGTCCGCTTACTCGGGCTCTTGCATAGCGTGTACGGAAATGCGCATGTGGATCTCATGAAGTTTGATCCCAAGTCTGAGCGCGGGCGTCTTGCCGAGTTGGTGGGTGCTGAAGTCGAGCGATTGATTTACACCTTCTGCACGATTTCCCGGGTTGAGTTTGTTCGTAACCTTTTTACGGGTAAGGTCGCTGACGACGGCAGTGTGACACTCGAGAACGGTGGTAAGACCCTGATTCTCCCGGCCCGTGATGTGGCGATCTTTACCGTCATGACCATGGCTGACATTTGTGAGCAGTGGTATAGCTGGCAGGATGACATCTACTCGGGTTATCCGGACTACGAGTTCTTGCCGGGTAAAGTCCATTGGGCCGCCGGCCTATGGCCAGGTCCCATGCGCCCAACAACGTACCGTGTCAGTCAAATGTCCAGGCTCGGGCAAATCCTGCAGCATCCGGCGATCAAGGGAATATTGCCCACGCCACCCGTGTTTAACCAATGCACGGCTGTGCTTGACCGCGATGACGAGGCGGCGGCCAGTGCGCTCTACTGGTCAGTTGCTCAGCAAAACCAGCCGTTGGTGTCACCTGATGCCACCCGAGCAACCTTAAAGCAAGCCATTGCCTTAAACCCTTGGGTAGCCGAGCCCTACATGTTGTTGGCCCAGTTGCATCTGACGTTTGATGAGTTTGATGATGCGCAGGCTGCGGCAGCAAGCGGTGTGCAATTAGCGTCAATTTGGGGTAATACGTGGGATAAGCGTATTGGCTGGGATGCCTGGATGGCGTGGGGACGGATTTTGTTGCAGTGTTCACAAAAGCGCAGCTGGCCTAAAGACATCAACAAGCTAAACAACTTGGCGCTTGATTTGGGCTAGAGGTAAATATTGCCCTGTGCCTATGCTGAGCAGCTAGCTGTCAACATGCGATGCGCATCGCGCCAAGTCTAGACGTTAATCGCCTCGCGCAGTGTGCGTTTGATTGTTGCAGCTAAGGTTGATGGAATCATGGCGCCCGTGATCTCGGACAATATTTACCCGTTCAGCCGGTCACCCGGGGTTCTCGTCCCAAAGCCGGAGTTTGTTGATCGACTCCATTTGAGGGCTTGTTGTTTCTGACAACCATCACTTGCAAGCACTATCCACTACACAAGAGCTGATGGTGCTATAACCACGGCAAACCGTTAGTACCAAACCATTCACAAACTCCTCTATCACTGTCTATCGGTATAGGTGCTTTATGTCATCAGCTTTTTCACTCAATTCATCTGACCGTGCCTGGGTCGAGGAAGCGGTTCGTAAAATCGAAGGCGACTTCACCCGCACGGCGGACACACACTTGATCACATTGGATTTGCCACCACCCTTGGCACTCGACGGGATCGATGTTTACTTCAAAGATGAATCGACCCATCCGACCGGCAGTCTTAAACATCGACTGGCCAGATCACTATTGTTGTATGCGCTATGCAATGGCTGGGTCGGACCCAAGACCACGCTCGTAGAAGCATCGTCCGGATCGACGGCTATTAGTGAGGCTTATTTTGCGCGGTTGATTGGTCTGCCGTTTATCGCGGTAGTGCCGCAGTCAACCGCCCAGTCCAAGTGTGACCTGATTCGGTTTTACGGCGGGCAGGTGCATTTTGTGCAGCGAGCAAGCGAGGTATATGAGGCTGCGCGTGAACTGGCAGTCCAAACGGGTGGCCACTACATGGATCAGTTCACATTTGCAGAAAGAGCAACCGATTGGCGCGGTAACAACAACATTGCCGAATCGGTGTTTGCCCAGATGGCCCATGAGCGTTACCCCGTGCCATCTTGGGTAGTCGTTGGTGCAGGCACGGGTGGTACGTCAGCCACTTTTGGCCGGTTTGTGCGCTACAAGCGCTTGCCAACCCAGGTTGCGGTGGTCGACCCTGAGAACTCAGTGTTTTACCCATATTTCGAAACGGGTGACGCGACTGTCACATCCTCACATTCAAGTCGCATCGAGGGCATCGGCAGACCTCGGGTTGAGCCTTCGTTTATTCGTCAGGTGGTCAGCGATGTCTTGCCCATTAAGGATCTCGATTCCATTGCGGCCATGCGCATGATGTCTGACTGGCTGGGTCGCAGAGTCGGGCCGTCAACCGGCACTAATTTGATCGGGGTCATCAACCTTATGCGCCGCATGCAAGCCAACGGTGAGCGAGGGAGCATCGTGTCACTGATTTGTGATGGGGGCGATCGTTATGCTCACTTGTACGACGATGCTTGGGTTGATGAGCACTATGGCCCCGGCATCCAAGAGCGTAAAAGTGCACTGGCTCGATAAGCTGGGTAGTTACCGATTGGCGCCAAGAGATTCTCCGCAAGAAACTCAACCTCGAAAAACAGAAAAAACGACAGACGAATCTAAGAAAATGGGTGCAGTTTGCTTTGCTGAACCCATAGCTGATCCATTGTGGCCATCCTAGTTGAGCGGTAGTTTTTGCTAATTGCCGCTCATTCTGAAACTTAAAATAATCCGTTGTATTGGGTTATCAGTCCAAATTAACTGAATAATTATGTTCGACCGAACTTTGCGTCAGTCAGTGTTAGCGCTCTCCAAGATGTTTCCGGTGGTGATGGTGACCGGTCCAAGACAGGTTGGTAAGTCCACATTGCTGCAAACCTGCGCCACTGATGACTCTGAGCTTAGACGTTATGTCACGCTCGATGATTTGAACGCTCGTGATCTGGCCGTCAATGATCCTGCTTTGTTTTTGCAGCAATGGCCCGCGCCTGTCATTATCGATGAGATCCAGTATGCGCCGGGACTGCTGTCAGCGATCAAAGTCGAGGTTGATCGTCATAAGCGACCAGGTATGTACTGGCTAGCAGGTTCGCAGAAATTCGCCCTGATGAGGGGTGTGACCGAGAGTTTAGCTGGCAGGGTCGGATTGCTCGACTTGCTCGGACTCTCTGGGGCTGAACTCAAAGGACGCGGGTTGCAATCTAAGCCATTCGTGCCTGGCGTTTTCTCGGAGATGCAAGCTCACCAGCCAATCTCAGCAGTCAGCGCAGAGGGGGTAGAGCCATTGCTTCAAGCCACCTTGCAAAGTGTTTATGAACAGATTTGGCTCGGATCATTTCCCAAGCTCAATGAACTTGGTAGCCAGGCACGCGATGCATTTTATCGATCCTATGTGCAGACCTACATAGAACGGGATGTTCAAGACGTGCTACGAGTCACTGATCACATTGCGTTTAATAGGTTTCTGGGTATTGTGGCCGCACATACTGGCCAGCTGCTGAACTATGCCACTCTGGCTAGAGACTTAGGTGTTGACAATAAAACTGTCAAAAGCTGGCTGTCAGTGCTCGAAACCTCTGGGCTGGTGTATCTCTTAACACCTTATTTCAGTAATCTGAACAAGCGGATTGTCAAAGCACCGAAGCTGTATTTTCTCGATACGGGGTTAGCCGCTTACCTGACTCGGTGGCCAGACCCTGAATCCTTGCAGGCTGGTAATTTGTCTAGTGCGATATTTGAAACGTGGGTGGTTAGCGAAGTGCTTAAGTCTTATTGGCATAACGGCAAGGAGGCGCCACTGTATTACTACCGTGACACGGATGGCCGCGAGATTGATCTGCTGATTGAGTCAGGAGACACCTTGTACCCTGTTGAAATCAAGCGCACTGCGACACCGACGCGACAGGCATACAAGCAGTTTCAAGTCATTGAAACCATGGGTAAGCGTCAAGGCAACGGTGCTGTCGTTTGTCTAATACAAGAGCCGTTAAAACTCACCGATTCTGTCATGGCTTTGCCCGCAACGGCTTTGTAACTCTGGCTATATTTAGCCCGGTCTTTACGGCCTTCAGTGCCCCGACACACTGCTTGATTCATTTTTTGCGAAAGCGTTTTTGGGGTCTTTTTCTGACGAGCTGGGATGACCGAGCACAAGTCCAAGGTCGCTAGAAAGAATGCGTCTACAGTGACCATAGGCATCATTGGACAGCGTTCATGTGATAATCGACGGACTTTGCTAGCGTCAGAAGTATCTGATTAACTACATGTCGCGGGTGAGTTGGCTACTAGTCTTAACCAACGACAGCAATGATCCATCAACAGCTATGACGACCTCTAAAGTTCAGTTTGATCTCGTTGCACAAAACCTCTCGCGCACCGAAGGCATGGTGGCAGAGTTTCTCATTGATGCGGGCAGCCCTCATCGCGACACAGGTTATCGCGCGGGCGACGTGCTTCAGTACCAGATTAGCGGTTTGACGCTAGATGATATTGACTCTGCGAGCTTGTCAGGCACGGTCACGCTAGACCGCAATCTGCAAGCGATTGTCGGCATTCCCTTAAAGATCGATGGTGTGCAGGAGGGAGAGGAAATACTCAGGCTACGGGTGTTTGACGACCAATGGTCGGTGACCAATCAAATGAAAGTGCTCGATGGTGCATGGCAAACGCCTGTGTATCGTTTTGATGTCGTTGCCCAGAATCTATCGGTGCTTGAGGGGAGGACTGCCTCCTTTGTAGTCAACGCCCAGAGTCCCCACCACGATGTGGTTTACCGGCCTGGCGATCGCCTGAACTATGTGATTTCCGGGGTCGATGCATCTGACCTGGTGTTTGGAAATCTATCCGGGTTTGTTGTCCTCGATAAAAACCACGAAGCAACGATCTCTATCCCCATCTTGGCTGACGATCAGGTCGAAGGCGCTGAGACATTGCGCATCACAGTTTCAAGCCCGTTTTACCAAGCATCCAGTCAGGTGCCCATTGAAGATTTAGTGACCAGCGAAGGGCCGCCTGAATCATTGAGCATTCAGGGATCAGAACGAGTCGATATCTTGTTTGCTCAAACGACGCGAGATAAGGTTCAGGTGACTGTTGATTCGGAGGCAACCTGGATTCGGGAGTTTGATGATGCCGGCAATGCCACTGACTATCAATTAATCGATATTGAACGCCTGAGTTTTGAGGATACGTCCTTGGCCCTAGATATCAACGGCACCGCTGGTCAAGCCTTCAGGTTGTACAAAGCCGCACTCGATCGCCTTCCAGAGGCTGAAGGTCTCGGTTACTGGATTGCGAAACTAGACAGCGTATTGTCACTGACAGATGCAGCAGCAGGGTTCGTGAGTAGCGCTGAGTTTCAAGCTACCTATGGTGCAACTGTGAACGACGCTGCGTTTATCGACTTGCTTTATGCCAACGTACTTGATCGAGCGCCCGATGCCGAGGGATTTGCATATTGGCAATCAAAAATGGCCGATGGCATGACGCGCGAGCAGGTGCTGATCCACTTCAGTGAGTCCCCAGAAAACAAATTGAACGTCGCTCAGTATGTCAGCCAAGGGATTGTGTATACGCCGTTTCTTGATTAACCAAACAGTCTCACGGCCAGAGCGCTGTCGTTAAGCGCATTGCTAAATTTCCGTATCGTTGTCCGCGCGAACGACCTCGGCTGCTTGTTGATGTTGTTGTAAAAATGCCGCCCAATTGACGATTACCGATGGGTGCGTCCTAAGTAATTTAAAACAATGCCTCTCAACACTAAGGCTGGGTGAGTTCTTGTCTTAAATAAAACAGTTGTGACTAATTTGAAGTTGTTATAAAACCTTGCGCTGATTAATGTTTTTTAGTGTTCGCATGTCACACCGTATCGTTGTCGTTGAAGATAGTGAAGCATTAAACGAATTGCTCTGCGATGCGTTGCGAAAGTCTGGCTTTGAGGTTCAAGGTTTTCTTGATGCTGAAAGTGTCACCGAGTACGCGCAACTCAAAGACACCGCCGTCATTGTGCTCGATGTTCAGTTGCCTGGCGAGAGTGGTTTGGAGCTAGCCAAACGACTAAGAGGCTTAATGCCGAACTTGGGTATCTTGATCTTGACGACAAGAACTTCTAACACCAACCGTATTGAAGGCTACGAGGCAGGCGCAGACTATTACCTCCCCAAACCGGTGTCACCGGACGAACTGGTTGATGCGGTCAATAGCCTGATCCGTCGCAAGCGACAGTATGTCGATGTAAACCCTCTTACCAGTGAGCGTTACCTTTTATCCAGAACCACTCAGGTGCTCTCATGTGGCAGCCGTTCTGTGAAGCTATCAGCCGGTGAAGCCGCAATCCTGGTGGCATTATCGACTTCACTCGACAAGCAACTTGAGCATTGGCAAATCATGGAGCTGCTAAGCACGAATACGGACCAAGTGTCGCGCTCAACACTCGATGTACGGATTTATCGCCTTAGAGCAAAATTATCTGACTTCACGCAAAGTGAGTATCCGATTGTGTCAATCAGGGGAGTGGGTTATAGACTTGGTTTTGAGCTAGAGGTAGTTTGAGGCGGTCTTGGTATCACTGATCCCATATTTGATTTGGTACACCTCATCAAATTGATCGGAAATCTGATTTTAAGTTGCTCTGTCAATGGGTTTGCTATTCGAGAGCCAGCCCTAGTGGCAGGACCAGTTGATGAAGTTTGATTGAGGTCAACACCGAGTTCGATGCAGCGTGGCTACGATCAAACGGGCGGTCACGAGTACGGTCAATTATGTCCTTAACAATTCCAGAAGATAGTCGGTTCTATTGGTAACTTAGGTAGATAAAAAGGTGAGTAAGTTCAATCAATTCCCTGGTGCTGCCCAACCGAACTCGGGCACCTTGCAAGGCGTGGGCTTGAGTGTGTCGTGGCAAGCACCGTACAACATCCTGATCAACGCCACCTGGGCGATTCAGCTGGGCAGCAACCCGTTTGCCAACACGTACGGCTTAAACCAGGACGGCAGCTCGGCGAACAATCGCTTCTGGCTTAATGCCAGTGTCGGGTTCTAGCGACGCACGGATGATCTGTCCGCCGATAAAATCCTGGTTCAGTCCTGCGCCGCAGTTGCGGGTAATCCTGTTACTGCTAGGTTACTTGTTGGTATGGAGCGCAGGTGCAGCCGCTGAGCCCAACCCACGCGGGTACTTTATTGACCCAACGAGTCAATTGAGCATAGCTGAAGTAAGGGCTAAGCCAGACGCTGACTTCGAACCATTTGAACGTGCTTTAAGTCTGGGCTATACCGATGCCACCGTATGGCTGCGTCTGCGCATCGATCCGACGGCGGGAAGAGATCAAGCCACCATCGACAGCAATCAATTGGTGCTGCGGCTAACCAACCCCTTGCTAAATGAAGTGCGTCTGTACGATCCCCTACAAAACAATGGTCAGCCCATCGTCACGGGCGATGCACATCCGAATACGCTAACCGAGCTAGATCTATCCTCGCTGACCTTTCTGTTGCCCCGTGGTGATACCCTCCGAGATGTTTATGTTGCAGTCAGTACGACAAGTTCCATGGTGTTCTCGGTGGTATTGGAGCCAGTCAAAGCGGCGCTCAAACACAACCGCACCTATGACTTGTTTGGCGGTGGGTACCTGGGTCTTTTGGTGGTGTTCTTTGTGTTGGCAATTGCACTTCGAGTCGGACAGCCTGACCGGGTGATGAATATGTTTATCGTTCAGCAGGGTCTGGCGATCATTTGGTCGCTGACGCTGATGGGCTATACGCGCCAGTACTTGGGGCCGTTGTTGGGTCTGGATTCTGTCGATGGGCTCACGAATTTTGTGGTGGTTTTGTATTCGTGGTCGATATTCCAGTTTGGCATGATTTTTCTGGGGCAGTTCCCGGTAAAGTCATGGGTCAAACCGTTGGTGTATTCGCCGTTGTTAGTTTTTACGCCTTTGTTACTAGCCGTTTTGTTCGGCTTTGACCGCTTGGCATTGTCCATCAATGCTCTGATGGTGATTGCCTATTCGATCCTTGGTTTGGTGATTGTATTGTTTGCAATTGATTGGTCAGCAGACCATACATCACAGTTACCACGCTGGTTAGTCGTGTTTTTCTTTGTACTGTTTGGATTTGCGACGCCATTAGCCACATCAGTCACTTTGCGTGTTGAGCCTGTGTTTCAGAACGCATTTGTAGGTTTCTTCTTCACTACAGCGACGGCTGGCATTCTGATGTCAACACTGTTGCTCTATAGGGCACGCGCGCAATCAAGGCAGGCTGCAGCTTCTGCCATGGCACTGAAACTGCAACAGCAACGCAGTCAGGAACAGGCCATGTTTCTTGGCATGTTGGCTCATGAATTTAAAACCCCGCTTTCTATCATCAAGATGGTGCTGGGATCGGCCGCGCTTGATCACAGAGCATCGAATTACTCCAACGATGCCATCCGTAATATTGATGCCTTGTTAGAGAAATGCATACAAGCAGAGGCTTTGTTAGACACGACCACCATTTCTGAACCAGTCGCGCTTAATCTGGATGATCTGGTGCGTGATGTGGCGCGAAACAGCAATCAGCCCGATGCTATTGTGATCTTGGGTGATACTGATTTATCTATTTGGTCAGATCCCACCCTAGTGCGCGTCATTGTGGCGAATCTGGTTGATAACGCAATGAAATATCGCAAGTCAAATACGACTGTCCAAGTATCGATTGGCTTATCTGCGGACAACTCGGTGGTTATGCGTTTTACCAATTCGGTTGGTCGCTCTGGTGTGCCTGACCCCGAGCATGTGTTTGACAAGTACTACCGGGCTTCTGGTGCTTTGAGCCAAAGTGGCTCAGGTCTCGGACTTTACCTCTCAAAAAACATCGCCCAACTTCTCGGGGGTGACCTAGTGTTTGAGCCAGGCAAAGAAGAACTTTCGTTTGAGGTCAGATTGCCCAAGCAGATTTGACTGTCACAGTGCGATACGGTGCGGTGTAATCGGCAGCAAGCTCATTCATACCCGATCTTTGCCACCTCGACATTGGCTTGATGATCACGGCCGAAAGCGACGATGGCAATCGATTTGATCTTTTTTGCCAGTGGCACATCACGCAACAGGCTGCCAGATAGGCCGCCTGAGGGCTTGAAATCATCCCAGTCAAGCGTGAACTGTTGCCATTGCTCGGTGACTTTGAACTGAGCTTGGTAGTACTGCCATGGCAGTACCGTGCCAGATGTTCTGATATGTACAAAATACGTTTGATCATTCCCACGTGCTGTGAGCCAGATGCCCTTGGCTGTGTCAGGCAGCTGCTTGATGGCTGTTTGGTCCAGTGGTAAACGTGCCTGGATGAATCCGCCGTTATTGGCTGTACTGACCGCACCAGAGAGCTTAAGAACTGTCTGTCCGTTGTCACGCACAAACTGCACTTGGCCACTCGAGACCCCACCCATGACGGTGTCGGCAATGAACTCCCAGCGCGTCTGTGGGGTGCCAGAAAAATCTTCGATGATGGCTTGGGCATTCGAGTGAGTGGTCATGGTAAAGGTTATCAATAGAGCACTGAATACAGATGTGGTTGCATGCTTGATATCTCTGAGGTTTTGTTTCATCGAAAATTATCCTCGCTCATGGCACACCGTTAGGTTTGAGAGTCAGTTGTTGTCGTTGCACCAACCTTGCGTCCAAAGGTTATGCGCATTTGCTGTGGGCACTGAGCCAGTCGGATAGCCAGAAAAAATATCACAATGCTGAACATGGCCGATACCAGCATGATTAGAACAAATGACAAGTAGCCAGTACCACCGAGGGTAGCCGGAGACAACCACGCCAAAAGCCATAGACCAGCAAAGTAGGGTACTAGCCACCAGGCATGCTGTGCTTGAAAGCTACCCCAATCTTTGCGCTGCCAGATGAAATGATGCCCGGCGTGAACAACGATGATGATTGCCACTATCCCAAAAATGAACTGTAATGTATCGAGCCCGGCCCACAGCATGACCCAGTTGGCACAAACAAATGCGACTGGCGCGAGCCAATTGGCTGCTGCCAGTTTAAATGGCCGTGGAGTATCTGGCAGTGCCTTGCGTAAACAGACCAGCAAGATAGGCCCAATTCCGTATGACAGTACCGTGATCGAAGAGATATATCCCACCATTTTTTGCCAGGAAGGAAATGGCAGAAATAATAGCAGTCCGACCACATACGTGAGGATTAATGCTGCCCATGGGACGCCATGATCGTTGACCCTGGCAAAAAATCGGGGCAGGGCATGGTTTTCTGCGCTGGCCATGACAATGCGCGAAGTCGTCGTGGTGTACACGAAGCCGCAGGCCCCTGGCGAGACAATGGCATCGGCATACAGAATGGTTGCCCACCAGGCAGCGCCTACAGCCGTAGCCAAGGCCGCCAAGGGGCCGGTTATACCTTTAAAGTGCAAATCTCCCCAGCCCTCTTTGCTGAGCATGTCGGGGTCGAGTGCCGCGATAAAGCCAAATTGAAGCAGCAGATAAATGCAGGTACCGATCACCACCGTACCAATGATGGCTATTGGCACATCACGCTGTGGGTTATTACTCTCGCCAGCTAGATCGAGCGCTTGCCGAAATCCAAAAAGGCTAAAGAAGACGCCGCCAGTGGCAATCGCCGTGAAAATTCCTTCAGTGCCAACTTTGTGTGTTTGCGAGAAAAAATTCTCGGGATGCCAGGAATAAGTGATTAAGACAATCGCAGTGGCGATGGGCACAAAGATTTTCCAGATGGTGATCCACGAATTAACGGAAAGTATTGTTTTAATCATCAGGAAGTTAAGCGCTACCATGACTGCCAGAATGATGGCCGCCACTGTAAATCCTTTGGCAGTGAGCACCCCGTCTGATGCGTGCGTCAGGTCAGGAATGTAGGCGCTGGCGTAACTGACGATCGCCATGGCTTCAATCGGTGCAATTGCGATATAGGCCAGTATTAGTATCCAGCCCCATACAAACCCGACCAGTGGTCCATGGCTGACGTCGCTCATGTGCACCAACGCACCCGACAGAGGGAATAGGGTGGCAAGTTCAGCAAATACCAGTGCGATTAGTAGCACTACCACACCCCCAATGATCCAGGAATAAAGGCTCAGCGGCCCCGCTTGGGTGGCAGTCTCTAATGGACCAAAGAGCCAGCCTGAACCGATCATGCCACCGATACCGGCGAACAACAAACCAATGAAGCTAGCTTGCTTTTTTAGGGTGGGGGCTGTGTGGTCGATAGACATTCAATAGTAAAGTTTTGAGCGATGGTGCACTTTGTTAGATCCTTGGTGTCAGTATGCCCTTTAGGCTCGGTCTTTAGCTAGTGTTTTTTGGAGTGCCTTTGTCGGAGTCGGTCGACTAACAAACTGCGTTAGGCTTACTTGATTCGAAGTTAAAGCGGTTAATTGATAAAACAACAAGCGGGCGGACACCCCCACTGCTTGATGCTTTGATGCACCATCGCTGTGGTGTGCCCCTCGCGCGTTTATTTTTAGAACAGGCAACCGCGTATGCTGCGTGGTTCGATAGAAACTGAGGCGTCAGCGCTGTTTAATTCAACCGACCGCCATCCCTTCCAAACACATGGACTTTGTCTGGCTGGTAGCCAACTTTAAGCCTTGAGTTCTGATCGAACTGTTGGTAGCCAGGAACAAGTACCGTAACAGACTGACCGCTATCGGTGAGTTTGGCGTGCAATAGTGTCTCTGCGCCGAGATGCTCTTGCAGCTGTAGTTCGATTTCAAATGGACCGTCGCTGTTGAGAAACATATGCTCCGGGCGAATGCCTACTGTCACTTCAGGCTCGTTGGTTGTAAATGGCTTGGCGAGTTGGAGTTCGATCTGACTGCCCACCAGGACTTTGGCGCCAGAGTCTGTGATCCTGGCGGCAAAGAAATTCATCGCCGGACTGCCAATAAAGCCAGCTACAAACTGCGTTTGTGGCTGCTCGTAGAGATCGATTGGCGCACCAAACTGTTCGACCTTGCCGGCGTTGAGTACCATAAGTCGGTCACCCAAGGTCATGGCCTCAACTTGATCATGGGTGACATAAACACTCGTGGTGCCTAGCCGCTTTTGCAGTTGTTTGATTTCGACTCTCATCTGAACCCTGAGCTTGGCATCAAGATTAGAAAGCGGTTCATCAAACAAAAACACTTTAGGCTCGCGCACAATAGCTCGCCCCATCGCCACACGCTGTCGTTGTCCGCCAGACAGCTGTCTGGGCTTGCGATCAAGGTAAGCCGTGATTTCAAGAATATCGGCTGCACGCTGCACCGCGTCTTTGATTTGGGCTTTTGATTTCCCCTGGATTTTGAGGCTATAGGCCATATTCTCAAAGACGGTCATGTGCGGGTAGAGCGCATAGTTTTGAAACACC
Organism: Orrella daihaiensis; assembly: GCF_022811525.1. Lineage (NCBI taxonomy): Bacteria > Pseudomonadati > Pseudomonadota > Betaproteobacteria > Burkholderiales > Alcaligenaceae > Orrella > Orrella daihaiensis. The sequence goes on along the minus strand of NZ_CP063982.1, from coordinate 2,196,240 downwards.
ATGGCAATATCTCGCTGTGACGGCTCAAGGTCATTGACCCGTACGCCATCAATTCGGATATCACCGGAAGTGACTGTCTCCAACCCTGCCAACATGCGTAGAAGCGTCGATTTGCCACAACCTGAGGCACCAACGACCACCACAAACTCACTGTCATTGATTTGGCCATTGATGCCGTGAATCACGTCCGTATTGCCGTAGGACTTCCTGAGATTGTCGAGAATGATGTCAGCCATAATATTTTTGTCTTGGTATATGTTGCTATTTGTCCGTCTCGGTCAGGCCTTTGACGAACAGTCGTTGCATGACCACCACCACCAGCAATGGCGGGAGCATGGCCAGTAACGACGTCATCATGATCAAATTCCATTGCGGTGACTGTTCAGCTGCAGCCAGCATTTGTTTGATGCTCATGACGATCGTGGTCATGTGCGGCTCGGTGGTGATCAGCAAGGGCCAGAGATACTGATTCCAACCATAAGTAAAAAGAATGACAAATAGTGCCGCGATGTTGGTGCGTGATAGTGGCAACAAAATATCCCAAAAAAACCGCAATGGACCTGCACCATCCATACGGGCACTCTCAAGCATTTCCTCTGGTATGGTCAGAAACACTTGGCGAAACATAAAAGTCGCTGTGGCCGATGCGATCAGGGGAATGGAGAGGCCAGCGTAACTGTTGAGCATCCCCAGATTAGCCACCACTTCGTACGTCGGCAAGATTCGGACTTCGACTGGAAGCATGAGTGTGACAAATATCAACCAGAAAAACAGCATGCGTAAAGGAAATCTGAAATACACCACTGCATAGGCAGCCAGCAGTGAAATCACGATCTTGCCAATGGCGATAGCCAAGGCCATGACCAAGGAGTTGGTCAGTGTTAACCACATCGGCACACCGCCCGATGAACCCGTATAACCGTCAATTAAGACCACTTTCAGGTTCTGCCAGAGATGGTCGCCAGGCCAGAGTGGCAGTGGAACTTGCGTCATTCGAGCAGCATCGTGTGTCGCAGCCACAAACGCGACCCATACTGGAAATGCAATGAGCAGCACACTCAGCATCAAGCCTGCATGTGTCAGAAAGTCGCTCATTGGACGACGCTCAACCATCATGCGTACTGCACCTTTTTCTCAATAAAGCGGAATTGCACGACAGTCAGGGCAATCACGATAAACATTAGTACGACTGACTGCGCGGCCGAGCCGCCAAGATCAAGTCCGACAAAGCCATCTTGATAGACCTTGTAGACCAGTATCTCAGTGGCATTGGCAGGCCCTCCCTGTGTCATGGCATCAATAATGCCAAAGGTATCAAAGAAGGCATAGACGATGTTCATCACTAACAAGAAGAAGCTCGTGGGTGCCAGCAGCGGCAGTGTGATGTCACGAAACCGGCGAATCGGGCTCGCTCCATCAATCGATGCAGCCTCGTAAACCGATGGTGGGATTGCCTGCATCCCCGCTAGAAAAAACAAAAAGTTATACGCAATCTGCTTCCAGGCAGCTGCCATAATGACCAAGGCCATGGCTTGGGTGCCGTTAACGGCCTGGTTCCACTCAATCCCAAACATGTCGAGGGTGTAACTGACAATCCCCAGCGTCGGATCGAACATAAAAATCCATAAAGCGCCAGCTACTGCGGGTGCGATGGCATAAGGCCAGATCAGTAGTGTCCGGTAGGCCAACGCACCGCGGATCACTCGGTCAGCGAGTGCGGCAAAGGTGAGTGCCAAGCTCATGGCCAACACAGCGACGAGTCCCGAGAATAAAAACGTACGCCAGACCGACTCGATATAGAGCGGGTCTTCAAACAGAGAGATGAAGTTTTCCAGGCCTACAAAAGTGCTACCTAGGCCAAAGGCGCTTTGGATATAGAAGCTTTCGTACAGAGCTTGCAGGGCTGGCCAGATGAAAAATACCAGCGTGATGATGATCTGCGGGGCAACCAGTAAATATGGCAGCAGTCCAGGTCTGAAATGTGAGCGTTTCAACATAACGGACTGCTGCCTCTGGTCAATAACTATACAAGCAACTTACTGCACTGACTGTTCAAAGCGGCGCAGTAGCTTGTTACCACGATCCACAGCATCGTTCATGGCTTTGTCAGCGGTTTTTGTACCGGCCCAGATGGCTTCCATTTCTTCGTTAATCACATCCCGAATCTGTACGAAGTTACCAAAACGCAGGCCTTTACTGTTGGCCGTTGGTGGGTTGAGCGACAGCTCTTTGACGGCTGTGTCGGTACCTGGATTGTTGGCATAAAAGCCTTGGCTTTGCATCAAATCAGAGGCGGCCTTGGTGATAGGCACGTAACCGCTTTCCATGGCCCACGGTGCTTGCACCTCGGGGCTAATCAGAAACGACAGAAACTCAGCTACACCAGCGTATTCTGCGGCCGGGCGACCTTGCAGTACCCACAGCGTTGCACCGCCAATGATAGAGTTTTGTGGGGCCTTGGCTACCGATGTGTCTAAGGGCATCATGGCCTGCCCGAAATTGAACTTGGCCTGGCTCTTGATACTGCCATAGTAGGCAGACGAATTAATCCACATGCCACATTCGCCGTTGGTGAACATGGGCAGCGATGCCCCGGCACGACCGCCATAGACAAAGCGCTTGTCCTTGGTCCACTCGGCCAGTGTAGCTAGTCGGTTTTTTACGTGTTCATTGTTAAAGACGAGCTGTGTGCCCAACCCGCCGAAACCGTTCTCCAGAGTCCCGATAGGCAGGTTGTGCCAAGCGGAGTAGTTCTCGATCAACACCCACGACTGAAAGCCTACCGACAGACCACACTTCATGCCCGAGTCCACGAGCTTTTTGGCTGCTGCGCCAACTTCATCCCAGGTGGTGGGTACCTTCGTGACGCCGGCTTTATTGAGGGCATCCTTGTTGTACCAGAGTACCGGTGACGAGGAGTTAAACGGCATCGAAAGTAACTCACCCTCAGGGGTGGAGTAGTAGGAGGTAACGGCAGGGACAAACGCACCCCGGTCAAAGGGCTGATTGTTGTCCTTCATCAATTTTTCGACGGAGTAGACAGCGCCCTTGGCATACATCATGGTCGCGGTACCGACTTCGTAGACCTGCACAATGGCAGGTTGCTGTTTGGCACGGAAGGCTGCGATTGCGCCGGTCATGGTTTCAGCATAGCTGCCCTTAAATACCGGATTGATCTTGTACTTGTTTTGCGAGGCATTGAACTTATCAGCCATACCCTGGATGAGCTCACCATTCTTACCGCCCATGGCATGCCACCACTGTATTTCAGTTTGAGCGACTGCACTGATAGCCAAGCTCGATAGAGAGGCAAATAAACCGATCTGCAAGAATTTTTTCATGTTTCAACCCGTATTGAAGGAACCATCCATTACGCCAGTCCGATAGGGCTTCCTACCTAGGGCTGACGTACCCTTGACTCGAACCGTCAGAGTTAATCATCCCAACATGAAATGTTTGTGACAGCAAGATCAGTAATCACATGATTTGCGCAGCACAAAATACCGAGTAAGGGCAGATGGTAGGGAAATGGGAGAGCTAGGGATTTCCCGGCATTTTTGTTCGGGTTCGAAACCTTCGGTAAAGCCAGGGCACCGCAACGATCAGCACCGAAGCGATCCATAGCCCTTTGGCCATATTGCTCTCCCAGAGGATGAAGAGCTCACCGTTGGTGATCGATAGGGCTCTGCGCAGATTTTGTTCCATCAGGTTGCCCAGCACTACGCCCAGCACCAGCGGAGGTAACGGCACTCCCATCTTGCGCAAGAAATAGCCAACCACACCGATCGCAATAGCGAGCCCTAGATCAAAGGTCGCCGAATGCAGTGCATAGACCCCGACGAAGCTAATCACCACAATAGCGGGTACCAATAGCCATGGCGGAATCCGAAGCATCGAAGCAAACACACGCACCATCGGAATGTTCATAAAGAGCAGCATCACGTTGGCTATGAATAGGGAGGCGATTAAGCCCCAGACAAGACTGGGATTGCTGTCAAACAGTACTGGGCCTGGTGTGATGTTGTAGAGGGACAAAGCACCCATCATGACTGCTGTCGTGCCAGAACCGGGCACACCAAGCGTGAGCATGGGAATAAATGAGCCAGTGGCGGACCCATTGTTCGCCGCCTCTGGTGCGGTTAACCCTCTGAGGTCTCCCTGGCCGAACTTGGCGTTGGGATCCTTGCCTTCACAGTGCCGTTTCTCGTTGGCGTAGGCGACCGCCGAGGCCACACTGGCACCTGCACCAGGCAAGACACCGATAAAGAATCCCATGACACCTGAGCGAATAGTCGATGCCAGTGTGTAGACCCATTCTTTGGCGTTAAACATCTTGCGCGTGCTTTTGGGGACCTCAATGGACACACCGCTTGCACTTTTTTCCAGCATCTCCAGTAATTCGGAAATAGCGAACAGACCAATAATCACTACCACGAATGCCATGCCGTCGGCTAAGTTGGGAATGTCAAAGGTGTATCTGTAGACGCCTGAGTTGGCATCCACACCCACTGTCGAAATTGCCAGTCCGATCGCTGCCGACAGCAAGCCCTTTACGGGTTGATCACCTAGCAAGGTGGTCAGTGCGCAAAACGCAAAAATCATCAGCACAAAGTATTCTGCGGGCCCAAATGCCAGTGCCCAGTCCGCCAAAAGCGGGGCAAAGAACAAAATGCCAAGCGTGCCAATCAATGAACCGGCAAATGATGCCCAGGCTGACAATGACAGAGCAACATTACCCAGGCCCTGACGCGCCAGCGGATAACCGTCCAGCGTGGTCATGACTGAGGCGGCCTCACCCGGAACGTTTAGCAAAATTGAGGTAATACGCCCACCATACTCGGCACCCACGTAGACTGCTGCCAGCAAGATGAGGGCTGTTTCGGGTGGCAAGTTCATGGCGAATGCAATCGGAATGAGCATTGCCACGCCATTGATGGGTCCTAATCCCGGAAGCACACCGACGACCGTTCCTAAAAAAGCGCCGACGGCAGCCACCAGCACGTTTAAAGGACTGAACGCAACATCGAAACCCAAGCCAATGTTTTCTATGATGCCGCTCATAGCCATTGCCCCAGGATACCGGTTGGCAACACCACTTCAAACACCCGATCAAACAACAGAAAAAATCCAATTCCCACGCCAATGCCGGCAATGACCACTTTGCTCCAGCTGCCACCAAACAGGCGCCCCACCGCTGCGGTTACCAAAGCAGTCGCCACGATAAAGCCAAGCGTCTGAAATAACAGCGCGTAGGCAGCCACCATCACGACCATGAGCGCAATACGCCAGTTCGCAGTCGCACTGTTGCCTTGAACTGGGTTGCCACCCTTAATCGCCAGCCAAATACCGCAAAGGGTGATCACGGTGGCAACCAGCATCGGAAAGGCCCTTGGACCAACTGGTTCGTAAGAGAAGGGTGCCTCCAGATCATGGCCGAACCAGAACAGGAACGCGCCAAACGCGATCGCCAAAACTCCTAGTACACGGTCGTTTAGCTGCACAGAACTATCCAGTGGTTGTCATCTCACCAAGTTTAAACCTGGTGATCAGTGCTTGGTAAAAAGCGGGGGAGCCTGCTCCCCCGGATATCTGATGCCCTAACTTACTCGGGCGAAGATGATGTTGGATATGTTTATTTTTTAATCAGTCCAAACGTCTCGGCAATTTCGGTGTAGTCCTTGACGCGTTGCTTAACGTATGTGTCGAGCTCAGCGCCAGTCATGTCAAACGGAAACAGACCTTGCTTGGCACGCAGCTCGGCATACTGAGGCGTGGCCATGACTTTCTTGAAGGCACTTGCCCACCAGTTGTAGTCGGCATCCGAGACCTTGGGGCCCATGTAGAAACCGCGGATAATCGGCCACTGGATGTCATAGCCTTGTTCCTTGGCTGTGGGTACATCAGCTAATTTGCCAGTCAAGCGCTTGTCGGCATAGACAGCCAGCACCCGGATGGGTGCCCCACCATTGAGCATGGTGACGGCTTCAGCCGCATCTCCCATATAAATCTGAATGTGACCACCACGAAGGGCTGTGACCGTTTCACCACCACCTTCAAATGCGACAAATCGCATTTTCTTGTAATCAATCCCTGCGGCGCGGGCAGTTAATGCAGCCTTCATCCAGTCTTGGCTACCCACGGAGCCACCGGCGCCAAACACGATCTTGCTCGGGTCGGCCTTGATGGCGTCCATGACTTGCTTGACGTTCTTGAATGGCGAATCGTCCCGCACGATCATCACCCCGAAATCAGCGCCAATGGCGGCTAGCCAACGTACGTCATTGACGTTGTACTTGCCAAACTTGCCCTGAGCTAGGTTCAGCAGGGATCCGCCAGAGAATGCAATGATGGTATTGCCCTCGTCGGGACGCTGAGCCACGATGGTGTTGTACGCGACAGCGCCGATACCGCCGGGCATGTATGAAATGCGCAATGGTTCGGTGAGTTCGCCACCATCCTTAAACGCCGCCTGGGCTAGTCGGCAAGTTAAATCAAAGCCACCGCCAGGCTTGGCCGGCGCAATACACTCTGGCTTGCTCGGTTGTGCCGAGACGGTACCCAATCCCATTGAAAGCGAAACGCCAAGGGCGGCTGCGATCAAGCTGCGGCGCGTCAATTTGGTCAACATACTCATGTCTCCGATAACAATTGTGGTTATAACTAAGCCTGATTCTGCAGGGCAGGTCTAGGAAAGTAAAGTGGCATCGCAAAAACTGCGTTGCATTTATCTGTCGGACCGGTCATTTGCGCAACACGTCTGGCGTGCCGAATCAAGTTATTGTTTAGATTAACCGCATGTGGTGGCACCGATCGTCACCGCGAGCATGGTAGATACCCTAATCGAATACCTGACCGATACAGATGAGCTTAAAAAAACCACTAATCATTGCCCACCGAGGTGCTAGCGGCTATCTGCCAGAGAACACGCTAGCTGCCAAGGCGGTCTCTCATGCTCAAGGAGCCGATTACTGGGAAACCGACATACTGGCCTCCAAAGACGGTGAATTGGTGGTGTTACACGATCTGTATCTGGAGGGCTTAAGTGATGTGGACACCAAGTTCCCGGATCGTTCAAGAGACGACGGTCACTTCTATGTGATTGACTTCACGTTAGAAGAACTGCGCTCGCTTAACTTGACTGAGCGGGTGGCCAGTGATAGCCCTGGCAGTGTGGCGTCTTACCCCGGCCGTTTTCCGCCAGGTAAATCACGATTTCAGATGCATACTCTGGCAGAAGAAATAGAGCTGTTGCAGGGTTTAAATAAATCGTTCAAGCGCGAAGTGGGCCTTTACCTTGAGCTTAAAGCCCCCTGGTTTCACGAAGACGCAGGGTTTGATCTTTGTGCGGCCGCACTAGAGACATTAAAGCAGTACGGCTATGCACAGCGCACGGACGCAGTCATTCTGGAGACGTTTGATGCTAAAGCCTTGCAGCGCATAAAACGTGAGCTCATGCCAGAAATGCAGATGGATATACGTCTGGGTCAACTCGTTGGTTACAACGAATGGCATACAACCTGTGAACGAGATGCGAGCGGCAAATGGGCGCCAGTTGATTCGGACTGGATGCTCACGCCAGAGGGCCTTAAAAAGATTGCGTCCTATGCTGACTGTGTGGGCGTAGCGATCGCGCTTTTGTATGCAAGCGCCCAAACAGCTGAAGGTGAGGAGCCAGCCTACGCGGGTACACATACCCCAGTAGCAGCACCATGGGTTGCACAGGCCAAGCAACTAGGTTTGACGATTCATTCTTACACGTTAAGGGCTGATGCATTGCCGCCATTTGCTGCTGATGTCGATGTCATGCATGACTGGCTATTAAATGTGGCGCAGGTCGATGGTGTGTTCACCGATTTTCCGGATTTGATGGCCGCTTATCTAAAAGCGCGGGATTGATTCCCCTGGCTGTGCGGCTGACATAAACCTGTCATGTTGCTGACTTAAGGTTAGAAAGCTTTGTAGTTATCGCTCGATTTGCGGTTGGTTACTAGTGCTTCTACCTTAATCAGGAGTTTGACATGCGTAAATTTACAATGGGTGTGGTTGCCGCATCCCTGATGTTCTCTGCCGCTGCTAGTGCTCAGTTCACACTGGATTCCCGCTATACAGATAGTGATGGTGACTTGACTGCCGACACCCCAACTGATGTGTCCAAGCAGATTGATCCTTCGACACTGATTTTTGCATACACGCCGGTTGAAGACCCCGCTGTCTACGCCGATGTATGGTCTGAGTTCATCGACCATATGTCCAAAGTAACCGGTAAGAAGGTGCAGTTCTTCCCGGTGCAGTCAAATGCCGCTCAAATTGAAGCCATGCGTTCAGGACGCCTGCATGTTGCTGGCTTTAACACCGGATCAAATCCGCTGGCGGTCGCTTGCGCAGGTTTCAAACCGTTTGCCATGATGGCGCGTGCTGATGACAGCTTCGGTTACGAAATGGAGATTATTTCTTATCCTGGTTCTGGCATTCAGAAGGTCGAAGATATCAAGGGCAAGCAGCTAGCCTTTACTTCACAGACATCAAACTCGGGTTTCAAAGCGCCCTCGGCCATTTTGAAGGCAGACTTCAACATGGAGCCTGGTCGTGATTTCGAGGCCGTCTTCTCTGGTAAGCATGACAACTCGATTCTGGGTGTGGCCAATAAAGATTACCCAGCAGCATCAATTGCCAATTCGGTGCGCAAGCGTATGCAAGCACGTGATGTGATCAAGCCGGAACAGATCAACATCATCTATACCTCCCAGACTTTCCCGACTACAGGTTATGGCGTGGTCTATAACCTAAAGCCTGAGTTACAGGACAAGATTAAGGAAGCTTTTTTCTCGTTTAATTGGGATGGCACCAAGCTACAAAAAGAATTTGAAAAAAGTGGTGAGGCCAAGTTCATACCCATTACTTTCAAGAAAGACTGGGAAGTGATCCGTAAGATTGATGAAGCAAATGGCGTCTCTTACGCCTGCAAGTAAAGTTTGCCGCGATGGACACTCCTGACAGATGAAAGTTGTTCAGCTGACAGGAGTGTCTCTGTCGTGACTTGATGAACATGTGATTTTCTTGAGTAATGCCTATGCTCGTGCTTCAGAACTTGACCAAGCAGTATGGCGCCAAAGATGTGGCACTAAAAAACGTGTCATTGACCATCGGTCAGGGTGAAATCGTGGGTTTGATTGGGCCTTCGGGTGCGGGCAAGTCAACCCTGATTCGTTGCATCAATCGCTTGGTTGAGCCATCGGGTGGCAAGATTCTTTTGGATGATGTAGACCTGGCGTCACTATCGGCGAAGGAGTTGCGGCGTGCACGCCGCCGCATTGGGATGATCTTCCAGGAATACGCTCTGGTAGAGCGTCTGACGGTAATGGAGAATGTTCTGTCAGGTCGCTTGGGGTATGTGCCATTTTGGCGTTCATATTTGCGCAAGTTTCCGGCCAATGATGTACGAAGTGCCTACGCCTTACTCGATCGGGTCGGTCTGTTGGCGCATGCAGACAAGCGAGCTGACGCTTTGTCTGGTGGTCAACGCCAGCGAGTGGGTATTGCCAGAGCATTGGCGCAGGAGCCAGACTTATTGCTCGTTGATGAGCCCACCGCAAGCCTTGATCCCAAGACGAGTCGCCAGATCATGCGATTGATTACCGAAGTGTGTGTTGAGCGTGCGTTACCCGCGATTGTTAACATTCATGATGTGCCGCTTGCCAAACAGTTCATGCAACGCATTGTTGGCTTGCGGGCTGGCGGGGTCGTCTTTGATGGCAAGCCCGAGGCACTTGATAACGAGGTGCTCACGACAATTTATGGTGCAGAGGACTGGACTGCCATGCGCAAGTCGCACGACGAAGATGTGGCTAGTGAAGCCGAACAGGCGCGTGCCATTCAGGAAGTCGGGGATTAGTCGTCATGAGTTCTATTGGTCAGCCATATCCCTCTAGCTGGAAACGCCCGCCCCAGATTTTTACTCACCCTCTATGGCGCCGGTTAATTTTTAGTGGCATTGCACTCTATCTATTTCTGGCAATTGGTTCAATTGAAGTGAATTGGACCCGTGTCTGGGAAGGATTGGAAAGAGGTCAGCGATTTGTTGCTGGGTTTCTAGTGCCGGATTTCACGACGCGTTGGCGCGATATCTCGATTGGCTTGGTGGAAAGCCTGACCATGACGCTGACTGCTACAGTGGTTGGTATTGTCATTAGCGTGCCAATTGGTATTGGTGCAGCGACCAACATGGCGCCGAAGTGGATGTACCTGATTTGTCGTTCCATCATCGCTATTTCAAGGTCTTTGCAAGAGATCATCATCGCAATCTTTTTTGTGGCGATGTTCGGTTTTGGGCCGTTTGCTGGTTTTTTGACATTGTCATTCGCCACGATAGGGTTTTTGTCCAAACTTTTGGCTGAAGATATCGAAGATATCGATAAATCCCAAGTCGAGGCGATTCGCGCCACGGGCGCATCTTGGTTGCAAGTCTTGACTTATGGCGTGGCGCCACAGGTTATGCCGCGTTTGGTTGGTTTGTCGTTATATCGTCTGGATATTAATTTCAGGGAAAGCTCTGTGATCGGTATTGTGGGCGCTGGGGGCATCGGTGCGACACTGAATACGGCTATCGATCGTTACGAGTACGACAGTGCGGGCGCAATATTGCTGATTATTATTGGTATTGTGCTGATGGTCGAATATACCTCTGGCCTGATCCGGCGCCGGTTGCAGTGAGGGGGGTATGAATCAAACCGTGACACTGCCACAGATCTGGACCTACCGCACCACAAAAGCCAAATTGGTGATTTGGTTTGCATGGTTAACACTTGTGGCCTTGTTTGTGTGGTCTTGGCAGTTGATGAATGCGAACACCATGTGGGTATTTGTGTGGGATGCACCGACCCAAGCTGCTGATATTGCTGGCCGTATGTTCCCACCACGGTGGGGCTATATCAACGAGCTGTGGTTGCCGTTGTGGGACACCTTAAATATCGCAACCTTGGGTACGCTCGGCGGTATTGTGATGGCTGTGCCGGTCGCGTTTCTGGCGGCTCGCAACACTACGCCTTCAGTTCTTTTCGTGCGTCCAATCGCGTTGGCGATTATTGTGGCCTCGCGCTCGATCAACTCTTTGATCTGGGCATTGTTGTTGGTAGCGATTATTGGACCAGGAATTTTTGCCGGCATCATTGCCATCGCCTTGCGCTCAGTCGGCTTTATCGGCAAGCTGCTTTATGAAGCGATTGAAGAGATCGACCACAATCAGGTGGAAGCGGTTACAGCCACTGGTGCATCGTCTGCACAAGTGATGCATTACGGTATCGTGTCCCAAGTCATGCCTGCGTTTTTGGGGATATCGGTATTTAGGTGGGATATCAACATACGCGAAAGCACGATCCTGGGCTTAGTCGGTGCGGGCGGAATCGGACTTCAATTGCAAGCCTCGTTGAATGTATTGGCGTGGCCGCAGGTGACACTGATTCTGGTGGTGATTCTGGCCACCGTGGTGGTGAGCGAGTGGGTATCAGCCAAGGTGCGCGGGGCATTGATTTGATATAGCCGATAGGCAAGACTAGGCCGATAGGGCCGTGGCTGCCCCGTTATAACGGGCGAGAGCCGCATGATGATCAACGCCCGTGTATTCTTTTGCGAACAACACGGCGGTTTCGTGAAGCAGTTCAGCCAGTGTTTGCCGACGCTCCTGAATTCGGCGCGCTAATGCAGAGATCACCAGGGATGCGAATGGCCTGCCATCTGCACCAAACAGTGGTACTGCGATACCTCCCATTTGTTCAACCAAGAGATTAAGCACGCAAGCATATCCCTGCGAGCGGGACTTGGCCACTTGGTCTTCCATGAAGCTGCGCGTGATGTGGGGGTAATTCCGTTTAATGGCTGGTGCTGTGATTTCTAATAGTGCATTGATTTCTTCATCCGGTAGCCAGGCAAGTAATGCCAATCCGCCAGAACTTAGTCCGAGCGGACGCCGGGTGCCAACCTCCAGATAGTTGGCGCGTATCGGATAGCCGCCAAACTCACGATCCATACAAACGGCTTCCCCGCCCATGCGTTGCAATAGAAGTGCTGTGTCGCCACTGTTGGCGGCCACGCGTAGCATGTAGGGTCTCGCTTGATGGACGACCGGCATGCGCTGCTGCATGGCCAGTCCGAGCAAGATAGCCTGGTCGCCCAACTGGTAGGTTTTCTGGGCATTGTCGCGTATGACATAGCCTTCTTCGATCAGGGTTTCGAGCACTCGCAGGATGCTGGCTTTGTCTAGACCCGTCTGTGCAGCCAAGTCTTTGAGTCTGCATGGGGCGGGGCTAGACATTGCGCTTAGCAGCAAACAAACCTTTTGTACGGAATTGGTATCAGAGCGTTGTTTCACGGTATCAATCTCTTTTTACTGTACAAACTTTTAAACAAAGAAATCTTTTTTATGATGCTATTGAGCTTGATCATGAGATTTGGCAATCCGCCTGTCAAGCGATAGCTCTACAAAAGTTTGTTTTACAAAATGTTAAGCTTAACTGTGTCTTGAAGTTGGTATTCACAAGCCAGGACAAGCCAATAACGTAGGGTGGTCTGTTCCAGAAACGAGACTGGTTCTTGTTTTCTGTGACACTGATAGCGCGTCGATATCAGGGGCTCGCTACAATCCCGTGCATGAAATCAATTCTTGCGATAGAAACAACCACCCGCACGGGCAGTGTGGCAGTGTTGCGTGACGATGCCGGTGAGTTACAGCTCTTTGACGGCGCCATGACCCAACAATCTGGGCACGCGGAAACAGTCCTGCCTTTGATTGATAGCGTGATTCGTCAGGCAGGCATCACCCGATCTGAGATAGGGCTTGTGGCGTTTGGTCAAGGACCGGGGGCTTTCACCGGTATCCGATTAGGTTGCAGCGTGGCGCAAGGTATCTCTATGGCATTAGACCTGCCATTGGTGGCGGTAAATTCACTGCAGGCTGTTGCCGCTGCATTTGATGGTGGTGCGGGTGTGACGTTAGTCGCACTTGATGCTCGTATGCAGGAGGTGTACTTTGCGGCATACGGCGCAGGTGGCATTGAGTTACAAGCGCCTGTGTTGCTGTCGGCAAGTGATGTGCCGCAATTTGTGGAGCCAAGGCTCAAGTTTTGGGCTAGAGCCGTGGGGACCGATCAACTAGCGTGGTTGGTCGGTGAGGGCTGGCAAGTGGTGAATGCGCAAGCAGGCCAGGATTGGACCACTAGCCTGCCAGTTAAAAGCGTTGATAGTGAGGCGCGCCCGCATGCCAGAGAAGTGGCCATCGTCGGTCGACAACGATGGCAGGCTGGTCAGACGCTCCTGCCAGAACAAGCTTTACCACTTTACTTGCGCGACAAAGTGGCGTTCACCACTGAAGAGCGACAGCATGGCTTGGGCGGAAACCCCAAAGTGGAATCAAGCGGCAGCAGGACGAATCAAGTGCTGCTTATGCCCATGATGCCTGTCGATCTGAATGAAGTTGTGGAGCTTGAACGACAGTCGCAGGCGTTTCCTTGGAGCAGAAGGAATTTTGAGGATGCGTTGGCTGCGGGCTACCGGGCCTGGGTGTTGCGCGTGCAAGATGTACTGGCAGGGTTTTGTGTGGCTATGCCCACACCAGATGATGTGCATCTGTTGGTGATTGCGGTGGCCCCGGATTATCGCCGTCAAGGTTTGGCAACCCAACTACTTGCACAGGTTGATCAATTGGCCCGAGATCATGGTGTGTCTCGTGTGCTTTTGGAAGTGAGACCATCCAATGCGCGAGCTTTGGCTTTCTACGCAAAACAGGGATTTCGTGAAATTGGTAAACGCCGCGGCTATTACCCGGCTGGTAAAGGCGAGCGCGAAGATGCGTTGGTTCTATCACGCGAGATTCGGGAATTAGCGGTATAACAGGGCATGGCAGAACCAACTTTGAACTCCCCGGGCAAGCATGGCGATAAGCGATCGATCAAACGAATCATGGTGTCGCGCCTGCAGCATGGTTGGCTAAAAGCCATGGGGGTTGATGTGCCCTGGATTGCTGTCGATAAGTCTGTTGTAGACAGTCCCAACACCAGCGTCGCATCTGACACAACATCTGCGCCGGCATCAACGCCTGCGGGTTCGCAACCTGTTGAGCAAACTGTCGCCCAATCTGTAGCTGCGCTTCCGAAACCCGTAGCGGCATCATCACCTGACCTCGTTGAACAAGTGCCGGGACCAGACCTTGCCACTTTGAGTTTGATGCAAATCGCCCAAGCTGTCACTGCTTGCCAGCACTGTGGGTTATGCGAAACCCGACGGCACGCTGTGCCGGGGGAGGGTGTCGAGAAGCCCGCTATTTTGATCGTGGGCGAAGCCCCCGGCGAGCAAGAAGATCAGCAAGGCAAGCCTTTTGTTGGGCGCTCCGGCCAGCTGCTTGAGAATATGTTGAAGGCGATTGGCCATGGGCGTGAAACCAGCGTTTTCATTACCAATGTAGTCAAATGCCGACCACCTGCAAACCGTAATCCCAAAGATGAAGAAATTGCAGCTTGTGCGCCTTACTTGGCGCGTCAAATGGAGGTCTTGGCTCCCAAAGCGATTTTGGCGATGGGTCGTTTTGCTGCGCAGTCGTTGCTAAAGACTGAAGCCCCACTGCAAAAGCTGCGTCAAGCAACGCACACGATTGATCTCGGTGGTCAATCTGTGCCTGTGGTGGTGACCTATCACCCCGCCTACCTGCTACGCAGACCTGTGGACAAGCGCTTGGCGTGGGAAGATTTGAAACGGTTACGCGAACTGCTGTCTTGATCAGCGTGTTGGAATTAGGCCAGCAGCCCATGCGGGCTGCTGGCTGACGTGTGACTTTTTGGTTAACGCACGACCTGCATTTGAAAATTTTGTACAATTTTGTCAAATCTTGTATTTCCGGTAATGAAATGACTTCACAAGCCGAATCGCCCGAGATTTTTACGGTGAAACAAGTTGCGGATTACCTTAAGGTCACGCAGAGGACTATATATAGATTGGCGGCCGCTAAAAAAATACCGGCTTTCAAGGTGGGTGGAACTTGGCGGTTTTCACGTGCGGATATCGAGCGGTGGATCGAGCAACAGTCGAGCGTCTCAGGGTTTCAACCATGATTAAGCCGGTATCGGATGCTGAACTTGCTGCGCTATCGAGTGATCTCGAGTCAGATCGGGTTGAGCGTAAAGAGTCCTTCCGAGGTAAGTCACCAGATACTGTCCGTGAAGCAGTTTGTGCATTCGCCAACGATTTGGCTGGACACGCTTCGCCGGGTATTGTGATTATTGGCGTAACAGATGATGGCACGCCGGTCAGTGACTTTGAGGTGTCTGACGAGCTTTTGCGTCAACTTGCAGACCTTAAAACGGACGGTAACATTGTCCCGCCTCCTACGCTTTTGGTTGAGAAGCGCAGATTCGGGTCTGCCGATATAGCCGTGATCACGGTATGGCCGTGCGATACCCCACCCGTGCGGTACAAAGGCCGTGTCCATGTCCGCTGGGGGCCGCGTCGTGGGCTTGCGACTGCTCAGGATGAAAGAATATTAAATGAGCGCAGAAGGCATCGTGATCGACCGTTCGATGTACAACCCATTGCCGGAGCTCGCTTAGATTCGCTCAACCGTTTGCGCTTTGAAGAGGAGTATTTGCCGGCTGTAGTTGCACCGGATGTATTGGCAGCTAATGGACGGACATACGAGCAAAAGCTTGCTGCCACCAAGATGGTGATTGATGAGGACGTACCTACGCCTACAGTGTTGGGCTTACTTGTGATAGGCAGAGTCCCAGCTGATTGGTTGCCTTGTGCTTACGCTCAGTTTTTACGGATTAGTGGTAACGATCTGAGCTGTCCGGTCCTGGATGAAGAGTCAATCTATGGCACGATTGCCGACCAGATTCGACGACTGGAAGAAAAATTAGCTGCCCATAATATGCGAGCGGTGAATTTCAAGGACGTAGACCTTGAACAAAGGCTGGAAACATATCCGTTAGACGCTTTAAGACAGCTAGTACGTAACGCATTCATGCATCGCAGTTACGAGTGCACCAATGCACCCGTTCGTATTTACTGGTTCGATGACCGAATTGAAATCCTTAATCCCGGCGGTCCATTCGGCAGTGTTACTGCAGAAAATTTCGGCAAACCGGGAGTGACGGACTATCGCAACCCGAACTTAGCCGAGGCCTTGAGAGCATTAGGCTATGTCCAACGATTCGGTGCCGGGATAGCGATCGCCAGAAAAGCACTTGGCGATCGATTGCGGTTTGAAATTGGGTTGGGCACTGTTAACGCTGTGATCCTAAAGACTTGAGCAGCACAGAACTTTAATTCACTAGCCAAGTGCAAGCTTGTCTACGCGTGTGCATTCGATCACGTGTTGGAATTAGGCCAGCAGCCCATGCGGGCTGCTGGCAGCTGCTTCTGAAGTGCTCAACGTCCTTTGGCGATGTTGCTGGTGATCTCACCCCTGTAATGCCGCTTCAATCGATTGCGTGAGCTTGGAAACAACTTCATCGATTTGTGAGTCATCGATGATAAAGGGGGGCGCGAGCAACACGTGATCGCCATTAACGCCGTCAATCGTGCCACCCATGGGGTAACAAATCAAGCCTCGTTCAAACGCATTAGCCTTGATCTTGGCATGAAGTTTTTTGGCTGGGTCAAATGCCGCCTTGGTGTTTCGGTCCTGCACCAGCTCGATACCACGGAACAAACCTCGGCCTCGGATATCACCGATATGGGGATGACCGCCCAGTGAAGTCTCTAGTGCAGCCTGCAGTTTCTCTCCCTGCGTCTTCACGCGATCCATCATGCCGTCTGATGTCAACACATCGAGCACCGCATTGGCCGCTGCTGCTGCTACTGGATGCCCGAGATAGGTATGTCCATGTTGAAAAAAACCCGAGCCCTTGGCGATGGCATCGAAAATCTTTTGGCTAGTCAGCATGGCGCCGATGGGCTGATAACCTGCTCCTAGTCCCTTGGCAATCGTAATGATATCGGCTGTGATGCCATCATGTTCACAGGCAAAAAGGTAGCCGGTGCGGCCCATGCCGCACATCACCTCATCCAGAATCAAGAGCACGCCATATTGATCGCAAATCTCGCGCACACGCTTGAAGTATCCTGATGCCGCGGTGACGGCTCCCGACGTGGCGCCGACCACGGGTTCAGCAATGAACGCCATGACCGTCTCGGGGCCAAGTCGTTGGATTTCTGTTTCAAGCTCGTTAGCTACTCGCAAGCCATACTGCTCCGGTGTCTCATCGTCACGCTGGCCTCGATAGGCATAGCAAGGTGAGATATGCGTGGTGGGCACTAATAGAGGTGCAAACTGAGCACGGCGCCATTCGTTGCCACCAGCTGCCAATGCACCCAAGGTGTTGCCGTGATAGCTCTGGCGGCGTGCAATGACGTGATGACGATGAGGCTCTCCAATTTCGAGGAAGTATTGGCGGGCGAGCTTGATGGATGCTTCTACAGCCTCTGAACCACCGGAGACCAGGTAGACCCGGTCAATACCTTCAGGCGCGAGTGCAACTAGCTTGTCAGCCAGGGTTTCAGCCACCGGGGTGGTAAAGAATCCAGTATGTGCAAATTCAAGATGATCGATTTGTTCACGCACGGCGAGGCGCACAGATTCGTTGGAATGCCCAAGGCATGAGACCGCGGCGCCGCCTGACCCGTCAAAGTAGCGCTTACCCTGATCGTCAATGATGTAGCACCCTTCACCCCTGATAGCCACAGGCATGCTAGACTTGGCGGTGCGACCGAAAATATGATTAGGCATGACTTAATTCCTTACAACGTAGACAGATTGTTTGGCATGTTGCACGATGCGTGCAGCATTGGGACCGAGAAAATAATCTTTGAGCTCCGGGCGGTGTGCGCCAATCACGATCAGGTCTGCTTTCAATTTCTTGGCAGCCATGAGTACCTCGTGATAGACCGAGCCATGCAGCACATGGGGTTTGACGTTCACCTCTTCAGGTACGTTGGTGTTGACCCAAGCACTCAGTGCTTGTCCAAAGCGTTTAAGTGCTTTTTTTTCAAAGTCGGCGCTGAAGTAGCTAGCCACCTGGGCATAACCGAACTTGGGCAGTACCGACACCACATGCAGGGTCGTCTTTGGGCCCACCAATTCAAGCGCAGCCGCCAGAGCCTTGCCTGACGTTTTGAGGTCAGACAAGTCCACTGGCAGCAGAATGTTCTTAGGCATGGTGGCCTCGGGTCGAAATTTAGAACGCCGGCTTGGTTTGGCGACGGCGTTGCAACACGATGATGAGTAACAATAACGCAATGGCGGGGATATAGAAAACCTGCTTCGGTAGGCGTTTGGCTGGAGATAGCACGCTGACAACTTCGACCTTGTCGTCAAGATAGAAGTCAAAGCCGGCGAGTTTCTCCTGATAGACCGTATTAAACATGGGTTCATCTAGCAGCAGACGATCGCCGTCAGGCAACAGCATGAGCCCTGCCTCTTGTAGCCGGTTTGCAGCTGGGTCGTTTTCAGTTACGACGTGCGAGATCGTCAGTTCGGTTGGCTCGCCGGTGGTGAATGACGGCCCGCGCACCACAAAGCGTAGCCGTTCACCCGGCGCCATGGCGTCAACGAGTTGTGCGAGTTCAGTGGCAGGTTTTTGTTCGAATGGATCCTGCACTTGATCTAACCAAAAGCGTGGCACGAAAAGCGTAAATGCAACCAGCAAAAGAGCCGCGCTTTCCCAGAGTCGTGAGGGTGCCAGAAAGTAACCCTGTGTGGCAGCAGCAAAGAGCAACATGGCGATCGTCGCGATACAGAATATCCAAACCGCCTGACCAATGCCAGCCCAGGTGCCCAAGTCGACCCCATACAGAATCAATGTGGGCTCATAGATAAATAAAAATGGCAACGCAACGGTACGTAATGAATAGAAAAAAGCAGTGAAACCAGTACGTATCGGGTCACCGCCGGAGACGGCCGCCGCCGCGAAACTCGCCAATCCGACGGGTGGCGTCACATCGGCCATAATCCCGAAATAAAAAACGAACAAGTGAGCTGCAATCAGGGGAACGATCAGGCCTTCTTGTGCGCCGAGCGTCACCACCACAGACGCCATGAGTGATGAAACCACGATGTAGTTGGCTGTCGTTGGTAGGCCCATGCCAAGAATCAGTGAGAACACCCCAATTAGCAGCAACATCAACATGAGGTGACCGGCAGCGAGTGTGTCTACCAGGTCTGCGAGCTCAGTACCAATGGGTGTGCGAGTGACGGTCGCTACGATGATACCGGCTGCAGCGGTTGCCACACCGATACCGATCATGTTGCGCGCACCAGCAATCATGCCTTGGACTAGGTCATCAAACCCGTACTTGAATGCTTGGCCAATTTGCTGCTTGCGAAACCACGCTTTGATCGGCTTTTGCGTGATGATGATAAAGAGCATGGTCGCGACGGCATAAAATGCCGACTTGGCCGGCGATTGCATCTCCACCATCAGAAACCAGACCAGAACCACGATTGGCAATAAGAAGTGCAAGCCGGTCGGGAACACTTGCCCCATGGTCGGCAGTTTGGTTTCGTCAGTCAGTGTCTGGTCAGCTGATAGATCATCGCGGCTAGCAGCTACTTTTAGAGTGGCGAGATAAATGGCCGCGACCATCAAGAGCACAATAGGATCTGCCACGGATGGTGCTACAGATTGCAGCCCGCGCACGCCATAAATCACACCGCTAAAAACCACACCTGTCACTACAAAACCGACCAGTGTTTTTAAAAACATGCTGGCCAGGTTTTTTGCTGGGCCAAGTGCTGGCATGTCTTGTTTGAGTGCCTCAAGGTGCACGATATAAACCAGCGCGATGTAGGAAATGATGGCAGGAATAAAGGCGTGCTTGATCACCTCTACGTAAGAAATACCGACAAACTCCACCATCAGAAAGGCGGCAGCCCCCATGACTGGTGGCATGATTTGCCCATTCACGGAGCTGGCCACTTCGACTGCACCGGCTTTCTCAGCGCTAAAGCCTACTTTGCGCATGAGCGGTATCGTGAACGTACCGGTGGTGACTACATTGGCAATCGATGAGCCCGAAATCAATCCGGTCATACCAGAGCCCACCACGGCGGCTTTGGCGGGTCCTCCGCGTAGACTGCCCAAGCCCGCGAACGCTAGTTGAATGAAGTAGTTACCAGCTCCGGCTTTATCTAATAGCGACCCAAACAACACAAATAGAAACACGAACGTGGTTGATACGCCGAGCGGGATCCCAAACACACCGCCGGTGTCTAGCCATTGTGCATTCACAATCGCGTTAAACGATATACCGCTATGGGCGATGATGTCTGGAATTAACCACCCAGTACCCATGTAGGCGTAAAGCAGAAATATGCCAGCCACCACGGTTAGCGCGGGCCCTAGTGCGCGACGCGAAGCTTCGAGTAAAAGCACGATGCCGATCGCTCCGATGATGATTTGATCTGGCTGTGGCAAACCTGCGCGGGCCGTTTCCACCAACTCGCGATAGAAAAAGAATACGTAGAAAGCTGTACCGGAACCGACAATCGCCAGAAGCCAATCGGTGATCGGAATTCGGTTGCGAGGTGAAGACTTAAGAGCAGGGTAGGCCAGAAACGCCAGCAGCATCGCGAATCCCAAGTGTACCGGGCGCGTCTGGGCGGCGTTGAGCACTGGTAAGTGCTCTGCAAACCATAGTTGAGGTTGCGCAATCCAGAGCTGAAACAGTGACCAGGTGAATGCGATTGCCGCAATCAGGATGGCGATAGCGCGGTTTTGCGGGGTGCGCGCGCCACTGTCCGTGCTAGCAACAAGCTCTTGCAACTCTTCGTCACTGAATTGGCGGCTGTTGGATTGTGCTGGGGTCGTCATGGCGGGCAGTTGTGGGATTGAACAAGACCGCGAATCATACTACTTGCTGACAGATCGCTGACAAATCAGTCATTCTTATCAGTCATTCTTCGTTAGCATGTCGCTAGCGAGTTGGCCAGCCAGCCGGCAGACAGGCTGGGCTTCGTTGGTGTTCTGATGCAACTAAACCAACAGGACGGTGACCCGATGCTTCACGCATGGGGTCACCGATCCATGATGCTGACCTTAGTTCAAAAGGCCAGCCTCACGGTAGTACTTCTCAGCGCCTGGATGCAGCGGCGCTGACAGACCATCTTTGGCCATTTGCTTGGGATCGAGATTGGCAAATGCCGGGTGCAGAGAACGGAACTGGTCAATGTTCTCGAACACTGACTTAGTCAATGCGTACACGACCTCGTCAGGCACGTCGGCGCTGGTCACCAGTGTGGCACCCACACCGAAGGTGTTGGTGTCAGCGTCAGTGCCACGGTACATGCCACCTGGAATGACAGCCTTGCGGTAGAACGGCTTACCAGCGACGAGTGCATCGACTGCACCATTGTCGACAGTGACAATCACAGAGTCACACGCCGTGGTGGCTTCCTTGATCGAACCGTTCGGATGTCCAACGGTGTAGACCATGGCATCGATGTTGTTGTCACACAGTGCTTGAGACTGTTCGTTGGCTTGCAGCTCTGATACGAGTGCGAAATCATTCATGGTCCAGCCCATCTGATTCATCAGCACTTCCATGGTGGCGCGCTGGCCTGAACCTGGGTTGCCAACGTTCACACGTTTGCCCTTTAAGTCCTCAAAGGTCTTGATGTTGGCGTCTTTGCGTGCCACGACAGTGAAAGGCTCGGGGTGGATAGAAAACACCGAGCGCAACTTGGGGTTGGCACCCTGTTCTTTGAATTTGTCAGCACCGTTGTATGCGTTGAATTGAACGTCAGACTGTGCAACACCAAACTCGAGTTCACCATTGCGAACGGCATTGACGTTAAAGACTGATCCGCCGGTGGATTCTGCACCGCAGCGGATGCCATGTTCAGCGCGGGTTCTGGCCATCATGCGACAAATTGCGCCGCCAGTGGGGTAGTACACGCCCGTTACGCCACCGGTACCGATGGTGATGAAGGTGGGCTGTTGGGCTTGTGCCTCGGGAGCGGCGGTCATGCCGACCACAGCGCCGATGGCCAATGCGCTTGCAGTTGCCAGTAGTTTCATCGTGCTTCTCCTATGTGTTTCGGAAATAAATCTCAAAGCCAATTTGTCATGCACCTTGTGAGTACATGGCTAGCTTTGCCGTAACCAAAGTATAGGTGGGAATTTGAAGGGCACCCAAATTCCCCTATAAGGGTTTGCCCTTCGTCATGCGTATTAAGAGAAGCAGGTGTCAGTGTTAAAGCGCGGTTCCATGACCGTGGCGACCGATCTCGCCAAGGAGCTCAGGATTTTGCTTGAGGTTAGACCGACTCCAGCGCATGATCACAGCCATGAGCACCGCCACGATCACGCCAAAGATCACAATAATGACGTTAATTGGCAGTTCAAGCCTTAACATCAGTGCATAAATGCCGAGCATGAGCAAGATGTTCAATTGTTCATTGAAGTTTTGCACAGCGATCGAATGACCCGCTGATAGCAGCAAATGGCCGCGGTGCTGAAGCAACGCGTTCATGGGCACGACAAAGTACCCAGACAGGCCGCCTATGACAAGCAGCAAGCTATAGACCTCCCATTTCTCGGTCACTAGCGGCATAAAGAGAACGACCAATCCCATCACGATACCCATGGGTAAGACGCCTAGCGCTTTGGGCAGTGGTACCCGACTGGCGTACACCGCTCCAAATATGGTGCCAAACGCCGTTACACCCATCAGGATCGAGGCTTGGTCGAGACGGTAGCCCAAATGGCTGCGGCCCCATTCAATCACGATCAGCTGCAAAGTCGCACCCGCACCCCAAAAAAGGGTAGTCACCGCAAGTGAGATTTGTCCGAGCTTGTCGTGCCAAAGAATCTTCACGTAACCGGCAAACGACTTCAGAAGCTTTGCTGGGTTCTTGTGCTGCGGAGGATATTCGATATTTGTTCTTGGGATCAATAAGTTACAGATAGCTGCTGCTGCATACACAAAACTGATGCAAAGTATGGCAGCCTCAGCAGGCGTTTTCACAAAACTGGCGATTGCCGGATGGCTGAGCAACCAGCCCGAGACGGTCGGTGATATCAGAACACCACCTAGTACAGTACCCAGAATGATTGACAAGACGGTCAGACCTTCAATCCAGCTGTTGCCTTTAACCAGATCGAGGGGAGGAAGCATTTCCGTCACGATGCCGTACTTGGCTGGCGAATAGGCTGCTGCACCAACGCCCACCAGCGCAAAGGCGCCAATCACCAGATAAGCCGAGCTTGAGTCTGAAAGGCCAAACGCCCAATACCAGAACATCAGCAGACACCCGGTAATTTTTAGGGCATTGGTGGCGAACATCACACGGCCCTTGGGGAAAGAGTCAGCAAAAGCGCCAACAAATGCAGCTAAGAGTACGTAAGTGGCAGCAAACCACCACTTCATCATGGGCGCCATCCAGTCAGGGCTGTCAAGCTGCTGCAACAGTGCGATCGCCGCAATAAATAAGGCGTTATCAGCCAGTGAAGACAAGGCTTGTGCTGCCATCACCAGATAAAAACCTCTATTCACCCGCATGCTCCGTGGATACCCGCAGGCGAGTATAGCCTCATGCCCGTGACAGCGTGCGTTATTATTCCGGCATAACCAAATCTTCCCTAGAAGACACTGTGCGCCTGACTCAAATAAAACTCGCTGGCTTTAAGTCCTTTGTTGATCCAACCGTGATTCCCACGCCTAGCCAACTAGTTGGCGTGGTTGGCCCCAACGGCTGTGGTAAGTCCAACATCATCGACGCTGTTCGCTGGGTGCTGGGTGAGACGCGTGCAACTGAATTGCGTGGTGAGTCCATGCAAGACGTCATCTTTAGCGGTTCGGGTGACCGCAAGCCAGCTGGCAGAGCCTCTGTTGAGCTGGTGTTTGACAATAGTGCCGGGCGCGCCGCGGGCCAGTGGAGCGTGTTCAGTGAGATTTCAGTGCGTCGGGTACTGACCCGTGATGGCACCAGCAGTTATTTCGTCAATAACCAGCAGGTGCGCAGGCGTGACGTACACGATATTTTTCTGGGCACTGGTTTGGGCTCTCGGGGTTACGCCATTATTGGCCAAGGCATGATCAGCCGTTTGATCGAAGCACGTCCCGAGGAGTTACGTGTCTACCTCGAAGAGGCTGCTGGTGTATCCCGTTACAAAGAGCGTCGCAGAGAGACAGAAAACCGTTTGCACGATACGCGCGAGAACCTGACCCGGGTTGAAGACATTTTGCGTGAATTGAATAGCCAGTTAGAGAAGCTTGAGCAGCAAGCCGTGGTAGCTGGCCAGTATCGAGAGTTGCAGGAAGAAGGTCAGTTAAAACAGCACGCCTTGTGGTTTTTACGTGAGCAAGCGGCGCACGAAGAAAAAGCCCGTCTCGCACAAAAGACTGAACAGGCCGAACAAGCGCTTGAAGAGGCTATCGCGCGTTTGCGTCAAGCCGAATCGGATCTCGAAACACGTCGGCAGGCGCACTACGCTGCTAGCGATGCTGTGCATCAAGCCCAAGGCAAGCTCTATGAGGCTAATGCCAAGGTCAGTAGCCTAGAGGCTGAGATTCGCCACATCGTTGATGCTCGAAACCGCATTCAGTCGCGTCAGTCGCAATTGACGACTCAAACTGAAGAGTGGGCTGCTCAAATCGAGCATTGCACGGCCCAGCTAGATATTGAACGTCAGGCACTTGAGACCCAAGCAGCTCAACTGGAAGAGGCGCAGCTTGCCGCTCAGGCGGCACAGGCTGAGTTGCCAGATATAGAGCAGCGTGTCCGAGAGGCGGCTGCTCAGCGTGAGCAGATGCGCAGTGCCTTGGCAAAGATTGAACAAGAACTGGCATTGGTGGCGCAACGCCGAGGTGATGCCGAACGGCAATTGCAGGTTTTGGCTCAACGGCGCGAGCGTTTGCAGCAAGAGCGTCGAGACGCTGCTGTGCCCGATGAAGAAGCGCTAGTGCGTCTAAAAGGCGACAAGCAGGCAGCAGACCAGCAGCTCGAACAAGCGCATGCAGCATTAACGGACTTAGAAGCAGCGCTACCCGAAGCAGACCAGGCGCGTGCCCAGGCGCGCGAGCAATTGCAAAAAGAGTCCACCCAACTATCCAATCTTGAAGCCAGGCTTGCAGCGCTGGTGGCATTGCAAGAAGACGTGCAAAAGTCTGGCACGCTGGAGCCTTGGCTTGCCAGCCATGAGCTTGCACAGCTGCCGCGTCTTTGGCAAAAGTTGCAAATACAGCCAGGCTGGGAGGCTGCGCTTGAGGCTGTGCTCAATGAGCGCATGGTGGGCGTCGAAGTCAGCAACCTTAGCTGGACTCAGGCCTTTGCCAACGATGCACCGCCGGCGCGTCTGGCGTTCTACCAAATGCCGGTGCCCGCAGCGTCTGGCTCAGATGCCTCAAGTCTGAAACCGCTATTGTCTCTGGTGCAAACCAGCGATCCTGCATTGCGTACGCTTTTGAGCCAGTGGCTAGGTCATGTGTATGTGGCCGATAGCGTCTCGGATGCCATTGCCAGGCGAGATCAATTGCCGTCTGGTGGTATGTGGGTTGTTCGTGAAGGCCACTTGGTCGATACGTCTAGCGTACGCTTTTATGCGCCCGATTCCGAGCAGGCTGGCATGCTGGCACGCCAGCAGGAAATTGAGAATCTGCAACGTGAGATCAAAGCACAGCAGATGCTGGCTGATCAAGCCCGAACAGCAGCAACCCGCTCTGAAGTTGCCTGGCAACAGGCATCCGAAGCAGTGGTCCCAGCGCGTCAGCGAGTATCTGAATTGACGCAGCGCGCCCATGATTTACAGCTGTCCGTGGCGCGTTTGCAGCAAGAAACAGAGCAACGTCAAGAGCGCTCGGCACGCCTTGATGAGGACCTTGGCGACTTGGACGCACAGATCGAGACACTAAGCGCTGAGAGCGAGACCTCCGAGGCTCGGTTTGGTGAACTCGATGAACAGTTGGCAGAACAACAAAGCGTATACGCCGAGCTTGAAATGCAGGGTGAGACGATTGCCAGCCAAGCGCAGGCGGTACGCGATCGTGTCCGTGATCGTGAGCGTGCTGAGCAAGAGGGCGTATTTGCCGAGCGTGGTACCCGAGCTCGCATTGCTGAGCTTGAGCGTAACCTGCAGTTGGCGACTGATCAGCAAACACGTGCAGCACAAGAAGCCGATTCACTGGTGCATGAGTTGGCAACGCTAGATGCGGCAACCCCTCAAAATGGGCTGCAAGAAGCACTTGAAATTCGTGCTGAACATGAGGAGGTGTTGGGTCGCTTGCGCATCGAAATGGATACGCTAGCCGCTCAATTGCGTGAGGCTGATGAGGCTCGGCTCACGCTGGAGCGTTCACTAGAGCCTCAGCGCGAAGCCATCACCCAATTGCAATTGCAGGATCAGGCGGCCAGACTGTCAGCTGAGCAGTTTGCTGAACAACTCGATGAGCATCAGGTTGATCGCGAGCAACTGAAGATTCAGATTGAGCAGAGATCACAGGATGATGAGCGTGGCGATTGGCACAAAATCGGCTGGCTGCAAGGCGAAGTGCAGCGCATCAATCGTCAGATCGAAAGCTTGGGTGCGGTTAACCTCGCGGCGCTAGAAGAGTTGAACAGCTCGCGCGAGCGCAAGGTTTTCCTGGAGTCACAGTACAACGATCTGAATGAAGCCATCGAGACGCTCGAAGATGCTATTCGCAAGATTGATCGAGAGACTCGAGAGTTGCTGCAAACTACCTTTAATGAGGTCAATGGCCACTTTGGGGAGCTTTTCCCCAAACTGTTTGGTGGAGGTGAAGCCAAACTGGTCATGACGGGTGAGGAGATACTGGACGCAGGCGTGCAAGTCATGGCTCAGCCGCCAGGTAAGCGCAACTCCACCATCCACCTGCTGTCCGGAGGTGAAAAAGCACTAACAGCAACGGCCCTGGTGTTTGCGCTATTCAAACTGAATCCTGCGCCGTTCTGTCTGCTTGACGAAGTTGATGCGCCGCTTGATGACGCGAACACCGAGCGTTATGCAAACCTCGTGAGCGGAATGAGCGATGCTACGCAGTTCTTGTTTATTTCGCACAACAAGATTGCCATGCAAATGGCCAAACACCTGATCGGTGTGACCATGCAAGAGCAGGGCGTTTCACGTATTGTGGCGGTAGATATCGATTCGGCTATACAGCTAGCAGCTGAAGCAGCCTGACCCTAAAGCCAGGGTTGATGTGTCGAACCAGAGATGAGGGGCTAGCATGAGTGAATTGCAAATCAGTCTGATCGCACTTGGTGGCATCGTTATCCTGGCCATCGTTGGTTTTAACTGGTGGCAGGATCGTCGCGCTCGACAGAAGATGCAAGACAGTTTGCCGGCAGTCGATGAGGATCCTTTGCTCAGGGCTATAGACGATGACGAGGGGCCCGAGCGGCGTGAGCCTGGTTTAGGTAGTCTTGGGTTAACAGCACAGTCTGCCGATGATGACGGCGATGCGGTTGGTCAGACCGCACCACTGGCAGAGCCGGACGCCATGATCGAAGCGGTGATTGAGTTGCACATGACGCAACCTGTTTCTGGGCGTGAAATTGCGGTGCATTTACGCGATGGGTTTGACTTTGGTCGTCGTCCGGTACGAGTTGTGCTGCAAGCGGAAGATGGTTCACTATCGGCACAGTTGGCCGCTGAGCGGCTCTACACCGCTGTGCAGTTGGCAGTGTTGCTCGCCAATCGTGCTGGTCCGATTACAGCAATTGAATGGTCACAGCTTTGGGGTAAAGCTCAGGACCTAGCCGAGAAACTTGAGGCCAGTGTAGACGGTCCAGAACAAAACGATGTGCTTGCCCAAGCCAATGAGCTTGACAGCACTTGCGCTACGCTCGATGCCCAGGTCACGTTGACCCTGGTGCTCAATGACAGGCGCACAACTACAGATCTAGTGTCTAGCGCAACGGCCATGGGGTTTGTCAATCACGAGAGTCATCTGTCATGGATTGGTGATCACGGACTGGAGTGCTTCACCTTGTCTCGTGCTGATGGCCAACCGTTAAATGCAGGTATGAGTCATGTCACACAATTGACGCTGCTGCTTGATGTGCCAAGATCACCGTCAAATCCGGTGAACTTTGGTCGCATGATGGAAGTTGGTCAAGAGCTTGCCCGTCGAGTGGGCGGTGAAATTGTCGATGATCAGGGGAATCCACTGGCACCCGGCGCAGATGTGACGATAGATCAGCAACTGCAGGCCCTATGTTCTCAGCTCGAAGCGGCTGGCTTGACGCCTGGCAGTGATCGTGCAAGGCGCGTTTTCTCGGGCTAGTTGCCCAAAGTAGATTATCCGCATGACCGAGATTCCTGAAGACGTTAAAGCACGTGCTAAACAATTGGGCGAGCAACTGGAAAAGCACAATTACGCTTACTACGTGCTAGATGCGCCTACGGTGTCAGATGCTGAATTTGATCGCTTGATGCGCGAGCTGCAAGCGATCGAGGCCCAATATCCTGAGCTACAAACGCCAGACTCACCCACTCAACGTGTGGGTGGCCGGGCGCTAGATGCGTTTAATTCAGTGCGTCATGCAGTGCCAATGCTCTCGCTTGGCAACGCTTTTGATGATGAGGAAGTCACAGCATTTGATCAGAGGGTTTCGCAAACTCTGCGTCAGGCAGGGCAGATGCCTGACAGCGGTTCGGTTGAGTATTTTTGCGAATTAAAGCTTGATGGACTGGCATTAAGCCTAAGGTATGAGAATGGTCTACTGACCCAAGCTGCAACCCGTGGCGATGGCCAGACTGGCGAAGATGTGACTGCCAATGTACGCACGATTCGTTCCATTCCATTGAAACTAAAGGCGTTAGCGCCAAGCGTCATCGAAGTGCGTGGTGAAGTGTTCATGGATCATGAGGACTTCAAGCGCTTGAATGAGCGTCAGGCAGCACGTGGTGATAAAGTCTTTGTTAACCCTCGCAATGCAGCGGCTGGTAGCTTGCGTCAGCTCGATCCCAAAGTCACTGCGACACGTCCTTTGAGGTTTTTTGCGTATGGCTGGGGTGAAGTCAGTGAGCCCTTGCGTTCGACTCACAGCGAGATGCTGGATTGGATCGCAGAGTTGGGATTGCCAGTTAATCGGGTTGAGCATGCTTGCGTGCAGGGCAGCCAGGGCTTACTGGATTTTTACAGGCGGGTCGGGGCCAAGCGCGCGGCGCTCGACTATGACATTGATGGTGTGGTCTACAAGGTTAATAGTCTGGTTGCCCAGAAGACCTTGGGGTTTGTGGCAAAGGCCCCTCGGTTTGCATTAGCGCATAAGTTCGCCGCTGAAGAAGCACAAACCAAGCTAGTGGGAATTGACTTGCAGGTTGGCCGCACCGGCGCGATTACACCGGTGGCCAGGCTTGCCCCGGTGTTTGTCGGTGGGGTAACAGTGACCAACGCCACGCTTCACAACGAAGATGAAATCCGCCGTAAGGATGTCCGAATTGGTGATACGGTGATTGTGCGTCGCGCTGGTGATGTGATTCCTGAGGTGGTGGGGCCAGTTTTAGACAAACGCCCGGATAATGCCGTCTTATTTCAAATGGTATCGCAATGTCCGGTGTGTGGCAGCGCGATCGAACGCCCAGAAGGCGAAGCGGTGGCGCGCTGCACGGGTGGGCTCTTTTGTGGGGCGCAGAGAAAGCAAAGCCTGATCCACGCGGCTTCACGCAAGGCACTGGATATTGAGGGGTTGGGTGACAAACTCGTTGAGCAGCTCGTTGACAGGGGGCGTGTTCACAGCCTGGCAGATATCTTTGCGTTGTCTGAACAGGAGCTTGCGGGTTACGAGCGCATGGGCCAAAAGTCAGCACAAAACCTGGTGCAAGCTATTGATGTAGCCAGAAAGCCGCCGTTAGAGCGATTCATCTATGCCTTGGGTATTCGTCATGTGGGTGAGACCACCGCACGTGATCTTGCACGTCATTTCATGTCGATCGAGGCCTTGATGGCTGCTAATGAGGAGTCGTTGTTGTCAGTGCCAGATGTTGGCCCCGTGGTGGCAGCATCGGTTGCACATTTTTTTGCGGAGACGCATAACCGCGAGGTCATTGCCGATTTACTCAAAGCTGGGGTGCAACCTCAAGCACCAGAGGTGGTGACCGGTGCAAATGCCGATGTTGCTGGGCAGACCTTTGTGCTGACAGGCACTTTGCCCACCTGGACGCGCGAAGAGGCATCTGCTGCCATTATGGCGGCAGGCGGTAAAGTCAGTGGCTCAGTATCTAAAAAAACCAGCTACGTTGTCGCCGGTGAGGAAGCTGGCAGCAAACTCAGTAAAGCTGAGTCTCTAGGCGTACCGGTTATCGATGAGGATGGCCTAAAAGCTTTATTGGGGATAGGGTAAGTGGTTACACAATAAGCGGGCCGGACGTTTAATGGCGTGCGGCCCGCTTGTTGGGTCTGCGTCTAAGCGTAGTCTTTAATTGATCTTTGCTTCACTACGCAACTTCTGCTGGTATTGCACCAGAGCTTGCTGGCGCATCATCTCTTCAAGCTGTGTACGTACTTCAGCAAATGGCGGGAAAGCGATTGGGCGGGCGTCAACGACTTCAATCACATGCCATCCAAATTGGGTCTGTACCGGTTTGTCAGTCATCTGGCCCTTTGGGGTATTTTTCACTGCCTCAGCAAACGGGGCGACATAGTTATCTGCAGATGCCCAACCGAGGCTGCCGCCTTGTGCTGCGCTGCCGGGGTCTTTAGATTGGGCTTTTGCCAAGTCTTCAAACTTTGCTGATTTATCTTTCAATTGCTTTTGCAGGTTATTGGCTGTTGCCTCATCCTCAACCAGTATGTGTCGCACGTTGTACTCAAGAACTTCACCCTGTTCTTTTTTAAGTTTCTCGTACTCGGCTTTGACTTTTTCTTCGGTCACTGGGTTTTTTTCAAGGTAGTCGGCCATTAGTGCTCGCACCAAAATACCTTGGCGGGCTAATTCAAGTTCGGTCTGTACATCAGGCTGCTTGGTGATACCAGCTTTTTCAGCGGCCTGAACCATGACCAGACGATTGATCATTTCCTCTTTGACTTGATCGCGTAATTGCGGGGTATCCGGTGCACCCTGGGCGCTTAAGAGTTTGATGAACTGATCGTAAGCTTGTTGAGTGATTGGTTGCCCGTTCACCGTGGCGACGTTTTGGGCATAGATAGGTGCTGCAATCGTGACAGCTGCAATCAAGAGGGCAAAGCGTTTCATGAATTTCCTTTTTGAGGGATGGATGTCTGTAGCGCCAATGCGTGAATTGGAAACGGCATCAGGTCATTGACCAAATCGTACACCAGACGGTGTTGGGCCACCTTACCTTTGCCATTAAAGCAATCTGCCTCTATCCACACCCTGAAATGACTGGCCCCACCCTGATTGCCGGCATGACCAGCATGCAGATGGGATTCGTCATCGATCTCGAGCAGTGTCGGTTCAAGCTGCTTTAATCGTTCACGCAAAAGCGCTTCATGTGGGTTTGTCATTGGATTTACCTTTTGGTTCCACAGAGGTATCAATGTCATCGGCAATCATGTGCTTGGATAGCCAAAGCGACTGGGCAATCACAAATACGACCAGCAGCCCCATCAACCCGAATACCTTAAAGTTAACCCATGCAGATTCGCTAAATAAACCTGAGAAAGCCACAAACAGGTTCAAAGCGCCGGCAAACAAGAAAAAGATGGCCCAACTCCAGTTCAGACCACGCCAACCAGCCTCAGCGAGCTTTACTTTGCCAGCCAGTAACTTTTGCAGAAGGTTCTTGCCTAAGATTAATTGGCTACCCAGCAAAATCCCGCCAAATAGCCAATACAACACGGTTGGCTTCCATTTAATGAAGGCTTCATTCTGCAACCAAAGCGTAGCGCCTCCGAACACAACAATCACCACCAGATTGATCCAGTGCATGGCCTCAATCTTTTGTCCGGTTAATTTGATGTAGGCAATTTGGCCAACAGCCGCTACCATGGCCACCGCAGTCGCTACATAGATATCTGCGAATCGATAGGCAACAAAAAACAGCAGCAGTGGAAACAGGTCGAACAGGAATTTTTTCATTGACCTTCCAGTGACTCAAAAGTCAGTGAAAGTGAATTGATGCAGTATCGCAATCCTGTCGGTGGTGGGCCATCGGGAAATACATGACCCAGATGAGCATCACATATATTGCACAACACCTCAGTTCTAACCATGCCGTGACTGTAGTCGGTTTCCTCGCGCACACAACCCGGGTTAATCGGTTCAAAGTAACTCGGCCAGCCACAGCCGGCATCAAATTTGGTGTCTGACGCAAACAATGGTGTGTTGCAGCAGACACAGTGGTAGATGCCTTTTGCGCGGTGATCCCAAAATTGACCGGTGAAGGCACGTTCCGTGCCTTTTTGGCGGGTAACATGAAAGCTTTCTGGCGTTAGAATCTCACGCCACTGATCATCGGATTTTTTTATCTTGTTCATCATGTTCTTTCGGGTTGAACTGTCAATTCACTATCAAAACTTTCGCGAGCAGCCATGTTAATCGAGTTTAAATCGGTCACGCTTGAGCGCTCGGGTCGCACCATTCTTAAAGACCTTAATCTTAGCCTTGTCCAACACCGGATCGGTATTATCGGGGATAACGGTGCGGGAAAAAGCTCTCTGGCACGATTGATTAATGGTTTGTTGACGCCTAGTGATGGTGAAGTCTGGATAGATGGTTTAAATATTGCTGGACGGCTGACCGAGGTGCGTCAGCAAATCGCCTTTGTATTTCAGAATCCAGACAATCAGATCGTGTTTCCTGTGGTTGATGAGGATCTCGCTTTTGGTCTAAAGGCGATCTTGCCTCACGCTAGGGATAGGCAGGCTCGGATCATGGAGGTACTGGGTGTACTGGACATGCAAGACTTGGCTAAACGCCCAGTCGCGCAACTGTCTGGTGGGCAGAAGCAGTTGGTGAGTCTGGCCGGCGCCTTGTGTCGCAGCCCCAAGCTGATGATCCTTGATGAGCCTACTGCTCAGCTTGACTTGCGCTACCGCAATCGCTTGCAAAGCATCCTGTCAGAATTGCCACAACAAGCCATCGTACTGACCCATGACTTGGCAATGCTTGAGACTTTCGAGAGAGTATTGGTCATCGATAAAGGTCATGTGGTGCATGACGCTACACCATCTGTGGCGATTGCTTGGTATGAACGCAGGTGCCAGGCGTGAATTGGCACTTTGAGCACCCTGACCACACCCCTGCGACCTGGTTGCATCGATGGCCTGCAGGGCTGAAACTTGCGACGTTACTTGTCATGGCCACTGCATTCGTGATGGTCCAGAACCCTTGGGTGTTGGCCGCAAGTAGCATTGTGATGGCTGTGGTTTGGCGCAGTGTCACAGGGCCATTGCGCTGGCGCGCATGGCGCCAAGCCTCGTGGCTGGCGATCACTATTGCAATGATCGTCATATACGTGGCTGCCTTTAGCGGTCTTCATCAGGCCATGGTGGTGTTGTTTCGTCTTTTGGCGCTATTGTTGGCGGCGCTTGCTGTGGTGGCAAGCACCCCGATCAGTGCCATGATGGCAGTCATTGAGAGGATACTCGCCCCATTAGGTCGTCGTGGCTGGGTTAACCCGGAAAAAGTTGCACTTGCGTTTGGTCTGTCGCTCAGAATGGTGCCCGTTCTGATGGAGCAGTGGCATGAAATCAGTGAGGCTCAAGCTGCTCGGGGTGTGCGTGCGTGGCCTCATGCGTTGCTTGTACCGATGCTGGCCAGAACACTCAAGCGTGCTGATGAGATCGCT
Source organism: Orrella daihaiensis (assembly GCF_022811525.1). Taxonomy (NCBI): domain Bacteria; kingdom Pseudomonadati; phylum Pseudomonadota; class Betaproteobacteria; order Burkholderiales; family Alcaligenaceae; genus Orrella; species Orrella daihaiensis. The sequence continues at coordinate 2,162,485 of NZ_CP063982.1, read as the reverse complement.
GAAGCAATCGACGCCAGAGGGCAATGCGCTGAGTCATCCAACATGCGGTAAGCTTGTGGCATTAATTCCAATTTGTATCTGCCATGGCCCAGTCACTGTCGTCCAAAGACATCACCTACATTGCGCTGTTCACGTCGCTGACGATTGTGTTTGCGATCATCCCGCCCATTCCAATGCCGTTGGTGCCAGTTCCACTGACACTACAGACCCTTGGTGTCATGCTTGCGGGCTTGGTGCTTGGGCCACGGCTGGCTCTGATCTCGATGGCGTTATATCTCGTGATTGCCTTGGTGGGGTTTCCGGTCTTGCCCGGCGGGCGTAGTGGCTTGGCTGTCTTTGCAGGACCGACGGGCGGCTTTTTGTTGGGATTTTTACCTGGGGCTTTTGTGACTGGCTGGATGGCCAGACGCTCAATGCAACTTGCGCAAGGCCAGCGTAGCGGCGCCCAAATATTTGCCAGTAACCTCACAGCATCGATACTCGGCGGAGCCCTGACGGTTTATGTCATTGGTGTGCCTTGGTTAGCAATGGTGACTGATACGCCCCTGTCTAAAGCTGTGCTTGCGGTTGCTATTTTTATGCCAGGCGATGTGATAAAGGCCTTGATTGCTGCTTTTGTGGCAACCCGTTTGGCCCAACTGATGCCAGCGGCCGGTGATCGGCAATAGTTAGTCGGGTGTGGTCTTGTTAGCTGCGGCTGATGCGATTCTGAATGACATCCCAGATAAGTGAGGGATGATCAACGATAGCGTCAGCACCCCAGCTATGCACAGGCAGTTCGGTGCCGCAATAGCCGTAGGCTGCTGCAATCGATGGCATCCCGGCTGCTTGGGCGGCCTGAATGTCGCGTATGTCGTCTCCCACGTAAAAACACTCGTGGGTCTCAAACCCAGCTTCTTTTGCAGCGTGTCGCAGGGGCAGGGGGTGAGGTTTGGCGAATTCAAGGGTGTCACCACACACCAAAGTGGCACAGTCTGGAAGGTTTAGCCAGGCCACGATTGGCTCTGCATACCGGGTGTGTTTGTTGGTGACAATACCCCAGCGCATTTGCGCAGTCCGGATGTTGTCAAGCAATTCGCTAATGCCCTCAAATATCACGGTATCTGTGGTGCTGTTTTGCTCATAGTCCGCCAAAAAGGCCACGCGAGCGTCTTCAAACTCTGGGTGATCAGGCTCAAAGCCAAGCGAGGCTTTGACCATGCCCCGCGCACCCATCGATACGAATGGGCGTAACTGTTCAATTGGCAGTGCCGGCATACCGCGAGCCAAACGTAACCGGTTGGCTGCTGCAGCCATGTCTGGTGCTGTGTCGGCAAACGTGCCATCGAAGTCGAATAAAACCAGTCGCGTCATTCAATTCACCTGTCAAAAAACCGCCCCGAGCCTGATTAGGACATGATTGTACGGGGCGGCGTATGCAGTGTTTTAAAACCTTGGTGCGCGAATGGTTTTGATTGGGTCAGGCGGCCTCACGATCGGTTTCGGTGACGGGTGGTTGCTCTGACTTTTCGCAATGAGGTAATTCAGCCTCCTGCAAAAAGTTGCGCAAAGCTCGGACCACTACGTTGTTAAGTGATGTCCCTTCTGCTTCTGCACGTAAAACCGCTGTTTGATGAAGGTGTGGCGCGATACGTACATTAAACTGACCCTTAAAGGGTCGTTGAGGAAATTTACCTGTGCGAGCACAGTCTTCGAGGTAATCGTCGACAGCTTGCTCAAAAGCACGCTGCAGTTCAGGGATAGTGGGTGCGGCGTAGGCAACCGTATCTTCAATAAACAAGATATGCCCTTTGAGCTGACCGTCGCGCACTGATGGCTCGATCGAACCGTGGTAACCCTTATGACCTAAAAGCGTTGATTTCATGGTGTTGCCAAATTTTAGTTGCCAAAAAGAAAATCATTATAGCTTGGCAAGCGATGCTTTCAAATGTGGCAAATACTGAGTTTTAGGGAAGCTAACAACGTTTTTAAGTCAGTCAGGCTTGCGCACGGCCATGAGGTAGTTCACGCTGCTGTCTGAGCCGAGCTTATAAACCTCTGTGAAGGGGTTGTAAGTCATGCCGATAAGGGTCTGGACTTGCAAATCTGCCATACGGCAAGCGTCTGCCAGTTCGCTAGGTTTGATAAAGGCTTCCCAACTATGAGTACCCTTTGGCAGAAGTTTTAAAACGTATTCCGCACCAATAATCGCAAATAAAAAGGACTTGGGATTGCGATTGATCGTCGAGAAAAACAGCCAACCACCGGGTTTGGTGAGCGTTGCACAGGCTTGAACGATAGAAGCGGGGTCAGGTACGTGCTCCAGCATTTCCATACACGTGACCACATCAAAGCTAGCCGACTCTCTGATGGCAAGCGCCTCGGCGCTGATGCTTTCATACTTGACCTTCACGCCAGACTCAAGACTGTGCAGTTTGGCAACCGTTAGAGACTTCTCTGCTAGATCAATGCCACTGACCGTGCCACCTGCCACGGCCATGGCTTCGGCCAAAATACCCCCGCCACAACCAACATCAAGCACCGTTTTGCCCTGTAAAGCCAGGTCAGGGGAGGCCGGATTGATCATTTCCTGAATCCAACCCAAACGTAAGGGGTTAATTGCGTGCAGTGGTTTGAATTCGCTATTGGGATCCCACCAGCGCGATGCCAGTGCGCTGAATTTTTCGATCTCAGCTGGATCAACGTTGATCTCTGAAGGGAGGTTACTTTCCAATTTGCTCATGATGCTCATGTCTAGGCGTTCGATGCACACATTGTCGCAGATTGTTTAAGTTGGCAAGGCTTACTGCAACCCACAAAGTGGTTTAAGAGTGAGCCGAGCTTGCCTGTATAACGCAATTGCAAGCGTGCACAGCAATGCATTGCGATCGCCGATGGCAGTAGCCCGATGGGATGGCTAAAAAAGATTGGCAAAAAAAAGACCTCCCGAGGGAGGTCTTTTTTCAGATCTGGGACCGAATTACTTGCGGCTACCCACGATTTCAACTTCCACGCGACGGTTCTTGGCGCGACCTTCGGCAGTGGCGTTGGAGGCGATTGGATCAGCCTTGCCCTTACCTTCCGTGTAGATACGGTCAGCAGCAACGCCTTTGGAGACCAAGTAGGCCTTCACAGCGTTAGCACGACGCTCGGACAAACCGAGGTTGTAGGCGTCAGAACCGATCGAGTCGGTGTAACCAACAGCAATAACTGTTTCCAGAGCAATGGTGTTCACCTGAGCAGCAACCTGGTCAAGCAACTGACGACCCTCAGGCTTCAGGTTGTACTTGTCGAAATCGAAGAAGGTGTCGGCGTTAAAAACAACCTTGTCCGAAACAGGTGCGGCTTTCTTCTCGACGCAACGTGGGTCTGCAGTAGCAGGCGTCCAGAAGTTATCTTGCCAGCAAAGACCGTAGTTACTCTTTACGATCTCACCGAAGTTGCTGACCCAGTTGTCGTTTGACTGAGCGGTAGCAGCACCGGTTGCTGTCACGGCAGCGAAGGCAAATGCCAGAGCGAATTTTGAGGGCTTGTTCATGTTTCTCCTCGTTGAGCTTAAAGCTGAAAGTTAGTCTCGCAGCGAACCCCCGCCGCAATTCAGGAAACGGGGCCAGTATAACAACGCCAAGAGCAAGTTAAAAAAATGCACACACTGGGTTTCCTGCGTGTTGAATGAAATCTTAAGCTATTTGCGTGCAAATGCGACCCCTGCCGCAAGTTTGAGTGCTTGTATAGGCGTAAATTTACGCAATCAGGCTATTTGTTGTTGGGTTTTGGCAACAAATTGTTGTTAATTTGCCAAGAGGCCACGAGTTTGGGTCCTGCCAGTGGAACTTTTTTACGGTTGAGACTGAACTTTTTGAGCTGGCTTCAGTTTGCCTACCCGCAGCGTTCATCATTTTTTTGCTAACCGGACAGCATCACCGGTCAAGTGTAGAATGTAACGTTTGTTTCAAACCGTTGCAGCCCAGGGTTGTAGCGGCCTTTTAATCCTCGACTTAGATTACATCTCTTATGGATTCCTTCGCCAAGGAAACACTGCCGATCTCCCTCGAAGACGAAATGCGCCGCAGTTACCTTGATTACGCGATGAGCGTAATTGTGGGTCGTGCATTGCCCGATGTTCGGGATGGCTTAAAACCCGTGCATCGTCGGGTGCTGTTTGCCATGCACGAGCTCAATAATGACTGGAACCGCGCCTATAAAAAATCGGCCCGTATTGTCGGTGATGTCATCGGTAAGTACCACCCGCACGGTGATCAGGCCGTCTACGACACAATCGTTCGCATGGCGCAAGACTTCTCTTTGCGTTACATGCTAGTCGACGGACAAGGCAACTTTGGTTCGATCGACGGCGATAGCGCTGCTGCCATGCGTTATACGGAAATTCGCCTATCCAAGATTGCGCACGAGCTTTTGGCTGATATTGACCAGGAAACAGTCGACTTTGGACCAAACTATGATGGCAGTGAGCATGAACCCTTGCTGTTGCCCACGCGCTTGCCCAATCTTTTAGTCAACGGCAGTTCGGGGATTGCTGTGGGGATGGCCACCAATATTCCGCCACACAATCTGGGGGAGGTCATTGATGGGTGCCTGCATGTTTTGCGCAACCCAACTGCGGCTGTAGACGAATTAATCGAGCTCATCAAAGCACCTGACTTCCCAACCGGCGGCATTATTTATGGCATGTCGGGCGTACGTGAAGGCTATCGCACGGGGCGTGGTCGCGTCATCATGCGTGCCAAGACTCACTTTGAGGACATGGAAAAGGGCAACCGCCAGGCAATCATCGTCGATGAGTTGCCCTATCAGGTGAATAAAAAGTCCCTCCAAGAGCGCATGGCCGAACTGGTCAATGAAAAGAAGATCGAGGGCATCTCTGATATCCGCGATGAGTCAGACAAAGACGGCATGCGACTGGTGATTGAACTAAAGCGCGGTGAAGTGCCCGAGGTCGTACTCAATAACTTATATAAGAACACCCAGCTGCAAGACACGTTCGGCATTAATTTGGTGGCGCTCGTTGATGGGCAACCACGTCTGCTTAACCTAAAGCAGATGGTGGATTACTTCTTGTCACATCGTCGGGAAGTGGTTACACGTCGTACCGTATTCCAGTTGCGCAAAGCACGCGAGCGCGGACATGTGCTCGAGGGTCTGGCTGTTGCCTTGGCTAATATTGATGAGTTCATCACCATCATCAAATCAGCCCCCACACCGCCGGTCGCTCGGCAGGAGCTGATGTCGCGCGCCTGGGATTCGTCGCTGGTTAGAGAAATGTTGGCGCGGGCCGATGGGGACACGCCGGGCGGCAGCGCCGCATACCGTCCAGATGGATTGTCACCAAACTTTGGTTTGCAAGGCGATGGCCTTTACAGGTTGAGCGATGTCCAGGCTCAAGAAATCCTCAATATGCGCTTGCAGCGCTTGACCGGTCTTGAGCAAGACAAGATCGTCAGCGAATACAAGACCGTGATGGATAACATTGCCGACTTGCTTGATATTTTGGCTAAGCCTGAGCGAATCACTACCATCATCGCCCAAGAGCTCGAGGCCATTCGTGCCGAGTTTTCTACAAGCGCCAAGGATGTTCGCCGGTCGACGATTGAACATAACGCCACAGAGCTCGATACAGAAGATCTGATCACGCCGACTGATATGGTGGTGACACTGTCACACAGCGGATACATTAAGAGTCAACCTTTGTCTGAGTATCGTGCTCAGCGGCGTGGAGGGCGTGGCAAGCAGGCCACCGCCACCAAAGAGGACGATTGGGTCGATCAATTGTTCATCGCCAATACCCATGATTACCTGTTGTGTTTCTCTAACCGCGGTCGCTTGTATTGGCTAAAGGTCTGGGAGGTGCCGCAAGGTACGCGCACCTCACGCGGTCGACCGATCGTGAACATGTTCCCGCTCATGGACGGCGAGAAAATTACAGTGGTATTGCCGGTCAAGCAATTTTCTGATCAGCACATGGTGTTTATGGCTACCTCGCGCGGCACTGTCAAAAAGACCCCGCTATCGGATTTCTCGAACCCACGCAAGGCAGGCATCATTGCTGTTACGCTTGATGAGGGTGATTACCTCATTGGTGCAGATTTGACCGATGGCCAGTGTGACGTCATGCTCTTTTCAGACGCTGGCAAAGCTGTACGGTTTAGTGAGGATGACGTCCGGTCCATGGGTCGTAACGCGCGAGGTGTGCGCGGCATGATGCTGGAGCAAGGGCAGGAAGTCATCGCCATGGTGGTGGCAAGCGACGAGACCAAAACCGTTTTGACTGCCACTGAGAATGGCTATGGCAAGCGGACCCCCATCGTGGAGTACACCCGTCATGGACGCGGCACCAAGGGCATGATCGCCATTCAGACCTCTGAGCGTAATGGCAAGGTGGTGGGCGCCGTATTGGTGTCTGGCGAAGATGAAATTATGCTGATCACCGATGGCGGTGTTCTGGTTCGTACCCGAGTGGCGGAGATTCGTGAAATGGGCCGCGCCACCCAAGGTGTCACATTAATCAGTGTTGATGATGGCAGCCATCTTTCAGGGATTCGCCGTGTGGCCGAGCGCGACGCTGATGAGGCTGATGATGTGGATGATTCAGCTAGCACTGATGAGGGTCAAACGCCCGAGTTGCCCGGGCCAGAGACATCAGCTGAATAAAGGTTCTAAACAGACACCATGAGTAAGCATCGGCCTTGGAACTTCTCTGCTGGTCCTTCGGTTCTACCTGAAGCTGTCCTCGAGCAGGCTGCCGCAGAAATGCTTGATTGGCATGGCAGCGGTATGTCTGTCATGGAGATGAGCCATCGAGGCCCGGAGTTCACGCAAATTTGTGACGAGGCCGAAAGTGACCTACGCCAGTTACTCGGTGTTGGCGATGAGTTTGCTGTGCTATTCATGCAGGGTGGGGCGACAGCGGAAAATGCCATCGTGCCAATGAATTTGATTGGGCGCAGTACGCAAAAGCATGCTGATTATGTCCTCACGGGTAGTTGGTCAACCAAATCGTTCAAAGAAGCGGCGAAATACGGCGATGTGACCGTGGCTGCTAGCAACGATGCTGTCTTTGATGATCAAGCCCAAACGTACGGACCGCTCACTTGGGTGCCTGATGTCAGTCAGTGGCGTGTGCGGTCCACTGCCGCTTATCTGCATCTTTGCAGCAATGAGACCATTGGGGGCGTAGAGTTTATAGCTTGGCCAGATGCCCGCCAAATGAACGCTATGGGTGCGCCAGACGTGCCGCTCGTTGTCGATGCGTCGTCACATTTTCTATCGCGACCGATGGATTTCTCCCGTGTGGGTATGTTGTACGCAGGTGCCCAAAAAAATGCAGGTCCGGCGGGGGTGACTGTCGTTATCATTCGGCGCGATCTGATTGGTCATGCGTTGCCGGTTTGTCCATCTGCGTTTGACTATTCCAACGTTGCCAAAGAACAGTCAAAGTTCAACACGCCGCCCACCTACGCGATTTATATCGCTGGCTTGGTGTTTAAGTGGTTATTGCGCCAGGGTGGACTGAGTGTCATCGAAAAAGCGAATATCACCAAATCTGATGCCCTATACGGCTTTTTTGATCAATCGCAGTTTTACCGTGCGCCAGTTCACCCGTCGGTACGCTCGCGCATGAATGTGCCTTTTACGCTGGTTGATAGCTCTTTGGATCAGGCATTTCTTGACGGCGCTCGCGCCGCCGGGTTGAATCAGCTTAAAGGCCATAAGTCCGTCGGTGGTATGCGGGCATCTATATACAACGCCATGCCGCTCGAAGGTGTGATGGCGTTGATTGATTACCTACAGTGGTTTGAGCGCGAACATGGATAAAGAACTGCAGGCAAAGCTATTGCCACTGCGCCAGAAAATTGACACGCTTGATCAACAGATTCTGGAGCTAATCAACGAGCGGGCGCGAACTGCACAAGCTGTGGGTGACCTAAAGCACGCTCACCACGAACAGGGACCCGTGTTTCGGCCAGAACGTGAAGCTCAAGTAATTCGGGCGTTGCAAGCTGTTAATGCCGGGCCGATCGGCGATAAAGCGATAGACGCCATTTGGGCCCAAATCATCTCGGTTTGTCGTGGTCTGGAAAAGGAAATTCGCGTTGCCTATCTCGGGCCGACCGGATCTTTCTCGGAGCAGGCAGCGTTTGAGTACATGGGTCAGGACATTACTGGTTTGCCATGTCCGGATTTTGATGAGGTATTCAGGCGAGTCGAATCTGACGGTGCCGAGGTCGGCATGGTGCCGGTTGAGAACTCCACCGAGGGTGCTGTTAATCGCACACTTGACCTTTTGTTGAATACACCGGTGCGCATCGTCGGTGAGCACACCATCGTGATTCGACACTGCCTGTTAAGCAAGACAGGAAGTATGGAGGGGATAACGCGCGTTTTGGCGCACCCGCAGGCTTTGGCGCAGTGCCAGCATTGGTTGGGTATGAACCAGGCTCATTTGGCACGTGAGCCGGTAGCCAGTAACGCTGAAGCGGCTCGTATCGCTTCGCAAGATCCAACGGTAGCCGCCATTGCCAGTGATATTGCCGCACGGGCTTGGGGCTTGGAGGTAGTGGCTGAAGGTATTCAAGATGACCCATCAAATCGCACCCGATTTTTAGCGATTGGCAAAATAGATACGCTACCGACTGGGGTGGACAAAACCAGTCTTATTTTGGCGGTGCCCAACGAGGCCGGCGCGGTGTATAAGATGCTTGCGCCACTGGCCGAGAACGGAGTGTCCATGTATCGATTTGAATCACGCCCGGCGCGAACCGGACAGTGGGAGTATTACTTTTATGTGGACATCGAGGGCCATCGGCAAGATTCAGCAGTGGCCAAGGCGTTGTCTGAATTGCAGGCGCGCTGCGCATTTTTCAAGGTGCTAGGTTCCTATCCGAGGCAGACGTGAGTAACAGTAGCAAGAACACCGTGGGTGACAAAGGGTTGATTGCACCGGAGCACATCAAGCAAATTCAGCCCTATATTCCGGGCAAGCCAATTGATGACTTGGTGCGGGAGCTAGGACTCAGACCTGAGCAGGTCGTCAAGCTCGCATCCAATGAAAATCCGCTTGGTATGCCTGAGTCAGCCAAGCAAGCCATCGAGCATGAGCTCAAGGGCTTGGGGCGTTATCCCGACCCGGGTGGCTATGCACTTAAACAGGTGATAGCTAAGCGCCTTGATGTGCCAGCCGGATGGATCACGCTTGGCAATGGGTCTAATGACATCCTCGAACTTGTCGGCATGGCGCTATTGGAACCTGGCTACAGTGCGGTTTACTCGCAATACGCATTCGTGGTTTACAGACTTGCTACGCAGGCCAGGGGCGCCGAGCACATTGTTGTGCCCGCGAAAGATTTCGGGCATGACCTGAATGCGATGTTCGAGGCGATTGCTGACAATACCCGGGTGGTGTTTATCGCTAATCCTAATAACCCTACCGGCACTTTTTTGACATCCAGGGACGTCACGACGTTTTTGGAGCGGGTACATGCAGCCCATGGCAATCGAGTGACTGTGGTGTTAGACGAAGCCTATAACGAATATCTACCTGATGATATTCGTATCGATAGCGTCGCATTGGTTAAACGATTCGAGAACCTTGTTGTCTCGCGCAGTTTCTCCAAAGCGTATGGTCTGGCGGGGCTGCGTGTTGGTTTTGGGTTGGCGCAGCCCGCTCTGACTGATCTGATGGCGCGCGTGCGGCAGCCTTTCAATGTCAATTCGCTGGCTCAGGCCGCTGCCATTGCGGCATTTCAGGATGACGCGTTTCTGGCGCGGAGTGCCGAGGTCAATGCGGCTGGAAAGAAACAGTTGCAAGAAGCGTTTGACCGCTTGGGCTTAACCTACGTGCCGAGCTATGCCAACTTTGTGTTGGTGCATGTTGGTGATGCCAACGCGGTCAATCAAGCATTGTTAAAGCGTGGGGTCATTGTGCGTCCAGTGGGTGCAGATGGCCTACCCGAGTGGTTACGTATCTCCATTGGACTGCCCGAGGAGAACGCTATTCTGATTCGTGCGATGACTGAGGTGCTCGGCAAGGAGGCTGCGTGAGCAGCGTCACTGCCGCTGATACAGCTTCCAACGCCTTTCGGGTCAATACCCTGGCTGTGATCGGTACGGGCTTAATTGGTGGATCGTTTGCCCTGGCCTTAAAGCAAGCCGGTTGTGTCGGGAGAGTTTTTGGGGTTGGGCGTCAGCCCGAGACGCTGGCTCAGGCGCAAACGCTTGGCATTATCGATGAAACCATTACCCTTCATGAAGCAGCCAGCCAATGCGATCTCATCATGCTCGCGTCCCCGGTGGGAACATTCGGGCCATTGTTCGAGGGTTTAAGCAAGGCGTTATCTCCCAAGACGTTGATTACCGATGGCGGCAGTACCAAGGGAAACGTGGTCGCGTTTGCGCGCGCGGCACTTGGCGAGCGAATCGGTCAGTTCGTGCCGGCGCATCCGATTGCTGGTTCCCACGAGTCGGGTCCCCAAGCTGCTTTTGCTGATCTCTACCGAGATCGTCATGTTGTCTTGTGCCCACTACCTGAGAATGCAAACAGAGCAGTGGAGTTTGTGGGTGCTGCTTGGCGAGCTTGTGGTGCACGGTTGGTTACCATGAAGGTCGGCCAGCATGATGATGTGTTAGCTGCGGTCAGCCACCTCCCACATTGGCTGGCTAGCCTTTACGTTGAACATGTCGCGCGCGATGCCAACGCGGATTTGAATCTACAGTTAGCCGGTGCTGGATTTGGGGATTTTTCTCGTATCGCCCAAGGGTCAGTCGAAATGTGGCGTGATATTTTTATGGCTAACCGAGACGCCATGCTCCGGCAATTGGATGATTTGCATGATTTGCTGGGGCAAGCTCGGGAGGCGTTGAAGGCTAAGGACGAGGCTTGGCTGGAAACGGTGCTTGCGCATGCGGCCAGCGTTCGCCGTGAATGGGGCGAGCGGCAAAAGCACGAAAGCGGCCGAGGCAAGTAATGACTGGTGCAGCGCAACCTGACTTGGTGCTTGACCCATCTACCCGAGCGCATGGATCATTAAATTTGCCAGGTTCTAAAAGCATTTCCAATCGGGTGCTGCTACTGGCCGCGCTGAGTGTTGGCTCGACCGATATTCACGGATTACTTGATTCTGACGACACTCGTGTGATGTTGCAAGCGCTCTCAGGTTTGGGTATAGGGGTCGGTCGTCGCAAGAACGGCGTGGTGACGGTGACTAGCCCGGGACGGTTTCGGATTTTGCAGGCCAATTTGTTTCTGGGTAATGCAGGGACAGCCTTTCGACCCTTGACGGCTGCGCTAGCCTTCGCAGGTGGTGACTACCAATTGTCTGGGGTGCCACGAATGCACGAACGCCCGATTGGTGATTTGGTTGATGCCTTGCGTGGCTTGGGCGCTGATATTGATTATCTGGGCGAGCGTGGTTTCCCACCATTGCGAATCAAGCCTGCTATGGCCGAGGGTGATTCGGTCGAGGTGAATGGTTCAGTGTCTAGTCAGTTTTTGACAGCCTTGCTTCTTGCTGGGCCAATGCTTGCTTTGCAAACTGGTCAAGATCTGCGCATTACCGTTGTGGGGACATTGATTTCCAAACCGTACATCGATATCACCACCAATCTCATGGCTAAATTCGGGGTGCAGGTCCAGCGCCAGACAGATGCCACTGGTCGCTTGGTGTTTGTGATTCCCAAAGACATTCGGTATCAGTCACCAGGCACCATACATGTTGAGGCAGACGCGTCATCGGCCTCTTACTTCATGGCGCTGGGCCTCATTGGCCAAGGACCCATCACCATTCGTGGCGTGGGGGCTGACAGCATCCAGGGTGATATGGCATTTGCTAAAACCATTGAGCAAATGGGCGGCAGGCTTGAAATGGCGCCTGACGCCGTGACGGTATCTGGTGTGTCAGTGGCCAACGGTGCTCGCCTGAAGGCGTTTGATGAGGATTTCAATCTGATTCCCGATGCAGCGATGACGGCTGCTGTCTTGGCTATTTATGCCGATGGTCCTTGCACATTGCGCAATATTGGCAGTTGGCGAGTCAAGGAGACCGATCGCATTCATGCGATGGCAACTGAGTTGGCCAAACTTGGAGCGCGTGTCGATAGTGGTGAGGATTGGCTTACGGTTTACCCGATTGAATCAGGCCGATGGCGCGCAGCCTCTATTCACACATACGATGACCATCGTATTGCGATGTGTTTTTCTCTAGCTGCGTTTGGGCCCGTGCCGGTATCGATACAGGATCCAGGTTGTGTGGCCAAAACCTTCCCGGATTATTTCTCGGTGTATTCGCAGGTGGTATCGTGATTGAGGCGTCAGTCCGGGTTCCAGTCATCGCGATTGACGGTCCGACTGCTTCAGGCAAAGGCACGGTTGCCGCTCGGGTAGCCGCTGAACTGGGCTGGCATGTGTTGGACAGCGGCGCGCTCTACCGATTGGCAGCTTGGACAGTGCTTGATAACAACATCAATGCCAATGACATCGCAGCCGTTGCTTTGGCAGCACGGCGAATGCAAATTCGGTTTGATGATGGCCAGATTATGCTGGCCGGTCAGGATGTCACCGAGCTGATCCGGCAAGAGCATGTTGGCAATTTGGCCTCACGCCTGGCACCCGCTGCGCCTTTGCGCGAAGCCTTGCTTGAGCGTCAGCGGGCCTTTCGACAGCCGCCTGGGCTTGTGGCAGACGGCCGTGATATGGGCACGGTGGTGTTTCCTGATGCCGATTTGAAGATATTTTTGCTTGCCGATGTTCAGTCTCGGGCTCAAAGACGTTGTCAGCAACTTCGCGAAAGAGGCCTCGTGCCCGATGAGCAAGCGGTGCTTGCCGACCTCAAAGAGCGTGACTTTCGGGATACCGACCGTGCGGTTGCCCCCTTAAAGCCAGCCGATGATGCGCATCAGCTAGACTCATCTCGGCTAACGGTTGAGGACACCGTTGCGGCAGTTATGTCACTGTGGCACAAGCGCCTGCGACAGTCTTAGTGCCCCTTGGGCCTGGTTCTGCTTTGCTGCTTCTGCAGTCCGAGCTCACCAAACCTTGGGTTAATAGCTAAGCGATTGATCAAAAACGATTTTTTATGTTAACCTAGACGGCTTTCCACAATTCATGTGGGATCTAGTGTTGGATAGGTGGTGATAGGTAGTACAGCCAGCACCAACCGGTAGTACTTGTAGCATCAGCGCCGATGTGCCCAGACCGCAGTCAGGGTCGGGTTCTTCGGTAATTTTTAACACCGCGAGTTGTCTGCTCACAACGTTCTACTGAATGTTTGTCGGCTGACAGGCTTGGCGAGAAACCGGATCGGGACGATCCACCAGGTACCTTTTACATGTCAACTCAACAAACCACTGAAAACCTAACTGGCGGCGAAAGCTTCGCCGATTTGTTTGCCCAGAGCGTCAAAAAGCAGGACATGAAGTCCGGCGAAGTGATCTCTGCTGAAGTTCTGCGCGTGGATCACAATTTCGTGATTGTTAACGCAGGTTTGAAATCAGAAGCCTTGATTCCTCTTGAGGAGTTTCTCAACGATCAGGGTGAGCTTGAAGTCAATGAAGGCGACTTCGTGTCTGTGGCGATCGATTCGCTTGAGAACGGCTACGGTGATACCGTGCTGTCTCGCGATCGGGCCAAGCGCTTGTCTGCCTGGTTGTCACTCGAACAGGCGCTTGAGAGCAACGAGTTGGTGTCTGGCACCATCACCGGCAAGGTCAAGGGTGGCTTGACAGTAATGACCAATGGCATCCGCGCGTTCCTGCCCGGTTCATTGGTGGATACGCGTCCTGTTAAGGACACGACACCTTATGAAGGCAAGACCTTGGAGTTCAAGGTTATCAAGCTCGATCGTAAGCGCAATAACGTGGTGTTGTCACGTCGTGCCGTGCTCGAAGTCAGCATGGGCGAAGAGCGTCAGAAGTTACTCGAGAATCTGAGCGAAGGGGCGACTGTCAAGGGTGTGGTCAAAAACATCACCGACTACGGCGCATTTGTCGATCTCGGTGGCATTGATGGCTTGTTACACATTACGGATATGGCCTGGCGTCGCGTGCGTCATCCGTCCGAGGTGTTGACGGTCGGCCAAGAGATTGAAGCCAAAGTATTGAAGTTCGACCAGGAAAAGAGCCGCGTTTCCTTAGGTGTGAAGCAGCTTGGTGAAGATCCCTGGATTGGTTTGGCGCGTCGCTACCCGCAAGGTACCCGCCTGTTTGGCAAGGTAACCAACCTGACCGATTACGGCGCGTTTGTGGAAGTTGAGGCTGGTATCGAAGGACTGGTTCACGTCTCAGAAATGGACTGGACCAACAAGAACGTCGATCCGCGCAAGGTGGTTACCTTGGGTGAAGAGGTCGAGGTCATGGTGTTGGAGATCGACGAAGAGCGTCGTCGTATCTCGTTGGGCATGAAGCAGTGCCGCCCGAACCCATGGGAAGAGTTTGCGACCAATTTCAAGCGCGGTGACAAGGTTAGCGGTGCGATCAAGTCGATTACCGATTTTGGTGTGTTCGTCGGGTTGCCTGGCGGCATCGATGGTCTGGTGCATTTGTCGGATCTGTCATGGACTGATACCGGTGAAGAAGCTGTTCGTAACCTCAAGAAGGGCGATGAGCTCGAAGCCGTTGTGTTGGCCATTGACACGGATAAAGAACGTATCTCACTCGGTGTCAAGCAACTCGAAGGTGATCCGTTTAATAACTTCGTGGGTACACACGACAAGGGTGCTGTAGTTCAAGGTACCGTCAAGTCGGTTGAGCCCAAGGGCGCAGTGATTACCCTGTCGCTTGATGTGGAAGGCTACCTGCGTGCCTCCGAGATGGCCAGCGGTCGTGTCGAAGACGCTACCACGGTGCTCAAAGAGGGCGATGAAGTAGAGGCCATGATTATCAACGTGGACCGTAAGGCTCGTTCGATTCAGCTCTCAATCAAAGCTCGTGAGAATGCTGATACGGCTGATACTCTGCAGCGCATGTCTGAAGCGGGTGCTACCACTGGCACGACCAACCTTGGCGCGTTGTTGAAAGCCAAGCTTGATCAAGCCAAAGACGGCGAATAAGTTTTGTTGACCGCGAGATCGTTGTGACCAAGTCGGAACTTATCGCGGCACTGGCAGCGAGCCATAAGCAGCTCGCTGCCAGTGATATTGATTTGGCAGTTAAGACCATCCTTGACACCATGGTCGAATCCTTGGCCAACGGCCAGCGTATTGAGATCCGTGGGTTTGGGAGCTTTTCTTTATCCCAGCGTGCGCCTCGGATTGGGCGTAACCCTAAAACGGGTGAGCAGGTGGCTGTACCTGGTAAGCGTGTGCCGCATTTCAAGGCCGGTAAAGAGTTGCGCGAGCGGGTTGATAATGGCCATGGTGCCACTAAGCCTGATGACGAGGCAGACTCTACAGACCTCGGCATAAAACTGTCTTCTTGAAGATTCAAGCGATCTGAACTCGCCCCATGTCAGCGGTTCTACCCTCAATCGCATCAGCTGAATCTGAATCGTTATCGACCTTAGTCGTTAAACCCGCTTCCAAAGGTAAGTCGGCCGATCCTCATCGCTTGCCAGTGGTGTTGGTCACGGGTGCCAATGGCCTGATTGGACGGGCCTTGTGTCGTGAGTTTGTGGCACGAGGCTATGAAGTTCGTGCTGCAATACGCGATCAGGACGATCTAGAAATGCAGGGAAGTGTTGTCCGAGTCGCTGCGCCCGACCTTGCTGACCCCCGCGCGCGGTGGCCGCTTGATGGTGTTGATGTCGTGGTACACACAGCGGCTCGAGTCCATGTGATGAACCCGGGTCCTGACGAAATTGAACGCATGATGGCCGTCAATCGCGACGGCACAGTTCGGTTGGCTAGGGCCTGTGCCGACAGCAAGGTTAAGCGATTGGTGTTTTTGAGTACGATCAAAGTCAATGGGGAACGAACCACACCTGGTCAGGCTTTCAAAGCCATCGATTCGATTGCATCGCCTGCTGACCCTTACGCATTGTCCAAGTTTGAGGCGGAACAAGGTTTGTTTGAGGTTGCCAGTCAAACGGGTCTGCAAGCCACTGTGGTGCGCCCGCCACTGGTCTACGGACCTGATGCCAAGGGTAATTTGGAATTGCTAGAGCGCGCGATACGTCGTGGCGTGCCGCTTCCCATCGGCGCGCTGGATCGAAATCGCCGCAGTCTGATCAGCCTGGCCAATCTGGTTGATTTGGTGATTTTGTGCGCGAGTCACCCCAATGCACCCGGGCAGGTATTTTTAGCAAGTGATGACCATGACCTGTCAACGCTTGATCTCGCTCGGCAGATTGCCAAAGCTTGTGGGCTGGTGCTGCGCTCTGTGCCTGTTCCAATCGGACTGCTTAAACTTGCTGCGCAGGCTCTAGGCAAAGGCCAGATGATACGTCGTCTATCCGACAATCTCCAGGTTGATATTGAGTCTACCCGTGAGCGACTTCACTGGACGCCGCCACAGTCGGTCGAGAAAGGCATGGCTGCAGCATTTGCACCACGCCCTTGAACTTGCCTGCTGGCTAGTTTGCATCAAATCCCTTGCATTACAATGAATGCTTATTGTCATAGGGTAACTAAACATGCGCTACGTCTGGTGGGCGATCAAACTGGCAGTGTTTGCTGTGGTGGTGTTATTTGCCTACAAGAACATGGCGCCAGTTGATGTGCAGTTTTTGGGTAATACGCAATTTGTGGGTGTACCACTGGTGATTGTGATGCTGGTGGCCTTCGTGTTGGGCACAGTCTTAGGTGTGTTTCTAATGTTGCCCTCGACCTGGCGGCGCCGTCGTGAAGCCGGGCGTTTGAAACGCGACCTGCGAAAAGTACAAAAAAATCAGGCAGCCAATGCGGCAGTTGCAGACACTGCTGCCAACAGTCAAACGTCTGCTGATTCGGTTGTCAAACCATTGTGAAGCTTGCGAGCGATAAGCGATGACTTTTGAATCCTGGTGGCTGATATTTCTGCCGTTGTTGTTTGGCCTGGGTTGGCTTGCCGCGAGGATCGATTTCAGGCACATGCTTAGCGAAAGTCGTAACCTGCCGGACTCTTACTTCAAAGGCCTGAATTTTTTGCTCAATGAGCAGCCTGATCGCGCAATCGACGCATTTGTCGAAGTTGCCAAACTTGATCCAGAAACCACCGAGTTGCATTTTGCGCTCGGTAATCTGTTTCGTCGCAGAGGCGAGATGGAGCGCGCCATCAGGGTGCATCAGAGTCTTTTGGCGCGTGCTGATTTGCCATCGCGTGAGCGCGAGCATGCCTTGCATGAGATTGCCCAGGATTATTTAAAAGCGGGAATGCTCGATCGTGCTGAAATGGCATATAAGGAACTGAAGAACACGCGCTATCAAGAGCAGGCTGCACGAGCCTTGGTGCGTATTTACGAGTCTGAGCATGACTGGCCCAAAGCCATCGAAGCGGTGCGCAGGCTAGGCAAACTGACGAGCGAATCAGTACCGCAACTGGTTCATTATTACTGTGAGATCGCACAGGGTCATTTGACACATCAACCACCCGAGTTCGAGGCGCTGCGATCTGCGCTGGATGAGGCAGGTAGGATTGTGGGGCAGGAAGATACGTCAACATCAGCCTCACGTGCCAGAGTGTTGATGCTAGAGGCGGCGTTGGCGCGTGCCAGTGGTGATGCCGGACTGGAGCGTCACTACTTGTTGACTCTGCTTGACGAAGCACCGGAATACGCCGGTCTGATCGCTAGTGATTTACAAAATAACTTCGCAGCCTCCAACGAATGTGATCAACTGCTGCAACGTCTATCGAGCCACTACGAACAGCACCCATCGCTGGACTTGTTTGATGTGGTGTTCCGCCTGAATTGGCGCGCACATGGTTCGCAAGCAGCTTGGGCTTTTGCCCAAACTGCGTTGAGTAAAAGTCCAAGCTTGCTCGGGTTAGAGCGAGCGCTCCTGGCTCAGTCCAAGGCTGAGCCAGTCGATGGGGTCGATACCCAGAGCAATCAGGCGCTGGTGTCATTAGATTTGCTTAAGCGTTTGGTGGGCCGACATACCCAGCGGTTGGATCGATACAGTTGTCGTGTTTGTGGCTTTCAGGCGCGGGCGTTTTACTGGCAGTGCCCGGGTTGTCATGGTTGGGAGACCTACAGCCCACGTCGTGTGGAAGAACAATTATGAATTTACTTTCCAAGCGTGATGGCCAGGGATCGGGTTTAGGTGGCGATCTGAAGCAGTTTCCCCGTGAAGCAGTCTCGCGTGTTCGTGTGTTGGTTGTCGGCGATATCATGCTTGACCGCTATTGGTTTGGGGAGGTTGAACGCATCTCGCCAGAGGCACCCGTGCCGGTGGTCCATGTGGGCCGCTGTGAGGATCGATTGGGTGGTGCTGCCAACGTAGCGCGTAATGCTGCTGCACTTGGTGCTCGGGTTACCTTGGCAGGTATTGTGGGACGTGATGAGCCAGGCCGGGAAGTACATGCCATGCTACGTGATGCCGGCATTCATCCTGAGTTGGTGGATGATGACGAGTCCCACCCAACGACCCTTAAAATGCGGGTGCTTGGTCGCCAGCAGCAGATGGTGCGAGTGGATTTTGAGGGGCGACCTTCGTCAAGCTGTGTGCAGTCCCTGACGGATCGAGTGATGCCACTGATGGGTCATCATGACGTGGTGGTGTTGTCTGATTACGATAAGGGCGCATTGGCTCAGGTTGCTAGCTTGATCAATAAAGCTCGAGAGATCGGCGTGCCTGCGCTGGTGGATCCCAAGGGTCTGGACTATACCCGTTATCGAGGTGCTAGTTTGGTCACACCTAATCGGAGTGAGATGCAACAAGCGGTTGGTCATTGGCTAGATGAGAGTGATCTGAACGCACGAGCTCAACAGTTACGAGAGCAACTCGGGCTTGAAGCGCTACTTGTGACACGCTCTGAGCAAGGCATGACATTGTTTATGAATCAAGAGCGTCATCACGTCGATGCGCAGGCGCATGAGGTGTTTGATGTTTCAGGGGCTGGCGATACGGTGCTGGCGACTTTGGCTGTTGTTCGAGGGGCTGGTGGTTCTTGGATTGAAGCGATGCGGTGGGCCAATCGGGCTGGAGGCATCGTGGTTGGCAAGTTGGGTACCTCGACTGTGACGGCGGAGGAATTGGAATGATTATCGTGACCGGGGCGGCTGGGTTTGTCGGTGCCAATATTTTGCGGGGCTTGAATGCTCGTGGTGAGACGAATATTCTGGCAGTCGATGATTTGACTGACGGTGACAAGTTTGTAAATCTGGTGGGCTGCGAGATTGCGGACTATATGCATAAAGCGGATTTCCGTCAGATGGTGACTCACGGCAGTCTGCCGTCAGCAAGAGCGGTGTTCCATGAGGGTGCCTGTTCAGATACCACTGAGCGTAATGGTCACTACATGATGGACAACAACTACCGGGTGACACTTGAGTTGTTCGAATGGGCACAGGCGCAGCGTGTACCTCTTATTTACGCTTCCTCGGCAGCAGTCTATGGGGCGGGTCCCGTCTATGCTGAGGACTTGGCCAATGAGCGCCCTTTGAATGTGTATGGCTACTCCAAGTTTCTGTTTGATCAGGTAGTGCGAGCGAGGTTTGCAACGTTGACGGCTCAAGTCGTGGGACTACGCTATTTCAACGTGTATGGGCCGCACGAACAGCACAAGGGACGCATGGCCTCTGTGGCGTTTCACAACATGAACCAGTTTGTGACTGAGGGGCATGTGAAACTTTTCGGGGGATGGGACGGTTACCCCGATGGCGGGCAAAAGCGAGATTTCATCTCTGTCGATGATGTGGTGTCGGTTAATCTGCATTTTCTGGATAATCCGCAGATTAGTGGCATTTTTAATTGTGGAACAGGTCGTGCTCAGCCTTTTAACGATGTTGCGAGTTCCGTTGTCAACGCTATTAGCGCTGCGCGGGGCCAGCCCGAGTTAAGTCTGGATGAACTGGTGGCTAAAGATATCCTGCGTTACATCCCGTTTCCAGACGATTTAAAGGGTCGCTATCAAAGTTACACGCAGGCTGACATGGGCGAATTGCGCGCCGCAGGCTACGAGAAGCCTTTAAAGGATGTACAAACAGGCGTGGCAGATTACGTGCGCTACCAAATCGAGCACGGCTATCTAAAGATTTAGCCTAAACCGTATTTGCCGTGATTGAATTGGTTGCTGCGTAGGCTCACCATAAGCACCTTTAATAGAAGGGGCTGATGGTGAACAATCACTCACTCAAATACCGGACATTCGGCGTTCGGGCAACGGCAATGCTTTGGGGGCGAAAGCTGCTCGCGCATATCCTTATTCTTTGGGGGCTTATTGCTTCTAGTAGTGTTTTGGCAGCGGTAGACGTCAACCGCGCTGATGTGCAAGAGCTGCAACAAGTCAAAGGTATTGGCGCTAAAACCGCACAGCGAATTGTGCTTGAACGGGCAAGAGGTCCATTTGAGTCACTTGAACACCTTTCCGAGCGTCTCTCAGGGATCGGCCCTAAAACCATCATTAAACTAAAGAGCGCTGGGCTCTGTGTCGGAACGCTCGACAAGCCCTGCGCTAAGCCACAAGCAGTTTCGCAAGCAAAGCCTGTGCGAGGCCAGTCCATGAGGGCTGATGTCGTGACGCCGGAGATTTTGAAGTTGCCTTGATGCGATCATCTGCAAGATGGTCTTTGCAGGAACAGAGGTCAACCATTCAATACAATCACATAAAAATCAAACTACAGGATTGTCATCATGAATCAGGATCAGTATTTGACGCTTGAACAGCTTGTCGGCAATACGCCGCTCGTTCGCTTGCAGCGCTTGCCCGGCGAAGTGGGTACGCCAAGAGGTAACGTGATCCTGGGCAAGATGGAGGGAAATAACCCAGCTGGGTCCGTTAAGGATCGTCCGGCACTGTCCATGATCCTCGAAGCAGAAAAGCGCGGTGATATCAAGCCGGGCGATACGCTCATTGAGGCCACTAGCGGCAACACCGGAATCGCCTTGGCCATGGTAGCTGCCATGCGCGGGTACAAGATGATTCTGATCATGCCAGATAACCTCTCACTTGAGCGACGTGCCTCGATGACGGCTTATGGTGCCGAGCTCATTCTCACGCCTGCAGATCAAGGCGGCATGGAGTATGCACGAGACTTGGCTACCAAGATGCAAAGTGAGGGCAAGGGCATTGTGCTTGATCAGTTCGCCAATCCAGACAATCCACTCGCGCACTTTAAGACCACGGGCCCCGAGATATGGTCGCAGACAGCAGGTCGCGTAACGCATTTCGTCAGTGCCATGGGTACGACTGGCACGATCATGGGCACTTCGAAATTTTTGAAATTCATGAATCCAAATGTTCAGATCGTAGGTGCACAACCGGCTGAAGGCTCACAAATCCCGGGGATTCGTAAGTGGCCGCAAGCTTATCTCCCCAAAATCTACGACGCTACCCGGGTCGACCGGTTTGAGTTGATTGAACAATCCGATGCCGAAACGATGGCCAGGCGCCTTGCGGCTGAGGAGGGTATTTGCGCAGGCGTCTCAGCCGCAGGTGCCCTGGTAGCCGCGCTTCGAGTAGCGGCTGAAGTCAGGGACTCAACCATCGTGTTTATTGTCTGCGATCGCGGTGACCGTTATTTGTCCACAGGTATTTTTAATCAGTAGCACTGGCTGCATGTGGCCGAGCTTTCCTAGCGTGAGAAAGACAAATAACAATTGCAAAAAAACCGTTGTGTATGCGCAAGAAAACAGTAGGGGCGGGTTGCTCCGAATTCACGCTTGGGGAGATCGCGGTAAGTCGCGGCACTGGAAACAGTGCGGTGCTCAGATCGATGAACCAGGAAACCCCCACCTCAACCGACATAGGCGGTTAGGTGGCGGGAGTGTCATAGCTTCAGTGTTCAAGACTAACCGTACCCAGGCAATCAGGTTACCGAAGGCCCTGGCATTGCCCGAGAATGTGAAGTCCGTTGACGTAGTTGCAATGGGTAATTCGCGCTTGATCAAGCCCTTGGGTGGCGCTTGGGATAGTTGGTTTGAGCAACCTGCTGCTAGTTAAGATTTCATGTCGAGAAGAGATCCGCCAGAGGTATAGGCTAGACACAAACATCTGTATTTTTACCTTATCAATGCTTGTGCCAAATCAGCGACAGCCGTGGCGTAGAAGTAGCTCCGGTTATACTGAGTGAGCGCAAAAAAATTGGGCGTGGCAGTGCGATATTGAACCGTGTTTTGTGCGGGTAGGGGCAGGTTGATCACCCCGAGCGGGTAGTTAGTCCAAGCGCCCGGTTCAGCGCCCGCTGCGAGCGTGGCGCCAGCGAGTTTAAGTTCGGACCAATCAAGGCGGGGGGTTAGCCCGCCGTCAACGAGCTCGCCAGCATTGGTGGGAAGATCGACCGGCGCAAACACCGGTAGTCCGGCAATCCATCCGTGGACTTTTAAAAAATTGGCTACGGATAGTATGGCGTCATTGACGTTGTGCTCCAAGTCAATATGGGCTTGTTTTGGGTCGCTAGAGATCGCCCAGAGTTTCAAGCTGGTGGGCATGAATTGCGGTATCCCCATGGCCCCGGCAAATGAGCCTAGCTGCCGGTTGGCGTCTACCTTGCCCTGCTCGTGTAACTCAACCAAATCAGCGAGCTGCCCCTGAAACATCGCGATGCGGTCTGGTCGCATAGGGTCAGGGTAGTCAAACGACAGCGTGGTGAGTGCGTCCAGCACCCGGTAGTTGCCCATGTACTGACCATACAAAGTCTCGACGCCAATGATGGCCGCAATGATGTTCCCAGGCACCCCAAAACGTGCTTCGGCGGCTTTGAGTATCTGCTCATGCTCACTCATAAAAGCTTTGCCTGCGTTAATGCGGATAGGCTCAACAAAGTTATTGCGGTAGGTGGCCCAATTTTTTGGGGTGACGGGCTTGCCAGGCTCTGGCGGGGTCATGAGTCGGATCGCCACGGGTAGGCGTTTGGCCGTGGCCAGTAGCGCACGTACATTGTCTAGCGGCAGGTTACGGGCGTTCGCGACAGTTTGTGCGTAAGCCTGCACATCGGACCGGGCAAGATAGCCGGTGTTGGGTACAGGCTTTGCGACTGTGTTGGAGGCGATGGGCGGCTGAGATGGGGCTGAGGGTGCAGCGTGCGCTCCACCAATGGATGCAGAGCCTTTGTCTAATCTCAAGTCGGTAGCAGGGGTGGAACACCCTATCGTGCCCCAGAAGAGGGATAATAATAGGAAATAACTTAGAGCCTTAGGCATATAGACCTCATGGAGACACTGTTCCTCACCCACCCGGTTTGTCGCTTGCACGATATGGGGCAAGCGCATCCTGAATGTCCCGAGCGGCTCGATGCCATCACGGACCAACTACTTACTAGTGGCATTATCAACTACATCCGTACTGATGAGGTGAGCGCACCGGCAACTGATACGGATTTGTTACGGGTTCATGCACAGGCTCACCTGGATCGTTTGTCGGCATGGCTACCTGATAACGGTATTTACGATATCGATGGCGATACCGTGATGAACCCGCATACGCTGGACGCGGCGCGCCATGCCGCTGGTGGCGTCATACAGGCTGTTGATGCAGTGATCTCGGGTTCGGCGTCAAACGCTTTCTGCGCTGTGCGCCCGCCCGGTCACCACGCATCTGTTGCCCGTGCCATGGGGTTTTGTTTTTTTAACAATATCGCCGTGGGAATTGCCCATGCGTTGGCCAATCATGGTTTGTCACGGGTCGCGATTATTGATTTTGATGTGCACCATGGCAATGGTACCGAGGCGATATTTGCGGGTGATGAGCGTGTCTTGATGTGCAGCTATTTCCAGTACCCGTTGTTTCCCGACTGCGGTGTGCATGACCCAGCACCAAACATGTGCAACATCCCAGTCGATGCATACACCCGAGGAGACCGAATTCGAGAGTTGGTCACTGAGCATTGGCTA
This sequence comes from Orrella daihaiensis, assembly GCF_022811525.1. Taxonomy (NCBI): domain Bacteria; kingdom Pseudomonadati; phylum Pseudomonadota; class Betaproteobacteria; order Burkholderiales; family Alcaligenaceae; genus Orrella; species Orrella daihaiensis. Next base: position 2,138,588 of record NZ_CP063982.1, on the reverse strand, counting down.
CCGAGGCTGGAGGCTCATAAACCTGAAATGATCTTCATATCGGCCGGGTTCGATGCCCATCGTGAGGATGACATGGCCCAGCTAGGACTTGTGGAAGCCGATTATATCTGGATGACCGAGCAATTGATGGCGGTGGCTGACAAGCATGCGCAAGGGCGCATTGTCAGTGCCTTGGAGGGAGGCTATAACCTCTCGGCGCTGGCGCGTAGCGTGGTTGCTCACGTGCGGACCTTGGCAAAGTTGTAGAATGGGCAGAAATTAGACAGAAAATCCTTGCCGCTCATGGATTAGACGGCATGTTGGGGGAATATAAAACATTGGGGTGCCGTTGCCGGCGCACCACACTCCGGATTTGCTGTCTCGCTGATTTTATTGACCAATACTGGAGAGTGATTGATGAAGGTCCTAGTACCCGTAAAACGCGTGGTGGACTACAACGTCAAGGTCAGGGTTAAGTCGGACCAGACTGGCGTCGATATCGCCAACGTGAAAATGTCCATGAATCCTTTTGATGAGATTGCCGTCGAGGAAGCGACTCGCCTGAAGGAAAAGGGAACTGTCACCGAGATTGTGGCTGTCTCTTGCGGCGTAGCCCAGTGTCAGGAAACCTTGCGTACTGCCATGGCCATTGGTGCTGATCGGGGTGTTTTAGTGCAAACCGACGAAGAGCTGCAGCCTCTAGCTGTTGCCAAGATCCTGAAGGCACTGGCTGACAAAGAACAGCCCGAACTGATTATTCTCGGTAAGCAAGCTATTGATGATGACGCCAATCAGACTGGCCAGATGCTGGCCGCGCTCCTAGGGTGGCCACAAGCAACATTTGCCAGCAAGGTTGAAATTGGCGACGGCAAAGCCACCGTCACCCGAGAGGTCGATGGTGGCTTGGAGACGCTGTCGTTGACGTTGCCAGCGATTGTCACGACGGACCTGCGTTTAAACGAGCCGCGTTACGTCACCTTGCCCAATATTATGAAGGCCAAGAAAAAACAGCTAGATACTGTCTCGCCCGCTGATCTGGGCGTAGATGCTGCGCCACGCCTAAAGACGCTAAAAGTAAGCGAGCCGCCAAGCCGCTCGGCTGGTATCAAGGTCCCAGATGTTTCGGCGCTGGTTGATAAACTTAAAAACGAAGCGAAGGTGGTGTAAATCATGTCCGTACTCGTCATTGCAGAACACGATAACGCGCAACTCAAAGGCGCAACACTGAACGTAATCGCTGCAGCAACCAAGATCGATGCTGATGTCCATGTCTTGGTGGCTGGCCAAGGTGCACAGGCTGCCGCTGATGAGGCTGCTAAGGCAGTTGGCGTCACCAAGGTGCTGTTAGCCGACGGCGACTCACTCGGTAATGCCCTGGCAGAAAACGTCGCCGAGCAAGTATTGGCAGTTGCCGATGGCTATAGCCATATTTTGTTTCCGGCGACTGTGTCGGGCAAGAACGTCGCCCCCCGAGTTGCAGCCAAGCTCGATGTGGCGCAAGTGTCTGAAATCACCGCGGTGGTCTCGCCTGATACGTTTGAGCGACCGATCTATGCCGGCAACGCCATTGCCACGGTGCAGTCCCAAGACGCCAAAAAGGTGCTGACTGTGCGCACGACTGCGTTTGATGCGGTTGCAGCCCAAGGTGGTAGTGCCGCTGTTGAGACTTTGACTGTGGTCGGCGATAGCGGTAAGTCAAGTTTTGTGGGGCGCGAACTGGCCAAGAGTGATCGTCCTGAGTTGGCAGGTGCCAATGTGGTTGTCTCTGGTGGCCGCGGCATAGGCAGTGCGGAGAACTTCAAGATTTTGGAACCTCTGGCAGACAAGTTGGGTGCTGCGCTTGGTGCATCGCGTGCAGCCGTTGACGCTGGCTTTGCACCCAATGACTGGCAGGTAGGTCAGACTGGCAAGATCGTTGCTCCCCAGTTATATGTGGCCGTTGGTATCTCGGGCGCGATCCAGCACTTGGCCGGTATGAAGGACTCCAAGGTGATTGTGGCGATCAATAAGGATGAGGAGGCACCCATCTTTGGTGTCTCGGATTACGGTTTGGTAGCTGATTTGTTTGAAGCAGTGCCCGAGCTTCAAAAAAGTCTGTAAATTCACGGCAACGAAGTAGACAACGGCCAGCCATGCTGGCCGTTGTGCCATCTAAAGGATGCAAACAGTGGTGACAGTTCCTGGTGCATTAACTAGTGAGCAACTGCGAGCTATGCTCAAGTGGCTGTTGCCCCTTGCCCACGAGGCTGGTCAAGCGATTCTGGCTGTTTATAAGGCTTCACAATTGCATCCGAACGGCAGCTCTAGCGTGCTGGTTCACCACAAGAGCGATCATTCACCGTTAACCGAAGCGGATCTGGCAGCCCATCAAATCATTGCTGCTGGCTTAGCTCAACACGCACCAGCTATTTTGTTGATTTCCGAAGAATCCTTCAAGCCCGAACAGCTTCTAGCGGTGCAGCAGTCGGGATCGACATTCTGGCTGGTTGATCCTCTGGACGGTACCAAGGAGTTTTTGTCGGGCACGGGTGAATTTACTGTCAATATTGCCCTAATCGAGAACCGTAAACCGGTGCTTGGTGTGGTTTATCAACCTACGACTGAAGAGCTGTTTTGGGGCGGTGCAGACCTAGGGGCTTGGCGTGCCGTGGGCGGCGAGGGTGCTTATGAGCTCAACAGTGGGTGCGATCACCAATTGATGACGGTCAAATCTAGATCCGAGCCACCGTGGCGCATACTCGCGAGTCGAAGCCACCTTGGGCCACAGACCCGGACACTGATAGAACGCATGGGTCAGACAGAGCTAATGCAGGCTGGCAGCTCGTTAAAGTTCTGTCGGATTGCAGCTGGCTTGGCCGATTTCTATCCCCGCTTGGGGTTTACCAGCCAGTGGGATACCGCTGCTGCTCAAGCAGTGCTTGAAGGGGCAGGTGGTTGTGTGATTGATCTGCAGGGGCAACCCTTGAGTTATGGCCAGCCCGATATCATTAACCCCCATTTTTTAGCGTCTGCATTGCCTTATGAAAAGGTCATGCACTGGTGGGGCGACCGTTTGACATAGCTTTGGTGAGTCAAACAGATTAGCGGTACCCAACGTATGTTGGGTACCGCTAAATGGTCTATCAATTTGTTTTGGGTTACCGGTTAGCTGATGTCCTTACTGCCTGATCGTATCAGGCAACCAGGTGGCGATTTCCGGGAAGATGATCAGCAGAATCGTAGCCACTACCAGTAATAAGAAAAACGGGAATGCCGCAACAGCCACCTGCCATATGTTGCGGCCCGTCATGGATTGCAGGATAAAGAGATTAATACCCACAGGTGGCGTGATTTGTGACATTTCAATCACCACCACAATGAAAATACCAAACCAGATCGGATCGATGCCAGCTTGCTGAGTGATGGGCATGATGACTGCGGCAGTTAATACAACGATTGAGATGCCATCCAGAAAGCAGCCTAAGATGATGAACAATAGCGTCAAGGCCAGTAGTAACTCGAACTTATCGAGTCCGAGTGTGCCAACCCAGGCAGCTAGCTCACGCGGAATACCCGTGAAGCCCATGGCAGTTGACAGGAACGCGGCGCCGGCAAGAATGAATGACACCATGACACTGGTTCGCGTTGCTCCAAGCACACTGTCGATGAAACTTTGTCGGGTGAGTGACCCAGTAAATAGTGCAATCAACAAGGCACCCACAACACCCACAGCCGCGGCTTCGGTTGCTGTGGCAATGCCCATGTAGATAGAGCCAATAACGGCGATCATCAGGGCCACAATCGGAAAAAGCTTGCGTGTCGCCCAGATACGCTGCAGGATTGGTACCCGATCTTCACGCGGCGGTACCTTGGAGGGGTTGATCATGGACCAGATGGCCAGGTAACCCATAAACAAAGCCATTAGCATGACGCCCGGCAAGACGCCTGCAATAAAGAGCCGGGTGATAGACACATCAGCGGCCACACCATACACGATCATGATGATAGACGGCGGAATCAAAAAGCCCAGGGTTGAAGAACCAGCCAAGCTGCCGATCGTGGTTTTTTCGTCATAGCCACGCTTAAGTAGCTCCGGGATGGTGATTCGGCCAATCGTAGCTGTGGTGGCGGCGGAGGATCCCGATACTGCCGCAAAAATCCCGCAACTCACCACGTTAATGTGGATCAATCGGCCTGGAAATCCGGCAAGCCAGGGCGTCAAACCCTCGAACATGTCTTTGGCGAGCCGGGTGCGATAAAGAATCTCACCCATCCAGATAAACAAGGGTAGTGCTGTCAATGCCCAGCTAGAGCTTTGGCCCCAGATCACTGTGGACTGGATAGTGGCAGCCGGTGCGTGTGAGAACATCAACATGCTCAGTAGACCCACCGACATCAAGGTAATAGCCACCCACACACCAGATGCCAGCAGCACCAGCATGATGACCGCCACAATCAAACCAATCATTGAGACGTCCATGGCTAGTCCACCATCTGTTCTTTATTTTTTTCGAAATTCGGCACTTTGTCTCGAATCACATTCACCAGATCTTCGAGAATCGCCAAACAAAAAAGTGTCACCCCGATGCCCATACTTAACTGTGGAATCCAGATGGGGTATTTCACAATGCCAGTGGACATTTCTTTGAACGTGTAGCTCTCCCACACCAGTCCGATGGAGTTGTATGCCCAGATCGCAATCATGATGACTGCATAGGCTAGCACCAGCAGTAGCGTTACACGCTGGGCTTTGGATGATAGACGGCCTGTCAAAAGCGTGACCCGAATGTGTGAGCCGGAACGAAATGAATATGCCAATCCCAAAAAGCTGCTGGCTGCCAGGCTGTAACCAGCAAATTCATCAGCAGACGGGATTTGCGTGTTCATGAGGCGAGCAACAATTTGCGCCACCACCAACACCGCGATTGTGACTAGAAAAACGCCAGCCAGGTAACCGCTCCAGGTAAACAGCCGATCCAAGAACTTACTGAACATGGTTTGTCATTCCAGTAAAAACAAAGCCGGCGGATGGCGCCGGCTTTGTGACGGTTAGGTCAGGTTAGCGCAATGGCGCCAGAATCTTGTCGGCGTCTGCGCCAACAGCTTGAGCCCAGTCAGCGGACATCACGTCACCAATCTGTGCCAATGCCTTGGTGAGTGCTTCATTAGGCTGACGGTATTGCATTTTGCTCTTCAGCGTGTTGGTGGTCTCGGTGAACACCTCTTCGCTCATTTTCCAGCCACGCTCCTCAGCTGATTTACCGGCATCAATCAATGCCTGTTGCGCCTTGGGGCTCAAACGCTTGAATGCTGCCTCATTTACATAAATCATGTTTTTGGGCATCCAGGCCTGAGTATCGTAGTAGTAATTCGAGAAGGTCCAGGCTTCAGTGCGCACGCCAGTAGCAGCAGAGGTCACCATAGCATTCACAATCCCTGCCGTGAAAGCTTGGGGAATTTCAACTGCCTCAACTGTGGTGGGCACGGCTTTCATCAGCGTAGCCATTTTCTCGGTCGTGGAGTTGTAAGTACGGAACTTCACTCCCTCCATGTCGGCAATCGACTGGATTTCCTTGGATGTGTAAAAGCCCTGTCCTGGCCATGGGATCGCGTAGATCAAACGCATACCGTTGTCTTGCAGGTATTTTTCAACAAACGGGCGCTGACCTTGCCAGAGTTTCTTGGCTGACGCATAACCATCGACCAAAAAGGGAATAGCGTCCACTTGGAAAACAGGGCTCTGGTTTGACAGGTTGGCCATCAGGGTCTCGCCGATTTCAACCTGTCCCGTGCGTACCGCGCGAGGAATTTCGGGGTGCTTGAACAAAGACTGGGCTGAGTGAACTTTGATCGTGAGATCACCGCCAGACAGTTTGTTGACATCAGCCACAAACTGTTGGATGTTTTTAGTGTGGAATTCGGCTTCTGGATAGGGTGTAGCCATGTTCCAGTTGGTTTGGGCGGCAGCGCCAAAGGACAGTGTCGCCAATGCTGCTGCAGTCACCAGACTTTTAGTCAATGTCATGTCTGTTCTCCAAGTTAGAGGATCGGTATTGCAAGGCGGTTTAGATAGCTGTTGTTGTTAAATCATGCCCACAACGTCGGACAAGATTAGCAACAATCAACACTTCGTACAACAAATCTGCGCATAAATATATTCCCTATGTAAAAATTCTTAATGTCCTGTGAGCCGCATAGGCACTGGCTTTGTGCGGAGCACATCAAGCGAGTGCGGGTTTGCACCATCTAGGTGTTTACACCGATATCTACTGTTCATATCCGAATGAACTGGCAAGTCATCATTCATCAAACATTCGTTAAAGGGTTATCTTCCATAAGCTTGGTGACATCGGTTTGGCTCGTTGCTTTGCCTGAAACTTTGTCAACCTGCCGGTCGTATCACTTGCTATAGTCACGTCACCATTAAGTTAAAAAGTTTGGGGATAAGCATTCAGTGTCGAGCGTTCGATCTGAATTGCAGGTTTGATCAAGCAAGTCTCATGCCTGCCAAAAAATTTACAGAACTTATAAAAACCAATCAGGAGAGTGATCGAGATGTTCTACGAGCCAAGCCATGGCCACGGTCTGCCCTTTAATCCATTCAAAGCCATCATCGCACCGCGGCCGATCGGGTGGGTGTCGACAATTGATGGCCAGGGTCGGCCGAATTTGGCGCCTTACAGTTTCTTTAACGCTGTCTCGGGCGTGCCCGAGATGATCATGTTCTCTAGCGAAGGCCTGAAAGATAGCGTGCGAAACGCGCGCGAGACCGGTGAATTTGTCTATAACCTTGTGAGTGCATCGCTGATGCAAGCCATGAACGCCACATCAGCGGCGTTGGATCCAGGTGAGAATGAGTTTGAGTTTGCCAAGCTTGGTTCCGCACCTAGCCGAATAGTCAAGCCTCCGCGTGTAGCCGATACCCCAGCTGCATTAGAGTGCAAAGTCACCGCTGTCAACGAACTGGTTGACATGCATGGTGAATTGACGGGGCGGTACATGGTGATTGGGCAGGTCGTTGGCGTGCACATCGCTGATGATTGCCTGGTCAATGGGCGATTCGATATGCTGAAGGCTCAGACCATGGCGCGTTGCGGCTATCAGGACTACGCGCAGGTAACGACCTTGACTCAATTGTTGCGACCAGGTGAAGCGCCATTAAAGGCGTAGATAAATCCCAGCTCAGCCTGTCAGACCGATGCATCGATACATCGGTCTGATGATCTGTTGGCTTGGTCATAGTTGCAGTTACTTACCTGACAATAAAAATGTCGGAGCATCAATCAGTCATAGATTAGTTAGCCGCGAGTTTAGTTGAGCATGCTGTTCACGGTTGGCGGCCAAGAGCGCCACTAGTAATTCACCTTGTTCGATAGCATCATGTATTGCGATGTGATCATGACGGTGCGTCAACTGTAAGCGGTCTCTCAGGCGTTTTTGCAGTTTGGACTTGTGTGAACTGCGGTATGTCAGATTCATGAATGCCATCGCAAAACTACGAATGTCTAGCGCATGGTGGCTAAATGGACTGTGTCCGTGGAATCGAATCAAGTACCAATACACGTGAGTGAAATCAAAACCCACTGGCCAGGCTGCAAACACCGGCTTAACACCATCGCCTGCGGTGCTGAGCACCCACTTGGCAAATTCGGGCATTACTTCAGACGGCTCGCGCTGGTTTTGTTGGCAAGCTTGCCAGGCTGTTGGTTGCGTTGCCCACCAGGACATTGTGCGCGGGTCGGGTGTTGCTTGTGGTAAAGGTTTCAGGTTGGCACTGTAAGTGCCAAGCGCCCGACCCTCAGGATCAAAGGCGGCACAACCTAAAGACAACATGGAGTTTGCCCCGGGGATGGGGCCATCGGCCTCAATGTCAACACTGAAATAGACTTCTGCAGGTTTCAAGCAAGTTCCTAGGGCAAGAGAGTTTTCATCATGTCATTGCGCAAATGGTAGGCAGCCAGCGTTGTGTCAGCTGCAACATCTTGCCAGGTCAAGTGCTGGCCTGCCTTGACTGCGCGTGTGACTTTGAGGTTGTGGGCTAGACCCAGGGGCAGGGCGTCGATGGCTTTCGACTTGGTGGCCTGAAACAGGCTTCCCACTACGGTATAGCCACCTTCACCGTCCAGCACTTCGCCGGGGGCGAGATCTCGCTTGGCTGTAGCCACGACATCAGCATTTAAGCAAATCGGGCTGCCAGTCGCCTCATGCCGTAGCCCAACCGATGCCACCGATATGCCTACTTCCAGTCCAATTAAGTGCCAGCGTTTGTAAAGACAGGCATAGCGACCACTCGGATCGGTTCTGACTTTGTATTCGCTAAAGCAATTGCGGATGTACTCCGTTTCGCCCTCAAACACCACAAATACACCCATGCGAATGTCGTAAGGAATCTCGCGGCCGTCACGTTCAAGTGAAGACACCACTTCGACTTGTCCTTTTTGATGCAAGACGCCACCTTCGGGAATCGGACGGCAGACAAACGGGATATCGTCCACGCTTGCCGGTGGGTAAGTAAGGCCATCGGGCGGTGCCACCAGCCCGGTGGCGTTGCAAATGGCCGTTGATTCAATCGCAGGTTTCGAGCCGTCAAGAAATGAATTGAACATCTTGGGATTTAAGCCCCCGCGCTCAGCTTGTTCTGGCGTCAGTCCCCAATTGTCCCAGACGGTATCAGGTGTTGATTGCGCAAAGTGTGGCAGCCACTTGTGGCCGCGGCCAGCGGATATCACGTTAAAGCCAGCTGCACGCGCCCAGTCCACCAGGTCACACACCAAAGCCGGTTGGTCACCGTAGGCCAAGCTATAGACAACACCAGCATCTCGTGCGTGTTTGCCCAGCATTGGTCCGCACAGCGCGTCAGCTTCCACCGTCACATTGACAACATGTTTGCCGTTATTAAATGCACCCAGACAGTGATTAACAGCGGCAATCGGTGAGCCAGTAGCCTCCACAATGATGTCAATGGCTGGATGTTTAACTAGGGCCAGCCAATCATCACCCACATGCGTGTTGCCATGAGCTAGCGCAGCCTCCATCGAATCGGCACCGCATTGTTCGGCTTGCCAACCCACACGTGCGAGGTTGCGTTTGGCATTGTCTGGTAACAAATCGGCAATACCCACAAGGTGTATGCCGGGTGTCTTGGGTACTTGAGCCAAATACATTGACGCAAACTTACCGGCACCGATCAGACCGATTCGGATTGGTTTGTTCTGCGCGGCTCGGGCTTGGAGTTTGGCATAGAGATTCATCTTGGTTCCCTGAATTTGTGACAGCTAGCACCAGGTCATTTCAGACCGGTGGCAATCAGCGAAAGCCTATCAGAAACCCGATCCGTGTGCTTGAATCGTGAGGCTTTGTATCGAGAGGCTAGTTTATGGATGTACAGTCAATGACGCGGTGACAACGTCTAGCTGCTGATAGGCGCATCAAAACTCGTCAAGCTTGTGTTCAATGGCGTAGCGTGTGAGCTCGGTTGACTTGCGCAATCCGAGCTTAATCATGATGTTGCGACGGTGGACTTCGACTGTGTTTTTTGAGATATGCAGAATACGGGCGACCTCCTTGGCGCTATGTCCTTGCGCAATTAGTGACAACACTTGTTTTTCTCGAGTGCCCAGATTTGAGCCAACCGCCTCCTGTTTAATCTTGCCATTTCCAGCGCTCGTTATTGGTGTGGTTGTGGAAATAACTGTCGTTTCAATGAGTTTGTCTTTATGCGAGTTGGTGTAGTAGTTGTTACCGTGGGTAGCGTACTCGAGAGCGTTAAACAAGGCGTGCTGGTTTGCGGTGGTTGAACACAAAAATGCACTTGCGCCTGCTTGATATAGTAGGCAGACTGTTTCAAAGTCACGGGGCTGAGCGCTCACGATCACTACGGCGATATCGGGCATCGATTGTTTGATATCGGGGATGGTCGGGCCAGAGCCATTGTTGCCAAATTGGTAGCACATGACCAAAACGTCGGCAGCATGTTGCTGCAATGTGTCGATCAGTAGTGTTTCATCACTCTGGTAAGTGGCGATACTGTAATCTGGGTGGGAGTTGATAAGAGCGGCAATCGCCTCGAATCCGAGATGGGAGTGGGCAGCGATCACAACTGAATGGTGGCTTTTCATGGAAACCTCCGTGATTGGGCATGGCTTCCCCCATTTTTATTTTTTAGCCTATCAAAATTAAAATAGTTGCTTAGCGCCGAAGTCGCCCCAACGCTGACTTATTCCGCCACAGCTTAATTCGTAATAATTAATGAAAAATAACTACTATGCAATACAACTTAAAGGGTATTTACGAGATTTTGTAAATTTTCAAGAATAGATCGCTCAGCCAGACTACAAAAAATTGTTTAAAAACAAGGTTTGACGATGAATAAGAAAATTTTAATTGCGTCACATAGACATATGATCTCGGAAGGCGCCTGTTTGCGCTTGCAACAGGAGGCGGATTTGAGCGTCGTTGGCTGGGTCGAAGATCCTCGCCATTTCGAAAAGTTATATGTGACACACGTGCCAAACGTGGTCGTGATCTGCGGTCGCTTCCAGGATACTCACACGCCAAGATACATACGCGACTTTTCTGCGGGTAGCGATGCCGCGAACTTTTTAGTAGTTTCAAACACTGTGGAGCGTCACTTTGTGCTTGAAATCATGGAGTCTGGGGCTAAGGGCTTTATTTCACCAATCCACGCTGGGTTTGATGAGCTGATCCCAGCAGTTCGCAGCGTTGCCAATGGCAACACCTATGTCTGTCAGAAGGTTGCCGAGACCTTGCTAGGCGGATTGTTTAATCGGAATCAGCCGATTGAAAACGAATGTCTGAGTGAAAGAGAAAAACAAGTCGTCAGACTCGTCTCTGATGGCCATTCTTCGAAAGAGATCGCTCGCATTCTCACGATTTCACCAAGCACGGTGGAAGTTCATCGTCGCAATATCATGAGAAAAATCGGTGCGCACAAAACGGCAGACATTACACGTTATGCCATCCGCTCTCAGCTTGTAACTGCCTAACATGATGTGTGACAACCGGCATATGCCACATCTACTACAAAACAAGTTCGCCTGATCAATTTAAGTTCTCCATCGATTCGTTGAAGATGAAATATGCGCGTTTGCTGCTTCATGTCGAGGCAATAACGCATCAACGTCAATTCATCTTGTCAGGAGAACACCATGTCCAAACTCCCAGTTGCAGGTCGTTTGTCACTTGTTAATGAGTTGCAAGACTCGTTTTCGTCTCATACGGTGCTTTATGGCCATGCCGGACATAAACCCATGGGTGACGCGAGTAGCGGCCTAAGCCAAATGGCAGGAGTGGATGTTCGTCGTCCTGACTCGGACGATGATGTATTGGCTGATGTCGCTAGCGCACGAGGCGTTTCACCTGGTGGTCGTACGCTTGAACCAATGGCATTTGATCCAAGTGGTGACCCTGATCCAACTGTTAATACCCAAACTTCCAATCAAGGTCTCGCTACTGAATCCGAATCGTCACAACAGTCAGATCCTGAATCGAGCCTTGAGATTTGGTATACGGGCAATCACACCTCGCTAGATGAGTCAGTCGGGTTGCAAAATGCTGAACTAGGTACTACTGTACGTGATCGCGATGACCATGATGCGCATGTTGATGCCTTGCCAGCTGCATTTGTTGCTCGCCTGATTGAAATGGGGTTGGGTGACCCCGCGCATGCCGCCTTGACAGGATTTAACGGATTTATTGGTGGCAATGCGTTTGAGTTTGAGTCACAGGCAAGCACGGTCGTGATGTCTTTGGTCGATGCACAGGGTCAAACCTTTTTCGGTACTGATAGTGGCTTAAGGACAGTGACCGGTGAGGCTATCTATCTTTACTCGGACACTCATAATCCCGCCATTGTCTACGGCACCACAGCTTTAGGTGATGTGGTGATGGCGGTGTATTTGGAACACACCGACAACAGTGTGCAGGGAGGTGCGCTGTGGAGCATCTTGTATCAGCCACTTGAGCATCCTGACCCCACTGATACCGATGAAGCTGTTGATTTGAGTGGTCTGGTATTTGCCCAGATCAGCACAGCCAATACTCAGGATCTGCACGACATTCCGTCCGGCAATCATTTGTTTTTCATGGTGGGTGATGCGCAATCCGGCTACGTCGTGACTGGCAAAGAGCCAGCCAATCAGTCTGCTGGGCAGCAAATCAACAAAGGTGACACGGTTAATGTCAGTCAGGCCAACGGGGTCTCGTCTCTGGGTGTCAACAATCAAATGATCGATCCGGAAGGGGAGGGTTTGTTCATTACTTTTGTGAACGACCCTAACCCGAGCTATACCGGATCTGAATTGTCACAGACCGAGGCGGACCGCGAAGCAAATATTCAGTTTGGCAGCTTGCGTTCAGTGAACTCAGCTTACTTCATGGTGAGCCAGACGCAACCAGCAGTCAGAGATGCCACAGTTGAAGTCGCCGCCTGGCAGACCAATGCGGGGACAGGCGAGAATTTTATCGATTCAAGTGTGATCAATACACCGGTTCAAATTGAAAGAGTTCGTGTGCTTGATCGTGAACTTAATGTACTCGAAGATAGCAATGGGTCGGTTGACAGTACAAGTATTGCGATTGATATACAGGGCGGCGTCGCAACGGTCACGGGTGTGCAGGCGGGGTACTGGATCGAGTACCAAACAGTAGCTGATCATCAACGAGTGAGCATTACAAATCCGGATGCTGAGCGCGGTGCCAAAGCTGCTGCATTTGATGTAGGGGGTTTTTCGACAGGAACTATCGAGTTGGCTACGATTGAAGTGGGTCAACTCTTGCAATTCGAAGATGATGCGCCTCTCGTGGGTCCCGCCCTGACTGATTACATCAATACCGAGGTGGTTGAAATTGATGGTGAACAGCAGACCGTGATGCGTCAGTCAGGTGGCATGAACGTTGACTATGGCTCTGACGGCAGTGACGGATTTCGCTGGATTGAGACCGGTGCACCAGAGGGGTTTTCTTATATAGCGACTGGAAACCTGCTCGACGTCTATCAAGGCGACACGCTGTTGCTATCGGTTGAGTTTGATCCCGACACGAACCAATACCAAGCGACTCAACATGTATTGGCACAAGGCTCTCCTGGCTCAGCCATAGAGTTACCGCTCTTTTATGAGGTGGTTGATCGCGATGGCGATTCGGCCATTGGAGAACTGGCGTTGGTGCCGGAAATGCAAATTTTGACCGGTGAGCCGCCTACTTTGAATGTCAGCGGCAACCGGGTTGCACTCGATGAGAGCAATGCCCTACAAAACCTAGCCAACTCAACATCGCCTGGTGATCAGGATGACAACGACATCGACACTAGTCAATTACCAATCAATATGGTGGATCGACTACAGGCGATTGGGGCTGGCATGCCTGCTTTTGCTGCGCTAAGTGGCTATGACGGAGTAGCTGGCAAGCCATTGGCTCAATTCACTGGGGATTTATCAACACTGACGGGTTTGTCTTTTTCCGATGCTATGGGCATGCCACTTGATGGTGATGAAAGTGGCTTATTTACCGTGGATGGTGAGCCAATTTACCTCTATACCGATACTGTTGATCCGGGGTTGTTGCTTGGAAAAACGGGCGATGGTGATGTGGTATTAGCAGCTTATATTGAGATTCAGACCGCATCTGCGCCTGGTGTAATGATGTGGACTGCATTGTATGAACCGCTCCAACACCCGGATCCTACGGATGCTGATGAAGCAGTAGACCTCAGTGATCGAGTTTTTATTAAAACGGGTGGACAAACAACGTATGACCTAAGCGATGTGAAGCCCGGTCAGTATTTGTTTTTCATGACCGGCAATGAAAATGCCGCGCTTGTCTACACCGGCAAACAGCCGGCTAATCAATCAGAGGGTCAGGCCGTTAACTCAGGTGATACGGTCAACCCCAGTGCAGCAACCTCCACGACAGTGGGCACTAACAATCAGATGATTGATCCCCCGACGTATGACAAGTTTGGAGAAGTGGTCAAGCCAGCCGAAGGCGTGGTTGTGAGTTTTGTTTCGGGTGCTAATCCGGCCTATACCGGTGTTAACCTAAGTCCCGGTGAAGCAGTCGTTGAGGCCAACATCCAATTTACTGGCACGATTGAAGCGTTTCAGGCGAGTTTTGTAATCAGTCAATTGCAGCCCGTCAAATCAGCCACTGTTGAAGTCTCGGCTTGGCATACCGAAGCGCAGGTCGGCACTCAGTTTGTTGATGGGTTATTGGCTGATGACATGCAAATTAACGTCACCCGCGTAACCGTTTATGACCAAAACGGTGTAGTGCTCGAGGACTCTAACGGCTCGGTTCAAAGTTCTGACATCGAAATCACCATCATCAACGGTGTGGCCAATATTGCAGGTGTCAATCCCGGATACCAGATCGAGTACTACACGGATGAGGCTCATAATCGCGTCCTGGTAGAAAACGCAGGTTCCCGAAATGAAAACCTCAATGCCTCGTTTGACCTCGGTGCGTTTACTCTGGTTCAAACCTCGTCAGCGGTGACTGAAATTGGCTCGGCGATGGTTTTTGAAGATGATGGCGTTACAGGTTCAATCAATGATCCGATTTATCTGGACGATGATGCCATGGCCGGGGGTAACCCCGGAGGTATCGACGACCAGGATCCAGATGTAGTGGCAGTGAGCGGTGTGCTGACTCATGGATATGGCGTTGATCAACCTGGCAGCATTACTTGGTTGACAGACGGAGCGCCGGCTGGCTTTACCTACGAAGCTTCGGGTAGCGATCTGGTGGTCAAGCAGGGTGTCACTACTGTTATGACCTTGAGTCTGGATTCAGCCACGGGTGCTTACTCAGTCACTCAGAATGCCGCCATCATGCATGAAGCTGGCATGGATGAGAATGATGCCACCTTCCGGGTTGGCTATCGGGTCACAGACGCTGATGGTGATTCGACTGATGGATCCATTTCCATCGAAGTCGATGACGACACACCCACGGTCTCCGAGAATGCAATGGTCTATCTGGACGATGACGCCATGGCAGGGGGTAATCCGGGTGGCATCGATGATCAAGATCCCGATCAAGTTGCAGCGACTGGTGTTCTAGGCCATTCCTTCGGTGCAGATCAACCTGGCAGCATTGCCTGGTTGACAGACGGTGCACCGGCGGGCTTTACCTACGAGGCCTCGGGTAGCGATCTGCTGGTCAAGCAGGGTGCCACCACTGTTATGACCTTGAGTCTGGATTCAGCCACGGGTGCTTACTCAGTCACTCAGAATGCCGCCATCATGCATGAAGCTGGCATGGATGAGAACAACCAGCCCTTCACAGTTGGCTATCGAGTCACGGATGCTGATGGAGATTCGACTGATGGATCCATTTCCATCGAAGTCGATGACGACACACCCACCGTCTCCGAGAATGCAATGGTCTATCTGGACGATGACGCCATGGCAGGGGGTAATCCGGGTGGTATCGATGATCAGGATCCAGATCAAGTTGCAGCGACTGGCGTTCTAGGCCATTCCTTCGGTGCAGATCAACCTGGCAGCATTGCCTGGTTGACAGACGGCGCACCGGCGGGCTTTACCTACGAAGCCTCGGGTAGCGATCTGCTGGTCAAGCAAGGTGCCACTACTGTTATGACCCTGAGCTTGGATTCAGCCACGGGTGCTTACTCGGTCACTCAGAATGCCGCCATCATGCATGAAGCTGGCATGGATGAGAATGATGCCACCTTCCGGGTTGGCTATCGGGTCACAGATGCTGATGGAGATTCGACTGATGGATCCATTTCCATCGAAGTCGATGACGACACGCCCACTGTCTCCGAGAATGCAATGGTCTATCTGGACGATGATGCCATGGCTGGGGGTAACCCCGGTGGTATCGATGATCAGGATCCTGATGTGGTGGCTGCCACGGGCACGCTGTCACACTCGTTCGGTGCAGATCAACCTGGCAGCATTGCCTGGTTGACAGACGGTGCACCGGCTGGCTTTAGCTACGAGGCCTCGGGCAGCGATCTGCTGGTCAAGCAGGGCGCGGTGACCGTGCTCACACTCTCTCTGGATGCTGCTACAGGTGCTTATGCTGTCACCCAGAACGCTGCCATCATGCATGAAGCTGGCATGGATGAGAATGATGCCACCTTCCGGGTTGGCTATCGGGTCACAGATGCTGATGGAGATTCGACTGATGGATCCATTTCCATCGAAGTCGATGACGACACGCCCACTGTCTCCGAGAATGCAATGGTCTATCTGGACGATGATGCCATGGCTGGGGGTAACCCCGGTGGTATCGATGATCAGGATCCTGATGTGGTGGCTGCCACGGGCACGCTGTCACACTCGTTCGGTGCAGATCAACCTGGCAGCATTGCCTGGTTGACAGACGGTGCACCGGCTGGCTTTAGCTACGAGGCCTCGGGCAGCGATCTGCTGGTCAAGCAGGGTGCGGTGACCGTGCTCACACTCTCTCTGGATGCTGCTACAGGTGCTTATGCTGTCACCCAGAACGCTGCCATTATCAGCCAACCAGGTTTGGATGAGAACAACCAACCGTTCACGGTTGGGTATCGAGTCACGGATGCTGACGGTGATGCAGTGGATGGGTCGATTTCCATCGAAGTGGATGATGACACGCCCACCGTCTCCGAGAATGCAACGGTCTATCTGGACGATGACGCCATGGCCGGTGGTAATCCAGGTGGTATCGATGATCAGGATCCGGATATTGTCATGGCCACTGGTGTGCTGGGTAGCTCCGTTGGTGCTGACCAGCCCGGCAGCATTGTCTGGTTGACAGACGGTGCACCGGCGGGCTTTACCTACGAAGCTTCGGGTAGCGATCTGCTAGTCAAGCAGGGTGCCACCACTGTTATGACCCTGAACTTGGATTCAGCCACAGGTGCTTACTCAGTGGTTCAGAACGCTGCCATCATGCATGAAGCTGGCATGGATGAGAACAACCAGCCGTTCACAGTTGGGTATCGAGTCACGGATGCTGATGGAGATTCGACTGATGGATCCATTTCCATCGAAGTCGATGACGACACACCCACGGTCTCCGAGAATGCGATGGTCTATCTGGACGATGACGCCATGGCAGGGGGTAATCCGGGTGGCATCGATGATCAAGATCCCGATCAAGTTGCAGCGACTGGTGTTCTAGGCCATTCCTTCGGTGCAGATCAACCTGGCAGCATTGCCTGGTTGACAGACGGCGCACCGGCGGGCTTTACCTACGAAGCCTCGGGTAGCGATCTGCTGGTCAAGCAAGGTGCCACTACTGTTATGACCCTGAGCTTGGATTCAGCCACGGGTGCTTACTCGGTCACTCAGAATGCCGCCATCATGCATGAAGCTGGCATGGATGAGAATGATGCCACCTTCCGGGTTGGCTATCGGGTCACAGATGCTGATGGAGATTCGACTGATGGATCCATTTCCATCGAAGTCGATGACGACACGCCCACTGTCTCCGAGAATGCAATGGTCTATCTGGACGATGACGCCATGGCAGGGGGTAATGCTGGTGGTATTGGTGATCAGGATCCAGATCAAGTTGCAGCGACTGGTGTTTTAGGCCATTCCTTCGGTGCTGACCAGCCCGGCAGCATTGTCTGGTTGACAGACGGTGCACCGGCGGGCTTTACCTACGAAGCCTCGGGTAGCGATCTGCTGGTCAAGCAGGGTGCCACCACTGTTATGACCCTGAACTTGGATTCAGCCACAGGTGCTTACTCAGTGGTTCAGAACGCTGCCATCATGCATGAAGCTGGCATGGATGAGAATGATGCCACCTTCCGGGTTGGCTATCGGGTCACAGATGCTGATGGGGATTCGGTCGACGGATCGATCTCGGTCAATGTTGACGATGACACGCCCACCGTCTCCGAGAATGCAACGGTCTATCTGGACGATGACGCCATGGCCGGTGGTAATCCAGGTGGTATCGATGATCAGGATCCAGATCAAGTTGCAGCGACTGGCGTTCTAGGCCATTCCTTCGGTGCAGATCAACCTGGCAGCATTGCCTGGTTGACAGACGGTGCACCGGCTGGCTTTACCTACGAGGCCTCGGGTAGCGATCTGCTGGTCAAGCAGGGTGTCACTACTGTTATGACCTTGAGTCTGGATTCAGCCACGGGTGCTTACTCAGTCACTCAGAATGCCGCCATCATGCATGAAGCTGGCATGGATGAGAACAACCAGCCGTTCACAGTTGGGTATCGAGTCACAGATGCTGATGGAGATTCGACTGATGGATCCATTTCCATCGAAGCCGATGACGACACCCCCACGGTCTCCGAGAATGCAACGGTCTATCTGGACGATGATGCCATGGCAGGAGGTAACCCCGGTGGCGTTGGCGACCAAGATCCTGATGTGGTGGCTGCCACGGGCACGCTGTCACACTCGTTCGGTGCAGACCAACCTGGCAGCATTGCCTGGTTGACAGACGGAGCACCAGCTGGCTTTAGCTACGAGTCCTCGGGCAGCGATCTGCTGGTCAAGCAGGGTGCCGTGACCGTGCTCACACTCTCTCTGGATGCTGCTACAGGTGCTTATGCTGTCACCCAGAACGCTGCCATTATCAGCCAACCAGGTTTGGATGAGAACAACCAACCGTTCACGGTTGGGTATCGAGTCACGGATGCTGACGGTGATGCAGTGGATGGGTCGATCTCCATCGAAGTGGATGATGACACGCCCACCGTCTCCGAGAATGCAACGGTCTATCTGGACGATGACGCCATGGCCGGTGGTAATCCAGGTGGTATCGATGATCAGGATCCAGATCAAGTTGCAGCGACTGGCGTTCTAGGCCATTCCTTCGGTGCAGATCAACCTGGCAGCATTGCCTGGTTGACAGACGGCGCACCGGCGGGCTTTACCTACGAGGCCTCGGGTAGCGATTTGCTGGTCAAGCAGGGTGTCACCACTGTTATGACCCTGAGCTTGGATTCAGCCACGGGTGCTTACTCAGTCACTCAGAATGCCGCCATCATGCATGAAGCTGGCATGGATGAGAATGATGCCACCTTCCGGGTTGGCTATCGGGTCACAGATGCTGATGGGGATTCGGTCGACGGATCGATCTCGGTCAATGTTGACGATGACACCCCCACCGTCTCCGAGAATGCGATGGTCTATCTGGACGATGACGCCATGGCCGGGGGTAATGCTGGTGGTATTGGTGATCAGGATCCAGATCAAGTTGCAGCGACTGGTGTTTTAGGCCATTCCTTCGGTGCTGACCAGCCCGGCAGCATTGCTTGGTTGACAGACGGTGCACCGGCTGGCTTTAGCTACGAGGCCTCGGGCAGCGATCTGCTGGTCAAGCAGGGCGCGGTGACCGTGCTCACACTCTCTCTGGATGCCGCTACAGGTGCTTATGCTGTCACCCAGAACGCTGTCATCATGCATGAAGCTGGCATGGATGAGAATGATGCCACCTTCCGGGTTGGCTATCGGGTCACAGATGCTGATGGTGATGCAGTGGATGGGTCGATTTCCATCGAAGTGGATGATGACACCCCCTCCGTCTCTGAGAATGCAACGGTCTATCTGGACGATGACGCCATGGCAGGGGGTAATGCTGGTGGTATTGGTGATCAGGATCCAGATCAAGTTGCAGCGACTGGCGTTCTAGGCCATTCCTTCGGTGCAGATCAACCTGGCAGCATTGCCTGGTTGACAGACGGAGCACCGGCTGGCTTTACCTACGAGGCCTCGGGTAGCGATCTGCTGGTCAAGCAGGGTGCCACCACTGTTATGACCCTGAGCTTGGATTCAGCCACAGGTGCTTACTCAGTGGTTCAGAACGCTACCATCATGCATGAAGCTGGCATGGATGAGAACAACCAGCCCTTCACAGTTGGCTATCGAGTCACGGATGCTGATGGAGATTCGACTGATGGATCCATTTCCATCGAAGTCGATGACGACACACCCACGGTCTCCGAGAATGCAACGGTCTATCTGGACGATGATGCCATGGCCGGTGGTAATCCGGGTGGCATCGATGATCAAGATCCCGATCAAGTTGCAGCGACTGGCGTTCTAGGCCATTCCTTCGGTGCAGACCAACCTGGCAGCATTGTCTGGTTGACAGACGGTGCACCGGCGGGCTTTACCTACGAAGCCTCGGGTAGCGATCTGCTGGTCAAGCAGGGTGCCGTGACCGTGCTCACACTCTCTCTGGATGCTGCTACAGGTGCTTATGCTGTCACCCAGAACGCTGCCATTATCAGCCAACCAGGTTTGGATGAGAACAACCAACCGTTCACGGTTGGGTATCGAGTCACGGATGCTGACGGTGATGCAGTGGATGGGTCGATCTCCATCGAAGTGGATGATGACACGCCCACCGTCTCCGAGAATGCAACGGTCTATCTGGACGATGACGCCATGGCCGGTGGTAATCCAGGTGGTATCGATGATCAGGATCCGGATATTGTCATGGCCACTGGTGTGCTGGGTAGCTCCGTTGGTGCAGATCAGCCCGGTAGCATTGCCTGGTTGACAGACGGTGCACCGGCTGGCTTTACCTACGAGGCCTCGGGCAGCGATCTGCTGGTCAAGCAGGGCGCGGTGACCGTGCTCACACTCTCTCTGGATGCCGCTACAGGTGCTTATGCTGTCACCCAGAACGCTGTCATCATGCATGAAGCTGGCATGGATGAGAATGATGCCACCTTCCGAGTTGGCTATCGGGTAACAGATGCTGATGGGGATTCAGTCGACGGATCGATCTCGATCACTGTTGACGACGACACACCCACGGTCTCCGAGAATGCAACGGTCTATCTGGACGATGACGCCATGGCAGGGGGTAATGCTGGTGGTATTGGTGATCAGGATCCAGATCAAGTTGCAGCGACTGGTGTTCTAGGCCATTCCTTCGGTGCTGACCAGCCCGGCAGCATTGTCTGGTTGACAGACGGAGCACCAGCTGGCTTTACCTATGAAGCCTCGGGTAGCGATCTGCTGGTCAAGCAGGGTGCCGTGACCGTGCTCACACTCTCTCTGGATGCTGCTACAGGTGCTTATGCTGTCACCCAGAACGCTGCCATTATCAGCCAACCAGGTTTGGATGAGAACAACCAACCGTTCACGGTTGGGTATCGAGTCACGGATGCTGACGGTGATGCAGTGGATGGGTCGATCTCCATCGAAGTGGATGATGACACGCCCACCGTCTCCGAGAATGCAACGGTCTATCTGGACGATGACGCCATGGCCGGTGGTAATCCAGGTGGTATCGATGATCAGGATCCGGATATTGTCATGGCCACTGGTGTGCTGGGTAGCTCCGTTGGTGCAGATCAGCCCGGTAGCATTGCCTGGTTGACAGACGGTGCACCGGCTGGCTTTACCTACGAGGCCTCGGGCAGCGATCTGCTGGTCAAGCAGGGTGCCACTACTGTTATGACCTTGAGTCTGGATTCAGCCACGGGTGCTTACTCGGTGGTTCAGAATGCACCGGTGCAACACGACACCGCATTTGATGAAAACGAAGTCGTATTTGATGTGGCCTACCGGGTAAGCGACGTCGATGGCGATTCAGTTGATGGGCTGCTGTCGATTGTGGTCGATGATGATACGCCTGTTGTCAACGAAGTAACGGGTGTGACGTATCTGAATTCCGAAAACCCCAATCCTGGCGCGTCTGGTGTGTTTGACTACTCAGTGGGTGCTGATAGTCGGACTGAGTATTCAGCGACGGATACCGACCTGCTAATGTTCCGTTTGACTGGTACTGTTGGTGTCAATTCAATTACCAACAGTTCGATTACTTGGGTGTCTGAGACCGATGAGGCTGCGCTATTCAGGGTAGGTTTTGATTATCAGCCTAGTGAGTCTTCGGTCGAGATCAGTACGGCTAGTGGCTACATTGAGTTTGATAAGGTTGATGGCTCTTATCAGTTCTGGCTTGATGAGCCGTTGCAAGGGTTTAGTATCTCCACCACGTCAAGTGCACTTGGGTTTACCGGTTATGAAGTCAACTCAGAGACCACTGACAAGACCCAGCCAGCCGTCGTCGTGGCGCAGTTGACTAATTCGCTTTATGCGCAGTTCTCAGGCTACAGCGAACCAGGCGGCGGCACGGGTGTAAATAATCTACAGGCTTTGGGTGTTGATACCGATCCTGGTACGTTTGTGAATGGTGAGCAGTTCGTTCAGGCAGCTAGTTATGTCAGCGTCTCAAACGTTGCTAACGGCGTCGCAGGCGACACCCTCCAGAAAGGTGAGGTGCTTAACTTTACGCTCCATAACAGTAATCCCTATGGGTATTTGGATCAGCCAGCAACCGAATACGCTGATAGTATGTTCCTGAAGTTCGATGGTATTGGTAGCACCGAGGATCTGGTGGTGGTTCTTTCATTGATCAATCCTGACACCATGGATACAACTACCAGAGCCTTGATAGTCGACAGCAGTGACATTCTTAAATTCGGCAACCCAATTACGCCGGAGTACCGGATTGTGCTGGATAACAACGATGGTGCCATCATCATTGAAAACAATGACTTCAATAGTCCAGGTGAGTCCTATCTAATTACTGGTGCTCAGGTGTTGGTGTCAGTTGAGGGTGTTGCCGGTGAAGGTATTGAGTTCAACTCTTCCATTGGTGAGGAGGGCGCGAGTACAGCTATTCGGCCCTTCGGAGTCACTGAAACTGATAGCGATGTGGTCAAGATTTCTGACATCGGAGTCATGACACAAAGCTCGGCCACGCTCAGTGCGGAACTACAGATTGATTTGGCCGTTGTGGATACAGATTTTGATGCGAGTGTCACGCAAGCCATTGATATCTCCATCTTAGGATCTGCCATGGCACCGCTAGATACAACTGTCTGAAGCGTGAGTTGGATTCCGGGTATCTGCAGTTAGGTGAAAGAATGGGTAGACCTTCGGTCTACCCATTTTTCTATTGCCTACCGGTTTGGACCTAATGCCGCTAACCGATTGCAGTGATATTGCTTTTCTTTGGTGATCCCCACACTAACACTATCGATGCAAGCCTAGGTTAATGCCGAAGTGAGTGTCGACCAATTAACCATGACTTAAGTGTCAAAGGGGGTTGCCGTGACTATTAATCTTATCGTTGCAGACTCACAGCCTGTTGTACGCGCAGGCATTGAGCAAATCCGTCAATATGATCCGGATATTGCCATTATGTCGTCGGTTTCAGATGGGGAATTGGCCCTGCAGGCGGTTGAGCAACACCAGCCTGATGTTCTGTTACTGGATATTGATCTTCCAAAGCGTGATGGGCTCTCTGTTGTTGATGAAATACAAAAGCGTCAACTCAAGACCAAGCCGGTGATATTTACATCGAGTACACCTACGCAAGTGATGCGTGCTCTGGACATGGGTGTGCAGGGATTGGTCGGTAAACATAATCCGCCACAGAAAGTCGCCGAATGCATCCATAGTGTGTTTGACAACAAAAAGTGGCTCGACCAGGACCTGACTTCCAATGCCGTATCACACATGCTTGACCAACATAAAAAAAGTCAAGCAGTGACTCAGGTGTTAACGCGACGTGAATTAGCGGTGGCAAAGCTAATTCTTGAGGGCTTGCCAAATAAGCGTATTGCTACGCGGCTGAACATCTCCGAGGGTACGGTCAAACTACACCTTCATCACATCTATCAAAAACTATCACTTACTGGCCGGATGCCCTTGGTACTGTATCTTCAGCAACATGGTGTGGCGTGAGGTGGGCTATGGTGGTGCGTAAACCCATCTGTCATCACGCAATACGCGCTGTTTGCTTTGGACTTGTACTGACAACCTCGCTACCGGCGCAAGGGCAAAGCCTGCGTGAAGCCGTGATGATTTCGCTATCACAGTACCCAGCAATTCTTGCCGCACAGTCACGCGCTCAGGCAGCGCAGTCCGATATCACCCGAGCACAAGCCGCACATTGGCCGCAAGTCAGCTGGTTAGGAACATACAGTGACTACAACGCAGGTGGCGTCGACAACACCTGGATTCAGTCGCCAACCGTCAGCCTGAATGTCTGGTCTGGTTGGCGTATTCAAGCTGACGTCGAGCGCTCACAGGCGATGGCTGATTCAGCGCGCGAACAACAAAAAATCACCCGAGACGATATTGCTTTGCAATGCATCGAAGGCTATTTGAACTGGGCCTACCAAATCGAGATGGTGAAACTAGCCGAGGAAAACCTGACGTTTCACCGACGAGTGTTAGGGTCGACAGAAACAATCTTGCAAGCTGATAAGGGTAGGCGCGTTGATCGTAACCAAGCAATGGTCAGGTACCAGAATGCCAAGCTGATTCTTGCGCAGCGCCAGGGGGATCTGGCACAGGCAGCTGACCGCTTGAGTCGGATGCTGATGGGGCAGATGCCGTCGGCGCCCTCGGGCTTGACTGACGAGCCTGGGGTCACACCAAAATCCGTGCAATTGGCACTGGCATCGATGGATGCGAACCATCCGGTGTTATTGCAGCAACAGGCCATGGTTGCGGCCAATGAGGCAGCCTTGCGCGGGGCGCGATCGGGTCATTCACCGACGGTTGATTTCACGTATGGCAAGCAAACCTATCAGGGCAGTGGTCAAGGTGATTACGTCGCGCAATTGGTGGTGTCCGTGCCGATATTTCAGGGCGGCGCCACCATGGGTGCCGTCAGCACTGCGGCTGCAAACCTAGCGGCATCAGAACAGAACCTGAAAGAAACCCGTTTGGTGTTACGAGAGCGCATTCAGTCATTCTGGGCGCAGCGTCAATCAGCCATTGAGCGGATTGCTGCTAGCCATACCCAGATTAAGACAGCCAAAGCAGTGGTAGTGGCCTATCGCCAACAATTTGAAGTCGGACGCCGATCTCTGCTTGATCTGTTGAATATTCAATCAGATCTCTTTAGCTACCAGAGTAATCGTGCCTCGGCTGAGTTCGATGCCAAGATTGCCCGTGCCCGCCTGATGGCGGCCACTGGTCAGTTGGCCAAAGCTTATCTGTCTAGCTCGGAGCCTACATTGCATTCGCGACCAAATCCGACATTGTCCAAGACACAGGGTGCCACGACACCTACATCGGGCAAGCAGACTCCATCATCTGCCAGCACCGGTACTGGTTTGCGCAGTGCGCAGGTCGCACCTGCATCCGGCAATTGGATGAATACCCAATAAAAGGAAAAAACATGGAAACCAAAGTAGAAAGCCTAAACCAAGACATTCCTTTTCATGAATCCGAGCGGGCGGCGCTTGAACATAAGGAATCTGAAACCCGTAAAGCCGGTCATCTGGTCGAGGCGATTGTGCGTGCATCCGGCATTTTGCTTAAACCGATACCAGCACGCGAATTGCGTAATGCAGTGCAGTTTGATAGCCATGGAAATTTTATTGATACGGGTCTGCAAAGCGTAATCAAGCGCCACCGACTCATGGCAGTGTGGGCTCGAACGGATATTGAACAGATTCCAAGCTACCTGATGCCTGCTGTATTGGCATTAAAGCATGGGGTCTATTGTGTCATTACCGAGATCAGGGGCGAGAGCGCCAAAGTAGCCTGGCCAGGACAGCCGGGTGAAACCACGATGATGCTTGATGATTTGAGAGCGCGTTACGACGGGCAGGCACTGATCGTGCAACACGCGCCCGAGACATCGTCACAGCGGTTATTACCACCCAAGCGCGATGGTCTGCGCTGGTACTGGTCGACCATCTGGGCCTACCGCGGGTACTACCTTGAAGCCACGACTGCCAATGTGATTGCCAACATACTGACCGTAGCGGTGGTGTTTTTTGCGATGAATGTTTACGATCGTGTCGTACCAACGCAAGCCTACACATCGCTTTGGACTCTGGCTATTGGCACATCAATTGCCATTTTGCTGGAATTCCTGATGCGCTGGTTTAAGGCGTCGCTAGTTGATGTTGGCGGCAAAAAGGCTGACCTGGCTATCAATGCAGCGCTGTTGCGAGAGATTTTATCCATACGTCTTGAGCATCGTCCGCAGTCAATTGGCATATTTGCAAGTTCAATGCGAGATTTTGAAGCGTTGCGAGATTTTTTTTCATCAGCTTCTCTCGTATTAATCGGAGACTTGCCGTTCATTTTGATGTTTATCGCATTGATCTGGCTGATTGCCGGTCCGTTGGCATTGGTCCCTGCGGCCATCGTGCCGTTACTCCTCATCATTGGCCTGTCAGCGCAATACCCATTAATGAAGGCTATGCGTATGAACATGAAAGAGTCGGGAGATAAGCAAAGTGTGTTGGTAGAGTCTTTGCTGAATCTCGAGCTCATTAAAAGTCATCGTGCCGAAGACTATCTTCAAAGGCGCTGGGATTTCTCCAATGGGGCGGCTGCTCAGGCCTACAAGCGCGCAAGGTCATTGACCAATCTCATCATGGGCTTGACTGCCATGTTGCAGCAATTAGTGACCGTGGCGATGATTGTCGCCGGCGTCTATCTCATTGGTCAGAACACACTGACCTTGGGTGCTTTGATCGCCGCTGTGATTCTGGCAGGTCGTGCGATCTCTCCGCTAGGAAACGTCATGGCATTAGCCGCTCGTTATCAGCAAGCCCTTGCATCGCTGCATACCCTTGAACACTTGATGCAACGACCACGTGACCGTGAGCGCAACCGCCATTACGTAAAGCCTGATCGAGTCGACGGCGGCTTGACATCGGTCGAGCTGGAATTCGCCTATCCAGATGAGCACAAGATACCGGTGATCAAGCGAGTCTCGCTCGAGCTAAAGCCAGGTGATCATATGGCACTGCTTGGACGTGTGGGGTCAGGTAAGAGCACCTTGATTAGGCTTATGTCCGGACTGTATACACCGCTCGGTGGGCATGTGCTGGTAGATGGCGTTGATTTGCAGCAGGTCGATCCAAGTCTGGTGCGTGACCACATTGGTTATGTGGGTCAGGATGCCCAACTCTTTATGGGTACGCTCAGAGACAATCTGGTGCTATCAGATAATCGCATCACTGATAGCCATGTAATTGATGTACTTAAAAAGCTCGATTTATATGGTTTGGTGGCTAATCACCCGCGAGGTCTCGATATGCCACTGTCGGAAGCTGGTGGAGGTTTATCAGGCGGGCAACGGCAGTTGCTTGCAATCGCTCGCATGATGCTGCGCGATCCGCAATTTGTTTTTATGGATGAGCCGACGTCACACATGGATCAACATTCCGAGAAGCGCGTCATTGAAGTGCTTGAACATTGGTTAAAGGGCAGGACGGTTTTATTGGCGACCCATCGCCTGCAACTGCTCGCTTGGGTGGATCAGATTGCAGTGCTTGAACGCGGTCAGCTTATTGCAAAAGGTCCTCGAGATGATGTTTTGAAGCAACTGACAGTTGGCATTGCAGCATCGGCCAAAGACGCGCAACGTACGCCTCGCAAGTCTTCAGGCGGCGCTGATTCAGACACGGCCAAAGCTAAAGCATCGTCCAAGCAACGGACTTCAGCCTCCAAGGGCATTGAGCCGGGTGTGGCGGGTGCCAGTGCTTAGCGCAGACACAGAAAAGGAGATCATGATGAATTCACCAGTACTACGCCACAGCGATGAATTTGAGTATCACCAAGACCGTAAAGATGAATCCAGAGTCAGGACTCTGACTATTTGGGCTCTGGCTATCGGCTTGATCGGATTTTTCGCATGGGCATATAGTTTCGAGCTTGAGGAAATTACCCGTGGTCAAGGCCGTGTGATTCCTGTGAGTAAAGCGCAGGTCGTGCAAAGTCTGGACGCTGGCATCCTGACGGAATTGAATGTGCGCGAGGGTGATTCGGTTAAGGCAGGGCAGCAGCTTTTACGTATCGATGACGCTCGTTCAGGTCCAATGTATCGCGAAGCAGTAGAAAAATGGCTAGGTCTTTCTGCGCAGGCCTCACGTTTACGCGCTGAGGCCCTGGGTAAAGAAATCGAATTTGGCCCAGAGCTTGATGACCACCCACAGATCATGGCACGTGAACTGGCAGCTTATGCCGCTAGGCGTCAGGCACTCGATGAACAGGTCATGGCAATGGAGCGATCCATGGCGCTCATCTCTCGTGAGATCGAGATGGTTGAGCCCCTAGTTAACAAAGGAGTGATATCTGAAGTGGAGGTTTTACGGTTGTCACGGCAACGCTCGGATATCCAAGCCGGGATTGCCGAGCGCAAAAATCGCTATTACACCGATGCCAATAACGAACTCGTGAAAGTGGAGACCGAAATGGCCATGGCTCGTGAGAACGCACTTGCCCGTCAAGACGCATTTAAACGAACTGTGATTCGTGCGCCCATGGATGGGGTGGTGAAAAATATTCAGGTGACTACTTTGGGCGCAGTGGTGCCGGCTGGTCAAGATATTCTAGAAATTATTCCGACACATGATGAAATGGTCGTCGAGGCATTTGTTGAGCCAACAGAAGTAGCATTTCTTGAAATCGGACAGCCAGTAATGGTCAAGCTCAGTGCTTATGACTTCAATAAATATGGCGGTATCCATGGCCGGATCATGCATATCAGCGCAGATACCTTGCAAGAACAGAATCCAAACCGACCTCCACCTAACGATGAAGTGCAACTTGAGCCAGGTCTCTATAAGGTATTGGTTGGGTTTGTTGAGCAGGGCGTCACGCGCCATGGCAAGGCACTCACACCAATGCCCGGCATGACGGCTGACATTGAAGTTAAAACCGGTAACAAGACTGTTCTCGAGTATGTCTTTAGACCGTTAATGTCAGTACGGGAGGCCTTGCGTGAGCGTTAGAGTTTGCGTGCAGCTAGACAAGCACCATGTTTAGGTATGACGACTCGTTCGTCACAATCTATGAGTAAACACAGGAGTGAACCATCATGAATCAATTAGAACGTATCAATCGCAATATGTGGGGCGAACTATTTCGCGAGTTTGCCTCACCGGAATACATTATGCGACCGTTTCTGGAGTCCTTGAGTGATCAATCATTCAAAGTAGATGTTAAGGATTGTAAAGATCATTATGAGTTGCAAGCCGAGCTGCCAGGTGTAAACAAAAAGGACATCAAAATTGAAGTCGAGGATGATCAAGTGACCATCAGTGCTGAGACCAAAAAAATCACCGAAGAGAAGTCAGATGAAAAAGTTATCCGTAGTGAACGTTATTACGGCTGGGTTAATCGCACCGTGCAGCTCGAACACAACGTAAAAAGCGAGGGATCGGTTGCCAAGTTTGATAATGGAGTTTTGACGCTGACATTACCTAAAGTGAATAACCACCACGGCAAGTTCATCACGGTGCAGTAGGTCAAACGACTCAATAAAAAGACAGAGAGCCAGCAAATAGCTGGCTCTCTGATTACGGCATCGTCTAGATTGATTCAGACGCGGTAAAGTGTCATTAGTTGCATTACTTGGTCAGCTGTCTGGCCATTGATCTCGCCAATCGCATGGCGATAATTCGGTAACACATGTGCAACGGTGTCTGCACCATCGAAACGCATCTGCCAATCGTCGTAGTGACGTTGGTTAATGTTCTGAATATGGAACTTCTGACGGATCTTGTGTCGCCCGTCGCGTTCGATGATACGCGCCAGTCGAGCGAGCCGGGTTTTTTCTCCTTCCAGAATAATGCCGTAATCAAGGCCGTCGTAGTACAGCCTACCGGTCAGATTAAGCCGTCGGTTGTTCCAATAGCTTTGTAGAAATAGATAGGTAAGGCCCAGTAGCCCAAGTAATTCGGTAGATGAACTAAGGTAGCCCACGGCTGCAAGGTCATCGGTTTCAAATGAAACGCCGCCATCATCTTGCGACTGGCTGTAAGTATCCAGCATGAAACTCTCCTTTTAACCGTGTATTCAATCCCAGTGACCGCGCATGCGCAGAATTTTTTTGTTGTTCTTGCGGTTGACCTTCGGACGGATGACGACATAAGGCAGATCATCTTCCGGATTCAATATGCCGAGATACTCGGTTTCTGACCATCGTTCTGGCTTGATTGGCTGGGATAAATCAATTGAACCTACCGTTTCTTTGTCGATCGGCGTATTGCCATTGATCTGTGCCTTACGATAGAACGTCACCATGGTTGTCTCCTTCATCAACGTCTGATTGGTTGAATCATCTTAGGTAGGCGTTTGAGCTTGGTAAATCACGCAAATCGCGTATATCGCTACACCTTTTTAGGTATGCCGCGGCTGTAAGCCGTGTGAGTCAAAGTGATAGACGGTGAGCTATCCAAAAGGGGTAAACGGCAGTGCGTGTTTTGTTATCGCCAATGGGTAATGGTGCAATGGCCCTGATCGGCGCACGATTTGAATGCAGCTGCAAATTACAGACGCAATCAAATTGAAGGAGTAACAAACCATGAAGAAATCCCCGAATGTTGGCCGAGATGATCTCGCCAGGGACAACGTATTGGCTGCCCAGAGTCCAGGTGGTGGTCAGGGCAGTGGGCAAGGGCAAGGATCAGGCCGCCCGGACAATCCCGGCAGCGGTAATGGCAAAGGCCAAGGTGGTGGGCGCCCTGACAATCCAGGCGGTGGAAGTGATAAAGGCGACCTGTATGGTGATCAGTATGTCTTGTTGCGTGACCTCGATCCGTCTGATGGTGATGGTAACGGTGAGCCAGTTCTCGATAGCAATGGGCAGCCTATTCTGGTGGGTAGCGATGGTAGCTTGATTTATTTCGAGTTGGATCCGGCGACCGGTGACTATGAAATACCGACGGATAAGGTCGATCTCGTTCAGGAGGTCGAGCTTGGTCGCGCCAACGTAGCACGTGCGCCTGATTCGGTCATGCAGAAGTCGCTTGATGAGGCGATGACCAAGATCATGGCTGCTACTGTGATTGATACGGATGCAGCGGGTCGAATTACGGTTGATGGCGTTGCTATTGACTCACCGCTTGAGAACATGGCGCTCTATCAGTACTTAATGACGGCAGGTGGTCAGCAGTCTTGGACGGCAGTTCAAGATTTTTGGCCAGCCCAGATCGCTGCGCTCGAGAACTGGGACCCTTCAAGCCTGCTAGCAGCGGCTTTTGACAAGTTTTCACCAGTGACGATGGATGCTGTTCTCTACCAGAACACCACCTTGGGTGTTAATCAAGTGACAGGCAGCACGATTGACTATTTTGATTTCACGGTCGATGGTGGTGAGGCCTATGACTATTCGCGCGAGGCCCGCTGGAGTGATACCTATATTCAGTGGTATCAGAACTTGGATGATGATCCCGAGCTTGAACTGGTCGAACCAACTTCGGTGTACGAGGCAGTCTTTGGAAGTCAGGAATGGACGGACGAATATCTGCAAAGCGATGGTTCTACTGAACCAGTGACAAACGCGGGTGTGAATGATTTTGCGCAAGCCGTTGATGACGCCCGAGCAGTGATTCTGTTTATGCATGAAAATTTTGGTGCGATTGAAGTACCTGCGCCAGAGCCCGAGCCAGCCATGCTTGCATCAGTAATGATGGTGGATGATTCGAGTATGAACGCCGTTGTCATGGATGATCATGAGGATGGTCATGGTGACCATTCCGGTACGGTCATTATGGGTACCAATTTCGAAGACTGGTTGTTTGGTGCAGGTGGGCCGCAGTATATCGATGGCGGTAATGGCAACGACCATATCTATGGCAGAGGCGGACCAGACACCTTGCTTGGTGGCAATGGGGCAGACGAATTGTATGGTGGTGGCGGTCGTGACGTTTTAGATGGGGGCAACGGCAGTGACCTCCTTGATGGTGGTCCAGGACCAGATATTTTGACCGGTGGTAACGGGCCAGACGTTTTTGTGATTGGTTCAGCGCATGGCAGTCATGGCGGTGGTGACCATGATTCGGACCATGGAAATGATGATGACCATAGCCACATCCAAACTTTGGTAACCGACGATGTGTTGTCAGAAGGGTCGCATGGCATGGACATCATCACAGACTTTAAGCCTGGTGTTGATGTGCTTGATTTCTCGGCGATTGGAGGCAATATCCATTTTGCTGCTGGACCAGAGGCTTTCGGTATTTGGGTAGAGCAGTCGGGCGAGAACACCATGGTTTATGCCGATACCAACGGTCACGTATCCGGTTCGGGAATGGCCGAGCTATCGGTGCAGCTTGTCGGTATCAATGCCGAACAGCTAGGCGCCGAATCGTTCGTGGTTTAACGGGCACCTGGCCCATCGTGAGGTGACATCATGAAATATCGCTATCTCGCATCGGGCTGGGTAGCTGTTGTCCTTGTGTCTGCTAACGTGCAGGCGCAAGACAGCACAACCCGGTCATTGTTGGCGCAGCAAACTGCTCAGCAGGCGCAACAACAGCAGCAGCAACAAACCCAGCAGCAGCAAGAAACCGTACCACCTGGGCAGGGAGATCAAGTGCGGCAGCAAGAGATGCAGCGCGAGCGTGAGCGGCAGCAGCTACACACGCCACCAGCAGTTAATGCGCCGATGAATCGAAGCCAAATGCAGTCTGAGCAGCAAAGCCAAATCCAAAACCGTGGAGGAGGTTCAAGCTCAGGCTCAGGCGGCGGATCTGGTGGTGGATCTGGTGGTGGATCTGGTGGTGGGGCTGGCGCCGGCCCGGGGGGAACTCGATAAGCTATGAAATGGTTAACCAGTTCAGCGATTTTTAACCAATGCTAAAAATCGGTCAAAGATAGGTGCCAGTTGATCGTTGGGCTCTAGCGAGTTCAGTATGGGTTCAACGTCTTTGCCTTCGGCAACAAACCATTCGCGATTTTTATGCAGAAACTCGCAGATGTGGGTTTGATCCATTTCCGGGTGGGGCTGAATGCCCCACACCGGACCACGGCGCCAACGCCAGAGATGATTGGCACAGACATCGTTGTTGGCTAAAACGATAATGTCCGGATGGTCTGCGCGTACTTCGTCACCATGCCACATAAAAGTTCGCATTTGGTGGGCAAGGCCCTGCGTCAAGAGGTCCTTTTTTCCAGCGTCGGTTAGTTGGATCTCACCATAGCCAGTTTCGCGATCGGCGCGTTTAAATACCTGGTCCTTGCCAACCAATGCCCAAGCCAGCACCTGAGCCCCAAAGCACAGCCCGAGCATCGGTACTTCTTGGCTAGCAAGTTGTCTTAAAGTCTCACCCAAAGCATCAATCCAGGCATCACCATCATAAGCGCCTGCCACACTTGCACTGACAAATACACCGCGAGCTTTTTGTATGGCGGCAGTATTTGGTAACTCACCTTGAACGGTTCTATACATGGTCACCGACAATCCGGAGGTGCCCAGCGCTTGTTCGAAACGCGTTGGTGGCTGTTCGCGATCCCAGTTGTTGAGGTAAATGAAGTCTGCCATGTTGGTCATTTATCTAACTTTGTTCGCAAAGCAGGCAGTCCAACGCCGGTACTTTCAAACCCACCGTCGGCTGCGAGTACCTGGCCTGTGATGTAACTGGCTTTGGGTGAGGCCAGAAATACAATTGCTTGGGCGATTTCATGTTCAGCGCCGTAGCGGTTCAATGGAATGGCGTCATGGTAGGCAGCAATAATTTCCGGGCTATGCACGGCAATCGCCAGTTTGGTGCGCACGGGGCCTGGCGCTACGCAATTGACCCTGACGTTGTGCTCGCCAAGCTCCGCAGCTTGTTGCTTGGTTAGATGAATCACAGCAGCCTTCGAAGTGCCATAAGCCACACGTAATGTAGAGGCTCTGAGCCCTGAAATAGAAGCAATGTTCACGATTGCGCCATGGGTTTGCTTCAATGCAGGGATTAAAGCCTGTGAGCATAAAAAAACGCCATCCAAATTCGTTTCCATGACGGTGCGCCAGCGCTTGAAGTCCGTATCAGCCATCGGCCCGAAATCAGCTACACCTGCGTTGTTTACCAGTGCATCAATACGCCCACTCCAAGCCAGTACCTGACGAGCCATTTGATCTACGTCCTCTGGCACCGATACATCGCACACAAAGGGTCTGGCGCCAGTCAAACCATTGCTGACTTTCATTAATTCCGGCTCATCACGGTCAATCATCGCAACATGCCAGCCGTCTTCTAGAAGCAATTGCGTAGTGGCTAGCCCGATGCCGCGTGCAGCACCAGTGACCACGGCTACCGGTGGGTTTGATGAATTTGTCATGGATGTCTCCGGATAGTAGAGAGTTTGTTGTTGGCGTTAGTTTTAACACTGCTGCGTGGTCCATCAGTTGGTGATCCGGGTTTTCTTCGGCCAACGCCCTCTAGTACGCATAATGAACTAATTGTTTTCGTGTTCTATAACTTGCGCTTTGCGCGAAATACCAGCGTGTTGTCGTAATACGCTGGGTTTTCATTACTGGTATCAGTGCCGGGCACGCCGAGGACTGGCATCGGAAATAGCTGTGATGGTCGCTTGAATTCACCATCATGCCAGCGCTGGGCAATGATTTGATCAAGTGCGGGTGGTGGTGCCATGAGATCGTCTTTGCTTAGGGCTGACCAAGGTTGATAAATGACTTTGGCAATCATGCCCGGATAGGGGTTGGCGAGTTTTTCCAGCACAGCGTGGCCGATCACCAACAGGTGGTGTGTTTGCCACAAATCCCGATGCGTCACAAACGCAGTCTTCCAGTCATGATCGATAAGCCATTGAGCCAGCCTTGGATCGGGCCCGATCAGAATGGCGCCACTTTCATCAAATAGGGTGGCTGCATCGCTTGCTGGTGTCCGTCCCGTGGTAGTTGGCTCACGTAGATGCACCGTATTCAATGCTGCTTTGGTCTTAGGGTAGGTCAACCACATACAGGCATTAAAGATGTCATGCCAGTGGCCAGGGCGTGTAGGGATCATGCCTTGGTGATAAATTTGTGTTTCGTAATCACGCTGTCCACATGGTTTCGTTTGCGCAATGAACTGCAGCGGCATACCTAGCCTGTTAGTGAGACCGGCTTTGTTGGCAGCTTCATTCAGGGTTGTGATGTCTGGCGTGTTTTGAAATTTCGCCAGTGTGCTGTGCAATCCGAGCCAAAGTGCTGGTGCGGTACTGACCAAGCTTTCAAGTTTGTTTGATGTCTGTATAGCGATGGGGGTGGACATCATATGTTAGGACTATTTAGCGCATGCCCTTTTGCTCGAATGGCTTCAAACGCATCGTGGTTCGACAGATGAGTGTTCACTTGGCCGTCCAAGTGCGCACGCTTGAGTTTGTCTGAAATCGGGCCCTTGATCTCGCAAAGCGACAAGCCAATCTCGCGTGTCTTTAAGTCTCTCGCCAACCCCTGTAGACCCTCTAGGGCCGTGCTGTCAATGTCCGATACGCTAGCCATACTTAGAACCACCTCGCCGCCCTGAGTCAAGTGGTTGGTTTGTTGGTCGATAAACTCACGCACGCGGTCCCAGTTGGCAAAAAACAGATTGGCGTCTACTCGCAGAAAAAGTGCGTTCGACAAAGTCTCGACCTGATGGCGATGTACATTCCTGAAATGTTCGCTGCCGGGCAGTCGTCCGATAATGGCAATGTGAGGTCGAGATTGACGCCACAGCACCGTGCCGACTGACAGGGCTATCCCCAGCATGATGCCGTGTTCAACACCTAGCGACAGCACTCCAAAAAAAGTCACCAACCAGCCAGCTGCATCAGCTCGATCAAACCGGATGCACTCGCGTAGGGTGCGCCAATCAAACAATGACCAAATCGCCACAATAATCAAGGCCGCTAAACTCGCTAGCGGCAGGGCTGCCAGATACTGCCCTGCACCAAGCAATACGATTACCATCAGAATGGCCGAGAAAACACCCGCCAGGGGCGTACGTGCACCCGCATCCAGGTTTACCACTGAGCGAGACAAACCAC